>JBFWPT010000025.1:6897-48545 GCA_050249835.1 Thermoleophilia bacterium
GACCCCACCTGGCCGTGCAAGGCGAACCTGCGCACCCGGCTGCACGACATGGACGAGCTGGTGGGCGACATCGCGGACCAGTCCGTCTACATCCGCATCCCGAACCCGCTGCGGCCGTGACGGCCGCGATCGCGTTCACCGCCGTCGACCCGGCGCGCGACACGCCGCTCGTCCACGCCTGGATGCAGGAGCCGCACGTCATCCCGTGGTGGGGCCTCGACGGCCCCGAGTCCGGGGTGCGTGAGTACCTGGACGCCCAGTGCGCCCTCCCCCACCTCGTCCCCTGGATCGCCGACGCCGCCGGCGACCCGTTCGCCTACGTCGAGACCTACCGCGCGGCCGAGGACCCGCTGGCCGCCCACTACGCCGCCACGCCGGGGGACCGCGGCTGGCACATCCTGGTGGGGCCCGCCTCCTACCTGGGCAGCGGGGTGCCGCGCCGGCTCGGCTACGCGGTGGTGCGGCGGCTGTTCGACGACCCGGGCGCGAACCGCGTGGTGTGCGAGCCGGACATCCGCAACGCCCGGATGATCGCCTTCTGCGAGCGCCTGGGCGGCCGGGTGGTGGCCGAGCTCGACCTGCCCGACAAGCGCGCCGCCCTCGTCATGTGGACGGACCGCCCGTGACCGCCCCCGCGCGCCACGACGTGGTGGGCGTCGGCCTGGGCCCCTTCAACCTGGGCCTGGCGGCGCTGCTCGACCCCGTCGGCGACGTGGACGCGGTGTTCCTCGACGCCCGGCCCGAGTTCTCCTGGCACCCGGGGCTGATGCTGCCGGACGCCGAGGTGCAGGTGCCGTTCCTCGCCGACCTCGTGACGCTCGCCGACCCGACGAGCCGCCACGGGGTGCTGCAGTACCTCCACGAGCAGGGGCGGCTCTACCGCTTCTACTTCCTGGAGCGGATGCACCTGCTGCGGGCCGAGTTCGACGACTACTGCCGCTGGGTGGCCGGCCGCCTGCCGTCCTGCCGCTTCGGCCACCGGGTCGACGCCGTGGAGCCCCTGCCCGGCGGCGACTGGGCCGTCCGGGCGACCGGGCCGGAGGGCCCGGTGGAGCTGCGGGCCGGGGCGGTGGTGATGGGCGTCGGATCGGTGCCCGCGCTGCCGGACTGCGCGCCGGCCGGCGCGGCCGGCGTGCTCCACTCGGCCGACTACCTGCGCGAGCGGGAGCGCCTCCTCACCCTCCCCTCGGTGGCCGTGATCGGCGCCGGCCAGAGCGCCGCCGAGGTGGTGGCCGACCTGCTCGACAACGGCGTCCCCGGCGCCCGCCGGGTGTGGATGGCGCGCGGCGAGGGCTTCCTGCCGATGGAGTACTCCAAGCTCGGCCTGGAGCACTTCTCCCCGGAGTACACGGCCCACTTCCACGGCCTGCCGCCCGAGCGCCGCGACGACCTGCGGTCCGGGCAGGACCTGCTCTACAAGGGCATCTCGGCGGACACGAGCGCCCGCATCTACGACGCCCTCTACCGGGCGACCGTCGCCGGCGGCGACCCCGGCCTGGAGTACCGCGCCCGCTGCGAGCTGACCGCCCTGGAGCCGGACGGCGACGCCTGGACGCTCCGGATGCGCCATTTGGACGACGGCGGGACGTTCGATGTTCGCGCGGACGCCGTGGTGCTCGGCACCGGCTACCGCGACGCCCCCTGGCCCGCCGGGCTGGAGGAGGCCCTCGTGCGGGACGCGCAGGGGCGGCCCGCCGTGGACGCCGGGTACCGCGTCGCCCGCGACGACGGCGCCCCCTCCACCCTGTTCGTGCAGAACGCCGAGCTGCACACCCACGGCGTCGGCGCCCCCGACCTCGGCCTCGGCGCCCACCGCAACGCCGTGATCGTCAACGCCCTCTGCGGCCGCGAGGTCTACCCGGTGCGGGAGCGCAACGTGTTCCAGTCGTTCGGCAGCCCCTCGTGACCGCGCCCCCGCCGCGCACCGTGGCCGAGCTTGTCGCGACCCTCACCCCGGGGGCCTGGGAGCGGGTGAACCGGGAGCTCGTCGCCAAGCTGCTCACCGAGCTGGCCTACGAGGAGGTGGTGCGCCCGGCCCACACGGACCGCCCGGACGGGGGCCGCGACATGACCCTCGTACTGGGCGACCTGGAGCTGTCCTACGCGGCGCACCCGCGGTCGATGGGCCTCTGGCGGGTGGATCCGGCGACGGTCGAGGCGCGGCGCGGCGGCGTCCCCGTGCCCCTGCCGGACGCCGACGAGGTGGTGGCGACCGGCGCCCCGGCGATCGGGGCCGACCCCTCCACCACCGCCGGGCTGGTGGGCGAGATCGCCGCGACCCTGCTCTCGGACGCGATGCAGGTCGCCACGGGCCGCCCGGCCGACGAGCTGCTCGACCTGGACCCCCTCCTGCTGGAGGGCGAGATGCGCGGGCACCCGTGGATCGTGGCGTCCAAGGGGCGGGTGGGCTTCGGCGCCGACGACCTGGTGCGCTACTCCCCCGAGGCCCGCGACACGATCGACGTGGAGTGGGTGGCGGTCGACCGCGGCCGGGTGGACCTGCACGCGGTGCCGGGGCTGGAGCACGAGACGGTGGTCGCCGAGCAGGTGGGGCCGGAGGGCTGGGAGGAGCTGCGCGCCCGGACCGCGGCGGGAGGCGCCGACCCGGACGCCGTGGCCTACGTCCCGGTGCACCCCTGGCAGTGGGCCAACCGCATCGTGACCCTCCACGCCGGCGACCTCGCCCGCGGGCGCATGGTCGCGCTCGGCGGGCTCGGCGCGCGCTATGCGCCCCAGCAGTCCATCCGCACCCTCGCCGACCTCGACCACCCGGACCGCCGCTACATGAAGCTGGCGGTGTCGATCCTCAACACGTCGGTGCACCGCGGCATCCCGCGCGCCCGGGCGACGGCCGCGCCGGCCCTGACGGAGTGGTTCACCGGCATCTGCGAGAGCGACCCGTTTCTGCGCGAGACCGGCCTCATCATGCTGGGCGAGGTGGCGAGCGCGAGCGTCGGGCACCCGGCCTTCGAGGCGATCCCCGACGTGCCCTACCAGCACACCGAGATGCTCGGCGCCATCTGGCGCACCTCGGTCGCGCCGCTCCTGCGACCGGGCGAGCGCGCGATCACGCTGGCGGCCCTCATCCACCGAGACCCGGCCGGCGTGTCGTTCGCCGAGCGCCTCATCGCGCGCAGCGGCCGCGACGTGGACGAGTGGGTCACCGCCCTCCACGCCTGCTCGCTCCCGCCCCTGCTGCACGTGCTCTACCGCTACGGCGCCGCGTTCTCGCCCCACGCGCAGAACTGCATGGTAGCGCTCGTGGACGACGTGCCGCAGCGGCTGGTGGTGAAGGACTTCGTGGACGACGCGATGGTCTCCATCGACCCGCTGCCGGAGCTGGAGGGCATGCCCGCCGGGGCGCGCGCCGCCATCGGCCAGGGGGTCGAGTCGATGGTGCTGTCCCAGTGGATCCAGAGCGGCCTGCTCGTGTGCGTCCACCGCTACCTGGCGGAGATCCTCCAGGACCGGATGGGCTACCCGGAGTCCGCGTTCTGGGCGTCCGCCGAGCGGGTGGTGGCGGCCTACCAGGAACGCTTCGCCGCCGAGCTCGGGGACCGCTTCGCCCTGTTCGACTTCGAGGCGCCGGCCTTCGTGAAGCTCTGCCTCAACCGGGTGCGCATCCTCGGGCGGGGCTACTCCGACGACCCGTCGCGCCCCGTCGCCTCGGCCGTCGGCTGGGTCGAGAACCCGCTCGCGCCGGCGGCCGCCCCGTGAGCGCGGAGGTCCCCGTCCTCGCCGATCTCGCGGTCTACGGCGAGACCGAGCCGGCCACCGGGCGGCGCCTGTGGGCGCGTCCCGTGGTGCCCGAGCACGACACGCCGCTGGTCCATTCGTGGATGCACCGTCCCCATGTGGTGGAGTTCTGGGAGATGGACTGGCCCGCCGACTGGATCCGCGACTACCTGCAGCGCCAGGTGGACGACCCCGCCCGCACCCCGTACCTGGGGTTCGTGGACGACGTGCCCGTGGGGTACATCGAGGTCTATGACCCGCACCGCGACGTCCTGGGCGCGCACGCGCCGGTGAAGCCGGGCGACCTGGGGGCGCACGTGCTGATCGGGGAGGAGGACTACCTCGGCCGGTACAGCGTCGCGATCGGCCGGGCCGTCGCCCGCTTCCTGTTCGAGCGCCCCGGGGTGCTGCGCCTGGTGGGCGAGCCCGACGTCCGTAACGAGAACTTCCTCTCGCTGCTCGCCTTCCTCGGGTTCCGGCGCGAGATGGAGATCGACATGCCCGACAAGCGGGCGGCGTTCATGGTGTGCGAGCGGGCCGACTTCGCCCGCCTCGCCGGCCGGCGGCGGCGCGCGGCCGGATGAGCGGCGGCACGGCCCCCGCGCTCGCCCTCTCGAGGGTGCGCGCCTCCTACGGCGCGCGCGTCGCGCTGGACGGAATCGACCTGGAGCTGCCTCCGGGCGGCCTGCTCGCCCTGCTCGGGCCGAACGGGGCGGGAAAGAGCACCCTGGTCTCCCTCGCCGCCGGCCTGCGCGGCCCCGATGCGGGGACGGTGCGGGTGTGCGGCCGTGACCCGCGCGCGGACCGGGGTGCCCGGCGCCTGGTGGGGCTGGCCGCCCAGGAGATCGGGCTGTACCCCTCCCTCACCGTGCTGCAGAACATCCGCGGCGTCGGCGAGCTGTACGGAATGAGCCCGCGCGCCGCCCGCGAATCGGCGGAGGCCCTGATCGCCCCCTTCGGGCTGGAGGGGGTCGCCGGGCGCGCGGCGGGCACCCTGTCAGGCGGTGAGCGCCGCCGTGCGCACGCGGCCGCGGCCCTCGTCCACCGGCCGCGCCTCGCCCTGCTCGACGAGCCCACCGCCGGGGCCGACCCGCGCACCCGCGACGCCATCCTTCACGCCGTGCGCGAGATGGCCGCCGACGGGGTCGCCGTCGTCTACACCACGCACTACCTGCCCGAGGTGGAGCGCCTGGACGCCGAGGTGGTGGTGCTGGAGGCCGGCCGCGCCGTCGCCGCCGGCGCCCACCGCGAGATCGTCGCGCCGCACGGGGGCAGCCTCGAGGCCGCCTACCTCGCCCTCACCGGCCGGCGCGCCCCGGAGGAGTGGGAGTGAGCGGGGCCCGCGCCGTCGCCGGCATCGAGATGCGCCTGCTGCGCCACGACCCCGTGCCCGCGGTGATCCTCGTCGCGGCGCCGCTCGTGCTGATGACACTGCTCGCCCCGGCCCTGCGCGCCGCGCTGCTCGTCCAGGGCGACGACGTGGCCGGATCGGCCCAGACCGTCCCCGGCATGGCGTGCGTCTTCGCGGTCTTCGCGGCCGGCCTGGTGGGCTTCGCCCTGTTCCGCGACCACGGCTGGCACACCTGGGAGCGGCTCCACGCCTCCGGCATCCCGCCGCGCGCCGTGGCCCTCGGGAAGGTCGCCGTTCCCGGCGCGCTGCTGATCCTGCAGGCCGTCGTGCTGTTCGCGGTCGGCGTGATCTGGCTCGAGCTGGAGGTGGCCGGCTCCTGGATCGCCGTCGCCCTCATCGCCCTCTCCTACGGCGCCGCCGTCCTCACCGGCGGCCTCGCGATCGCCGCCCTCGCCGGGACCATCCAGCAGGTCAACGCGATCACCGCCCTCGCGGCCATGGTGCTCGGCGCCCTCGGAGGCGGCTTCGTCCCCGCCGACTCGCTCCCCGACTGGGCGCAGCCTCTCTCCCCCCTGACGCCCACCTGGTGGGCGATGGAGGGCTACCGCGGCGCGATCATCGACGGCGACCCCCTCGCCGACGCCGCCGGCCCCGTCGCCGTCCTCCTGCTCTTCGCGGTCTCCTTCGGCCTCATCGCCGCCTACCGCCTCCGCCTGGACCGCCCGAAGCGCACCTGGGGCTGAGGGGGGCCGCCGCCCCGGCCCGCCAGCGAGGCGCCACTCCCGGTGTCCCCATGTTCCACTTGGGTCACCAGCCGAGGTCCGAGCGACGCGCCACTCCCGGCGGCCTCATGTTCCACTTGGAACCCGGCCGGCGACCCCAGTGGCGGGTGAACGGGCGCCGGGGGAGTCACGGCACGAAGACGGCACGGGGCGGCGTCGAGCCGGCGCGGGGACGTGCGTAGGGTCGGGGGCCCCGTCTGCGTCCGGGGGCCCGGACGGGGGAACCTCAGTCGGCGGCGAGCACGCCCGTGATGATGACGACGAGGTAGAGCGCCAGGGCGATCCAGCCCAGGATCATCCCGAGCTGGGCGCGGCCCTCGCCGGGGGTGTCCGGCCCCAGGGCGCGGACGTCGCGGAGGGCCGAGCGGGACACCAGGATCGCCGCCGAGGCGACGATGAGGGGCAGGGTCACGAAGGCCGCGACGCCGAGGATGAGGGCGAGGGTCGCCTTCTTCCCGGCCTTCGTCCTCGCCGCCGCCGCGGCGTCCGGGTCGGTCACGTCGGGGCGGCGGGCCTCGACGGGGCCGGCGTCGGTTGCCGCCGGGGCGGGGCCGTCCGCCGGGGGCGGCGGAGGAGGCGGGGGCGCATCGGAGCCCGCCGCGGGCGGGTCGGACCACTCCGTATCGGGCTCCTCGGCCTCCTCGACCGGGGTCTCGGCCTCCAGGCCCTCGGCCGCGCGCCGCACGGCGGACGGCGACGGGGCCGCGTTGCGGTGATCGATCAGGAGGGCGTCGATCGCGGCCTCCACCACCTCGGGGCGGAGGTCGTCGAGGTCGTCGCGGTAGGAGTCGCCCAGGCCCGGCTCCCCCGGCCACGTGGACTCGATGCGGTCGGCGATGTCCCGCCAGCGGTCGTCGCGCACCGCGGCAGGCTACCCCAGGCTCAGGAGCACCACGGCCGCCGCGGCCGGGCCGTCGTGGCTCAGGGAGACCATCGCCTGCACCCGCCGGCCGAGGTCGGTCTCCAGGCGGGCGACCGACGCGGCCACCGCGCCGTGGAGGCTCAGGGACGGCCGGCCGTAGCCGTCGTCGACGACCTCGATCTCGCGCATGTCGACCGTGCCCACGTCCGGGGCGCGCCCGGCGCGGGCGGCGCCCCAGGCCTTGATGAACGCCTCCTTCGCCGCGAAGCGCGCTGCCAGGCGCAGCGCCCGCACCTCGGGGTCGCCCGCGGCCGCCCGGCGCTCGCGCTCGGTGAAGGTCATCTCCGCGAACCCGGAGGCCTCGTCGGCGAGCTGGGCGGCGAAGCCCTCGACCCCGACCACGTCGATGCCGAGGCCGACGGCGGTCACGGCTCCGTGCGGTAGACGCCGTCGCGCAGCCGCGCGTCCGGGTCGAGCAGCATCGCGGCCTCGCGCTCCCGCTCGGCGGCCGGGTCGCCGCCGCCCAGGCGCCGGTCCGTGCGCAGGGCCGGCTCGGGCCGCCCCACCTGCGCGCGCAGGCGCCGCTGGGCGCCGGCCGCGCGCCGGGCCCCGGCCCGCCGGAGGTAGTCGTCACGCCGCCCCTCGGGGACGGCCGCGAGGAAGGCGCCGGGGTGCGCCACGGCGAGCAGCGCCGAGACGTGCCCGAAGCCGAGGCTCGCCACCAGGGCGCAGCGCACGGGCTCCCCCGGGGCCAGCGCGATCGGACGGTCGCCGAGGGTCAAATGGACCCCGTCCCGGAGGGCCGGATCCGGCGAGTCCAGGTTGGCGTTCCCCGGCACGAGCCCGGTCTCCATGATCCGCAGCACCCCGTCCACCTGCCAGGCGGCGGCGCCGCCCTTCGAGTGCCCGGTGACGGTCTTCTGGGACACCACGAGCAGCGGGTTCCCCGGCGTCCGGCCGAGCGCGTCCTGGATGCGCTCGTGCAGGTCGGCCTCGTTCGGGTCGTTCATGGCCGTCGAGGTGTCGTGCTTGGAGACGACGCCGATGTCGTCGGCGTCCAGGCCGATGCGCGCCAGGCCGCGGGCGAGGGGCGAGTCACCGCCGCCCGTGGCGGCGGCCAGCAGGCCCATGCCGGACGCCGGGATGGAGCGGTGGACGCCGTCGCCGAACGACCCGGCGTAGGCGAGCACCCCGCGCACCGGCAGGCCCAGCTCCAGGGCGACGTCGCCGCGCACCAGCAGGAGGGCGCCCCCGCCCTGCGCCTCGACGAACCCGGCGCGCCGCTCGTCGTTGGCGCGGGAGGCCTCGTGCGGGGCCAGGCCCATCGCCGCGATCTCGTCCGCGTCGGCGCTCGCGCGCATGTCGCCGAAGCCGGCGAGCCCCTCCGGGGTCAGGTCGTCGTAGCCGCCGGCGAGCACCGCGAGCGCCTTGCCGGAGCGGATGCGGTCGTGCGCCTCCTCCAGCGACACCGCGGCCGTCGCGCAGGCGGCCACCGGGTGGACCATCGACCCGTAGGAGCCGACGAAGGACTGCACGACGTGGGCGGCGACCACGTTGCCGAGCGACTCCTGCAGGCGATCCGGGCTGCGCTCGTCGTCGAGCAGGCGGTCGAGCAGCAGGCGCCGCAGGGACGCCATGCCGCCCATGCCCGCGCCCTGGGTGTTGGCGACGAGCGCCGGGTGGACCGCGCCCATCAGCTCCTCGGGGGTGAGCCCGGCGTCCTGGAACGCCTCGACGGTGCTCGCCATGTTGACCGTCGCCATCCGGTCCGCGCTCGCCACCAGCTCGGCGGGCACGCCCATGCGCGTCACGTCCAGGCCGCGCGGGATCTGACCGGCGACCCGCCGGGTGTGCGCATCCGTGCGCGGCACGCGGACCGTCGCGCCGGGGCGGCGCAGCACGAGCCAGCGGCCGTCCTCGCCGAGCCGCGCCTCCGCGTGCCCCGGGTCGGCGGCGACGTGGGCGAGCGCCTCCTCGCGGGAGCCGACCTCGACGACGAGCTCCTCCTCCAGCACGGCGGGCGCCAGCACGTGGAGGCCGGCGGCGTCGACGACGCCGTCGTCCTCCAGCGGGCGCACGCCCAAGCGATCCCGCACCGCGTCCCGGTAGCGCGCCGCCAGGCCGGCCTCGGGGACCTCGGAGCCGTCGGCCGCGTCCACCCAGCGCCCGCGGTACCCGTCCACCTCGAAGCGCACGAGGCCGCACAGCACGGCCAGCTCGGCCACGGCGCCCGCCGAGAGCGGCGCGCCGGCCTCCAGCTCCCAGCGCGTGCGGCCGGTGCCGCCCGGGCCGAGCTCGCCGGTGCCGACGATGACGACCATGTCGGCCGGGTCCAGGTCGTGGGGCCGCCCCGCGCCGTCCACGGCGGGCGCGGCGTCGGTGCCCGGGCCCGGGAGCGCCTCGACGGGCGGCGCCGGACCGTCGCCCGCGGCGGTCCGCGCGGCAAGGGCCGCGTCCAGCGCCCCGCGCCGCGCGCGCACCGCCTCCTGGGACCTCACCCGCGCCGCCGCGGGCTCGATCGCGGCGCGCAGGTCGCGCACGTCGTCCAGGCCGCCGGTGGCGTCGATCCGCACCGGCGCCACCCGCCCGCGGGCGCGCACGCCGGGGTGCAGCAGCCCCTCCAGCACCCACGCCATCTCCCCGGCGGTGAACGTCCGCACGCCGAGCGACTCCTCCACCGCGTCGGCCACCGGGTCGGCGGCGGCCATCAGGCCGGTGCCCCGGACCCAGCCGATCCGCGGCATCAGAAGCACGGTGCGCGCCCCCCACGCCGGCTCGCTCACCCAGCGGCCCGCGAGCGCCTCCAGCGCCGCCTTGCTCTCGCCGTAGGCGCCGTCGTCGCCGAACGCGCCGCGGTTGGCGCTGAGCGGGACGAGCACCGCCACCGGGTCGCGGCTGTCGGCGAGCGCCGCGACGCGGCCCACCAGGCGCTCCACCCCCACCACCTGCAGGCGCAGGGACTCCTCGAAGGCCGGGCCCGCCTCGGCGAGGCGGCCGGTGGACGGGATCGCGGCGAACGGGGCCAGGATCGTCGGCACCAGGGGCGCGGTCGCGAGGTCGGGGCGCCCCTCGGGGGCGGGCGGGGCGGCGAGCCAGTCGCAGAGCGCGTCGATGTCGCCGAACGACGCCATGTTCGCGCGCAGCAGGTGCAGCTCGGCGCCCGGGGCGGCCGACGTGCGGTACAGGTCGCGGTACCGGCGGCGGCGTTCCGGGGCGTCGGAGGTCGTGGTCACGACGACGCGGGCCCCCGCCCGCAGCAGCCGCGCGACCAGGGCCTCGCCGATCGACCCCGGCCCGGCGCCGGTCACCAGGGCCACCTCGCCGCGCAGGTCCGGCGCGGCCCGCAGGGAGGCGGCGAGCGCGGCGCCGAGGGCGGTCGCGACGGCCGGGTCGCCGGCCGGCAGCGCGCCGGAGCGCAGCAGGTCGTCCGGCCGGCCGTCGGGGACGAGCGGCGTGGGCCGGGCGTCGGCGACCGAGGCCAGGGCGTCCGCCACCTCCGGGCGCCCGCGCTCGCGGGCGCGGGCCGCCAGCACCCGCGCCGCGGCGGCCACCTGCGCGCGCCCGCCGTGGAGCGCCAGGCGATCGGCCTCCGCCCGCATGACAGCGCCCTCCACCCGCCCGGCGAGCGCGTCGTGGTACAGGGTGACCAGGTCCCAGCGCGCCGCGGCCCAGGCCCCGGCCAGGCGGACGTGGCGGCGGGCGTCGAACAGCGGCGCCACGGCGCGGGCGCGCTCGCGGCCGAGCTCGGCGTCGAGAAGGGCGAGCCGCTCCGCCTCGGGGTCCGGGCCGGGATCCGGCGCGCCCCGGTCCACCTCGGGCTCCAGCGCCGGGGCGGCCACGGCGGCCGGCGCAACCGCCGGCGACGGCCCCGCCGGGGCGAGGCTGATGCCGAGGTCCGCGGCCGTCGCGGCCACGGCGCGGTCGACCGTCTCCCGGGCGTCGGCCGCCGTGCGCGGCGCCTCGCCGGCGAGTGTCCCCAGGTCGCCCCCGCGGGCCGACGGCCCGGGGCGGGTCGCGAGGGCGAGCCCGGCCATCACGTGCTCCACCAGACCGGGGCCGAGCCCCCACGCGGAGGCGGCGTGCCCGCGCGCCTGGGCCGGCGTCAGGCCGGAGCCGCCGAGGGCGCGGGTGAGCGCCCCCGCGATCGCGTCGGACAGGTACGGCCCCGGGTAGCGGTAGGCCGCGCCGCGCTCGCGCAGCGTCCCCACCAGGTCACCGATCGTCCCGCTCTGCGCCCCCTCCCCGCCCGAGA
The DNA here is from genome assembly GCA_050249835.1 of Thermoleophilia bacterium. Taxonomy (GTDB): domain Bacteria; phylum Actinomycetota; class Thermoleophilia; order Miltoncostaeales; family Miltoncostaeaceae; genus Miltoncostaea. Next base: position 17,880 of record JBFWPT010000025.1, read on the forward strand.
GCCCGAACTCGCGGCCCAGGTCGATGAGCACCTGGTTGCGCCGCGACGAGACGCCCTGGAAGAGGTCGTCGATCGTCTCCGACTCGTCGAGCTGGTCCGGCCGCACCCGGGCCTGCAGCGCGAGCACCAGGCGCAGGGCGTCGCCGGCGTCCACCGGGCGGTCGGCCACCGCGGCGGGGGCGGCGGCCACGGCGACGGCGGCCGGCACCGGGACGACGGGCGCCGGGGCCGCGGGCGCCTCGTCCTCGGGCGGCGGCAGGGACTCGTCAGCGTCCAGCACGCGGTCGCGGTCGGCCTCGGCGTGGAGCACCTCGGGCGCGGGACCGGCGGCGGAGGCCGCGGCCAGGGCCCCCCGGGCGAGGTCGGTCAGCACGGGCGCGTGCGCGGGGCCCACCTCGATCACCCGGCGCGCGCCCAGGCCGCCGGCCGCCCGCGGGGCGACGATCGCGCGCCACGTGTCGGTCCAGAGCACGGGCGAGGCGATCTGTCGCGCCAGCAGGGCGACCAGGAGGGACCGGGCGCGGTCGTCCGGGTCGTCGCCCAGCGGCCCGAGGGCGGAGCCGGCCCGGGCGCGGACCTCCTCGGCGAACGCGTCGTCGAGCGCGAACGGGCGGCCCACCAGGTTCGGCACCCACCGGCCCACCAGCAGGCCGTGGTCGACCGGCCCGACGAGCCGGGCGACCGCCGTGCGGTACCCGGCGACGGCGGGCTCCAGCACCGACGAGTGGAACGGCACGTCGATGCCGCGCAGCTCGCGCACGGCCGGCCGCCCGCCGCGCGGGCGCAGCCGGGCGGCCAGGGCGGCGATGCCGCGGGCGGTCCCGGCGACGGCGTACTGGCGCCCGGTCGCGTTGCGGTTGACCACCTCCAGCGGCTCGCCCAGCTCGGCCGCGAGCGCGGCGACGGCCGCCTCCATGCCCGCGGCGTCGGTGCCGGCAGCGGACGGGTCGACCACGGCCAGGCGGTAGGGCGACGCCCCCTGTGCGTCGCGCGGCACCCGGTCCTGCATCGCGCGGCCGCGCAGGTTCACCAGCTCCACCGCGTCGGCGAGCCCGATCACGCGGAGCGCCAAGAGCGCGGACACCTCGCCGACCGAGTGGCCTGCGGCCGCGTCCGGCACGCCCAGGACGCCGGCCTCCCGCAGCTCGGCGAGCAACGCGGAGGCGTGGGCGATGAGCGCCGGCTGGGTGACCTCCGTGCGGTAGAGCACCCCGGCCGGGTGGGCGAGCACCTCGCCGCCGCTCGTGCGCAGGACCGGCGGGTTGTGCTCCACGGCCTCGATCAGCGAGAAGCCCAGCCGCTCGCGCGCCGCGGCGTCGGCCTCGTCCCAGGCGGCCCGGGCGGCGCGGGAGCGGCCGCGGCCGTCGGCCCCGAGGCCCGGGCGCTGGACGCCCTGACCCGGGAACACGAGCACGGTGCGCGGCGGGGCGATCTCGGCGCGGGCCGTCGCCACCACGGCGTCGCCGGCCCGCACCCGCACGTCCACCACCCGGCGGCCCTCGCGCACCCCGGCGCGCTCGGCCTCCAGGTCCAGCGGGGCCCCCAGGGGGACCGGCGCCGTGAAGCGAACGCTCCAGTCGCGGATCGCCGAGGGGTCGCCGTCGCACAGGCGGTCGGCCACCAGCGCGCCGGCGCGGGCGGCGGTCCACGCCCCGTGGGCGATCGGGGCCTCCAGGCCGGCCAGCCGCGCGACGAGCACCGAGCGGTGCAGGGGGTTGTGATCGCCGCCGACGCGGGCGAACGGGGCCATCGACACCGGGGCGGCGTCCTCGTCGCGCGCGAGCTCCCGGCGGGGCCGGGGCGCGACGGGGGCCGGCGGCCCGGCGGCCAGGTCGAGCGCCGCGAGCACGGGGTGCTCGGCGTGGTCGCCCGTGGCGTCGAGATGGATCGTCGCGACGGCCGCGCCCCCGGCGGCGATCGTGCCCGCCGCGCGCCAGCGCGCCGCGCCGCCCCGCGGGCGCTCCATCGTCACCTCGGCGTGGACGCGCAGCGGGCCGCCGTCCGGCACCTCCCCGTCGCGGCGCACCCAGGGCTGCTCCAGCAGCAGGGCCCGCTCGGCCGGGCCGGGCGCGATCGTGCGGTCGACCACCCGGCGCAGGCTGCGTTCGGCGGCCGTCACCCCGTCGGCGCCGAGGATCATGAGCTCGGCCTCGAGGGTCGCGACCACGCCCCGGGGCCCGGCCACGACCGCCTCGCAGGTCATCCGCGTCGGGGCGTCCCCCGGGTCGTCCAGCGCGGCCAGGTGGGCGCGGGCCTCCCCGGTCTCGCCCGGGCGCGGCGGCCAGGCGGGCCCCGGGGTCACGCGGTGGCGGCTGTGCACCAGCTCCGGGAGGCGGTACGCCACCTCGGGCACCCCGAGCAGCCCGGCGACGGCCGGCCACGCGAGGCTGAGCGCCAGGTCGAGCGGCACGCCCGCGTGCTCGGCCCCGGTCGCCGCCCGGTACCCCGCCACCATCGCGGGGTCGAGGGCCCATGGGGCGGCGACGCCGGCCGCCGGGTCGGTCACCTCCAGGGGGGCGCCGCCGGTGAGCGCGCGGCGGGCGAACGCGCCCTGGGCCTCGCCGCCCTCCACCTCGGCGAACGCGCCCGATCCGCCCTCGATCGGCCGGCCCCGGATGACGAAGCGCTCGGCCGGAGGGTCGAGGGACGCGACCCACGCGGTCACCACCACGTCGCGCCCGTCGGCCTCCACCACCACCCGCTCCTGGGCCGACCCGCGGGGCACGGAGGTGAGGTGGATGAGCCGGCCGGTGTCGTCCACGGCCGCGTCCACCTCGTCGCCGGGCAGCACCAGGCGCCAGAGCGGGTTGGGGCGGGTGCGCGGCCCGTCGGCGTGCATCTCGACCACCGACGCCGACGCGCAGAGGGCGGCCACCGGGCCGTGGCGGCCCGCGACGGCGGAGGCGAGCGGCTCGGGCACCGGGCCGGGGTCGGCCAGGCGGTCGCGCTCGGCCACGGGGGCCCCCGCGGACGCCAGGCGGTCGATCGCCGCGGCCTCGAAGCGGCGCAGCAGGTCGGCCACCGGCTCGTCGGCCTGCGCGATGCCGCCCACCGAGGCGGGGCCGGAGATGATGAAGACCCCGTCGGCGTCCAGGCGGTCGTCCTGGGCCTGCCAGAGGCCGTCGGCCATGAACCAGCGCCGCACCTCGGCGTCGAGCACCGGCACGAACGGCACCGGCTTGCCCGGCCCGTCGAAGACCTCCAGGGCGTGCTGGGCGTCGGCCGGGTGCAGCAGCGTCGTGGCGGCGGCGGGCAGGGCCGCGGCGAACGCCGCGAGGGCGGCGGCCGGGTCGTCCAGGTCGGCGGGGGCCGCGACCGGGGCGCTCACCGGGCCCTCGTCCTCGGGGGCCAGGCGCGCGGCGGCGCGGTGGTACAGCGCCAGGGCCCGGTCGCGCCAGGAGGGATGGCCCCAGGCGCCGTCGTCGCCGGGCAGGTGGCGGCCGATGGCGAGCAGCGCGGTCACCCGCTCCAGCAGCCCCAGGTAGGTCATCTCCTCCAGGTCGCCGATGTACGGCTTCGCGGTGCGCGCCAGGGCGGCCACGATCTCCTCGCGGCGGGCGGCGACCGCGGCGGCGTCGCCGGCGACCTCCTCCAGCAGGTGGCCGGCGCGCGAAGCGGAGTTGTCGATGAGGTGGATGTCGGCGTTGAGGTTGCTGCGCGCCGACGTCACGCCGCCCGCCACGCCCCGGCGCAGCACCCAGTCGGGGCTCCCGGACGACGCGACCAGCGCGCGCTTCACCTGGGGCGAGGCCGTCGCCTCGCGGCAGGCCATCGCCGCGGTGCCCACGAGCACGGCGTCCACCGGCATCGCCATCTCGCCGTGCGGCAGCGACCAGGCCCCCGTGAGGAGGTCGGCCGCGCGCTCGGGGTCCCCCACCCCGCCGCCGACGCACAGGACGACGTTCGCCCGGCGCCGCACGTCCGCGTAGGCGCCCAGCAGCAGCTCGTCCAGGTCCTCCCAGGAGTGGTGGCCGCCGGAGCGCCCGCCCTCCAGGTGCATCGTGATCGTGCGGTGGGGCGCGGCGTCGGCGATCGCCAGCACCCGGCGCACCTGGTCGGGGGTGCCCGGCTTGAAGGTCACGAGCGGCATGCCGTGGGCGTGCAGCCGCTCCACGATCGCCAGGGCCTCGTCGACCTCGGGGACGCCCGCCGACACCGTGAGGCCGCAGAACGGGGCGCCCCGGCGGCGGGCGCGGGTGAGCAGCCGGTCGTCCTCCCAGTGCAGCGACCAGAGGTGGCGGTCGAGGAGGAGGGTGTTGAAGACGGCCTCGCGCCCGGGCTCCAGCAGCCCGGTCAGCTCGCGCACGCGCCGGTCGAAGGTGGCCCGGTCCGGCTGGCCGCCGCCCGCCAGCTCGGCCGTGTAGCCGGCGTTCGCCGCCGCGGCCACGATGCCGGCGTCGGAGGTGGTGGGCGTCATGCCGGCGAGGATCACCGGGGGGCGGCCGATCATCCGCGTATAACGGCCGTCGAGGTGCAGGCCGGCGGGGGTCCGCACCAGCCCCGGCGCGGCGTCGGCGTACCGCACGTCGGGCCCCGTGGGCGCGGCCCCCGGCACGCCCAGCACCCGGCGCCCCTCCGGCGAGGCCAGGCCCAGCGCGCGGGCGCCGGAGCCGTGCAGCCCCTCGGCGGTCATGCGGGCGACGGCCGTGCCGGGGCCGACGTCGAGCACCCAGTCGGCGCCGCGCCCGGCGAGGTCCCGGACCACGAGGTCCCAGCGGACCGGCGCGAGGAACTGGCCGTGGGTGACCGTGGCGGTCAGGTCGGCGGCGTCGCGCAGGTCGGAGCCATCGGCGGCGTCGATCACCGGCATCCGGAGAGCGGCCGCGGGCGGCAGGCCGGACCCGGTGACCGCCCACTCCGCGAACCGGGCGTGGGCCGCCGCCATGTGGGGCGTGTGGAAGGGCACGTCGACCGGCAGCGGGGTCCAGTCGGCGCGCAGCGGGGCGCCGCCGCGCTCGCCGCGGCGGCGGGCCTCCTCCTCCGCCTGCGCCCTGGCCTCGAGCCGCGCGCGGAGCACCGCGAGGCCCGTGGCGGGCCCGCCGACCACGACCCGCGCGGGGCCGTTGACCAGCGCGACGGACACGCGCGCGGCCGGGTCGAGCCCCGCGTTGACCTCGGCCACGATCGGCTCCAGGCGGCGCAGGCGCACGCCCGTCACCACGGCCATGCACGTCCCGTCGCCGTCGGCGGCCCGCTCGACCCGCGCGGCGGCCATGTGGACCCCCTGCGCCCAGGCGTGGCGCAGGTGGCGCGCCAGGAGGTCGTCGTCGACCTCCCCGTCGGGGGCCTCGGCCAGCATCAGGGCGGCCAGCAGCCCCTGGGAGTGCCCGGCCGCGGCCACCACGCTGCCGCCGCGCACCGCGTCGCCCAGCCCCTCGTCCCACAGCGCGCGCCAGAGCAGTGCCTGCGAGAGCAGGATGAGCGGGTACGAGACGCCGGCGCCGCGCAGGTAGGCGGCGGGCGGCGCGCCGTCCGGGTCGTCGATCCAGGCCGCCACGTCCAGGCCGTGGCGGAAGAGGCCGCTCGCCTGCCCCAGCGGGGAGGCGGCGGCCTCGGACAGCACGTCCCCCGCCAGCCGCGCGCCGTCGCGCAGGCCGGGGGTCCGGGCCACCAGGGTCGCGAGCTCCTCGAGGGGGTCCGCGCCCTGGCCGGCGAACGTCACGGCCGCGCGCACCTCACCGGCCGCGAGCCGCTCGGCGAGCGAGCGTGCCCCGGCGGCGGCGGTGCGCGCGTCGGTCATCGCAGTGCCCGGGGGACGGCCACGACCCGGAACCTACCGCTGGCCGCCGTCGCGCGCGACGTCGGCAGGATCCGCAGGCGCACCTGCATGCGGGCGGTCCGCTTGATGCCCGTGGCGCCGGCCTTCGTCGTGCGCTTCAGGGTCACGCGGCGGTCGATGCGGCCGGTGCGCGGCACGCGGACCTTCGCCAACGGGAGCACGCGGCGTCCCACCTTGCGCTCGATCACCACGATGCGGCCCGCCCGGGCGCGCGGCAGGGTGGCGCGGACGCGCAGCACGGCCTTCCTCCCCGAGCGCAGGATCCGCAGGGCGGGACGCGGCGGGGCGGCGGTGCGCGCCTTGGGGGCGGGCGCCTGCACGACCGGGGCGGGCGGGGCCGGCGCGGCGGGGGCCGGCGGCGCGGGCGTCGCGGGCGGGAGCGGCGAGTCGAGCGCCGCGACGGCGAACGGCGCCAGCGGGTACGCGGCGATGGCGAACCGGCCCGCGTCGCCGCCGGCCTGGTTGCCGAGCGGGCTGTACGCGATGCCGCCGTTCTGCACCGTGACATCCCCGCTCACGCAGTCGAGCGCGATGCGCACCGGGGCGCCCCCGGACGGGGTCACGGTGGTCCAGAGGTGGACGGCGCCGTACGGGGTCACGGTGCCCGTGCCCTCCACGGAGATCGCCCCCAGGGATCCGGGCGGGGCGACGCCGATGCGCATCGGAGCGCTGCCGGACGGGGTCCAGGTGGTCGCCGCGAGCGGGATCGTGCCCGCGAGGTCGGCGCCGTTGACGCCGCCGACGGAGATCGACCCGCCGCTCACCTGCAGCGCGACGGACGAGGGCGTCTCGCCGGTCGCCACCTGGCGCGTCTCCACGGTGCCGGAGCCGTCGAGCGCCGCGGTCGCGGCGATGCGCGCCGCGGACGAGCCCGTCGGCAGGTCGCCGGCGTCGCGCAGGTCCTCCAGCCAGTCGTTGGGGATCGCGTAGGACAGGACCGGGTTCAGGGTGCGCGAGCCGGAGGCGCCACCCGGCACCGGCAGGCGGTGGATACGCACGTCGACGGGCGACGCGTTGGTGGAACCCGGGCGCCGCGCGATGCAGGTGAAGGCCGGGACGTCGACCGTGTCGATCGGGTCCGGCACGAGGTTCGAGTGGCTGGCGCCGTCGGCGATGAAGCCGCCCGGTAGGCAGTCGAGCCCCAGGATGGCGGCGCCGAGGCGGGCCTGGATGTAGACGCTGCCGACGGGGACGACGGTGGAGCCGCCGGGGCTCGCGGGCAGGGGCGGCAGGGAGCCCGCGAGCGCCTGCCGGAAGGTGATCTCGCCGCCCCGCGCGGTCCAGGTGGAGTCGGGCAGGTCGGGGATGTCATAGACCATGGGCGCCGGCTGGGGGCGGCCCTGGCCGTCGACCGTCACGGTGGTGTGCGCGATGGCATCGACCTCGAAGACGCGCACGCCTTCCTGCGTGTTCGCGCCCTCGACGGCGATCCAGACGGTCGCGGGGATCTCGTTGTAGCCCTCCCGCAGCAGCCCGAAGCGGTAGCCGTACTCGGCCATCCAGGTGGGCAGGGTCGCGCCGACGCCGAGGCCCTGCAGGCTGACCGTGTCCCCCCGTTCCGCGGAGCCCGCGGCGACCGAGCCGGTGAGGCTGATCGGGATGTCCCGCCAGTAGGTGTCGTACGAGTACTGGCAGGCGTTCGGGGTGACGACGGTGGCGGCGGAGGCCGGCCCGGCGAGGGCCCCTCCGGCGACGACGGCGGCGACGGCGACGGCGCCCGCCCACGTCCTGCGGCGGTTGCTCACGGGTGGTGCTCCTGCGGTCGTGGTGGGACGGGGTGCCGCACCGGCCCGGGACGCGCGGGGCGTCCCGGGCCGGGGGCGGTGAGCGGTGCTACCTGCGCACGATGCGCTTCACGGCGACGGCCTTGAAGGCGCTGTTGGCGCCGAGGGCCGTGGCCGTCGGGAGGGTGCGCACCCGCAGGCGGATGGACTTCGCGCCCTTGACCCCCCTCGAGCCGGCCTTCGTGCCCGACTTGAGCAGGATCTGCTTGCTGACCTTGCCCGTCCGCGGGACCCTCACGGTGCCGACGGTCAGGGTCCGCTTGCCGACCTTGCGCTGGATGACCAGCGTGCGACCGGCCTGCGTCCTCGGGAGCGTGGCGGTCACCCGGAGGTAGACCTTGCCGCGCCGCACGAGGGTGGTGAACTTCGGCTTCGCCGCGCCGGTCTTCGCCTTGGTGACGGCGGCCGCCGGGGCGTTCGCCGGGACCACCGCGAACGGGGCCGACGGGGTGTGCGCGATGGCGTACCGGCCCGCGGAGCCCGAGGGCACCGTGTTCGCGGACGGCGGGGCGCCCGCGGCGACCGGGGTCGGGATGCGGACGTCCGGGTTGCCACGGCCCAGGTTCGAGAACGCGATCGCCGCGTTGGCGATGCGGATCGTGCCCTGGAGGCAGTCGATGCTCGCGCCGTAGCGGCCGGTCTCGGCCCGGACGAACAGCGAGCCGTACGGGTTCATCGGGAAGATCGCGCCCGCGTCACCCGAGTGGCCGCGACCGGTGAGGGTCAGGGTCGGGATCTGGCCGGGGGCGGCGACCGAGAAGGACACGTCGCCGGCACCCGTGGGCGTCCAGGTGGTGTCTGGGGCGGTCACGCGCATGATCGAGGCCGGGAAGGTCTCGTCCCCGCTGCCCGACACGCCGTCCGGGTCGGTGAAGCTGGCCTGCCAGCGACCCTCGATCTTCACGACCTGCGTGCCCTGGACGGTGTTGGCGCCCGTGATGGCGAGCCACATCGTGAGGGGCTGGTCGAGGTGGCCACCCGAGGGCAGCGACTCGTACGACAGCAGGTTGGAGTAGAGGGCCTTGATCATCACGGAGGAGATCGTCGCCTCGACGCCCACGCCCTTCAGCGTGTACGGCTGGCCCGTCGTGTACTTGCCCGGGTCCGGGGTCGTGACCTTGATGTCGTAGCCGTTGATCTCGCGGCCGAGGCCGAAGCGGCCGAGGCCGTCCACGCAGACGAACGGCTTGACGGCCGCGTCCGGCGTGACCGACGCGATGGCCGGCGGGGTGGACGCGTTGACCGTGTAGCGGCCGCGGTCACCGGCGGGCGGGTCCACGAGCCCCGGGACCACGTTGCCGGCCTCGGAGTAGAGGATCGGCGTGCCCGCGGCCGGGTGACCGGTCGCGTAGAGGCCGCCGGCCTCGTAGACGTTGCCCGCGACGCAGTCGAGGGAGGAGCGGCCGCCGGAGTCGACGACCGTCACCGGGTCGACGCCGCCGCCGTTGGCGCCGGCCTCGCCGAGGCGCAGGCGCACGTACACCTGGCCGTAGGGGCGCGCGGCGGTGAGGTACTCGTTCGCGTTGGGGCCGGTCGGGGCGTTGGCCGTGGCGTTGTTGCGGAGCCACTGCTGGTTGACCGGGATCTGGCCCAGGCCGCCCGGCTGGGCGACGCTGAAGGTGACCGGGCCGGCGCTCTTGGGCGTCCAGGAGATGCCCGTGGTGTTGAGCGTCGCGGTGCCGGCGAGGTTCGGGGTCGGCGTGCCGTTGAGGACGCCGCCGGTGTAGCGCCGCACCTCGACGTCGCCGGCGCCGTCCACGAAGACGCGCGTGTTGGCCGACGCGTTGACGGTGGCGCGCATGATCTGGCGCTCCTCCACCGTGTTCGAGGCGGAGACGGCGACCCAGAAGGTCATGCCGTTCAGGTTGTTCTCACCCGGCGCGAGGATCCCGGCGTCGGCGAGGTCCTGGAGGTACCCGTTGCCGAACGAGTAGCGGACGACCGGCTGGATGCCGAAGGGCTGCCCGACGACCACGTCGGGGAAGTCGTTCGCGAACGTGACGTCCAGATCGACGTCCTGGGTGATGCTCTCGGGGTTGATGCAGGTGTACTGGCTCGCGGCCGACGCCGTTCCGGCCGTCGCCGCGACGGCGACACCCGCGGCGACCGCGCTGACCGCGGCCGCCAGTCGGCGCCCCCGCGGGCGGTGTGTGCGTGTTCTCATCGTCTCTCCGGGTCGTGCGACGGGCCCTCACCGCCGCCGGCTGACATGTGGTCAGCCTATGACTGAATGTTCGGCATACCTCACCGACGCGCGGGCAAGCCTACCCGACCCGAGATCCCTTTCGTCAAGCTGCCTCGGCGGAGGGTGACGACCGTCACCCTTACGGTGTCAGTCGGCTCCGCCCCTCAGGACGCGGTGCCGCGCGGCCGCGATCCGGCGCAAGCGGCCGGCCGGGCAGTCGTCGCAGCGGTCGTGCTCGGGCACCCGGTAGGCGAGGCAGCATCCGGCGCGCCGGCGCGCGGGCCCCGAGGGGTCCGGGTTGGCGCGTACCTCGACGGCGAACGGCACCGGCGGGGCGAGCAGACGATCGGCCAGGACGATCGCGTCGCCGCGCCGGCCCACCGCGGCGCCCGCCCACAAGGCGGCGAGCGCGACGGAGTCGCCGGCCGAGCGGTGCAGGTGGGCGGGGGTGCGGATGCCGAGGCCCGCGACGGCGTCCACGACCGGCGCGATCGCCGCCGTCAGGCCGGCGCGCGCGGCCTCGACGGGGTCCTCGCCCCCGTCCCAGGGCGGGGGGTCGCAGGCGAGGCCCTCGACGCGGCCGACGGGGCCGACGCGGGCGCGCAGGCGACCCGGCGCCAGGGGCGGCGCCGCGGCTCCGAGCATCAGCGGCAGGGCGGCGGCCATGCCGAGGTGCCAGGCCAGGCTCTCGACCACCCAGGTCCCGTGCGCCTCGCGGGGCCCGCCCCAGCGCTCCTGGCTGGCGTCGACCATCGCCGCGGCCACGTCGGGGGCGGCCAGCGATGCGAGGGGCCGCCAGCCGGGGCCCTCGCCGGGCGCGGGCTGCAGCCCCATCCGCATGCCCATCGCCTCGTACGACCGCAGCGCGGCGAGATCGATCGTGGCTGCCTCCCCGCACGTCACCCCCGAAGGGTACCCCTTCGGCCCACCGAACCCCGGCCCCGATCCGCTGGGCCGGTCGTCAGTTGATGCGGCGCTCATGCCCCTGCCACTCGCGCTCGCGCAGCTCGAACTTGCGCACCTTGCCGGTGGAGGTGCGCGGCAGCTCGGCCACGAAGTCGAAGGCGTCGGGGCACTTGTAGCCGGCCAGGCGGCCGCGGACGTGGGCGGTCAGGGCGGCGGCGTCGCACTCGGCCCCCGGCCGCAGCACGACGAACGCCTTGGGCCGCTCCCCCCACTGCTCGGACGGGATGCCGATGACGGCCGCCTCGAGCACGGCGGGGTGGCTGGTGACGGCCTGCTCCACCTCGATCGTCGAGATGTTCTCGCCGCCGGAGATGACGACGTCCTTGGCCCGATCGCGCACCTCGATGTAGCCGTCCGGGTGCATGACGCCGAGGTCGCCCGAGTGGAAGAAGCCGCCACGGAACGCCGCGGCCGTGGCCTCGGGTTCGTCGAAGTACCCCTTCATGACGTTGTTGCCGGCCATGACGATCTCCCCCACCGTCTCCCCGTCCCGGGGCACGTCGGCGCCGTCGGGGCCGACGACGCGGATGGGGTCGGCCATCACCATCGCCACGCCCTGGCGCGACAGCAGCCGGGCGCGCGCGGCGGGCTCCTCGTCCTCCCAGCCCACCTGCCACTGGCAGACCGTGTAGGGGCCGTAGGTCTCGGTGAGCCCGTAGACGTGGACGACCTTCGCGCCGAGCGCCTCGGTCTGGGCGAGGACCGTCGGATTGGGGGGCGCGGCCGCGGTCATGACGGTGAGCGGGTGCGCGAGGGGGTGGGCCTCCTCCGCGTTCACGAGGGTGGACAGCACGGCGGGCGCGCCGTTCATGTGGGTCACGCGCTCGTCGTCGATGTGCCGCCACATGGCGTCGGCGCGCACGGCCCGCATGCACACCTGGGTGCCGCCGGCGGCGACGATCGCCCAGGGGTGGCACCAGCCGTTGCAGTGGAACATCGGCAGGGTCCACAGGTAGACCGTGTCGTGGGCGTGGCCGGCGGTGATGTTCTCGCCGAGGGCGTTGAGGTAGCCGCCGCGGTGCGTGTACATGACGCCCTTCGGCGCGCCCGTGGTGCCCGAGGTGTAGTTGATCGCGATCGTCGCGTCCTCGTCGTCCACCCGCCACGGCAGGGGGTCGCCGTCGCCGCGGGCGCGCAGGTCGTCGTAGGACGTGCCGGGCGCGTCCGCCGGCACGCCGGCGTCGTCGTCCCACACGATCTCCTCCACCTCCAGCCGGTCCATCACCGGCACCACCGACCCGGCCAGCTCGGTATCGGCCACGAGCATCCGCGCGCCCGAGTGGAGCAGGATGGAGCGCACCTCCTCGGCGTGGAGGCGGGTGTTGACGGCCACGAGCACCGCCCCGGCCAGCGGCACCGCGAAGTGGGCGACGAGCAGGGTGGGCGTGTTGGGGCAGAGGTAGGCGACCCGGTCCCCGGGGCCGATGCCGCTCGCCCGCAGAGCCCGCGCGACGCGCTGCACCTCCTCGGCCAGCTCCGCGTGGGTCATGCGCCGGTCGCCGTGGACGACGGCGGTGCGGTCCGCGAAGACCTCGGCCGCCCGCTCCATCAGCAGCAGCGGCGTGAGGGGGGTGATGTGGACGGGGCGGGGGGTCATCGGGCCTTCCTATGCGGGCGGGCGCGGGCGGTCAACCCCCGGGCATGATCCCGCCGGATGGAGCCCGCCCTCTACCTGCTCGGCCTCGCCGCCACCGTCGGGGTCGTCGCGGGCGCGTGCCGCCGCCTGGGCTGGCCGGCGCCGCCGGTGCTCGTCGTCGCCGGGATCCTCGGCTCGTTCCTGCCCTTCGTGCCGCAGTTCGAGCTCGACGCGGACATCGTGCTGTTCGGCCTGCTGCCGCCCCTGCTCTACGCGGCCGCGATCCGCACGTCGCTCGTCGACTTCCGCGCGAACACCTACTCGATCCTGCTGCTGTCGGTGGGGGCGGTCATCGTGACCACCCTCGCCGTGGGCGCGGTGGCCTGGTGGGTGCTGCCGGGGCTCACGCTGGCGGCCGCGTTCGCGCTCGGGGCCGTCGTCGCCCCGCCGGACGCCGTGGCCGCGACGGCCATCGCCCGCAGGGTCGGCCTCCCCCGCCGGATCGTGACGATCCTGGAGGGCGAGAGCCTGGTGAACGACGCCACGGCCCTGGTCGCCCTGACGGTGAGCATCACCGCGATCACCGAGGTCGTGACCCCGGGGGAGATCGCCTGGGAGGCCGTGCGCGCGGCGGGCGGCGGCCTGCTGATCGGCGTGGCCGCCGCGGCCGTCCTGTCCTTCATCCGGAAGCGGATCGACGACCCGGTCCTCGACACGCTCCTGTCGTTCCTGGCCCCGTGGGTGGCGTTCCTGCCCGCCGAGGCGATCCACTCCTCCGGGGTCCTGTCGGTGGTGGTGGCCGGGCTGATCCTGGGCCACAAGGCGCCGGTGCTGCAGTCGGCGCGATCGCGCATCACCGAGACGGTCAATTGGACCACGGTGCAGTTCCTGCTGGAGAACGTCGTGTTCCTGCTCATCGGCCTCCAGCTGCGGTGGATCGTGGAGGGCGTCGCCGACCTGGAGGCATCGTGGATGCGCGCCGGCGCCGTCTGCCTCGCGGTGCTGGTCGCGACGGTCGCCGTGCGCTTCGCCTACGTGTTCGGCCTGCTGGGCCTGCACGCCCTCGGCGCCGGGGCCCACCGGGCCGGCTGGTCGGCGGCCAACGCGACCATCGTCTCCTGGGCGGCGATGCGCGGCGTCGTGACCCTGGCCGCCGCCTTCCTCCTGCCGCCGGAGACCCCCCAGCGGCCGATCCTCCTGCTCGCGGCGTTCGCAGTCGTGGCGGGCACGCTGCTCGGGTTCAGCCCCACCCTCCCGTGGCTCGTCCGCCGCCTGGGCGTGCGCGGGCCGGACGCCGCCGAGGACGCCCTGCGCTCGCCGCCCTCACCGACGAGGCCGCGCGTGCCGGCATCGCCCGCCTGGACGCGATCGTCTCCCCCGACGACCCGCCCGAGGTGGTCGCCGAGCTGCACCAGCGCGCGCTGCGCCGCCCGAACTCGGTGTGGGAGCGCCTGGGCCGCTCCAACGAGGAGTCGGAGCCCCCGTCGGCCGCCTACACGCGCCTGCGAGTGCAGATGCTGCAGGCCGAGCGCGAGGCGATCCTGGCGCGCCGCGACACCGGCCTCATCGACGACGAGGTGCTGCGCACGGCCCTGGCCAGCGTCGACTTCGAGGAGACCCTCCTCGACCGCCTGGAGTCGGCGAGCCGGCGCGTGGACGAGGCCGAGCTGGCCGCCCCCGCCCGCAGCGCCGGCGACTGCGAGCACCTGCGCGCCGCGCCCTTCACCCACCGCGCCACCACCCCCGGCGCCTGCGAGGAGTGCCTGCGCGACGGCACCCGCTGGGTGCACCTGCGCCTCTGCCTGGAGTGCGGCCACGTGGGCTGCTGCGACTCCTCCCTCGGCCGCCACGCCACCGGCCACTTCCACCACACCGGCCACCCCGTCATGCGCTCCATCGAGCCCGGCGAGGCCTGGCGCTGGTGCTACGTGGACGAGCACCTGGGGTGATCCACGCTCAGCCGGCGATGGCCTCCGGCAGCCCGTGGATGGTGGGCAGCACGACGTCGGCGAGCGCCAGGGCGTCGTCGCCGGGCGGGTAGATGGCGTTGGGCACGGCGATCACGCGCACGCCCGCGGCGTGTGCCGACCGGATGCCGGCGCCGGAGTCCTCCACCGCAGTGGCATCGGCGGGGTCCACCCCCAGGCGCCGGAGCGCCTCGAGGTAGACGTCGGGCGCCGGCTTGCCGCGCTCCACCTCCTCCGAGGACACCGTGACCGCGAAGAGGCCGGCGATGCCGGCCTGCTCCAGCACCGCCTCGATCAGGCGGCGCGTGGACGACGACGCCACCGCCATCGGCATCCCGAGGGCGGCGACCCCGCGCACCGCGTCGATCGCGCCGTCGATGAACGGCGGCTCCGCGCGGTAGCGGTCGATCAGCCGCCGCTCCACCTCCGCCTCGATCGCCGACGGCGACAGCACCACGCCGAGGCGGTCGTGCATGTAGCCGGTCCACTCGGGCGTGCTCATGCCCATCATGTCCGTGTGGGCCTCGGGACCCCACCGCCCGCCGGCCTCGGCGGTGAGGTCCTCGCGCACCCGGTCCCAGATCTCCTCCGAGGAGATCAGCAGGCCGTCCATGTCGAAGACGACGGCCCCGGTCACGCGGTCGCGGCCCCCCGGCGGTAGCTGCGCACCGACAGCGGCACGAACACGGCGAGGATGCCGGCCGTCCACGCCAGCGAGGCGAGCACGTCGGCGCCCCACGGGCCGCCCAGCACGAGCGCGCGCACGGCGTCCACCGCGGCCGTCACCGGCTGGTGCTCGGCGAAGACCTGGAGCCAGCCGGGCATGTCGTCGGTGGGCACGAAGGCGCTGGAGGCGAACACGAGCGGGAGCATGATGGGGAACGCGGCCGCCTGCGCGGTCTCGGCGTTCGGCACCGACAGGCCGACGAACGCGAAGATCCACGACAGGGCGTAGCCGAAGGCCAGCAGCACGAGCAGGCCGAGGGCCAGCTTGGCGACGTCGGTGTGGATGCGGAAGCCCACGGCGAAGCCGACGCCGAGCATCAGCAGCACGACGAAGACGTTTCGGACCAGGTCGGCCAGCGTGCGCCCCGCCAGGACGGCCGAGCGCGCCATGGGCAGGGAGCGCAGCCGCTCGATGAGGCCGCGGTTGCGGTCCTCGGCGAGGCCGACGGCCGTGTTGACGGCGCCGAAGGCGATGACCTGGGCGAAGATGCCGGGCATCAGGTAGTCCACGTAGTCCGTCCCGGGCACGGCGATCGAGCCGCCGAAGACGTACCGGAACATGAGGACGAACAGCAGCGGCTGGATCGTGGCGAACACGAGCAGCTGCGGCAGCCGGCGGATGGTGAGCAGGTTGCGCCACGTCATGGCGAGCGTGTCGCGCACCGCCAGCCCGAGGGACGACGGCAGGGGCGCGAGCGCCACGCCCGCGTGCGGTGTGTCGATTGCCTGCGTGGTCATGCGGCCACCTCCTCCTCGTGCTCGGTCCGTCGCCCGGTGAGGGTGAGGAACACGTCGTCGAGCGACGGCTCGCGCACCGCCGCGTTGGCCGGCTCGAGGCCGGCGCCGTCCAGGGCGCGCACGGCGCCCATGAGGGCGTGGGTGCCGTCGGCCGAGTTGAGCCGCAGCACCCGGCCGTCGCGGGTGGCGTCGCCGAGGCCGGGCTGCCCGCGGAAGGCCTCCTGCGCCGCGTCGGCGTCCGCGTCCGACAACATCGTCATCTCCACGACCGTCGCGCCGAGGCGCCGCTTGAGCTCGGCCGAGGTGCCCTCGCTGATGACCGTGCCGTGGTCGATGACGACGATCCGGTCGGCGAGCAGGTCCGCCTCCTCCAGGTACTGGGTGGTGAGGAGGACCGTCGTCCCGTCGTCCACCAGGTCGCGCACGACGTCCCAGAGGTCGCTGCGCGACTGGGGATCCAGCCCGGTCGTCGGCTCGTCGAGGTAGAGCACCGGCGGCGTGTGGACGAGCGCCGCCGCCAGGTCCAGCCGCCGCCGCATGCCGCCGCTGTAGGTGCGGGCCGTACGGTCCGCGGCATCCCCGAGGCCGAACCGCTCCAGCAGCTCGTCCGCCCGCCGCGCGATGACCCTGCGCGGCAGGTGCGTCAGCGTGCCGATGAGGCGCAGGTTCTCGCGGCCCGTGAGGTTCCCGTCGACCGCCGCGTACTGCCCCGCCAGCCCGATGCGCGTGCGCACCTGCTCCGGGTTCTTCGCCACGTCGACCCCCAGCACGCGCGCCTCGCCCTCGTCGGGCGTGAGCACCGTGGCGAGGATCCGCACCGCAGTCGTCTTCCCCGCCCCGTTGGGACCGAGGAGGCCGAGCACCGTGCCCGCCGGCAGCGAGAAGTCCACACCCGACAGGGCCCGCACCTCCCCGTACCGCTTCACGAGGCCCCGCACCTCGATCGCCGGTGCGCTCCCGTTGCTCTCCACACGCGCCATTTGGACCTCCCGTCGCCCGCCACCTGGCGTCCATCTCCGATCTGCCACAGTAGTCAATCATTTATCGATGTCAAACATTGAGCCATGGCAAGGTTTCTGTCAGGCTCCGCGCATGGGGGTGGGAGCGAAGGGATCCGAACACGGCGATGTCGCCCGGGAGGCATGGGCGATCCTGGTCGGGCTGTCCCTCGCCCAGCGGCGGGTGTGGCTGGAGGCCGGCGCGAAGGAGGGGCTCACCCCGCCCCAGGCGATCACCCTGATGCGGCTGCGCCCCGACACGCCCCCCAGCCTGGGCGACCTCGCCCGCCACATGCACTGCGACGCGAGCTACGCCACCGCCCTCGCCGACCGCCTGGAGGAGCGCGGCCTGGTGGAGCGCCGGGTGAGCGCCAGCGACCGCCGCGTCCGGGAGCTCGTCCCCACCCCCGAGGGCATCGCCGCCCAGGAGCGCCTGCGCGCCGCGTTCACCACCCCGCCTCCCGGGCTCGACACCCTCTCCGAGGACGACGTCCAGGCCCTCATGCGGATCGCCGAGAAGCTGGCCGAGTACGCCGACCCCGACGTCGCCGCGACCCTGGGGATCCCCCTCACCCCTCCGGCCGCCGCCCCCGCCCCCCGCTAGGCTCCGCGCCCCGGCGGCCGCCGCGCCGCCCCGAGCCCGTCCCGGGGGTGGAACGTGGAGTCACGCCTTCTCGAATCGGTCTTCCCGGCCGACGCGAACCCCCGCGGCAACCTCTTCGGAGGGACCCTCGTCTCGTGGATGGACAAGGCCGCCGGTATCGCCGCGATGCGCCGCGCCCGCAACGTCTGCGTCACCGCGAAGATCGACGACATCGAGTTCAAGGTCCCGATCATCGTCGGCGACCTGGTCGAGGTGAACGCCCGCGTCGAGGACGTCGGTCGAACGAGCATGCGCGTCCGGGTCGAGGTGTCGAAGGAGGACCCCCTCGCCGGCGTGAGCGAGCTCTGCACGGTTGGTCACTTCACCATGGTCGCCATCGGCCCCGACCGGAAGCCTGTCCCCGTGGATCCAGAGGGCTGAGAGTCCTTCAGGCGCGCGACCAGCTTTCGGGAGTAACGCGATGCACCCGCGCTCTCAGCATCCTAGGCTCAGGTCTCGTCGTCAGCCTCATTAAGGTAACGCGTGAAGCCGAGCGTGTGACCCATTCGTTCCTGCAAGGCCCCGATAAATTCGCGCGCCTTTGACCCGGGCTCGGACGTTCTGGTGATGTAAACCTCACGCGCCGCAGCTTCAAGGACCCCGACGTCCGCTTCAGTCAATATGCGGAGGCAGACCTCAGCCGTCTCCTCGGCGTCGATGATACCGCTGCCAGCGGTCGTACTCTGGGACAATGATGACGCACCAATGCGAAGCACGCCTTGGACAATCTGCGTCTCCAGGGCACGGCGTTCGTTCGGGTCGCGACCCGCGTCGGCAATCAACTTCGTGAGGCAGACGCCGAGGTCGTTCGCGACGCCAAAAGCATACGTTGACCAGCCCGCTTGCGCCGATTCCCTGCCAACGCGCGCATACCAGTAGAGGTATATTTCAAGCTCTCGTTTTCCGAGCTCGGCTGGGAGATGCACCGATATGATTCCGAACGCGGTCTGCGTGCCATCTCCTAGGACATAGTCACTTTCCTTGGCCGCCTGCTCCCATAGGTCCGATAGCGCGTACACCACCCCGAGGAATGGCTCGGGTTGGTGGCCAATGATCTGGAGACCGGGCGACGGCCACCCGACGACCCTCTCGCCGAGGGCCGCGAGTGAACGCGTGGCGGCGCGCGACCGATCAGGCTCATGGCCGAGGTCCGCCAAGAGACCGGCAACGGCAACCGCGATCTCAGGCGCGTCCCGCGATCGAGCCCCAAGCTCTGCTAGTTCGAGAGACACAGGTTCCTCGTCGTGCTCAGGAAGTGGCGCCCGTCGAGCGATGACAGCGAGGGTCTCGGCTATCTCGACGACCCGGTTCGCGAGTGGGGTGGGTCGGGCGCGGGCCTCGAGGATGCGGAGGCTACCTAGCAACACGTTAACTGATCTTTCGGACAAGAGCGTTGGCGAGTCCAGCCGCCGCCGCGCGGCGTGAAAACACTGGTCCCATAGCCGCTGATCACCCCGTTCTAGGGCGACTTGTGTCGTCTCCGCGAAGCCCGCCAGGGGATCATCGGCCCACCCCGAGACGAGGTATCGCGCGCGAAGTCGGGCTTTCCTCAAGCCTGGCGCGACGCGCCGTTCGAGGAGACGCCGGGTTCGGCCGGAGTCTTGCCGTTGGCCGCCGCTCGATCCTTCTGGGTTGTCCGCCCCACCATCTACCGAGGGCGGCATGAGGATCACCGTGATCGGCTCTCGCCACGTGAGCGCGTCAAGATCGTCCATGAGCGCCTTGGGATGGCTCCTAGACCACGCAAGATGGTCAGCCCACAGACCAAGCCTGCGCTTAGTGAGGCGCCTGGCGAGCCCCTTCGCCACAGCCCTCGGTCGCAACTGCCGCAGGAGAGCGACCAGCAAGACGACCCAGAGCCCAACGCTGAGAGCCACGACGAGTTCTGGGTAGTAGGAAGCGGCAACGGTCGCGTGAGGATCTGTCGGCTCCCAGCGATGCACCGCGTCAATAGGCAGCAGCGCCAGGCCCGACAACAGGATGAGCGTTCGCGGACTGCGCGCCAGCCTTGAGGCCGCGACCGAGCCGTACCTGTTGGAGCATTGTTGATAGGCAAAGAACACGGCCGCACCCCCCGCCACGAAGAGCGTGACGAGGGCGCCTAGGATCGTTGGGATTCCGTCGGAAGGCACGTGATCTCTCGCCCTTGGATTGTCTACCCGCTATTCACGCGTAACACAGCCGCGGCGCCAGCGCGCTGATGCCGCGCGGCGATCCCTGCGCAGCAAAGTATGCCAGCTACCTTAAGACGTCCTCTGGCGCACTTTGGCCATGTATGAGGTTGTGTTTCGAGCGTACCGGCCGACCACGTTGCGTCCGAGTACCGCAGCGCAATCGCCGAGACCGTCTAGCTCGTCCGTTCTTGGGTAGCCTTCGCGGCGGTCTCGCCAGCGGGCCGTGGAGTTCGGACTGCCTTTCGGAGATAGATCTCCGTCATGGTCGCCAGGGCATCGACCCGCTCCCTACCTTCCAGTCGTGCCAGCTCCCGTTTTTGCCACGCGGCCCCGGTGAGCCTGCTCTCGGCCCGTTCCGCAATCACCGCCAGCCAGCGCTCGGCGTCCGCCTCCTCGACCCCCATCCCCGTCAGCCCGGCCCGCGCGACCGGCAGTAGCCGTCGCACCAGCTCCACCGCCCCGTAGGGCCTCGGACTCGGGGCCTCCCGGCTCGGCCAGAGAAGCGTCGCGTCCAGGCCGTCCCGAGCCGCGCTGTAGAAGTTCCGCCGGGCGAAGTCGAAGGGGAAGCTCCGGCAGATCCAGCCCATCTGGGGGGCCAGGGCGAGGGTCAGGCCGAGGAGGAAGGCCGCGTTGGCGGTCATGTCGCTCACGGTGGGGCCGGCGGGGAGGGCGCGCATCTCGATCCTGAGGTGAGGATCGTCGCCCAGGTCGACGACGGCGCGGTTCCAGCGCCAGACGGTCCCGTGGTGAAGGCGTAGCTCGTCGAGGCCGGGGATCCGGCCCTCGGCCAGCGCGTCCAGCGGCGCCTCCTCCCCCACCACCGGGAGGATCGGGACGTGGAGGGCGACGGACTCGGCGAAGGGCTCCACCGGGGAGGCGATCCAGCCGTGGCCGAAGCTGGCACGGCTGGGCAGCCACGCGGCCCCGATCGGCGCGCGGTCGTCGATCGCCTGGCCGAAGAGGGCGATGCGCGTCTCGGCCCAGAGCAGATGCTCCAGCAGGATCGGGGAGTTCGCGGACACGGCCAGGACGGGGGCGACCGCGGCCTGGGCGGCGTTGAAGACGGCGGCGAACGCGCTGGGGGGCGTGCGCAGGTGGACGTGGAGGCCGGTGGCGGCGCCCTCCAGGGTGATGTCATCCCAGTCGAGCAGGAGGGGCTCGTCGCCGTCGATGCCGATCTCGAACGGGCCGCCGCGGAGGTCGCGGAGGCCCTTCTGCAGGGCGCGGAACCGGGGGGAGTCGGTCATGGCCCGGAGGCCGAGGTCCTCGCGGCGGAGCGTCGGGAGGATGCCGATGGTGATCGGCCGGGCGCCGACGGTGGCGGCGGCGCGGGTCACGCGGTCCAGGCCCGCGGCGAGGGCGTCGTGCATCGCCGTGAGTGGCCGGCCGGCCAGGGGCACCGGGGGCGTGTTGAGCTCCAGGTTGAACCGGTCGAGCTCGACGTCGAGGTCGGGGTCGTTCGCCGCGGCCTGGACCTCGCGGTTCACGAACGCGGGGCGGCAGTCCTTGTCGACGAGGCCGATCTCCACCTCGACACCGGCGGAGGGCGGGCCGTCGCCGAAGCCGGGCCGGGCGACGAGCCGCGAGAGCGCCTCCAGCCCCTCCCGGCAGCGCTCGGCGAAGCGCCGGTGGTCGTCGTCCGAGAAGTCCTCGGTGCCGATCTCCTCGCCCACTCGGCCCACCCCCTCTCGTCCAATTGACCCTGGTTGGCCCCCGGGCCGCCCGAGGGACGGCACGTCACCCGGGCATTCCCGCCGCCGGGGAGAGTAGAACGGACCCGTGGCGTCACCACCAGCACCGGCCGGCCCCGGAGCGGACGTTGCGGGGGGCGTGCGGCTCGCGAGCACGCGCGGGCGGCTCATCCTGCTCGCCACGGTGCTCGGATCCGGGATGGCGTTCCTCGACGGCACCGTCGTCAACATCGCCCTGCCCCGCATCGGCGAGGAACTGGACGCCGACCTGGCCGGCCTGCAGTGGACGGTCAACGCCTACGCGCTCACCCTCGCGGGCCTGCTGCTGATCGGGGGGTCGCTCGGCGACCTGCTGGGGCGGCGGCGGATCTTCGTGCTGGGCGTCGCCTGGTTCGCGGTGGCGTCGCTGCTCTGCGCGGTGGCGCCGTCCACGGAGACGCTCATCGCGGCGCGGGCGATCCAGGGGATCGGGGCGGCGCTCCTCACCCCCGGCTCGCTCGCCCTGCTCGAGGCCTCCTTCCACCCCGACGACCGCGGCGCCGCCATCGGGGCGTGGTCGGGCCTCGCCGGCGTCTCCACCGCGTTCGGGCCGTTCCTCGGCGGCTGGCTCGTGGAGGCCGTCTCGTGGCGGCTCATCTTCCTGATCAACCTGCCCCTCGCCGCCGTCGTGATGTGGTCGGCGCGGGCGATCCCGGAGTCCCGCGACCCGGCGGCCGAGGGGCAGGGCCTCGACTGGTGGGGCGCCGCGCTCAGCGGGCTCGGCCTGGCCGGGATCACCTACGCGCTCACGGAGGGGCCCGGCGCCGGCTGGGACGACCCCCTCATCCTGGCCACCGGCATCCTCGGCGTCGCCATGCTCGCGGGGTTCCTGTGGGTGGAGCTCCGCGCCCGCCACCCGCTCGTGCCGCTCGGCCTGTTCCGCATCCGCGACTTCTCGGTCGCCAACGCGATGACCTTCATCGTCTACGGGGCGCTCAGCGGGGCGCTGTTCCTGCTGCCCATCCAGCTCCAGCAGGTGTCCGGCTACTCCCCCATCGCGGCCGGCTCGGCCCTCATCCCGATGACGATCCTGATGCTGCTGCTCTCCACCTGGGCGGGCCGCCTGTCGGCGCGCATCGGCCCGCGCATCCCCATGGGCGTCGGCCCCATCGTCGCCGGGGCGGGGCTGGCCCTGCTGGTGCGGGTCGGGGAGGACGCCTCCTACGTGGCCGACATCCTCCCCGCCGTGCTCGTGTTCGGGCTCGGCATGTCCATCACCGTCGCCCCGCTCAACGTCACCGTGCTGAGCGCGGCGGGCGAGGAGCGCGCCGGGGTCGCGTCGGCCATCAACAACGCCGTCGCGCGGGTCGCCGGGCTGCTGGCCATCGCGGTCATCCCCGTGCTGGCGGGGATCTCGGGGGACGACTACCTCGTGCCGGACCTCTTCGACGACGGCTTCCGCACCGGCACGCTCATCTGCGCCGCCATGTGCGTCGTCGGCGGCGCCGTCGTGCTCGTGGCCCTGCGCAACCCGGAGCGGACCCGCGACGAGCCGCCCCCGCCGCCCCACTGCGCCCTCAACGGGCCGCCCCCGGACACGGGCGAGGCCGCCCCCGTCACGGCCACCGCACCGTAGGTCCATACTGACCCCATGCTGGAGCCCTTCGTGATGGTGGTGGAGGACGACGCGACGCTGCGGTCGGTGCTCACGCGCGGGCTGCAGGAGGAGGGGTTCCGCTGCGAGTCGGTCGGCACCGGCGCGGCCATGCTCCAGCGGCTCGGGGAGACGAACTCCCCCGACGCCCTCGTGCTCGACATCGGCCTGCCCGACTGCGACGGCCGCGACGCCTGCCAGGCCCTCCGCGCCCGCGGCGTCGGCACGCCGGTCATCTTCCTCACCGCCCGCGACGCCCTGGTCGACCGCCTCGCCGGCTTCGACGCGGGCGGCGACGACTACCTCGCCAAGCCCTTCGCCCTGGACGAGCTCGTCGCCCGGCTGCGGGCCCTGGTGCGCCGCGGCGCGGCGCCCGGCACCGGGGTCGCGCGGGCCGGGGGCGTGGAGCTCGACCCCGCCGCCCACGCCCTGCGCTCCGGCGAGGTCACGGTGCGCCTCACGCCCACCGAGTTCCGGCTGCTCGCCACCCTGTTCGCCCGCCGCGGGGAGGCCGTGCGGCGCCGCGAGCTGGTGCGCGCCGGCTGGCCGCACGGCGCGATCGTCAACGACAACACGCTCGACGCCTACATCGCGCGCCTGCGGCGCAAGCTGCGGGAGCTGGAGGGGGCGCCCGCCCTCGAGACGGTGCACGGCGTCGGGTACCTCATCCGGTGAGGCTCCCACGGCGCCCGTTCGCGCTGCGGACGCGGCTGCTGCTGGCGATCGTGGGCGGCGTCGGCCTGACGCTGGCCCTGCTCATCACGGTCTTCAACATCGCGCTCGACCGCGGCCTCACCAACGACGCGGACCAGATCGCCCGCAGCCGCGCCCAGGGGGAGCTCGCGGCCCTCACCATCGGCCACGGGACGCTGAAGGCCCCGGCCACCGCCGTCAGCCCGGTGCTGGACACCCGCGCCTGGATCTTCAACAACGAGCGGGCCCTGCGCAGCCCGCCCGCCGACGCCAAGCTGACCTTCGCGGCCCACGGCCAGTCGGGCGCGCCGGAGGGCTTCACCACCCTCGGGGACACCGCGCGCATCTACACGCTGCCGGTCATCGACCCGGCCGGCGATCGGGTCGGCACGATCGTCTCGGTCGTCTCCCTGGCGCCCTACAACCGCACCCGCAACGTCGCCCTGCTGGCGTCCACCGCCCTCGGCATCGTCGTGCTCGCCGCCGTGGCGTTCGCGTCGGCCCTCATCCTGCGCGCGGCGCTGCGGCCCGTGGCCCGCATGACGGCCGAGGCCGCGGCCTGGAGCGAGAGCGACATGGACAAGCGCTTCGCCGTCGGCCCGCCGGACGACGAGATCACGCGCCTGGCGGCGACGTTCGACGGCCTGCTCGACCGCCTCGCCTCCGGCATGCGCCGCGAGCGGCGCCTCACCGCGGAGGTCTCGCACGAGCTGCGGACGCCGATCGCCCAGATCCGCGCCGAGGCCGACCTGGCCTTGCGCCGCGAGCGCACCCCGCGCGAGTACCAGGACGCCCTGGAGGTCATCCGCTCGGGCGCGGACCGGCTGCAGTCCACGGTCGAGACGCTCATGGCCACGGCCCGCCAGGAGGCCCCCCTGCCCCGTGGCACCGGCGATGCCCGGGCCGCGGCGGCCGACGTGGTCACCGCGTGCGGCCCCGCCGCGGCCGCCCGCGGCATCGATCTGGACCTCACCGGGCCCGACTCGGTGCGCGCGGGGGTCGAGACGCCCGTCATGGAGCGGATCCTGCAGCCGATCGTGGAGAACGCCTGCCGCTACGCCCGCGGCCGCGTGACGGTCGCGGTCGGCACCGAGGGCCGCGAGGTGCGCATCGAGGTGGCCGACGACGGCCCCGGCGTGCCCGACGACGAGCGCGAGGTCATCTTCGAGCCGGGCGTCCGCGGCTCGTCGCAGGGCGCGGCCGGCGGCGGCGCCGGGCTGGGGCTGCCCCTTTCGCGCCGGCTCGCCCGGGCGGCGGGCGGCGACGTGGAGGCCGTCACCGGCAACGGCGGGCGCTTCAGCGTGAGGGTGCCGGCCGCCTGAGCGCCGCCGCCGGGGACCTCAGGCGTGCTGGACGGCGGGCTCCGGCAGGGTGCCGGCCGCCACCAGGTCGAGCAGCACCTCAACCGTCCGCTGGTGGAACTGGGCCCCGGAGCAGCGGCGCACCTCGGCCACCGCGTCCTCCACGGACAGGGGCTCGTGGTACGGGCGCCAGGAGCGCATGACGTCCCAGGCGTCGGCCAGCGCGAGGATGCGGGCGCCGTCGGGGATCGCGTCGCCCGCGAGGGAGTCGGGGTACCCGCGGCCGTCCCAGCGCTCGTGGTGGCCGCGCACCCAGCTCACCTGCTCCTCGGTGAGCACGTCGGCCACCATCTCCGCGCCGATCTGGGCGTGGCGCATGATCTCCTCGTACTCCGTGGGCGACAGGCGCTCCGGCTTGAACAGGATCGCGTCGGGCACGCCGATCTTGCCGACGTCGTGCACCAGGCCGGCCTCGCGCAGGCGCACCAGGCGCTCGGAGTCCCACCCCATCGCGGTGCCGAGCGCGACCGCGAGGTCGGCCACCCGCTCGGAGTGCTCGCGCGTGGAGGTGTCCTTCGCGTCCACCGCGCGGGCGAGCACGCGGATGCTCTGGAGGGCCTGCAGGCGCTGGAGGCGCTCGGCGCGCTCCTCGGCGGACAGCTCCTCGACGACCTCGGGCGAGTAGAGGAACGCGACGTCGCGGCCGTGCTGCTTGGCCCAGTAGAGGGCGCCCTCGGCCAGCCGCAGCAGCTCGCCCGCCGAGCCGCTCTGGTCCAGGTCGCACACGCCGGCCGACACGGTCACGCGGCCCACGTGGTCGAGCGCCATGCGGGCCACGGCCTCCCGCGCCCGGTCGACCGCCTGCCAGGCCTCCATCGCCTCGGTCTCGGGCATGAGCCAGGCGATCTCCTCGCCGCCGACACGCGCCACCAGGTCGGTGTCGCGGGCCGCCGCCTGCAGCTCGCGGGCGATGGCCTGCAGCACGCGATCGCCCGTCTCGTGCCCGTGCTGCTCGTTGACGCGGCGGAAGCGGTCGATGTCCACGAGCGCCAGCGACAGGCTGCGGCTGTGGCGGCGCGCGCGGGTGACCTCCTGGGCCAGCCGCTCCTGGAAGCCGCGGTGGTTGGCGAGGCCGGTGAGCGGGTCGTTGGCCGACCGCGCCTCGGCCTCGGCGGCCGTGCGGACGCTCTGGGCGTGCAGGCGGGCGTTGGCCAGGGCGAGGGCCGTCATGCCGGCGAGGCTCTCGGCGGCCGTGCGCTCCCGCGAGGTGAACGAGCGGGGCTCGGAGAAGCTGAGGAACAGGGCGCCGATCATCCGAGGCGACGCCCCCCGGCGCACCGACGGGTGCTCCAGGCGCAGGCCGATCAGGGCGCCCGAGCCGAGGGCCTTGGAGACGACCCGCGGCACGGCGGCATCCCCGGCGACGTCGCCGATCAGCATGGTCGCGTCGGCGTGCGCCGCGAGGAGCTGCCAGACGGGCATCCGCGAGCGGTTGAGGCCGATCGCCGTGCGCAGGAAGGCGCGCCGCTGGGGGTCCTCCTCGGTGGTGCGGACGCCGGAGACCTCCTCCGCCTCCTCGGAGACGATGTAGCAGGTGGCCCGGTCCGCCCCCAGGGCGCGAACCCCGGCGGCGAGGATGCGGTCGAGGGTCGCGTCCAGGTCGAGGTCGGTGCGGAACACGCCGGCGATCGCGTCGGCCACGACGCCCTCCCGGGCGTCGGCGGCGGAGATCGCCAGCTCGATCACCTGGGCGAACTCCTGCAGGCGGGCCTTGTGCCCCTCGCCGAAGAACCCGGCCCGGCGCGAGCCGAGGCGCAGGGAGCCCCACAGCCGCCCCTCGGCGTGGAGGGGGCACACGAGCCCGCCGCGGACGTCCATCTCGACGTCCCAGGCGGCGAGCGTCGCGGCGTCGATCTCGCGCGATATGTCGTGGATGAGCTCCGGGCGGCCGCTGCGCGCGACCCGCGCGATGCCCGAGGTGCCGCTCAGCGGGGTCCGCGCGCCGAGCGGCAGCGAATGGGCCCCCTCGGCCTCCCACGAGCCGACCTCGACCGCGTGGTCGCCGTCGAAGCGGCTGACGCCGGCGGTGTCGGCCCCGAGGAGGGTCCCCGCCTCGCGGGCGGCGTGGGCGAAGACCTCATCCGGCGGGGCGCCGGAGGCGACGACCGTGGCCAGGCGGCGCAGCGACTCCTGCTCGCGCTCGTGATGCCGCCGGGAGCTGATGTCGCGCGCCAGGGCGACGTAGCCGGTGACCGCGCCGGAGGCGCTGACGATGGGCGCGATGGTGCGGGCGACGGGGACCGTGCCGCCGTCCCGGCGGACGAAGGTCCAGTCGCGGCCCGGGGCGCCCTCGCGCGCCTGCAGCAGCAGGGCGTCCAGGCCGGTGCCGACGCCGCTCTCCTCGGCCAGCGCCGCCAGCTCGGCCGGGTCGTGGCCCAGGGTGAGGTCGGCGGTCCCCACCACCTCGGGCGGCTCGTGCCCGAGCAGGGCGGTGGCGCCCTCACCCCACTCCACCACCGCGCCGTCGGCGTCCGCGATGACCACCGCCATCGCCTTCGCGGCGCGCAGGACGCCCGTCAGCCGGTCGTTGAGCCCGGTGAAGGCCGCCTCGGCGCGGCGGCGGGCGGCGCGCTCGGCGGCATCGCGGAGCTCCCGCTCCACCGCCACCGGCAGGCGCACCAGCTTGTCGACCGTCATGTAGTCCACGGCGCCGGCGCGCATCACCTCGACCGCGGCCGACTCCCCGGGCGTGGTGGAGACGACGATGCTCGGGACGTCCCGGCCGCGCACCCGGACGGCGCGCAGCACCACCTCGGTCATCGTGATCGGGTCCTCGCAGACCAGGACGATGAGGTCGACCCCGTCGCCGTCCAGCTCGGCGCCGACCGCGCCCGAACCACGGGCACGGCGCTCGAGCGGCCGCAGGCCGACGGCACCCAGCACCGTCGCGGCCGGGTCCGCCAGCCCCGCCCGGTCCTCGACCAGAAGGATCCGTCTCGTGAGCTGAGGCACGGTCTCCGAAGCCTTGTGGTTCTCTCCTCTGAACGCAACCCGACGACACCCCGCCCGTCAGTCGAGATCGCGCCGCCGAAGGTACAGGTGAGGGGTGACGCGTCCGGTGGGTTCCTGCGGTTTCCGGCGATCCCTGAGAGTGGCGCAGAGGGGTCCGGCGCAGCCGAGCAGAACGGCCCCTGTGCAGGGGTTTCGCCGAAGAGTTCCACTTGGGTCACGGCCCGTGCCCCAAGCGGGACATGGGCCGCGGGGTCAGCCCCCGGAGTGGAGCGCTGCGCGGGCGACGAGCATCGCCGCCATGGCCCTCGTGGCCTCGTCGATCATCTCCCCGTCGAGGCGGGCGGCCCCCTCCCCCGCCGCGGCCGCCGCGGCGTGGGCGTCGAGGATCCTCCGGGCGCGGGCGAGGTCGTCCGGGGAGACCCCGTAGGCGTCGTCGAGCACCGGGATCTGGGAGGGGTGGATGCTCCATTTGCCGTCGTAGCCCAGGGCGGCGGAGCGGGCGGACGAGGCGCGGAGGCCGTCCTCGTCGCCCAGGCGGGCGTAGGGGCCGTCCACGGCCTGCAGCCCGTGGGCCCGGGCGGCGACCAGGACGGTCATGAGGACGTGGTGCCAGCCGTCGCCGGGGTAGCCGGGGAGGGGGTCGCCGATGGCGAGGTGCGGCATCCCGAGGTCCGAGGCGAGGTCGCCGGGGCCGACGACGAGGGCCTCCATCCGGTCGGGCGCGGCGGCGGCGATCGCGGGGGCGGCCAGGAGGGAGCGGGCCGACTCCACCTGGGCCTCGATGCCGATGCGCCCCGGCGGCAGGCCCTGCGCGGCCTCCAGGGCGTCGAGGAGAGCGGAGGTCGCGACGACGTCGGCCGGATCGTCCACCTTCGGCAGCACGACGACGTCGATCGCCGCGCCGGCGGCCGCGAGCACCGCCTCCAGGTCGCCGCGGTGGTGGGGGCCGCCGGCGGCGTTCACCCGCACGGCGACGGTCCGCGCGCGCAGACCGCCGGCGGCGGCCGCGGCCACGGCGGCCCGGGCGTCGTCGCCCTTGCGGCCCTCGGCGACGGAGTCCTCCAGGTCGAGGATCACCTCGTCCGCCGCCAGCCCCGCGGCCTTCGCCAGCATCCGCGGGCTCGTGCCGGGCACCACGTGGCAGGAGCGCCGCGCCCGCGGGGGCCGCGCCACGGTCAGCGCCTGCGGCCGCGCAGCATCCCGAACACGCCGCGCATCACCTCGCGCACCACCTGCTTGCCGACGCTGGAGCCGAGCACGTCCTGCACCTGCCCGGCCAGCGTGTCGTCGGGCGGGGGCTTCCGCGGCGCGGGCGGGGCGGGCCGGGCGCGCTCGCGCACCTCCTCCACCTTCGCGGCGTCCCCGTCCAGGCGCGCCTCCAGCATCTCGGCGGCGCTGTCGCGGTCCACCTTGGTCGCGTAGCGCGGGCCGAGCGGCGACGCCGCGATGATCCCGGCGCGCTCCTCCGGCGTGAGCGGCGTCATGCGCGACGCCGGCGGGTAGAGCCGGGTCGCCGCCACCGGGGTCGGCACGCCGCGGTCGTCGAGCACCGTGACGGCCGCCTCGCCGACGCCGAGCGACTGCAGCGTCTCCCCCAGGTCGTAGTGCTCCGTGATCGGGAACGTCTCCACCGCCGTCTTCAGCGCCCGCGCGTCCTTCGGCGTGAACGCGCGCACCGCGTGCTGCACGCGGTGGCCGAGCTGGGCCAGCACGGCGTCCGGCACGTCGGTGGGGAGCTGGGTGACGAAGAAGACGCCGACGCCCTTCGACCGGATCAGCCGCACGGTCTGGGACACCGCGTCCAGGAAGGCCTCCGACGCGTCGTCGAACAGCAGGTGGGCCTCGTCGAAGAAGAAGACGAGCACCGGCTTGTCCGGGTCGCCCACCTCGGGCAGCCGCTCGAAGAGCTCCGCCAGGACGTACATCAGGAAGGTCGAGAACAGCTTCGGCTGCCGCGCCACCGACACCAGGTCGAGCACGGACACGATCCCCCGCCCGTCCGGGGCCGTCCGCAGCAGGTCCATCACGTCGAAGGCCGGCTCGCCGAAGAAGACGTCGCCGCCCTCCGACTCGAGCTGCGACAC
This sequence comes from Thermoleophilia bacterium, assembly GCA_050249835.1. Taxonomy (GTDB): domain Bacteria; phylum Actinomycetota; class Thermoleophilia; order Miltoncostaeales; family Miltoncostaeaceae; genus Miltoncostaea. The sequence continues at coordinate 47,830 of JBFWPT010000025.1, forward strand.
CTTCCGCAGGATCACCCCGGCCGTCGCCGTCGAGATCCCCCCGAGCGCCTTCAGCTCCGGCTTGCCCGGCCCGGTGAGGTAGGCCAGCGCGGCGCGCAGGTCCTCCAGGTCGATGAGCGGGAGCCCCTTCTCGTCGCAGAAGCGGAAGATGAGGCCGAGGCTCGACTCCTGGGTGTCGTTGAGCGAGAGCACCTTCGACAGCAGCACCGGGCCGAACTCGGTGACCGTCGCGCGCAGGGCGACCCCGTTCTCGCCGGTCAGCGACAGCAGCTCCACCGGGCAGCCCGCCGGGCTCCACGTCGTCGCCAGCTCCGTCGCCCGCGCGGTGATCTTCTCCCCCGGCTCGCCGGGCGCGCCGATGCCCGCCAGGTCGCCCTTCATGTCGGCGGCGAACACCGGGCAGCCGGCGTGGGCGGCCTGCTCGGCGATGAGCTGGAGGGTGCGCGTCTTGCCCGTGCCGGTCGCCCCCGCGATGAGCCCGTGGCGGTTGAGGAACCCGAGCGGGATCCCGACCTCCACCGCGGTGTCCGGGGCCGCCGGGTCGAGGAAGGGCCGGCCGATGCGCACCGTGGGGCCGGTGAGCGCGTACCCCGCCGCCATGTCGTCGTGGAAGGCGCTCACCGCGGGTCGACCGCCGCCTTGATGCCCCCGGCGCCGGACGCCTGGCGCGCCCACGCGGCCGGGCCCTCCCCCAGCGGGACCGTCTCCACCAGCAT
>JBFWPT010000025.1:48645-53502 GCA_050249835.1 Thermoleophilia bacterium
CCCGCCGCCATGTCGTCGTGGAAGGCGCTCACCGCGGGTCGACCGCCGCCTTGATGCCCCCGGCGCCGGACGCCTGGCGCGCCCACGCGGCCGGGCCCTCCCCCAGCGGGACCGTCTCCACCAGCATCGCCACCTCTCCCTCGAGCGCCGCCGCCGCGATCTCCGCGTACGCCGACCGGACCCGGGCGGGGTCCTCCACCAGCACCGAGAAGCCCCGGATGTCGAGGAGCCCGAAGCGGAGCGCGGCCGCCGCGACGTCCGCCACCGGCGACTCGGCGTTGCCCACCTGCACCAGCCGCCCGCGCGGCGAGAGGCACGACAGGGCCGCCACGGCCGACGCGCCCCAGAGCGGGTCGATCACGAGGTCGGCGCCGTCCGGGCACTCGGCGCGGAGGGCCTCGGCCAGGCCGTCGCCCGTGGCCACCGCCGCGTCGGCGCCGAGCACCAGCGCGCGCTCGCGGCCCCCGGCGCTGCGGGCCGCGGCCACGACGCGCCCGGCGCCGGCCGACCGCGCCGCCTGGACCGCCACCTGCCCCACGGCGCCGCCGGCGCCCAGCACCACCACCGTCTCGCCGGGGACGAGGGCGCCCCGGTCCAGCACGGGCATCCACCCGGCCAGACCGGCGATGCCGAGCGCCACCGCGAGGTCGTCGCCGACCCCCTCCGGCACCGGCACCAGCTTGTCGTCCGGGACGACGGCGACCTCGGCGCAGCCGCCGGTGAGGCCGATGCCCCACACGCGCGTGCCGGGGGGCAGCATCTCGGAGCGGAGCACCTCCCCCACCACCTCGGCCCCGGGCACGTAGGGCGGGCTCGGGACCGGCAGCGGGAACCGCCCGGAGGCGATGGCGAGATCGACCGGGTTGATGGCCGCCCGCGACACCTGCACGAGGGCGTCGCCCGGCCCCGGCTCGGGTGGGGGAAGGTCGGCCGCGACGGGCGCCGCTCCGGCCTCCGCGATGCTCAGCGCGCGCACCGCGCGAGGCTACAGGGCGCCCGCCGGTACCAGCCCGGTGGTGGCATGTTGGCCTCAGGGCCAAAGGCGGGCCCGATTTCGGCGCTCACACTGGCCCTATGAACCAGAGCACCCACAGCGGCAGCGACGGAGTCTGGGTCCCCTGCGGCACCTGCTGGGGCCAGCGGCGGGTCTACCGGGCCACCGGCGACGGCGTCCTGGCCGCCCACACCTGCCCCACCTGCATGGGGCTGGGCGAGCGCCTCACCGGCGGCGACCAGGTCCACGCGCAGGCCGCCTGACGGCGGTCCGGCGGAGCGCTAGTGGCGCTTGCGCCGGCTCCGGTTCTCGGGGCGCATGGGGCACCCGGCGCAGAGGCGCTTGCTCTCGCAGCAGCGCTTCTTGACCTTGATCTTCTTCTTCTTCGCCGCCACGCCGGACGGCATCCTAGCGACCGAACGGCACCTCTGAGGGACGCCGAACGGCGCGAAGGACGGTTGTCAGCCCCCGAGGCCGAGCAACCACCCCATCGTCAGCACGGCGATGCCGAGCAGGCCGATGAGGATCGGCGCGAGGTGGGGGTGCAGGCGGCTCATGGCGGTCTCCGTGGAGCGGGCGTGTGGTCCCGGCCTTCGACGCGCCGCCGCCCGCCCCTGCCGCGCCGTCTGACCGGGGCGCGAGGATACGTCCGATGGGCCCGACCATCGACACCTGGGACCTCTTCGCCCGCGTCGGCATGGCCGTCGCCCTGGGCGTGCTGATCGGGCTCGAGCGGGAGATCCGCGGGCAGCCGGCCGGGCTGCGCACCCACGCCCTCGTCGCGACCGGCGCCGCGGTCTTCACCCTGGTCGGCGCGTACGGCTTCGACGAGATCGCCCGCAGCAGCAACGTCGACCCCACCCGCGTCGCGGCCCAGGTCGCGACCGGCATCGGCTTCATCGGCGCGGGCGCCATCCTGAAGATCGGCCTCAACGTCCGCGGCCTCACGACGGCCGCGACGCTCTGGATGGCGGCGGCCCTCGGCGTGACGGCGGGGGCCGGCTTCTACCGGCTCGCCCTGGCCGGCGCCGTCGCCGTGCTGGTGGTGGTCGTCGGGCTCGGGTTCGTGAAGACCCTCGGCCGGGGCGCCGTGGTGGAGGTCGACTACGCGGTGGGCCGGGGCGGCCTGACGCGCATCCTCACCGTCCTGGACGACGCGGGGGCCGACCCCGGGCACGTCAAGGTGTCGGAGGACGCCGCCGACCCGGATGCCCTGCGCACGGTCTCGATCCGCACCCAGATCCGGGACGCCCCGCACTTCGAGACCGTGGCGGCGCACCTGCGGGAGATACCGGAGGTCGCCGCGGTGCGCTGGGAGCGCGACACCTGATCAAGTACATCGGCTCGAAGCGGGCCGTGGTGCCCGTCATCGAGCGCGTCGTGGGCCGGCTGCCGGTGCGCACGGCGTGCGACCTCTTCGCCGGGACGACCCGGGTCGGCCAGGCGCTGCGCGGCATCGGCGTCCGGGTGCTCTCCAACGACCTCGCCACCTACTCGGAGGCCTTCGGCCACGCCTACGTCGCCGACGCCGGCCTGGACCGCGGCCGCCTGCGCGCCCTGCTCGCCCACCTGGCCGCCCTCCCCGGCCGCGAGGGCTACGTCACCGAGACGTTCTGCCGCCAGGCGCGCTTCTTCTCGCCCGAGAACGGGGCGCGGATCGACGCGATCCGGGCCGAGATCGACCGGGTCGCCCCCGACGAGCCCCTGCGCGGCGCCCTTCTGACGAGCCTCGTCGAGGCCGCCGACCGGGTCGACTCCACCTGCGGCCTGCAGATGGCCTACCTCAAGCGGCCGGCGGCCCGCAGCCTGCGCCCGCTGGAGCTGCGCGAGCCCGCCGCCGTCGCCGGGCCCCCGGGGACCGTGGCGCGCCGCGACGCGGTCGCCCTCGCCGGCGAGCTGGACGGCGTGGACTGCGCCTACCTCGACCCGCCCTACAACCAGCACTCCTACTTCGCGAACTACCACGTGTGGGAGACGATCGTGCGCGGCGACGCCCCGGAGGCCTACGGCGTGGCGCGGAAGCGGGTGGACGTCCGCACCACCCGCAGCCCGTTCAACGGGGCCCGCGACGCCTGGCCGGCGCTGGAGGCCCTGGTCGGCGCGCTCCGCACCCCGTGGATCGTGGCCTCGGTCAACGACGAGGGCTTCCACGAGCCCGCCGCGGTGGCGGAGCTGCTCGCAGGGCGCGGGCACACCGCGATGCTCGGGATCGACGTGCCCCGCTACGTGGGCGCGCGCATCGGCATCCACAACCCGGCGGGCGAGCGGGTGGGGCGCGTGTCGCACGTGCGCACCACCGAGTGGCTCATCGTCAGCGGCCCCCGTCGCGACGCCGTGCGGGCAGCCCTGGGAGCCGCGAGCCCCCCGCGCGCCGCGCGGACGACCGCACAGCGTCCGCGATGAGGCCGCGGCTGCCGTGGCCCAGCTCGAGCTCGATCTGGGCCAGCCACCGGCCGCGGTCGTCGATGAGCAGGATCGCCACCGAGCGCTGACCGCGCAGGTCCCGGGCCAGCGACCGCTGGGCCGGGTCGTCCAGCCACAGGCGGATCGCGTCACCGGCCTCCGGCACCGGGGGCCCGGCGGGGAAGGCCAGCTCGATGTCCGGGCGGCCGGGACGCGGGTCGGCCGGCCCCCCGGCCGGGGCGACCACCACCACCGCGGCGCCCCGCCGGCCGCCGCGGGCCAGGCGCGGCGGGCCGCCCGCCCGCGCCTCGCGGGCCCACTCCCGGGCCGAGAAGCCGGACGGCGCGGGGTCGTGGGTGCGCCACTCCCCTTGGAGGGCGGCCTCCACGCGCAGGCGCTCGGAGGTCCCGGCCGACAGGCCCACGACGTCCATCCGCAGCGGGCGCCCGGTGACGTCCTCGACCCACAGGAGGTCCACCTCGCGGTCGGCGCCGATGTGCCCCAGCAGCGAGCGGGCGTCGGCGAACCCGAGGTCCAGCGTGATCGCGAGGGACGGGTCGCCGACGAGGGCGAGCATCACGCGGCGCGGGCCGCCGATCCCCCCGGCCGGGGACGAGGCGGGCAGGCCGATCGCGAGCCCCGCCGCGGCGAGCGCCTCGACGCGCCCGGACGGGACGACGCACGCGAGCCGCACCCGGCGGCCGGGCGCGTCGCCGATGACCGCGAGGCCGCTCCAGCCCCGCCGGATCGCCGCGCGCAGCGCGGGCGGCATGACGCAGGAGCAGTGCTCGTGTCCAGCCATGTTCGGTCAGCCTAATAGGTGACCTTCGGCGGGTCCAGTGGACCTCAGCCGGTGGGCGCCAGCGCCTCCAGGGGCTGCTCCAGCCCGTCCGGCAGCAGCAGCCGGCCCGACTTGCCCGGCAGCGCCGACAGCAGGCGCGGCGGGTCGTCGTCGCAGATGTGCACGGCGGCGTGGTCGTCCACGGCCAGCGTCGGGGGCATAAGACCCCGGTCCACCAGGTCGCGCAGCACCACCAGGCGCCCGGGGTCGCTGTCGGCGTGGGGGCAGAAGGCGCCCTCCAGCAGGCCGAGCCCCGCGACCGGGGTGAACCCGGGGCCGCGCGAGTTGGTGAGGCCGGCCTCGAACCAGCAGATCGCGCCGGCGCTGACGCCGGAGAGCACCACCCCGCGCTCCCACGCCTCGCGCATCACCGGGCCGAGCCCGTGGGCGTCCCAGATCGCCATGAGGTTCACGCTGCTGCCGCCGCCGACGTAGATCACGTCCTGGGAGAGGATCGTCTCGGCCACGTCGGCCGGGTGCGGCCGGAACAGCGCCAGGTGCGACGGGACGCACGGCAGGCGCCCGAAGAACTCGTGGAACCGGGTGACCAGCCAGTCCGAGTCGCCGCTCGCGGTGCCGAGCAGCAGCACCCGGGGCGTGTCGGAGCGGGCGAGCCCCA
>JBFWPT010000026.1:0-52975 GCA_050249835.1 Thermoleophilia bacterium
CGGCGCAGCGCCGCACCTCGTCGCCGTCCACGGTGAAGACGACCTCGTCCGGGGTCCAGCGCACCCCGTAGTCGTGGAACTCCGCCACGTCGACGGCGACCCGGGGCGCCGCGAAGTCGTCCGTGATGCGCGGGTCGCGGAAGGGGTGCAGCCCCATGCCGACCGCGGCCGACCGGCCGGGCTCGACGGCGTCGCCGAAGACCTCGGCGACGCAGATCTCCGCGCAGCGCTCGGGGCGGTCCTCGAACCCCACCATCCACCACGCCGCCATCGACCGCGGCGAGAGGGTCATCCGCGCCCGCATCACCCCCTCGCCGTACCGCGGCAGGAAGCCCTGGAACCCGGCCTGCTCCTCACGCACCACCGATCCGCCGGGCAGGGGCTGCTGGCCGTCGGCGCTTCCCACCGGCCCCGAGCGGTTGCCGGTCTGGACCCCCGACACGCGGATCGGCGGCTCCTGCTCGCCCGGCAGCCAGAGCCCCTGGTCCGGCGGGATGAAGAGGCGCAGGCACGAGCCGGTCAGCTCGTACGCCGCCGCCGTCTCCGCCCGCGAGCTCCAGGCGGGGAGGTAGTGGGGCAGCCAGACCCGCGTGTCGAGGGCGGGCCCGTCGAAGTCCTCGACGAACACGCCCGTCCCCTACCCGCTCGTGGCGGCGGCGATCCCCCGGTCGAGGTCCCAGATGATGTCGTCGAGGGTCTCGAGCCCGACGGACACCCGCACCATGTCGTCGCCCACCCCGGCGGCCGCGAGGCCCTCCTCGTCCAGGCGCCGGTGGGTGGTCGAGGCCGGGTGGATGATGAGCGTCTTCGCATCCCCGACGTTGGCGAGGTGGGAGCAGAGCTGGCAGGCGTCGATCAGCTTGCGGCCCGCCTCGCGCCCGCCCTTCACGCCGAACGTCAGCACCGCGCCCGGTCCGCGCGGCATGTAGCGCTCCGCCCGCCCGCGCTCCGGGGAGTCCGCCAGCCCCGGGTAGGAGACCCACGTCACGCCCGGATGCGCCTGCAGGAACCGCGCGACCGCGAGGGCCGAGTCGACGTGCCGGTCCATGCGCAGGGAGAGCGTCTCCAGGCCCTGCAGCAGCAGGAAGGCGTTGAAGGGGGAGATCACCGGCCCCAGGTCGCGCATCGTCTCGGCGCGGGCCTTCATGATGAACGCGAAGTTCCCGAAGGTCTCTGAGTAGCGCAGGCCGCGGTAGCCGGGGCTCGGGTCGACCAGCCCGGGGAACCTGCCGTCCTCCCAGGGGAACACGCCCCCGTCCACCAGCACGCCGCCGATCGTGGTGCCGTGGCCGCAGATCCACTTGGTCGCCGAGTGGCTCACCAGGTGGGCGCCGTGCTCGATCGGCCGGCAGAGGTACGGGGTGGCGAAGGTGTTGTCCACCAGCAGCGGCAGCCCGACCTCGTCCGCGACCTCCGCGACGGCGGCGATGTCGAGCACGTCGAGGCGCGGGTTGCCGATCGTCTCCCCGTAGAGGAGGCGGGTCTGCGGCGTGATCGCCTCGCGCCAGGCGGCCGGGTCGGCGGGGTCCACGAACGTCGTCGTGATGCCGAACCGCCCCAGCGTCATCGCGAGCTGGTTGTGCGAGCCCCCGTACAGGTGCCGCGAGGCCACGACGTGCTGGCCCTGGTCGAGCAGGGTGATGATGGCGACGGCCTGCGCGGCGAGCCCGCTGGAGGTGGCGAGCGCCCCGACGCCGCCCTCGAGGCTCGCCATGCGCTCCTCGAACACCGCGGTCGTCGGGTTCATGATCCGCGTGTAGATGTTGCCGAAGCGGTTGAGGTCGAAGAGGTCGGCCGCGTGGTCGGCGTCCTCGAACACGTAGGCCGAGGTCTGGTGGATCGGCACGGCCCGCGACCCGGCCACCGGGTCCACGCGCTGGCCCGCGTGGAGCGCCCGGGTGTCGAACCCGAACGCGCGGCCGTCGTCGCCGGGCGGCGTCGCCCCGCTCACGCCGCGAACGCGCCCATGCGGCGCGAGCCGATGACGCCCGTGGACAGCCCCACCACGTTCAGCCCCCCGAAGAAGCGGCAGTGCTCCATCTTGATGCAGCGGTCCTGCACCACCTCGAGGCCGGCGGCGCGGGCGCGGGCCGCCGACTCGGGCTCGGTGATGCCGAGCTGCAGCCACAGCACCTTCGCGCCCAGGCGGATCGCGTCGTCCACGATCGGCGGGATGTCCTCCGGCTTCCGGAAGACGTCGACGATCTCCAGCGGGCCGAGCTCGGCGGCGGCGTCCAGGTCCGGCACCGCCGGGATGCCCATCGCCTCCGTCGCGACCGGGTTCACCGGGGTCACGTCGTAGCCGTTGGCGACCATGTGGACCATCGCGCGGTAGCTCGGCCGCTCGGGCTTCGGCGACATGCCGACGACGGCGAGGCGGCGGTAGCGCTCGAGGATGCGGCGGACGTCGTCCGAGGGGCTCCCCTCGGCCATACCGGCGAGTCGTGGCACCGCGGCATCATGGCCGATCGGCCGAGGCGACGCCCGATGCGGGCACCGTTCACAAGTCGTTCACCACAGGGTCACAGCAAAGTCACCCGCCCGGGGAGGGGGCTGGGCTACCGTCGCCGCGGTCACTCCGGGGGCCCATGCCCTCGCCCTTTCCGGAAGGAGCACGAACGCATGGCACGTGGACGCCGTTTCGCCCTGATCGCCGCATCGGCGGCGCTCGCGCTGGGCTCGCTCGCCGCCGCCGGGTGCGGTGACGACGACGACAGCGGCTCGGACACCGCGGGCGGTGGCGGCGACGCCTCGTCCCTGTCCGGGAACATCCTGATCGACGGCTCCTCGACCGTCGCGCCGCTCAGCTCCGCCGCCGCCGAGGACTTCGCGGCCGAGAACAGCGGGGTCAACATCACGGTCGGCACCTCCGGCACCGGTGGTGGCTTCGAGCGGTTCTGTGCCGGTGAGACCGACATCTCCGACGCCTCCCGCGCCATCGAGGAGGACGAGGCCGCGGCCTGCGAGGCCGGCGGCGTCGAGTACTCGGAGCTGCGCGTCGCCTCCGACGGCATCACCATCGTCACGAGCGCCGACGCCGACCTCGGCTCGACCGAGATCACCAGCGAGCAGCTCGCCGACGTGTGGGGCCCCGACTCCACGATCAACAACTGGAGCGCGATCCCGCAGGGCGGCTTCAACGACGTCCCGCTCGCCCTCGCCGGCCCGGACTCGCAGTCCGGCACCTACGACTTCTTCAACGAGGAGATCCTCGGCGAGAACGCGCAGGGCGAGGTCATCACCCCGCGGCAGGACTACACCGCCTCCGCCGACGACAACGTGATCGTCCGCGCGGTGCAGAGCGGCCCGGGCACGATGGGCTACTTCGGCTTCACGTACTACGAGGAGAACGCGGACACGCTCCAGCTCTTCTCCCTCGACGGCGTCGAGCCCTCGGCCGAGACGATCACCGACGGCACCTACCCGCTGTCGCGGCCGCTCTTCATCTACGTGAAGACGGCCTCGCTCGAGCGGCCCGAGGTCAAGGCGTTCGTCCGCTACTACCTCGAGAACGCCACCGCGCTGGCGGAGGACCTGCAGTTCGTCCCGGCTCCGCAGGAGTCGCTGGACGAGGGCCTCGCCACGATCCCGGAGTAGGGCAGAGACCGTGACGACCGCCGCAGGCGCACCGGGCCCCGGGCCCGTCCTGCAGAGGCGCCGCCGTCGCCCCCTGGAGCAGCTGACGCTGCTGCTCCTCGGGGCCGCGGCGGTCGTCTCGGTGCTGGTCACCATCGGGATCGTCGTCACCCTCGTCACCGAGGGCGCCGACTTCTTCTCCGAGGTGAACACCTGGGACTTCCTGACCGGGACGGTCTGGCAGCCCGTCAACGGCGAGTTCGGGGTCCTCCCCCTGCTCGTCGCGTCCCTCTGGATCGCGGGGATCGCCGCCGTGGTGGCCGTCCCCCTCGGGCTGGGCGCCGCGATCTACCTCTCCGAGTACGCGAGCGAGCCGTTCCGCAAGACGGTCAAGCCGATCCTCGAGCTGCTGGCCGGCATGCCGACCATCGTGCTCGGCTTCTTCGCCCTCGAGTCGATCACGCCGGCCCTGCAGGACGTCGGCATCCTCCCCGACGGTCAGCTCTTCAGCGCGCTGTCCGCCGGCATCGTGGTCGGCATCCTCATCACGCCGCTCATCAGCTCCCTCTCCGAGGACGCGATGCGGGCGGTCCCCCGCTCGATGCGCGAGGGGGCCTACGGGCTCGGCGCCACCAAGCGCATCGTCAGCGTCCGCGTGGTGCTCCCCGCCGCGCTGTCCGGCGTGATGGCCGCGATCGTCCTGGCCGTCTCCCGCGCCGTCGGCGAGACGATGGCCGTGACCCTGGCGGCGGGCACCCAGCCCAACCTGACCTCGAACCCCCTCGACCCGATGCAGACCATCACGGCCTACATCGTCGCCATCTCGAAGGGCGAGGCGACCCGCGGGAGCCTGCAGTACACCTCGATCTTCGCGGTCGGCATCGTGCTCTTCGTGGCCACCCTGATCATCAACCTGGTGGCCGTCCGCCTCGTGCGCCGCTACCGCACCGTCTACCAGTAGGCCGGAGGACCATGGCGACCGACGTCCCCCGCGTCACCACCGAGAGCGCCGAGGTCCGGCCGCTCCGCAAGAAGCAGATCCGCTGGGCCGACGCGCTCTTCCACGCGGGCGCCCTGCTGGCGATCGTCATCGCGCTCTCGGTCCTGGCCTGGCTGTTCATCTCGATCATCCGGTCCGGCGCCGCGTCCCTGACCTGGGAGTTCCTGACCGACCCGGTCTCGTCCCGCGCGTCCCGCGCCGGCTTCAACTCGGCGCTGCGCGGTTCGCTGGTGCTGATGATGATCGTGATCGTCGTCGCCATCCCGCTCGGGTTCGCGGCCGCGATCTACCTCGAGAAGTTCGCCGCCATCAGCAGGGAGCAGCTCCAGACCTCGGCCTACGCGCGCCAGCGGCGGCTGCGGGAGATGGAGGCGTCGGGCGCGGGTGGCCTGCGCGTCGCCCTCCAGCGCCTCGGCGTGAAGTCCTCGTTCGGCTGGGCCCGCATCGGCCCGCCGATCAACCGGGCCGTCGAGGTGAACATCTCGAACCTCGCCGCGGTCCCGTCGATCATCTACGGCCTCCTCGGCCTGGCGATCTTCGTGACCTTCGTCGGCCTGCAGAAGTCGCTGCTCGCCGGCGGCCTGACCCTCGCCCTGCTGGTGCTGCCGATCATCATCATCGCCAGCCGCGAGGCCATCCGCGCGGTGCCGGTCTCCATCGAGCAGGGCGCCATGGCGCTCGGCGCCACCCGGTGGCAGGCCGTCTCCCGTCAGGTCGTCCCCGCGGCCTTCCCGGGCATGCTCACGGGGACGATCCTCGCCATGTCCCGGGCGATCGGGGAGTCCGCCCCCCTCATCGTCGTCGGCGGGGTCGCCTTCGGCACGCAGGTCCCGAGCGTCAACCCGCTCAACGCGAACGAGACGCCGCTGTTCGCGATGCCGCTCCAGATCTTCGACTGGACCGATCGCCCCCAGGAGGAGTTCCAACAGCTCGCCGCAGCAGGCATCATCGTCCTCCTGGTCGTTCTGGTCCTGATGAACGCCGTGGCGATCTTCCTGCGCAACAAGTTCAGCCGACGCTGGTAAGAAGGAGACGATCGTGCCCGATCAGGTCTCACCGAGGACCGCAGAGATGACGGACCACTTCGCAGACGAGGTTCACCAGCAGCCGGCCATCGCCGCCCCCGAGACGCGCAGGAACGAGCGTCCCCTCGGCGCCCACGGCGTGGTGTTCGAGGCCAGTGACCTCGACTTCTACTACGGCAAGGCGCAGGCGCTGAAGGGCGTCAACCTGGCGATCAACCGCCACGAGATCACGGCCCTCATCGGCCCCTCCGGCTGCGGCAAGTCCACCTTCCTGCGCTGCCTGAACCGGATGAACGACCTCATCCCGGGCACCCGGGTGGACGGCTCGCTCCACTTCCACGGCCAGGACCTATACGCGTCCGACGTCGACTCGGTGGACGTCCGCCGGCGCATCGGCATGGTGTTCCAGAAGCCGAACCCGTTCCCGAAGTCCATCAAGGACAACCTGCTCTTCGGGATGAAGGTCAACGGGCTCAAGGCGAACGACGAGGCCGTGGAGAAGGCCCTCCGCAAGGCCGCCCTCTGGGACGAGGTGAAGGACAAGCTCAACCAGGACGCCTTCGCGCTGTCCGGCGGCCAGCAGCAGCGCCTCTGCATCGCGCGCGCGATCGCGGTGGAGCCCGAGGTGATCCTGATGGACGAGCCCTGCTCCGCGCTCGACCCCATCTCGACCCTCGCCATCGAGGACCTGATGAACGAGCTGGTCACGCAGTACACGATCGTCATCGTGACCCACAACATGCAGCAGGCGGCGCGCGTCTCGCACCGGACGGCCTTCTTCACGGTCGCCGGGCTCGACCAGGGCCTGCGCTACGGCGTGCTGGCCGAGAGCGGCGAGACCGAGCAGATGTTCACGGCGCCGGCGGACCAGCGCACGCAGGACTACATCACCGGCCGGTTCGGGTAGCCGCCGGGGGCGGTTCGGCCTCGGGCTCCGCCTGGGGCTCGGGGACGGCCAGGCCGTCGAGGCGCTCCAGCGCGTCCACTGCGGGTGTCCAGAGCTGGGCCCCGGCGCAGCGGCGGCACTCGGTGAGCGCCTCGGCCGGGCTGAGCGGGACGTTGTACGAGCGCGCGCTGGTCATGGCGTCCCAGGCGTCGGCCAGCGCGAGGATGCGGGCGCCCTCCGGGATCGCGGTGCCGGCGAGGCCGTCCGGGTAGCCGCCGCCGTCCCAGCGCTCGTGGTGGTGGGCGACCCACTCCACCTGGTCCGGCTCCAGCACCTCGGACACGATGCGCGCGCCGAGCGGGGCGTGCTCCTGCATCAGCGCCCGCTCGCCGGGGGTAAGGCGTCCCGGCTTCAGCAGCACCGCGTCGGGCACGCCCACCTTGCCGACGTCGTGCAGCAGGCCGGCCTCGCGGAGCCGGGCCACCTGCTCCGGGGTCCACCCGAGCGCGCCGGCGATGCGGACCGCCATGTCGGCCACGCGGATCGAGTGGCGCTGCGTGTTGGGGTCCTTGGCGTCGATGGCGCGCGCCAGGGCGCGCAGGGCGGCCATGCCGTCCACCCGGGCGAGCTGGCGGGCCCGGCGCTTGGGCGACAGGTCGGCCATCTGGGCGGCGGAGTAGCGGAAGGACACGTCGCGGCCGTGCGACTTGGCCCAGTAGAGGGCGGCGTCGGCCTCCTCCACGATCGAGTCCGCGTCGCCGCCGGGGCCGAGGGTCGCGACCCCGAGGGAGGCGGTGAGGTGGCCGACGCCGCCGGGGTAGGGGGTCGCGCGCACCGCCAGCCGGATGCGCTCGGCGACCTCCAGGGCGGCGGGCGCGTCGGCCCCGGCGAGCACCAGCAGGAACTCCTCGCCGCCGATGCGGGCGACCACGTCGCCGGGCCGGCACGAGGCCTTCAGCCGCGTGGCGGTCTCGACGAGCACCCGGTCGCCGGTGGGGTGGCCGTGGGTGTCGTTGACCGTCTTGAAGTGGTCGAGGTCCAGCATCACGACGCTCAGGGGCAGGCGGCGGGCCGAGCTCGTGGCGACCGCCTCCAGCAGGGCGTGGTGCAGCATCCGCTGGTTGCCGAGGCCGGTGAGCGGGTCGGTGTCGGCCTGGTGGCGCAGCCGGTCGTGGGCCGCGCGGAGGGCGTCCTCGATGCGGCGCCGCTCCCGCCCCACGAGCCGCCACGTCACGAGGCCGAGCAGCAGGGCGCCGAGCGCCGTGACCCCCGTGATGACCATGAGGCGCCAGGCGGCCTGGGAGACGTCGGTGTTCGAGCGCGCGAGCTCGCGCAGGTTGGACGCGCCCCAGCGCTCCGCCGCCGCCTTCAGGTCCGTGACGACGGGCGCCAGCCGGGCGATGAAGCGCCGGTCCGCCGCGGAGCCCTGCTCGCCGAGGTCGCCGGAGCCGGCGACGACCGCGACCAGATCGCCGAGCCCGTCGAGCGTGTCCTGGATTGCCCGCTCCTCCGCCGGCGAGACCCCTCCTGCGCGCTCCCGCGCGGCGACGGCCTGCGTCTCGGCGGCGACGCCGATGACGGTGCGGGCCACCTGCGGCGGCACCCCGTCCCCGCCGAGGCTGCGGTACCGCCAGAACGCCGTCTCCGTGTCCTGCAGCTGGAAGCGCAGCGCGTCCAGCCGGGTCTGCATCGTCTCCTCGCTCCGGTAGGCGTCGAGCTCGGAGATCATCCCCCGGCCGAGGACGAAGGCGACCGCGGCGACGACCAGCGCGAGGCCCACCAGCACGCCCACCTGCACCGCCTGCAGCCGCCGCTCGGTGCGCGCGGCGGCGCCCCAGTCCATGGAGTAGTCGCCCGGCACGGGCGCGGCGGCGGGGTCGCTCGCGCGATGCACCGCGCGATCATTTACCGCACGGGCGCGGGGGGAAAGGCCAGGGACGACAAACCCCCCGGCCGGGCGTCCGGCCGGGGGGGAGACAGGGCGTCAGGCCCCGGTGCTCTCCTTGTAGAGGCGCCGGAGCACGGTCGGCAGGATGCCGCCGTTGCGGATGTAGTTCAGCTCGGTGGGGCCGTCGATGCGCGCGAGCGCCTCGAACGAGCCGGCCGAGCCGTCCTCCCGGGTGTACTCGATCGTCACCGTCTCGCGCGGGGCCAGGTCCTTCAGGCCGGTGAGCGCGAAGGTCTCCCGGCCGGTCAGGCCGAGCTCCTCGTGCCCCTGGCCCTCCAGGAACTGGAGCGGGATGACGCCCATGCCCACCAGGTTGCCGCGGTGGATGCGCTCGAACGACTTCGCGATGACCGCGCGGACGCCGAGGAGGAGGGTGCCCTTGGCGGCCCAGTCGCGGCTGGACCCGTTGCCGTACAGCGCGCCCGCCAGCACGATCAGCGGGGTGCCCGAGGCCTGGTAGTCCATGGAGGCGTCGTAGATCGAGGTGATCTCCCCGGTGGGGAGGTACTCGGTCCAGTTGCCCTCCTTGCCGCCGGCGAGGAGGTTGCGCAGGCGGATGTTCCCGAAGGTGCCGCGCATCATCACCTCGTGGTTGCCGCGCCGGGACCCGAAGGAGTTGAAGTCGCGCGGCTCCACGCCGTTCTCGGTGAGGTAGCGCCCGGCGGGCGAGTTGACCGGGATCACGCCGGCCGGCGAGATGTGGTCGGTCGTGATCGAGTCGCCGAGCACGGCGAGGGCGCGGGCGCCCACGATGTCCGGCACCTCGGCGGGCGGCTCCGGGGTGATGGAGGAGAAGAACGGCGGGAGCTGCACGTAGGTGCTGTTCGCGTCCCAGGCGTAGGTCTGGCCCTCCGGGACGGGCAGGGCGCGCCAGCGCTCGTCGCCCTCGAACACCGTCGCGTAGCTCTCCTCGAACAGGTTGCGGTCGACCGCCTCGCCGAGGGTGTCCGCGACCTCCTGCTGGGTCGGCCAGATGTCCTCGAGGAACACCGGCCCGTCCGTGCCCTCGCCGAGCGGCTCGGTGGTGAGGTCGATGTCCACGCGGCCGGCGAGGGCGTAGGCCACGACGAGTGGCGGCGACGCCAGGTAGCTCGCGCGCACGTTCGGGTGGATGCGGCCCTCGAAGTTGCGGTTGCCCGAGAGGACGGCCGCGGCGACGAGGCCGTTCTCCTCGATGGCCGCGTCGATCGGCGCCGCCAGAGGGCCGGAGTTGCCGATGCAGGTGGTGCAGCCGTACCCGACGAGGTCGAAGCGGAGCTGGTCGAGGTACGGCGTGAGGCCGGCGCGGTCGAGGTAGCCGGTCACGGCGCGGGAGCCCGGGGCGAGGGACGTCTTCACCCACGGCGGGGTGGTGAGGCCCTTCTCGACGGCCTTCTTGGCGAGGAGGCCGGCGCCGACCATGACGGACGGGTTGGACGTGTTGGTGCAGCTCGTGATGGCCGCGATGGCGACCGACCCGGTCTGGAGCGGGAAGGTCTCGCCCTCGACGGTGACGTCCACCGGCTCGTAGTGCGGGCCGGCCCCGTTCGCGACGAGGCCGTCGGCGAAGTTCTCGCGGAACTCGCCGGCGACCGAGCCCAGCTCCACACGGTCCTGCGGGCGGCGGGGCCCGGCGAGGCTCGGGACGACGGTGGAGAGGTCGAGCTCCAGCGTCTCGTCGAACTCGGGGTCCGGGTCGGCGTCGGTGCGCCAGATGCCTTGGGCCTTCGCGTACTTCTCGGTCAGCTCGATGACGTCGGACGGGCGGCCGGTGACCTCCATGTAGCGGAGGGTCTCGTCGTCGATCGGGAACATCGTCGCGGTGGCGCCGAACTCCGGCGACATGTTCGAGATGGTCGCGCGGTCGGCGAGGGTGAGGCCGGAGAGACCGGCGCCGTACAGCTCGACGAACTTGCCGACGACGCCGTGGGTGCGGAGCATCTCGGTGACCGTCAGCACCAGGTCGGTGGCCGTGGTGCCCGGGCCGAGGCGGCCGGTGAGCTTGAGGCCGATGACCGTGGGGGTGGGCTGCGACAGCGGCTGGCCGAGCAGGACGGCCTCCGCCTCGATGCCGCCGACGCCGAAGCCGAGGACGCCCACGCCGTTGATCATGGTGGTGTGGGAGTCGGTGCCGACGAGGGTGTCGGGGAAGGCCTGCAGCTCGCCGTCCACCTCGCGGGTCTGCACGACCGGCGAGAGGTACTCCAGGTTCACCTGGTGGACGATGCCGGTGCCCGGCGGCACGGCGCGGAAGTCGCGGAACGCCTGCTGCGCCCACCGCAGGAGCATGTAGCGCTCCTGGTTGCGCTCGTACTCGCGCTCCACGTTGGCGGCGAAGGCGTCGCCGGTGCCGAAGCGGTCGACCTGCACGGAGTGGTCGATGACCAGGTCCGCGGGGACGAGCGGGTTGATGAGCGACGGGTCGCCGCCGAGGGCGCTCATCGCGTCGCGCATCGCGGCGAGGTCCACCACGCAGGGCACGCCGGTGAAGTCCTGCATCACCACGCGCGCCGGCAGGAAGGGCACCTCGCCGGTGAGGCCGGAGCGCGGCGTCCACCCCGCCAGGTAGCGGACGTCCTCCTCGGTCACGAAGCCCCGGCCGCAGTTGCGGAGCACGGACTCGAGCAGCACCTTGATGGTGTACGGGGTCCGCGCGAGATCCTCTCGCACCGCGTCGAGGCGGTAGATGACGTGGGTCCGTCCCCCCGCCTCGAGGGTGTCGCGTGCGGAGAACGGATCGGGCGCTGGGCTCACGGATGGTTCCCTTCAGTGGTCGGCAGTCCGACCGGAGAGCCTATCGCAGCAGCCCGCCTCCCGGCGTCCCGCTCACCCCTCCCGAGCCGCCTCCAGCGCCGCCACGAGCCGGTCCAGCGCGGCCTTCCCGTCCTCCCCGACGCGCAGGGCCATGATGCTCTGCATCGCGAGCAGCACGTCGTACTCCTGCGGCGCGTCGCCCTTGCGCTTGCGGGCCTTGACGCGCACCTCGCGGTAGGTGGAGGCCGGGTTGCGGGCCGTCTCCTCCTTGCCGTGGTGCTTCAGCTTCGCCACGTAGGCCCCGTCGAAGAGGATCGACTCCCCGTCGGCCCCCTGCACCTCGATCGCGTCGCTCATGGGCGGAGGCTATCCGCGACCGCGGCGACGATGGCGCGGGCGTGCTCGAGGTCGTGCCGGACCTGCGCGCGGGAGAAGTGGGTCCCGCCGTACTCGATGCGGTTCCGGAACCGCCGCATGCGGTCGAGTTCCGCTGCGGCGGGGGTGTCGAGCGCGCCGGCCGCGTAGGCGGCGGTGACGGCATGGGCGCCGGGTGCGTTCCGGGCGCGTAGGCCTGTGGCGAGCATGTGGGCGGCGACGGCCTTCCGGGCCGCGTCGTAGAGCAGGGCGTAGGCGGCGTCGGGGTCGTCCTCCTCCAGCAGCGCCGCGGATCGGAGGTGGCGGGCAGCCGCCTCCACCCGCTCGCGCGCGGCGTCGAGGTCGGCGGGGACACTCTGTAGTCCGCGCGGAGGGTCGTCCCGCGCCGTCACGGCCCGCCGAGGATCGCGATCGGGTCGTCTGCCCGGACGGCGGCGAGGAAGCCACGCTCGGAGGCCGTGGCACCCTTCCCGTCCCAGGCCTCCGGCGAGACGATCACCGGGTCGATCTCCAAGCCGAGCGCCTCCTCGGCGCGGGCGCAGGCCGCGTAGACGGCGGCGGGGTCCGGGTTGCCGATGACCAGTAGGTCGAGGTCCCGGGGCGGCGCGGCTGAGGCGGCAGGGTCCCGGCGGAGCCGTGCCCACGAGCCGAACAGATACGCCGCCTGCACCCCCTCCACGCCGGCGAGTTCCGCCGCCAGAACCGGCTCCGGCCCGAGCGCCTTGAGAACCAGGCCGCGCAGTTCCGGGTGGAAGCGGGAGGACCGGTCCGCGCGCACGCGGCGCACGTTGCCGACGCGTTCGGTCTGGACGATCCCCGCGGCCTCCAGCCGGTCGACCTCGCGCATCACGGAGGAGGAGGCGAGGCCTGTGCGCCGGGCGACCTCGGTGAGGGACCGCCACCCCGCGGAGTCGTCGAGGAGTAGGTCCGCGAGGACACGCGCCTGCCCCTCCGACCGGAAGATCGGCGGCAGCCCGACGAGCGAACCCGAACTTTGCATGATACGCAATATACTTTGCGCATCATGCAAAGACAATCGGACTACTTCGGAGCGGTGAGCCTCCGGTAGGTGATCCGCTTGGGCCGGGTGGCCTCCTCGCCAAGGGTGCGCCGCCGGTGGTCCTCGTACTCCTGGAAGTTGCCCTCGAACCAGGTCACCTGGCTGTCGCCCTCGAAGGCCAGGATGTGGGTGGCGATCCGGTCGAGGAACCAGCGGTCGTGCGAGGTGACCATGGCGCAGCCGGACCACTCGACGAGGGCCTCCTCCAGCGCGCGGAGGGTGTCCACGTCGAGGTCGTTGGTCGGCTCGTCCAGCAGCAGCAGGTTGCCGCCGCCGGCGAGGAGCTTGGCGAGGTGGACGCGGTTGCGCTCGCCGCCGGAGAGCTGGCCGACCGGCTTCTGCTGGTCGCCGCCCTTGAAGTTGAACGAGGCCGCGTAGGCGCGGGAGTTCATCTCGTCCGTGCCGCCCAGCTTGATGAGGTCCTGGCCGCCCGAGATCTCCTGCCAGACGGTCTTGGAGGGGTCGAGCTCGTCGCGGCTCTGGTCGACGTAGGCGAGCTGGACGGCCTCGGCGAGGCGCAGGCTGCCGGAGTCCGGCTCCTCCTGCCCGGCGATCATCCGGAACAGGGTCGTCTTGCCGGCGCCGTTCGCCCCGATGACGCCGACGATCGCGCCGGGCGGGACGGTGAACGAGAGGTCGTCGATCAGCAGCCGGTCGCCGAAGCCCTTGGAGAGGTCCTTCGCCTCCATCACCAGGTCGCCGAGGCGCGGAGGGGCCGGGATCCGGATCTCCACCGTGCGCTGGCGGCGCTGGCCCTCCTCGGCCACGAGCTTCTCGTAGTTGGCGATGCGGGCCTTGCTCTTCGCCTGCCGCGCCTTCGGGGAGCTGCGCACCCACTCGAGCTCGGCGGCGAGGGCCTTCTGGCGCGCCGACTCCTGCTTCTCCTCCTGCTCCAGGCGCATCCGCTTCTGGTCGAGCCAGGAGGAGTAGTTGCCCTTCCAAGGGATGCCCTTGCCCCGGTCGAGCTCCAGGATCCAGCCGGCCACGTTGTCCAGGAAGTAGCGGTCGTGGGTCACGGCGACGACGGTGCCCGGGTACTCCTCCAGGTGCCGCTCCAGCCAGGCGACGGACTCGGCGTCCAGGTGGTTGGTGGGCTCGTCCAGCAGCAGCAGGTCGGGCTGGCGCAGCAGCAGGCGGCACAGGGCCACCCGGCGCTTCTCGCCGCCGGAGAGCGTCGTCACGTCCTGGTCGCCGGGCGGCACGCGGAGGGCCTCCATCGCGACGTCCAGCTTGCGCTCCAGGTCCCAGGCGTCGAGGCGGTCGATCTGCTCCTGCAGCTCGCCGTACTCGACGAGCGCCGTCTCCATCTCGTCCGGCTCCATCTCGCCCAGGCGGGCGCCGATCTCCTCGAAGCGCCGCAGCAGGGCGACGGTCTCGGCGGCGCCCTCCTCCACGTTGCCCCGGACGTCCTTCGTCGGGTCGAGCTCCGGCTCCTGGGGCAGCAGGCCGACGGACGCGCCCGGCGCCAGGATCGCCTCGCCCGAGAAGTCGGGGTCGAGCTGGGCCATGATCCGCAGCAGCGTCGACTTGCCCGCCCCGTTCGCGCCGAGCACGCCGATCTTGGCGCCCGGGAAGAACGACAGCGAGACGTTGTCGAGGATCACCTTGTCCCCGGAGTGGAACTTCCGGAGGCGGTACATGGTGAAGATGTATTCGTCGGCCACGGTGCCCTTCGCGACGGGGTCGGTTCAGCCGGACACCATAGCCGCCGTCCCGCGGAGGACCCCGTGTCACCGCGGCGTAACCCCTGGGACGCGCGCCGGGACGCTCAAGTCCGGTCGCGCTACAGTCGAACGTGGCGAATAGGACCGATGGGCACGGCAGGGGCCGTGCGTTCCCCTAAAGGAGGGGACATGACGACGAAGGACGGACGGCAGGGTGCCGTCGACACGGGCTGCGTGGCCCGCATGAGCGCCGGCGGATGGGGCCGGTACCACCGCGAGCAGTGCGCCGAGGCGCCTCATCGCGGCGATCCCGGCGTGCGCGACGTGGTCCATGGACCGTGGCGCTACCTCGCCGCGCACTGGCAGCCGTGTCCGAACTGCGCGCCGCCCGCTCCCCAGGAGCGCGCCGCCGCCTGATCGACCCACCCGGCGCGCCGCGCCGCCGCTCCGCTACGGTGGACCGGCAGGGGACGACGGATGCCGGGAGGGACGATGGACGTGACCGAGGCCACCTTCGAGGCCGAGGTGATCGAGCGCTCGCGCGAGGTGCCGGTGGTGGTGGACTTCTGGGCCGCCTGGTGCGGGCCATGCCGCCAGCTCGCGCCGGTCATCGAGGCCGCCGTCGAGCGACGCGACGGGGCCGTGCTCCTCGCGAAGGTCGACATCGACTCCAACCCGCGCCTCGCCCAGGAGTACCGGGTGATGAGCATCCCCCTCGTGAAGGGGTTCAAGGGCGGGGCCGTCGCCGCGGAGTTCGTGGGCATGCAGCCGCCCGCCGCCGTCGAGGCGTTCCTCGACCGGCTGGTGCCGTCGGCCACCGAGCTGCTCATCGCGGCCGGAGACGAGGACTCGCTGCGCCAGGCGATCGCCGGCGAGCCCGGGAGCGTCCCGGCCCGCCTCGCGCTCGCCCGCCTGCTGCTGGCCGACGACCGGTCCGCCGAGGTCGCCGAGGTCCTGCAGCCCGTCGCCTTCGACCATGGCGCGGCCGCGCTGCTGGCCCGGGTCCGGCTCGCCGCCTCCGAGCAGCCGGACATCTCCGCCGGCATGGCGGCGCTGGCGCGCGGCGACCAGGAGCAGGGGCTCACCCACCTGCTGGACGCGGTCACCGTCGCCGGGCCGGAGCTGAAGGACGACCTCCGCGCCACGATGCTCGGCGTGTTCGCCGAGCTGGGCGAGCACCACCCGCTGTCGGTGCGCTTCCGCCGCCGGCTGGCGCAGGCCCTCTACTAGCGATGGGGGCGTTCGCGCCCCCGGCGAAGGCGGACACGCAGGAGCTGTTCGCGGGCCTCGCGGGGCCCGCGTACTCCCGCCGCGCGGCGCTGCTGTCGCTGGGCCAGGAGCCGCGCTGGCACCGGATGCTCGTGGACCGGATGCCCCGCGACCCCGCGGCCCGGGTGCTCGACGTCGCCACCGGCACCGGCGCTGTCGCCGCCCGCATCGCCGTCCGCGGGCCGCACGTCACGGCGGTCGACCAGAACCCGCACATGCTCGCCCAGGCGAGCATCCGGCTGCAGGACGAGGTCCGCGACGGCCGCGTCACCCTGATGGAGGCGGAGGCCGAGCGCCTGCCGTTCCCCGATGCCTCCTTCGACGGCCTCACGGTCACCTACCTCTGGCGCTACGTGGACGATCCGGCGGCGGTGATAGCGGAGCTCGTGCGCGTGCTGCGCCCCGGAGCGACCTACGCGAGCCTGGAGTTCGGGGTGCCGCCGCGCGCGCCCCTCCGCGCCGCCTGGCGCCTCTACACGGGGGCCGTGCTGCCCGCCGCCGGGGCCGTCGCCGGCGGGCGACGCTGGTGGTCGGTGGGGCGCTTCCTGCACCGCTCGATCCCCGACCTGTACGAGCGCCACCCCCTGGCGGAGCTGGTGGAGATGCACCGCGCCGCGGGCCTCACCGACCTGCTGCTGCGGCGGCCGAGCTTCGGGGGCGCGGTCGTGCTCTGGGGCCGCGCGGCGAGCTAGACCTCGGCGTGGCCGACGCCGGGGGCGACCTCAGGACGGGCCGTTCGCGAGCCCACGCTCCACGGCGTCGATGAGGCGCGGCCGGAGCTCGTGCGCCGGGATGATCGCGTGCACCGACCCCACCTCGCGCGCACGCTCGACGCTGTGGATGCCGTCGAACTCGGTGGCCACCTCGCCGAGCTTCTCCGATCGGACGGTCGCGCGGACGTCCTCCAACTCGGCCAGCAGCCGCGGCCGGGTGGTGTCATCGGCCTCGGCCAACCTCTCCCGGATCCCGGCCACGCGCGCATCCGCCTCGGTACGGCGGGCCACGTCGCCCGCGAAGACGACCGCGGCGGCCGGCGCGCCGCCGATCACGGAGGCGAAGGAGCCCTCCACCGCCAGGACCTCCATCCGCTCGTTGAGGGCGGCGGAGAAGACCACGAACGCCCCCCCGTGGTAGCGGGACACGACGCAGAAGACGATCGGGCCCTCGAAGTTGACCACTGCGCGCCCGATCTCCGCCCCATACTCGAGCTGGCACTTCCGGAGCGACTCGGGCGAGCCGTCGAATCCCGAGAGATTGGCGAGGACGACCGCGGGGCGGTTGCCGCTCGCGGCGTTCAGCGCTCGCGCGGCCTTCTTGGACGACAGGGGGAAGAGGGTGCCTGCGGTCCACTGGTCGGGCCCATCGGCGGGTAGGAATCCATGCCGGGGCACCGGCCGCGACTCGATGCCGAGGAGCATGACGGGGATCCCCCCCAGGCGCGCGTCGTAGACGATCGCCGTGTCGGCGTCGGCCATGCCGGCCCACCTCTCCAGGTGGGGATGGTCGCCGTCGATCACGGCCTGCATCAGGGAGCGCATGTCGAAGGCCTTCTTGCGCTCGGGGTTGGTCTCCGCGGAGAAGATCTCGCCGACCGTCGTGAAGCTCGTGCCCGCCCCGCCGTGCGGGGAGGTGCGGACGTCCCGGTCGCGCGGGTCGGACGTCGGCACCCGCCGCGGCCTCTGCTCGCCCTGCGCGACGTAGGTGTGCCCGAGGTGGGCCATCAGCACCTGACAGGCGCCGGCGAGGTCGGGCGCCCAGTGCTGCGCCTGACCGTTCGGGCCCATGATGCGGTCGTAGCCGCCGATGCCGAAGTTGTCCTCGGCCGACACCCCGCCCGAGTAGTCGAGCGCCTGCTTGCCCGTCAGGACCATCGCGCTGTCGGGGGTCATCACGAGGATGCCGCGTGTGTGCATCAGCATCGTCGCCTCGGCGTTCCAGTAGGGCTGCGCCCCGACGTTGATCCCCGCCACGACGACGTTCACCTCGCCACCCGCCTGCGTGAAGGTGATCAGCCTCCTCAGCACGCGCGAGACCCAGTCCATGTTCTCGGTGCCGCTGTCGCGCGAGATCCTCGCCCCCGACGAGAGCGCGAACCACTCGACGGGCACACCCAGCCGTTCGGCGAGGTCGAGCGCGGCCATGACGCGACGGCATTCCGGCTCGGCGACCGAGCCCAGCGAGCGCGTCGGATCGCCCACCAGGGCGACGCGGAGGATTCCCTCCGGGTAGGCCGCTGTCGGTGTGCGCACCAGCCCGGCCACGATGCCGGCCGTGTTGGCTCCGGGCGGCCGGTCGACAGGCGCCAGATCGCCCCCCTCGTCGATGTCGTACTCGACGAACTCCCCGTCGGGCCCCGCCATCATGCGCACGAGCTCGTAGGGATAGACCGTCCCGCGTCGGCGTGCGGCGACGACGCGCCGGGAGTAGTCGTCCGACGGCGCGAGCGGGGCGCGTGGCGGGCCGGTGACCGTCACGGAGGCGCCGGCGCCGGGCTGATGGGAGAGGCGGAGCGTCAGTTCCCGCTCGCCCCCGCCCTCCGGGTCGGCGACCGTCAGGCAGAGCAGGACCTCCTCCAGGCCGAGGCCGGCCGTCATCGGCGCGAGGCGCCCGGTCACCGCCGTCAACTCCTCGATCGGGAGGCCGACGGTCGGCCAGACGTGGAGAAGCACCTGGTTGGCCTCCAGCCGCCCGCGCGCGGGCCGTTCCGCCTGTGCGCGCCGGATGCCCTCGAGGCATCCCGCGAGCACGTGCTCGACCTCGGGGATGGCGTCGAGCGCCCCCTGGGACGTGCGCACCGGGGTGAGTCCGCGGACCTCCGCCAGCGCGACGAAGCGCTCGTCCTCCGGATCCTCCCGGCTCGAGCAATGGAAGAGGTAGGTGTCGTCGTCGGCCGACGGAAGACGGCGCACCTCGAAGGGGGACAGGCGCCAGAAGCGCAGACGACGGGCGATCATCGGGTGCAGGCCCCGCACGAGGCGCTCCTCCTGCAGCCGATCCCCCTCCCGCCGGAAGGTGAACTGGTTGACGACACCGCCCGGACCCGCGACCGAGATCGCGAGGCGGCGGAGAGAGCCGAGGGCCTCCGCACGGTCGATCGCCGCCTCGAGCCGGGCGCCGAGCTCGTCGCCGTCCGACGGCCCGTCGCCTCGCAGGTAGAGGTCGGCGACGGCCCCCTCGTCACCGGGCGCCTGGCCGAGGACACGACCGACGGCGTCGAGGACCGCGCCGACCTCCCCCACCGTCCCCAGCGCGGCGACCAGGCGAACCTCGCGCCGGTCCCGCCGGTAGGTCGCGGTGAGGAGCTGGCACCCGTCTGTCCCGATCAGCTGGAGACCGGCGAGGTCGCGGATCTTGTAGTAGCGCCGCACCAGCACCTCGAGCATGGGCTCGTACGGCGCGATCCCGTCCGCCGTCCGCTCGGCGAGGATCGGCAGGAGGGGCTGCGACGTCTCCACGAGGTCGTCGAGTACTGTCGCACGCTCCGGATCGTCGGGTCGTGCGGCCAGGCCGGCCAGCTGCGTGCGCACGCGGTCATACGCTCCTTCCCGCGCCGCGGCGATGAGCGGGCGGTCGAATATCGCATAGCGCACGCTCCGGGCGAGCTCCCCGAGGCGGGGATGGCGGACCTCCGTCGCGGCGACCAGACGGTCGAGGGTCTCGTGCAACGCCGCCCGGAGCTCGGGCGGCAGGGTCCCGCCGTCGCGCAGGCGCCCGTCGAGCAGGGTGGCGACGGCGGGGACCTGCGACTCGGACCGCTCGTGGGCGAGGAACATCCGGTAGGCCGCCTCGGCCACGCTCGCACGCGACGAGGAGTCGTCGACGCCGTAGTGGGCGAGGGCGCGCTTCAGCGCGCTGCGCAGCGCGGTCGGCAGGCCCTCCCGCTCGGCGTCGAGCGAGCGCAGGTACTGCAGGAAGTACTCGCGGGGACTGTGGACCGTTTCCTCGGGGGCCTCCCCCATCATGGCGGGGAGGCGGGGCCGGGCGAGCTCGGCGAGATCGGCGAACACCCCGATCGCCTCGAGCTCGCCCTGCAGGAGCGCCGGGTCGTCGGGCGGCAGCTCGGAGCGCAGGGCTTCGAGTCGTGCCATCAGGTCGCGCGCCGCTCGTACCCCCACGTCGTACCCGAGAAGGAGGCTGCGGATCGCTTCGAGCACTTCGGCGGCGCGGCCATGGGGGTCGCCGCCACCCTCGCCGTCCCCGGGCGCCGCGAAGTCGACGCGCGGTGCGTCGTCGCTGTCCTCCCCGCCGCCCGTGGGCTCGATGCGGACCAGCGGCGCCCCGACGTCGACCTGGACGTTGGCCCCGGCCAGCACCTCCCGCACCACCCCGGCGAACGGCGCGGCGACGCTGGTCTCCATCTTCATGCTCTCGAGGATCGCGACCGGCTGCCCAGCCTGCACCGTCTCGCCGGCCGCCACCCTCATCGCGACGACGAGGGACGGCGCCGGCGCACGGACGAGGCCGGCCTCGTCGGCCGACACGCGGTGCATGGCGCCGTCCACCTCGATGAGGTGGTCCGGCGGGCTGACGACCGAGAGCACGCGGTGGACCCTGCCGCCGATCTCCAGGCGCGACTCGAAGCGTCCGAAGCGCTCGACCCGGACATCGAGCTCGCCTCCCGGCACGCCCACCCGGAACCGGCACGGACCGGTGCGTGCCACGAGGATGCGGTACGCCTGGCCTCGATGGCGCAGCTCGCGGGCCCGGACGACCTCGTGGCTCGACTTCGGCCGTCCGCGTCGCGCCGACGCGTAGAAGCTCTGGCGCTCGGCGACCTCCTCCGCCTCGTCGGCGTCGATCGCCGCCGCGATGATGGCGACGTCCGCGTTGCGATCCGAGCCCAGCCGCCCCTCGGTCCCGAGCCGGTCGAGCCATCCGGTGTCCGCGGTCCCCTCGATCACCTCCGGGCGCCGCAGTAGGTCCGCCAGGAAGGCGCGATTGGTCGCGCCGCCGCGCACGACCACGCGCATCTCCTCGAGGGCACGTCCGAGGCGGGCCAGCGCCTCGGGGCGGTCGGCGCCCCAGGCGATCACCTTCGCGATCATCGAGTCGTACGCGGCGGGGATGACATCGCCCTCGGCGATCCCGGTGTCGACGCGGATGCCCGGTCCGGTCGGCGGGCGGAGGAGCTCGACCGTGCCGGGCGCGGGCGCGAAGCCGCGGTCGGGGTCCTCGGCGTTGACCCGCGCCTCGATCGCGTGCCCCCGGGGAACCGGGGGGTCCCCCGAGAGGCGGTCCCCCATCGCGACGGCGAGCTGCAGCTTGACCAGGTCGAGGCCGGTCGTCGCCTCGGTGACGGGGTGCTCGACCTGCAGGCGGGTGTTCACCTCCAGGAACGCGAGTGAGCCTTCGTGCGGCTGGAAGAGGAACTCGACGGTGCCCACGTTGCGGTAACCGGCTGCCAGGACGAGCTCGACGGACGAACGCCGGAGGGTCTCGTCCAGGTCGCCCGGAAGGACCGGGGACGCGGACTCCTCGATGAGCTTCTGGCTGCGGCGCTGCACGGAGCAGTCGCGGACCCCCAGCGCCCAGGCCGCCCCGTGACCGTCGGCCACCACCTGGACCTCGACGTGGCGCGCCCCGCGCACCAGGCGCTCGATCAGGACGCTTGCGTCCCCGAACGACCGGAGGGCCTCCTCCCGGGCACGCTCGAGCGCAGGGACGAGTTCCTGCTCGGACTCGACGATCCGGATGCCGCGCCCACCTCCCCCGGCAGCCGCCTTGATCATCAGCGGGAACCCGATCTGCCGTGCGTGCCGCAGGGCGTCCTCGCCGGAGGCGACCGGCCCACCGCTCCAGGGCGCGACCGGAACCCCGACCTCCTCGGCCAGCAGCTTCGCGGCGATCTTGTCCCCGAGCCGTCGCATTGCGTCGGGTGGCGGCCCGACGAAGGTCACGCCGATCCGCTCGCAGAGCTCGGCGAACGTGGGATCCTCCGCGACGAAGCCCCATCCGACCCAGGCGAAGTCGGCACCGGCGAGGAGCAGGGCCCGCTCCAGCTCGGGGTGGTCGAGATAGGGGTTCGCGGCCGTCTGGCGCCCGATCGTCACGGTCTCGTCGGCGGCGCGGACGAAGGCGGCGCCACGCTCGTCAGCCGTGTGGAGGGCGATCGCGCGTAGCTCCCAACCGCGTTCGCGGTTCAGCTCCCGCACCGCGTGGATCAGACGGCGGGCGGGTTCTCCGCGGTTCACGATCGCGATTCGCGCCCTCACGACACCGACGCTAACCCGCCCTCGCGCGCACGGCTAAGTGACGATTGCATCTAGCAGGGTGCCAACCCTACCCAGGCCCGCGAGGGTCGATTACCGTGACGCCGCGGGCACATCCACCGGAAAGGGGCCAGCGTGGCGAAGCCGTTTGTCATCAACCGTCACGGCCGCCTCGTGTTCCCGTCGAACTTCTTCGCCGACCTCGACTTCAGCGCGATCGAGACGGAGGGGCAGCTCGACGCCGTCGTCCGCCGCGACTTCGAGGCGAAGGCGCCCACGGGCGAGCGGATCCTCGCCCGTTGCGAGTCGGGCGAGTACGCCAGCAGGTTCGAGCTGCTGCGGGACCTCGCCCTCAACCTGTTCTGGACCAACCGCTTCGCGATGACGATGTACGAGAAGCGCCCGGTCCGCTGGCGCGACGTGCCGCGCCGCCGGGATGGGGTCTACCTCCCGATCCTGAAGCCCTGGAAGGACGGGAACCGCAAGGTGGCCGCCGTGGAGACGTGCTACTCCACGCTCCCCGCTGCCTTCGACGAGGAGGTCGAGGACCGGATCCACGGCGTGCTCTTCGACGTCTACCGCAACAAGCTCCACCACGCATCGGACCTGCGGGCGATCAAGATGACGGTTGACGAGGCGCTCGCGGGCGGACCCGAGCTACTGACCTACTGCCTGTCCTCGTACGATCCCGACTATCCGGTGTACGGCTACGACGAGATCCTCGACTGCCGGGAGGAGCAGCCGGAGCTCGAGGCGCTGATGCGGATGTCGATGGTCATGCACAACCAGTATCCGTGGCAGCGTGACGCGATGCGGCTCGAGGAGGTGGGTCGCGTCGATCCGGACGAGTTCGTGGTGCTCTTCGTCCCGCGCGATCGCGAGGTGGGCGAGTTCATCCGGCGCGTCCGGGGCAGGGGAGCCCACGCCCGCCCCCGGTCCCCCGCCCCCGAGAGGGCGGTGCCCCCCGCTGAGCCCGTGCCGCCGGTGGTCGTGGCCGATCGATTTGCGATCCGCCCGGCCATCGAGGCGCTCGCGGTCGCCAAGGGCGAGCTCATATGCCGGAACGAGGACCTGATCCGCAACACGGCCTTCAGCTGGTCGCACATGACCGCGGCCGACATCACCGAGAAGACCGGCATCGAGGCCCGTATCTACACCGAGAGCGAGCTCGGCGAGATCGCGCTGACCGCCGCCCGGCGCGCGCTGGACGGGGCGGGACGATCGGCCGGGGAGATCGGCGCGGTCATCTTCTGCTCCTGTACCAGCACGCAGCTGCTGCCCTCGGTCTCGACCTGGATCTCGGGGCAGCTCGGCATCTATCAGACCCACGCGTCGTTCGACCTGGTCGCCGCGTGCGCCGGGTTCCCCTACGGCCTGCTCGAGGCCGTGCGCCTGCTCCAGGACATCCGACGGCCGGTGCTGCTCGTCTGCGCGGAGAAGTTCTCGGACAAGATCGGCAGCGTGCGGCCGTCGCGGATGATCTTCGGCGACGGCGCTGCCGCCCTGGTGATCGCCGAGGCCGCGCAGGGTGCCGAGGGCGACATGGAGGTCATCCAGACCTACGCCAGCGGACCCGCGAGCCAGGTGAACTCGATCATCTGGCCCAATCCCGAGTTCGACAACGATGTCACGGTGTGGGGACCGGAGGTGAAGGCCCTCGTCGAGCGCTACCTGGTCCAGATGATGGGCGAGCTGAACACCTTGCCCCACCCTGACGGCGACGGCGCCGGGGCGCTGGTGGAGGCCATCGACCTGGTCGTGCCGCACCAGGCGAACCGGACGATGGTCGTCGAGCTCGCCGGGCAGGCCGGCATCCCGGAGGAGAGCCTGTACTTCAACATCGACCGCGTCGGCAACGTATCCGCGGCCAGCATTCCGATCGCCATCCACGACGCCGCCGTGGACGGCGTGATCGATCGGCGCATGCGGATCTTCGCCCCCGGTTTCGGGGCGGGGGCGGTGGCCGGCTACGCGGTGTTCTGGATCGATCCCGCCGTGGTCGTCGCCGAGTCGGCGCCGGACCACCACGCGGCCGTCAGGACGGACACCGGCCTCGCACATGTGACGACGGTCGACGACGTCCGCGAGGCCTTCAACTAGCGATCGATCCGGCTATCCGCGGCCGAAGCTGCGCAGGACGGCGAGCAGGGCCTCGCGCTGGGCGTCCGTGAGCGATCGGTCGGCGAGGATCGCCCGTTCGGTGATCGCGCCGATGCCGCCGCCGTCCTCGCCGCCGGGTCCGGCGTCCGCCCGGCCGGTCTCGTCGACCAGCCCGGCGTCGTGCAGGAACTGCCAGGGCGACATGCCGAGTGCGCGGGCGACCTGTCCCACCACCCGCATCGACGGGGCGTGCATGCCGCGCTCGAGCTGGCTGAGGTAGGCGTTGGAGACATCGCTCATGTTCGCAAGCTCGCGAAGCGAGAGCTTCGCGAGCTTGCGCTGAGCCCGGATGTAGCCGCCGAGGGCTTCGACCTGCTGCTCCCAGGGGTCGGTCGTCACCGCCCGCCCCCGCGCCTAGGAGACGGCGGGCGTCTCGACCGGGGTCGTCTTGACGGCCGGGGCGGCCGCCTTCACGAGGCGGTCGGCGAAGTCGCGCTGCGCGGCCAGCACCTTGCCGGCGAAGTCGAACTGCAGCGACAGGAGCTCGTCGACGCTCGGCAGAGCGCTGGCGACGGGGATGGCCGGCAGGTCCTGGACGGTGCTCTCAACGGCCTTGGCCCAGGAGTCGACGACGTCGACGACGGCGGTCTGGCTCTGCTTCAGGCCGGAGAGGGCCCGCTCCTGGGCGCTGACGGTGTAGTCGATGACGGGCGATGGCATGCGTGCCTCCTCGAAAGGGGATCGGTTAGACGGTGCTCAATATACTGAGCACCGTCTGGTTTGTCAAACGCCGGTCCGGCGAGGCCGGCGTCGGCCGATCCGGCGCCTACCGCTCGAGCACGTAGCGGCCGGGAGCGTCGTCGAGCGGGGGGTGCTCCGCGCTCCCCATGCCGGGCGGCGGGACGCGCTCGCCGGAACGAGCAGCGATCCAGTCCGCCCAGTCCTCCCACCACGAGCCCTCGCGGCGCGTCGATGCCTCGAACCACTCCCGGGGGTCGGCCGGGCAATCGCCGGCGGTGCGGAACCAGGCCTTCGGGCTCGGGGGGTTGACGATCCCCGCGATGTGGCCCGCGGCGCTCAGGACGTAGCGGGAGTTCGCGGCCGGCAGCACCTGGGTCGTGAGGTAGCTCCCCTCCCATGGTGCGATGTGATCCTCGATCGCGCCGAGGATGTAGTGGTCCCCTCGCACGTCGGCCAGGTCGAGGCGCACGCCGTCGAGCTCCATCGTCCCGCTTGCGAGCTCGTTGTTGAGGTAGCACGAGCGCAGGTAGAACGAGTGCATGTTCGCCGGCATGCGGGTGCTGTCGGCGTTCCACGCGAGGATGTCGAACGGTTGGGGGTCCTCACCCATGAGCCAGTTGTTGACCGCGTAGTTCCAGACCAGGTCGTTCGAGCGCATGAACGTGAAGACGCCCATCATCTCGGCCGCCTCGAGGTAGCCGCGCTCGTTCATCCTCCTCTCGAGCCGCTCGATCGAGGCCTCATCCGTGAAGGCGCCCAGCCGCCCGGGGCGGCTGAAGTCGACGAGGGTGTTGAGGAGCGTCGTGGATGCGATCCGGTCCTCGCCGCGGGACGCGAGGTAGGCCTCCAGCGCCGCCGTCAGCGTCCCACCGAGGCAGAGCCCCACGATGTTGGCCCGCTCCGCGCCCGTGATCTCGCGGATCGCGTCGAGCGCGGAGATCGGACCGCTCAGCAGGTAGTCGTCGAGGCTGACGTGTCGATGCGACTCGTCGGGGTTCCGGTAGCTGATCGCGAAGGTGGTGTGCCCGTGCTCGACGGCCCACTGGACGAAGCTGCGACCGGGGGCGAGGTCCATGATGTAGTACTTGTTGATCCAGGGCGGGCTCATGAGGAGCGGCGTCTCGTGCACCGTCTCCGTGGCCGGCTCGTACTGGATCAGCTCCATCAGCTCGTTCCGGTACACGACCTTGCCCGGCGTCACGGCGAGATCGCGCGCGACCGCGAAGGCATCCGGGTCGATCTGACGCGGCATGCCCTGGTTGTTCGCCAGGTCGTCCGCGAAGGTCCTCATCCCCCTCGCCACGCTCGAGCCGCCCGTGTCGAGGGCGCGCTTGACGGCCGACGGATTCGCCCAGAAGAAGTTCGTCGGTGCGGCCGCGCCCACGATCACGTCGCTCAGGAAGCCGATCCGCTCATCGGTGACCGCGTCCACCGTCGAGGCGTCGCGAAGGTCGTCGACGAGCCGCGCGGCCAGGAGATAGGCCTGGAGGAGGCCGAAGTAGGCGGGGTTCTCCTCCCAGGCCGGATCACGGAAGCGCCGGTCCTTGCGCCCCGGCTGCACCGGCCCGGCTGCTTCCTCGCCGGTGGAGCGATCGACCGCGGCGGCGGTCGCCTCGACCATGCCGCTCCAGTAGCGGCCCCACGCGTCGGCGACCCCGTCCGGGTTGCTCATGGCCGCGGTGGCGGCCTTGGTCCACGCCTCGGCGAACCCGGCCGGGTCGAGGGCCTCGAACATCGCGAAGGCGTCCATCCCGGGCTCGATCTCGGGCGCCGGCCCGGGCGTGGGCTCGTCGCCGCCCTTCTTCGGTGGGGTCACCGGGTCCTCCCTTCATCGCCGCCGACCCACTCGAGGGGGCCGGCGCTCCATCCGCACCCGTGGCGCATCGCGAGGTCCACGTCTGCCGGGGACGCTATCTCCTCAGCGACGCACCGTGTCGCCTCGTCCTGCGCGCTCTCGTAGTAGCGCTCGGCCACCCCGCGCCCGGGACCGTCGGCGTCGGCCTGCGGAGCGGGGCCATCGAAGAAGCCGCCGCCCGACTTCGCCCCCAGGCGCCCGGCCTGGACACGGAGCGCGATCTCGCCCGCGTCGGCGAAGCGGTCGCCGTAGGCGGCCTCCAGGTCACGCTGGATGTGACCGAGCGTGTCCAACCCGATCAGGTCGCCGAGGGCGAACGGGCCCATCGGGGCGGGTCCGCCGGCGACGACGGCCGCGTCCGCGGCGGCGAGATCCGCGCCGGATCCGGCCGCCGCCCGGTACGCCTCGGCCATCGCCCTCACGAGGATGCGGTTGACCAGGAACCCGGGGCACTCGCGGACGCGTACGGGCACCTTGCCGAGCGCGCGGGCGAAGGCCTCGGCCGCGTCCATCGTGGCGTCGCTCGTCGTGTCGCCGCGGATCACCTCGACGAGCTTCATGACGCTCGCGGGGTTGAAGAAGTGGAGGCCGACGACCCGATCCGGGCGGCTCGTCGGGGCCGCGATGTCGCTGATCGAGAGCCCGGACGTGTTCGAGGCGATCAGGGCACCGTCCGGGAGGGCCGCGTCGAGCCGGGCGATCACCTGGTGCTTGACGTCGAGGATCTCCGGGACGGCCTCGACGGCGAGGTCGCAGTCGGCGAGCGCGGCGTCTTCACCGGCCGCGCTCACCCGCCCGAGCACCGCCCGGGCCTCGTCCTCGGTCATCCTGCCGCGCTCGATGCGGCGGCGGCCGATGCGGTCGATGTGGGCGAGCCCCCGTTCGAGCGCGGCCGGGTCCGCGTCGAAGAGGACCACCTCCACGCCGCCCGCCGCCACGGCCTGCGCGATCTCGCTCCCCATGACCCCGGCCCCGACGACAGCCACCCGGCGGATCACGAGCCGCTCCCGCGAGGAGGCATGACCAGGGCCTCGCCGCTCAGGACGACATCCTCGCCCCGGCGGACGACGGTCTCCAGCACGACGCGGTTCTTGTCGGGGATGATCTGGGCCACCGTCGCGGTGGCCGTGAGAACGTCGCCCGGCTTCACCGGCGCGAGCCACTTCAGGCTCTGCGACATGTAGATCGTGCCAGGACCCGGCAGCTTCGTGCCGAGCACCGCGGACACGAGGCCGGCGGTCAGCACGCCGTGGGCGACACGACCGCCGAAGATGGATGCCTCGGCCCATGCGGCGTCGACGTGGGCGGGGTTGTCGTCACCCGAGATCCTCGCGAAGGCGTCGATGTCGTCCTGCGAGAAGGATCTCTCGACGCTCGCGCTGTCTCCGACGGCGAGCTGATCGATCGTCCGCCCGGGGGGGTACTCCGGGAACGGTGTGGTCATGCGGCTTCCTCCACGGTGGATGCTAGTCGGACCTCGCGTCGAGCCAATCGGTCACCTCGGGCCAGAGGTCGGTACGCGCCCCCGAGCCTACGAGGATGCCGACGTGACCGGCGGGGAGCTCCAGGTACCGGCGGTCGGGGCTCGCGACCAGGTCGACCAGGGGTCGGGCCATCTGCGGTGGTACGAGGTGGTCACGAGAGCCTGCGATGGCGAGGAGGGCGGCGGTGATCTCGGAGAGACGGACCGACCGACCCGCGACGGTGAGCGCGTCGCGCACGAGCAGGTTCTGCTGGTAGAAGTCGCCGACCCACTGCACGAACGCCGCCCCGGAGAAGGGCACAGCGTCGTTCACCCACTGGTCGACCGCCCTCCAGAACGTGAGGTCGTCGCCGCGGGCGATCCGCTCGCGCAGTACGAGCTGCGCATCGACGGCGTTCGCGACCGGCCGGAGCATCTTGGTGGCGAGGTCGACCAGCGACGGCGAGATGTTCCCGAGGCTCCCGGCCAGTGCCGTGGCGTCGAGGTGCCGGGGGTCCATCCACGCGGCGGCCGGCCCGGGGTCCGCGAAGTCGACCGGGGTGGTGAGAGCGATCAGGTTGCGCAGGCCCTCCGGACGCAGAGCCGCGTGCACCGCCGCCATGGTCCCGCCCATGCAATAGCCCAGGATCGTGTACTCGCCGCCGGCGCCGGCGCCGGCGGCCATCCGCTCGACGGCATCGGGCAGGTGCTCGTCGATGAGCTCGTCCAGCCCGACGCCGCGGTCCTCCCAGCCGGGACGCCCCCAGTCCAGCAGGTACACCTCATAGCCCTCGTCCAGGAGGTGGCGCACGAAGCTGCGCCCGGGGAGCAGGTCGAAGACGTAGGGCCGGTTGATGAGGGCGTAGACCAGGAGCACCGGCGTGCGGTGCCGGCGGGGCCGCGACGGCAGATAGCGGTAGAGCGTGGTCTTGTTGCGCGTCCAGGCGACCTCGCGGGGCGTGGTCCCGGCGCGGGCCCGCCCGTTCGGGATCGCCCCGGCCCCGATGGCCACGGGCGGCGGGGCTAGTCGCCCGACGGCGACGAGGTGGAGGTGGTCGTCGACTTCGCCGAGCGCGCCCGCCCGCCCGCGCTCTTCTTCGCCGCCGTGGTCCTCGCCTTCGCGGGCGCCTCCTTCGGCTCCGCGGCGGTCTCCCCTCGGCGGCCGATGGCCTCGAGGGAGGACGCGAGCGCATCGATCGCCGTCCCGATGGCGGCGATCCTCGCGTCGATCTGCCCGAGCCGATCCGTCACCTCCTCGACCTTGCGCTCGACGTTGACGACGAGTCGCGAGACCTCGGAGAGATCCTCCGTGGTCGGCAGGTGGAGACCCTCGGCGGCCGCCCGTGACGCCGCGCGCAGCACCTCTTGCTGATGCGCGTAGAGGGCGAGGAGCTGGCCGGATGCGGCAGCGTACTGATCGCTCCCGGCGAGCTCCTGCATCGCCGAGGACCACCGCTCGATCACGCGCGCCCTCAGCGCATCCTGCTGGGCGAACGTCTGGAGCAGGCGCTCGGACGCGCGCACGAACTCCTCGTCGCCGGTGATCTCGCCGAACGAGGACGCCCACCGCGCCATCAGTTCCGCGTAGGCCTCGCCCGCTCGCGTCATCGGGTCGGAACTGCTGCTCATGCGTCACTCTTTCCGTTCGGCGCGATCGAGCCGTTGTGCCCGCCGCCGTGCGAGCCGTCGGCGCCGCCCGCAGCGGGGTACAGGGCGAAGAACTGGTTGAGCACCGTCTGGTAGCCGCGCATCGAGGCGGCGCAGGCGTCCAGGTACGCGCGGCCGGCATCCGTCAGCGAGTAGAGTCGCCGGGCCGGGCCATCCGTCGACGTGTCCCAGCCGGACACGACGAGCCCGTCCTTCTCGAGCTGTCGCAGCGTCCGGTAGACGCTGCCGCGGTCGAGGACCTCGAAGCCGAACCCGTTCAGGCGACGGATCAGCTCGTAGCCGTAGCTCTGCCACTGCTCGAGGGCGAGGAGGAGGAAGGGCTGCAGCCAGGAGCGGGGATGGGCATGGTTCTCGCGGCTCCGTCCGTTGGATCGGCCCGCGCGAGTCTGGGCTGGTTGCTCTTTGCTCATAGGTGCAATATTCATCTATCATCACGCGTGGTGTCAAGCGACCGCGCACGGGCGGCGGGCGCCGTCGACGTCCATCACGTCCATCGGGAGGATCCCCTGTCCATCGATCACGAACGCCGCGGCGCCGTCGCGGTCGTGACCCTCGACCGGCCCGAGGCGCTCAACGCCCTCTCGCCCGCCATGCTGTCCGAGCTGGAGGACGTGCTGCGGCGCGTGGACGACGATGCCGGCGCGCGCGCCATCGTCCTGACGGGGGCCGGCGGCAAGGCGTTCTGCGCGGGCGCCGACATCGGGCACATGCGGCGCGCATCTGCTCTGGAGGCGCGCGAGTTCGCCCTCCGCGGCCACGCCATCACCGGGCTGATCGAGGATCTCGGCACCCCGGTCGTGGCGGCCGTCAACGGCTTCGCGCTGGGAGGCGGGTGCGAGATCGCGCTGGCCTGCGATGTGCGCCTGGCCGGCGAGAGAGCCCGCTTCGGCCAGCCGGAGGTCACGCTGGGGGTCGTCCCCGGCTGGGGCGGCACGCAGCGCCTGGCGCGCGCGACATCGGCGGCGTTCGCGAAGGACCTGATCCTCACGGGCCGGCTGATCGGCGCCGACGAGGCGCTGCGAGCCGGGCTGGTGTCCCAGGTCCACCCGGATGCCGAGCTGCTCGACGCCGCGATCGAGGTCGCCACCGCCATCGCCTCCCGTCCGGGCTCGGCGGTCGCAGCGGCGAAGCGTCTCTGTAACCTCGCCCTCGGAGGCGACGCGCCCGGGCCCTACGCCCGGGAGATCGACTCGTTCGCACTGAGTTTCGGCACCCCGGACCAGCAGGAGGGGATGGACGCCTTCTTCGAGAAGCGCCCGCCGCGTTTCGCGGGCCACGAGCCGGGAGAGGCGCGATGACGGGCGACGCCCTGGTCGTCGCCGCGGTGCGGACGCCGATCGGCCGGCGCAGGGGGATGCTGTCCCACTGGCATCCCGCCGATCTCCTGGCGGAGGTGCTGTCGGCCGTGGTCGCCCGCGCCGGCGTCGAGCCCGCCGAGATCGACGACGTGATCGTGGGGTGCCTCGATCAGGTGGGCGAGCAGGGCGCGAACGTCGCGCGCAGCGCCGTCCTGGCCGCCGGCTTTCCGGAGTCGGTGCCGGCAACGACCATCGACCGTCAGTGCGGCAGCTCCCAGCAGGCGGCCCACTTCGCCGCCCAGGGGGTGATGGCAGGGGCCTACGACCTCGTGATCGCGGCGGGCGTCGAGTCGATGACGCGCGTGCCCATGTGGGCCAACGTCCCGCAGCCCGGAGACGCCTACGGTCCCCGCTTCCGGGAGCGCTACGGCCTCGCGTCCGACTTCTTCATCGATCAGGGCGAGTCCGGAGAGATGATCGCGGACCGGTTCGAGCTCACCCGCGAGGAGCTCGACGCGTTCGCCGTGCGGTCCCACGTCCGGGCGGCCGCCGCCACGAGCGAGGGGCGCTTCGGCGACGAGATCCTCCCGATCGAGGCGGTGAGCGATGAACGCACCTGGACCGCGACGGCCGATGAGGGCGTCCGGCCCGGCAC
This sequence comes from Thermoleophilia bacterium, assembly GCA_050249835.1. Taxonomy (GTDB): domain Bacteria; phylum Actinomycetota; class Thermoleophilia; order Miltoncostaeales; family Miltoncostaeaceae; genus Miltoncostaea. Next base: position 31,525 of record JBFWPT010000026.1, read on the forward strand.
CACGCTCGAGACCCTCGCCGGCCTGCGCACGGTGTTCCGCGAGGACGGCAAGCTGACCGCCGCCACCTCGTCCCAGCTCAGCGACGGCGCCGCCGCGCTGCTGATCGCATCGGAGCGGGTCGCGAGCCGGCTCGACCTGCGACCGATGGCGCGGTTCCACGCGTTCGCCGTGACCGGCGTCGACCCCATCGAGGGGCTCTCCGGTCCGATCCCGAGCACGCAGATGGCCCTCTCCCGGGCCGGGCTCGCCATCGACGACATCGACCTCTTCGAGGTCAGCGAGGCCTTCGCGTCGGTCCCCCTCGCCTGGCAGCGCGCGACCGGGGCCGATCCCGACAGGGTGAACGTGAACGGCGGAGCCATCGCGCTCGGCCACCCGCTCGGGTGCAGCGGCGCCCGGCTGATGACGACCCTCGTCCACGAGATGGGCCGCCGCGGAGCCCGGTACGGCCTTCAGACGATGTGCGAGGGCGGGGGGATGGGCAACGCGACGATTCTCGAGGCCGTCTGACGAACCGTCGGCGGGCCGTCATCGACGGCGGTGACGGGCACTCCGTCGCTCCTGCTAGCCACGGAGGGCCTGGACGTCGGCCCGAGCGGAGAGTTTGAGGAGGGCGCGCGCCTCGATCTGGCGCGCGGCCTCGCGCGTGACGCCGAGCTGGCGCCCGGCCTCGGCCAGGGAGCACGTGTCCCCGCCGGTGAGGCCGTAGCGGATCTCGATGACGGCGCGCTCGCGGGGCGAGAGCTCGCCGAGTGCCCGGGACACCGCGCGGCGGGTCCAGCTCGCCTCACCCGCGGCCTCCGGCTCCTGGCCGGCGCGGTCCGGCAGGACGTCGGCGAGGGCGCGGTCCGTGTCCGCGGCGGCGGGCTCGAAGAAGCTGATGGGGCGGGCCTGCGCGTGCAGGACGCTGGAGATGTCGCGGGAGGTCAGCCCGGCTTCCCGTCCCAGCTCGGAACGCGTCGGCGCCCGGCCGAGCCGCTGCGTGAGGTCCGCCTCGACGCGCGCGACCGGGCGTTGCAGCTCGACGATCCGGGACGGCGGACGCACGAGGGCGGCGTTGGCGGCGAGCCCCCGTCGAATCGTCTGCCGGATCCACGGCGTCGCGTAGGTCGTGAACCGGTAGCCCCGGCGCCAATCGAACTTGTCGACCGCCCGGATCAGGCCGATCGTCCCTTCCTGGACGAGGTCCGGCAGGGGCATGCCACGTCCCCGATAGCCGCGCGCAAGGGACACGACGAGGCGCAGGTTCGCCTCGATCAGACGTCGACGGGCGGACTCCACCCCGTCCTCGACCTCCCTCGCGAGCTCGATCTCGTCTGCAGGCGTCAGGAGGGGCGTCTGACGAAGAGACGCCAGGAAACGATCGAACCCCTCGAACTCATCGGACTTGCCCGCCGCGCCCAGCATCCTGCCCCCGGAGATCCGCCGACGGCTCGGCTCGGAGCGTCGGAGGGACACCGTTGACACTCTCCGTCTGGGCGCCGACCGGTCAAGCCCGTTCACCCCGAGGGGCCACCTATGTGCGCCTCTCGCCTAGGTGCGGGCGTCGCACCGATCCGAGCGCGTGCCGTCACGGGCCTTGCCAGGCGCGCGGTATTGGGCGAGCGTCTGGGCGGACTGATCCATCTGAGAGGGGGTACACGATGGCCGCCGGAAGTGTCTACGTGGTCAACGAGATCGTCGGGACGAGCACGGAGTCGTGGGAGGAGGCGACCCGCAACGCGATCGAGACGGCGGGTGCGAAGCTCCGGGACCTGCGGGTCGGCGAGGTCGTGCGGATGGACGTCACCATCGAGGACGGCAAGGTCTCGAGCTACCGCGTGAGGCTGAACGTCTCGTTTCGGTACGAGACGTAGAGGTCGGCCGGTGGCCACCATCCGGCGGCTCCGTGGCAGCCGGTCGGGGGGAAGGAGGCCGCGAAGGCTGATGGCGAGCGGCCGGGCCGCGGTCGCTCGCCGTGGGCGGCGCCGAGCCCACGCGACCGCGCGACCGGCTAGGCCCGCCCGGTCCCCGCCAGGGCCGCTTGGTGCTCGGCGGTGCCGCCCACCGCGAGGACCGCCTCGTGGGTGGTGAGCCCGTGGGGGGTCTTCTCCCAGTGGAACGGATTGCGGATGAGCTGGTACAGCGCCCGCCACGCGGCCGTGTAGTGCAGGCACCAGTAGAGCGGGTTGAGGAGCGCGTAGGGCAGCAGGTGGTGGATGCGGCGACGGCCGACGGCGAGCGCGTTGAGCGCCACCATCAGCGCGTTGCCCACGATCAGGTTGATCGCGCCCACCATCTCCATCGGCCCGGGCAGAAGCAGCGGCATCTCCGGCGCGCCCAGGAAGTGGGTCAGCCAGATGATGGTGACGAGCCACATGAGCGGCGCGAGCAGGAACGTGACGGGGGTGCCGATGATCAGCAGCAGCAGGCCGAAGACCCCGCGCACTCCGGCCGCCTTGGCGGTGCGGATCGGGCGCCGCGTGTGGACGAGGCCGGTCTGCATGTAGCCCTTGATCCAGCGCGTGCGCTGGCGCACCCACGGCCAGTAGCGGCCGCAGGCCTCCTCGTAGGTGGTCGAGGGGATGACGCCCACCCGGTAGCCCTCGGCGGCGGCGCGCAGGCCGAGGTCAGCGTCCTCGGTCACGTTCCACGCGTCCCAGCCGCCCAGCTTGCGCAGCACCGAGGTGCGGAAGTGGTTGGAGGTGCCCCCGAGCGGGATCGGCAGGTGCAGCCGGTCGAGGCCCGGGAGCATGTAGTCGAACCACCACGAGTACTCGAGGGTGAACATGCGCGTGAGCAGGTTCTCCTCGGTGTTGAAGTAGTTGAGGCGGGCCTGCACGCAGGCGAGCTTCTCGTCGCCCGCGCGGAAGGCGGCGACGGCCTCCCGGAGCTGGGCCGGCTCCGGGCGATCCTCGGCGTCGTAGATGACCAGGAACTCGCCGTGGCTGAAGACGAGGCCCATGTTGCAGGCGCGCGGCTTCGTCTGCGGCCGCCCCTTCGGGACGATCACGAACTTGACGGTGTCCGGCGGGTGGGCGGCGCGGGCCGCCTCGATGGTCTCGGTGTCCTCCTCCTCCATCAGGAGCAGGATCTCGAGCTTCTCCTGGGGGTAGTCGAGGGCGCTCAGGTGCTCCACGAGCCCGCCGACGATGTTGGCCTCGCCGAACACGGGGACGAGCACGGTGTAGATCGGCAGCTCGTCGTCGGGGATGCGCGCCGCCTGGGCCGGCCCGCCGCGGCGCACCGACCGCCAGCCGGCGAGGGCCGTGACCAGCTTGAAGCCGACGGCCACCAGGAACGCGATGTTCGCGACGCAGCAGAGGACGATCGCCGTCTCGAGCGGGAACAGGACGAAGGAGAGGGCCGTGAGGGCCAGCCCCCCGAAGATCGTGACCTTCTGGCCGAGGGTCAGCGGGTGGCGGGCCGAGGCGACGGGGTCGCGCTCGTAGAGCTCGTTGGCGGCGTCGTGGGCCAGGCGGTCGGCGAACACGCGGCGCAGCACGGCGTTGACGTCCCACTCGGTCGTCGCCAGGAAGACCACGTCGACCGCGTGGCCGAGCTCCTCCTGCAGCGTCTCCGCGACGGTCGCGCTGGGCGGCTCGGCCGTCGCGACCCACACCACGCGGCCCTGCCGGTCGACCGGCAGCCAGCCCTCCGACGCCATCTGCGTGGGCGAGAACAGGCGCAGCAGGCCCTCGTCGATGCGGGTGCGCGTCAGGTCGCAGAAGCCGATGCCCCAGATCTCGCTCAGCACCCGGTGCAGGTCCTGGCGGCGCACGAGGCCCATCGACAGCAGCACGCGCCCGAGGCGCTCCCCGCTCACGCGGTGGGCCTCCAGCGCCCGCTCCAGGTCCTCGGGGGAGAGGAGCCCGTGGCGCACGAGCGCGTCGCCCAGCCGCTCGCCGGTGCCGAGGGGGGAGGGGTCGGCGGCCTGCGCTCCCGGCGCCGGCGGGGCGAGGGTGGCGCCGAGCTCCGCGAACGCCTGCGCGACCGCGGCGCGGGCTGCGTCGTCGCCGACGGAGTCCGCGGCAGGGGCGTCCGCGCCCGCCGCCTGCCGGTCCGCCCGGGGGCGGAGGAGGCGCGCGAGCCGGACCAGTTCCAGGGCATCCCAGGGTCGCGACATCGTGGAGCGTCATCGGCAGCGGCGTCCCCGTCCTGACCGTGGAACGCAATTCCCGTCGCGGGCGGACCCGCACCCACCCCTGGGCTCAGGCTCCCGGCCCGCGCGCCGACACAGAAGGAAGCCACGTCGACGACGCGAGGGACACCCCATGGCGCAGCAGGGAGCGACGGTCGAGGCACCTCCGCAGGGCCTCGGCGAGGTCCTCATCGAGATGGGCGCGATCACGCGCTCGGTGCTCGAGGGCGCCCTGCAGCGGCAGCGCGAGGAGGGCGGCCGCCTCGGCCAGATCCTCGTCGCCCAGGGGTCGATCACCCCGGAGATCCTCGGCGACGGCCTCGCGCGCCGCCTCGGCGTGCCGCGCGCCCGCCTCGGCGGCCAGATCGACCCGGCCATCCTGAACCTGCTCGACGAGCGGAGCCGCCAGCGCTACCGGGTCATCCCGCTCGCGGTCGACCGCAGCGGCGCCCTGCTCGTCGCCACCGCCGACCCGTCGGACGTCCTCACGATCGACGACCTCCGGATGATGGTGGGCCGCGAGGTCCGTCCGGCCCTCGCCCTGGACGCCGAGATCGACGCCTTCCTGTCGGCCGGCGGCGTCGCGCAGGACAACTTCCTCTCCGGCCTCGTCCGCGAGGCCGCCCCGAGCCAGGGGATGGCCCAGGAGTTCGGCGCGGACCTCGCCTCGATCAGCGGCCAGGACGCCCCCGTCGTGCGCATGGTGGGCTCGGTCGTGTCCCGCGCCGTCGAGGAGGGCGCATCGGACATCCACCTCGAGGCCCAGCCCGAGGAGATGCTCGTCCGGTACCGCATCGACGGCGTGCTGCGCACCGTCGCGGCGATTCCCTCGGGCCTCTCCCGCGAGGTCGTGAGCCGCATCAAGGTGATGGCGGACATGGACATCGCCGAGCGCCGCGTGCCGCAGGACGGCCGCGTCTCGCTGACCGCCGCCGGCCACCGCCTCGACCTGCGCGTCGTGACCGTCCCCACGGTGCACGGCGAGGGCGTGGTCATCCGCATCCTGGACACCTCCAACGCGATGAGGAAGCTCACGGAGATCGGCTTCTCGGCGGAGACCCTGGAGCGCTTCTCTTCCTGCTACCGCCGGCCCTACGGCGCCGTGCTCGTCTCCGGCCCGACCGGCTCCGGCAAGTCGACCACGCTCTACGGGGCGCTCCACGCGCTCAACACCGGCGACCGCAAGATCATCACCGTCGAGGACCCGGTCGAGTACCGGCTGGGCGGCATCAACCAGGTGCAGGTGAACGCGAAGGCGGGCCTCACCTTCGCCACGGGCCTCCGCGCCCTGCTGCGTTCCGATCCGGACGTGATCATGGTCGGCGAGGTCCGCGACGGCGAGACGGCCCAGATCATGATGCAGGCCGCCCTCACCGGCCACCTCGTGATGGCCACCATCCACACCAACGACGCCGCGAGCGCCCTCACCCGCCTCACCGAGATGGGCGTCGAGCCGTTCCTCTCCGCCTCCGGCGTGCTCGGCGTGCTGGCCCAGCGCCTCGCGCGGCGGCTCTGCACCGAGTGCCGCCAGCCGGTCGAGGTCCCCGCCCAGACCCTCCGCGACTTCGCCGGCACGGCCACGCTGCCCGACGGCGTCGGCGAGACGGCCGTCATCAACCGCTCCGTGGGCTGCGCCGCCTGCCGCCAGACCGGCTACAAGGGCCGGATCGGCATCTACGAGATGCTGACGATGAGCGAGGAGATCGAGCGCCTCACGGCGGCCTCGTCCCCGTCGTCGGAGATCCGCCGCCAGGCCCGGCGCGAGGGCATGAAGACGATGCGCGAGGACGGCGTGATGAAGGTGCTCGCCGGCCACACGACCCTCAACGAGCTCAGCCGCACGGTCGCCTGAGTCGGCGGGCGCCCCGCGGCGCCCGGGTGTGACACCCCCCGTCCGGGGGGATGCGACGACCCTCCCCTCGGGGGGTGGTGGCCACCTGCGCGCGGCCTACCGTGGTGGTGCGGCCGGAGAAGGACCGGTCGCAGTACGGATCGGGGGATCGCGCATGATCGACGTTCTCGACATCGACGACTGGGCCCGCCAGGTGGCCGAGCGTGAGGCTCAGGCGCTGCGGCTGGCGGTGCGCGACGTCGTGGCCGGGGGCGGCGGCATGTCCGGCGCGCTCGACGAGGTGCGCCGCCGGCTCGGCCGGCTCACCCCGGACCAGCGTGAGACCGTCGTGTCCGCGATCGGGGTCGCTCCGGGCTCGCTCCGCTAGACGCCGTCCGGGCGCCGCGCCTCGGCCACTCCGAGGGGGACAGCTCCCCCGCCAGGGCCGCCCGGTAGCAGGGGACGTCCGTGAGGTGGCAGCTCACGAGCACCAGGTAGCGGTCCGCGGTGTGCACGTCCATCACCATCCCGCTGCGCCGCGCCGCCCGCAGGCGCCGCTCGGCGGACTCGGGATCCATGCCGAACCGCTCCGCCGCACGGCGGGCCAGCTCGCCCAGGGAGAGCCCGTCCCGGCGCATCTCCCGCTCGATGACGCCCATCACCTCGTCGCTCCACACCCAGCGTGGCGTGGCGGCGAACCGCGTCGTGCCCATGCGTCCTCCCGGGATGGCCTCCGGAGGCGGGTCGTGGGTCCCGCCGCCGCTGTCGTGTAGATGACCTACTCCCGGACCGGCCCTCCGCTTCCCGGCGTCTGCGAAACCCGTTGCGCGGCGGCGGCCGCGAGGGTCCCGGGGTCGCCCGGGGACACCTCGACCCCGGGGCGCAGGAACACGTAGGTGATGCGGGCCACGGGCTGGCCCGTCGCCTCCTGCAGCGCGAGCGCGTAGAGGCCGGCCTGCAGGGCGTACCCCTCCACCCGGGCGGCCACCTCCCCCGGGGCGACGGCGTCGGTCTTCCAGTCCACGATCTCCAGGCCCGCGGCGGTGGGGACCACGAGGTCGATGAAGCCCTCCACCACGACGTCGCCGCGGCGCACCGCGAACGGCACCTCGCGCAGGGACCCCGCCGCGCTGCGGGCGCGCACCGCGGCGTCCGACAGCAGGGCGGCGCGCACCAGGTCCGCCACCTCCCCGGCGCTCTCCGGCACCGCCTCGGCCACGGCCTGCGCCGCCGCGACGGCCTCCACCTCCTGCGGCCCCGACGCCAGGGTGAGGCTCTGGATGGCCGCGTGGACGGCGCGCCCCACCCGGGAGCCGCCGCGTCCCCGCGACCACGGCTCGTCGCCGCCCTCCGCCCCCCGCTCCTCGGGGGCGGGGGCAGCGCCGGCCGCGAGACCGGTCGCGCTCGTGTACCGCTCGGTCCGGGCCGCGGCGACCAGGGCCGCGCGCGCCTCGTCGTGCTCGGCGGCAGACGCGGCGGCGGGGTCGACCCGCAGGCCGTGGAGCGGCGTGCGTGCCCCGCCCGGCGCCGCGGGGGGCGGCTCCCACCGCGACGCGTGCTCCATTGCGCCGGCGTCGATCAGGCGGCGGGCCCCGCTCTTGGTCGCCCGTGTCTCCTGGTGGTGCAGGGACATGATCAGGTGGTCCCGCGCGCGGGTCGCCGCGACGTACAGCAGGCGGGCGCCCTCGGCGCGCTGGTGGGCGCGCTCGAGCGTCTCGGCCGCGTCGACGTCGCCCAGGCACAGGCGGCGCCCGGCGGTCTTCGACCCCACCGTGGCGACGACCCCGCCGTCCGGGCCGGCCGACACGGTGGGGGCCGACGCCACGACCGGGTTCGCCCCGATGCCCGCGAGGATCACCACCGGGAACTCGAGGCCCTTCGCGGCGTGGACGGTGAGGATGCGCACCGCGTCCTCGTCGTCGTCCAGGCCGGACCCGTCGCGGTCCAGGATCGGGCCGGTCGTGCGCTCCTCCATCCACGCGACGAAGGCGCGCAGCCCCTGGGGGCGGTCGGCCTCGAAGGCGCGCGCCTGCTCCACCACGAAGCGGGCCCGCCGGTAGGCGTCGCGGGTGCGGCCGTCCACCAGGCCGACCTCCACCAGCCGGTGCTCGGCGACGAAGCGCTCGACGACCGTGGCGAGGGACGTGTCGTGCCGGCGCCGGTGGTGGGCGCGCAGGGACCGCAGCGCCTCGGCCACCGGCCCCTCGGCGCCGTCGAGCGCCGGGGCGAGGTAGTTGAAGCGGAACCCGGCGGACCGGTGCCGGGCGAGCTCGAGGTCCGAGCACGCGAACGCCGTGCTGCGCAGCGCCCCCACCACGGCGACCTCGTCCGAGGGGTCGTCGATCGCGGAGAGGCAGTTGAGCAGGTCGCGCATCTCCTGGGTCCGGAACACCAGGCCCCCGCCCTCCACGCGGAAGGGCACCCCGGCGCTCCGCAGGGCGCCCTCGATCGCGCTCAGGCCGGTGCGGGCGGGCAGCAGCACGGCGATGTCCCGCAGCTCGACGGCCCGCGGCGGCCCCTCGCGGTCCTGCACCTGCCAGCCCTCCTCCACGGCCGCGCGGCAGGTCGCCGCCACGTCCGCCGCCTCCGCCATCCGGATGTCCCACGCGCGCTCCGGCGACGGCCCGCCCATCCAGGCGACGCCCGGGCCGGTGAGGGGGGTGTCGCGGGCGGCGATGATCGGCACGTAGGGCGGCTGCAGGGCGCGGTCGGCCTCCTCGGCGAACAGCCCGTCCATCACCGCGTTGACCCACCGGATCACGACGGCCTGGGAGCGGCGGTTGCCGGTGAGCGACGGCAGCAGGCCGCCCGCGCCCTCCACCCGCGACCGCTCGGCCGAGTAGACGGCCATGTCGGCCCGCCGGAAGCGGTAGATCGACTGCTTCGGGTCGCCCACCAGGAACAGCCGCCCGGAGTCCAGCGTCCCGTCGTGGCCGGCCGCGAACGCCTCGGCGATCTCCACCTGCCAGGCGTCCGTGTCCTGGAACTCGTCGATCAGAAGCGCGTCGTACCGGGCCCGCAGGGCCTCGCGGGCGGCGGGGACGTCCCGCAGCACGTCGCGGGTCCACAGGATGAGGTCGCCGAACACCAGGGTGCCCGCCCGGCGCCGGGTGTCGGCGTCCGCGAGCGTGTGCGCGGCGATCCAGGGCAGCACGTCGCAGAGGGCCTCGGCGCGGGCCGCGGCCAGCAGGTCCGCGAGCTGCGCGCCCGCGTCCAGCAGGATGTCCCGGGCCGCGCCGATGCGGTCGGATCCGCCCCAGTTCGGGGCCCGGCCGGTGCGCCCGACCTTCTTCGCGGCGATGGCCACCGCGCCCGGCAAGAGCGCGTCCCGGGTCCACGGGTCGGCGTCCCGCAGCGGCTCCAGCACCTGGCGCACGGCCTCGACGTGCTCCAGCAGGGCGTCGCCGGGCACCACCCGCGCGCAGTCGAGCGCCGTCACCGCCGCCGTGACCTCGCCGATGACCTCCCACCGCGGGGCGGGCGCGGTGGGCGGGGTGTCGCGGAGCATCACGGCCAGGTCCTCGCGCTCGGCGAGCGCCGTCGCGAGGCGCCTCAGGCCGGAGATGCCGAGCCCGCGGCCGAGGGCGCGGTCGATCGCCACCCCCTCGGGCGACGCCGGGTCGACGGCCTCGAGCGCGGCGCGCCAGCGCTCCTCGAAGCGCCGGTCGGCGGCCATCTGGTCGAGGACCCCCATGTCCGGGTCGATCCCCGCCTCGGCGGCCATGGCCCGCAGCAGCGCCTGCCCGAAGGCGTGGATCGTGGAGAGCTGTGCCCGGTCCAGGCCATCCCGCGCCGCGCGGCAGCGGTCCGCGTCGGGGCCCCCCGCGGCGACGCGCTCGTCGAGGCCCGCCCGCACCCGCTCCCGCAGTTCGGCAGCCGCCCGCTCGGTGAAGGTGATCGCCGCGATCCGGTCGATCGGCGCCCGGCCCGAGGCGACGAGGGAGACGACGCGGTCGACCAGGGCCCGCGTCTTCCCGGTCCCGGCGCCCGCCTCCACGAGCATCGTCGCGTCGAGGCGCCCGGCGATGAGCTCCCGGGCGGCGGCGTCGATCGTCGCGGCGCTCACTCCTCCTCCCCCGGCGCGGCCGCCCGCGCCACCCCGGCCCAGGGCGCGGACCCGTCGGCGTCCTTCTTGCGGGCCCGGTCGTCCCCGCGGCCGCGGGGGCAGATGCGGGTGAAGTCGCAGAACCGGCAGTTCTCGAACTCGGCGTAGAACTCGTCGAAGTCGCCCGGCACGGCCGGGAACGAGCCGGCCGCGACGCCGCCGGTGATGGCCGCGAGGGTGCCGGCGAAGCGGGCGTCGTCGTCCGGGCCGGGGGCGTAGGGCGCGCGCGCGAAGCCGCCGCGCGCGGAGATGAACCAGTAGCGCGCCGTGGCGGGCACCCCCTCGGCGGCCAGCAGGTACACCGGCAGCTGCAGCCTGCGCCCGCCGTCGAGGGGGTCGTCGTCCGGGAGCTCCTCGGCCTTCCCGGTCTTGTAGTCGACGATCTCCAGGCGCCCCGTCGCCGGGTCGCGGTCGATGCGGTCGATGAAGCCGCGGAAGCGCTGGCCGCCGGGGCCGGTCGCCGCCATCGGCGCCTCGAACCGGTGCGGCACGGCGCCGGTCTCGCGGCGGAACTCGCCGTCGTCGGCGAGGAAGGCGGTCAGGTCGGCGCGCAGGGCGCGCTCGTCCTGCCCGGCGAACACCGGCAGGCCCGCGCGGCCGCGGGCGCGGGCGTCGGCGAGGTGGCCGGTCAGGATCTCCTGCGCCCGGGCCTCGTCCTCGGGGGTCCACAGCTCGCCCACCCCGGGCCGGCCGGCGGCCTGCTGCTCGGTGAAGAAGTCCTCCAGGGTCCGGTGCATCACGTTGCCGCGGGTGATGGGGTCGAGCGTCTCCTCGTCGGACGGCTCCTCGGGCACGCGCAGGCGGAGCAGCGACGACATGAGGAAGCGGAAGCCGCAGGCGCCGTAGTGCTGCAGGCGGGTGGGCGACACGACCTCCGGCACGCGCATCCAGTCCGGCGCGCCGAGGCCGGCGAGGTTGCCGTCCCACTCGGTGAGCAGGGCGCTGCGCCGGGCGGCCAGCATCCGCAGCGGCCGTGCCAGCGGGTCCCCCGGGGGCGGGGCGCCGCCGGCCTGCACGCGGGCGACCGCGGTGCGCAGGCCGGCCTCCCAGGGGTCGACGGCCGGGCCCGCGAGGTGCGCGGCGAGCGGCGAGGGCGGGCGCGCGAGCCAGGCGGCCGCCTGGTGGTCGCGCAACGCGCCGGCCGTCGCGACCCCGGGGGCCACGCGCTGTACGGCCTCGAGCGCCAGCGGCGACGGGTAGCGGTCGTGGGCGCCGCCGGCCTCGTAGAGCGGGCAGGTCAGCACGAGCGAGGGCGCGCAGGCCACGGCGCGGGCGGCCTCGGCGCGGCGGCGGTCCACCCGGGCCCGCGCGTCCTCCACGAACGGGTGCCCGGCCTCGCGCAGCGCGGTCCACGAGGCGTCGGGCACCAGCACGTCGGTCCCGGGCCCCGCGGGCAGCAGCCCCTCCGCGGCCCCGCACACCACGACCCGGTCGAAGCGCAGGCCGGCGGCGGCGCGGTGGTCGGCCAGCAGCACGCCCTCCCCGGCGCGTCCCTCCCGGATCGCGGCCGCCTCCAGGTTGACGCGCAGCGCGCGGTGGAACCCCGCCAGCGTGAACTCGCCCCCGACGGCGTCCACGGTGCCGAGCCGCTCCACCTCGGCGAGCACCTCCGGCATCCCTGCGGCCGCGGGGTCGAGGTAGGCGTCGAGCAGGGCGCGCAGGCGGCGCAGGAACGCCGCCGCCGGCTGCGGCTCGTGCAGCTCCACCAGGCGCCCCCAGAGCGCCTCGACCACCGCCAGCAGCTCCTCGATCTCATCGATCTCGTCCTTCAGCCACGCCGGGTCGGTGCCGTCGCGGGCCCCGTCCTCGATCTTCTCCCGCCGGTCGGCGACCAGGGCGCGCAGCCCCTCCCGCCAGCGGCCGATGCCGTGGGTGACCCCGGCCGCCCGGGAGTGGCGGTCCCAGCGGCCCAGGCGAAGGCGCGCCGTCCCGGCCCCGCGCGGCAGCTCGCGCCGCATGGGGGCGACGCTGAGGGCGTCGACCAGCGCGGTGCGCGACAGGTCCTCCAGGGCGACCTCCAGCAGGGCCAGCACGCCCCGGCCCGCGGGGGTCTCCACGAGCGGCAGCCCGGGCACGGCGGACACCGGGACGCCGGCGGCGCCGAGTGCCTCGCGCAGCGGCCGGGCGTAGGCCGGGTCGGCGCCGTGCAGGACCGCCAGGCGGTGCAGCGGGACGCCCTCGTCCAGGGCGACGAGCACGGCCCGGGCGGCCTCGCGGGCCTCGCAGGCGAGGTCCGGCGCCAGCACCATCCGCACGTCGTCGCCGGTCCCCGGCTCGGCCACCTCGGTCACGCCGCCGCGGGCGGCGGCGAGCGCGTCGACCAGCCGCCGGGCGGCGGCCGACCGCGGGCCGGGGGGCACGAGGTGGAGGACGCCGAGCTCCGCCGCGATCGCCGGGTCGGCGGCGACGGCGCCCGCGGCCGCGTCGAGCAGGTCCTCCTCGTCGTAGAAGGAGGCGATCTCCTCGCGCCAGCGGCCGTACAGCCGCATCACCTCGGCCAGGTGCGGGTGTCCCGCGGGCGCCGGCTCCCCGCCGGTCAGGCCGCCGCGGCGCAGACGGGCGAACAGGCGGCGCAGGGCGCGGCCGAAGCCGGGCATGTCGGCGATCGGGGTCAGGGGCTCCCGGGCCTCCAGGCCGACGCGCTCGGCCAGGTGGTCGCCGATCGGGCGCGCCAGCGGGCGGCGGCCCTCGGCGGCGAGGCGGCCGGCGCCGAGCAGTTCCGCCAGGCGGGGGAGCGTCTCGAACCGCACGGCGGCGTAGGGCCCGCGCTCCGCCAGCGCCCGGCGCATCTGGAGGGCGGCCAGATGGGTCGGGGAGATGACCGTGACCGGCGCGAGGGGGTCCGCACGGCGTCCGGCGGCGATCGCGTCGAGCATGGCCTCCCGGGAGGGGGCGGTCGCGCGCACGGCCCCACGGTACCCCCGCGGACGGACGCCGCGGCCGGGCCCGGCGTTAGCGTTCGCGGCGAGCCCGCGTCCCGTGATCGCCCACCTCGACATCGACGCCTTCTTCGCGGCCGTGGAGATGCACCGGCGGCCCGATCTGCGCGGCCGGCCGCTCGTCGTCGGTGGGGATCCGCACGGCCGCGGCGTGGTGGCCACGGCGAACTACGCGGCCCGGCGTTTCGGCATCCGCTCGGCCATGAGCGCGTCCGAGGCCCTGCGCCGCTGCCCCGAGGTCGTGTTCGTGCGCCCGGACATCGCCCACTACCGCGAGTGGTCCGGGCGGGTCTGGGAGCTGGTGCGGTCCCTGTCGCCCGCCGTGGAGGTGCTCGGCCTCGACGAGGGCTACCTGGAGTTACCCGACGAGGGCTACGCCGAGGCCGCCGACGCGGTCCGCCGGGCGGTCGCGGACGAGGTGCGCCTCTCCTGCTCCCTCGGGGTCGCGACCTGCAAGGTGGTCGCGAAGGTCGCCTCCGACCGCGACAAGCCGGGCGGGGTCACGGTGGTGCACCCGGGCGACGAGGCCGCGTTCCTCGCGCCCTTGCCCGTGCGGGCGCTGCCGGGGGTGGGGCCGCGGACGGAGGAGCGCCTGTCGGCCGCGGGGGTGGTCACGATCGGCGACCTCGCGGCCCTCGACGACGAGGGGCTCGCGGCCGTCGCGCGCGGCGCGCACGGCGAGGACATCCGCCGCCGCGCCCGCGGCATCGACCCGCGGCCGGTCGCCCCGGTGCCGGCGGAGCGCATCTCCATCTCCTCGGAGCGCACCTTCGAGCACGACGTCCGGGACCTCGCCGAGCTGGACGCGAGCGTGGACGAGATGGCCGGGCACGTCGCCGAGGCGCTCCACCGCCGCGAGCGCGCGGCCCGCACCGTGACGGTCAAGCTCCGATACGCCGACTTCTCGACGGTCACCCGCGCGCGCACCGTCGGGGGCGCCACCGACGACGTCGCCGTCATCCGCGACGCCGCCCGCGCGCTGCTGCGGCGGGCCCTGGAGGAGCGCGCGGGCGCCCTGCGGCTGATGGGCGTCGGCGTCTCGGGGCTCAGCGCCGAGCGCCAGATGAGCCTGTTCTGACGCGGTCCGGGGTAGGGTCGGTTCCGATGAGCGGCCCCGGAACCGCCACCGCCCCGCCCGCGCCCGCGGAGGCCGTCGTCCGCGCGCTGACGGCGGCGCGGGCCGCGCTCGCCGCCCGGTCCGCCGAGGTGGACGACATCAACGTCTTCCCGGTGGCCGACGGCGACACCGGCGTCAACATGCTCCGCACCGCCGCCGCGGTGGAGGAGGCCGCCCTCGCCACGACCGGCCTGCCGCGCCCCGAGCGGTGCGCCGCCCTCGCGCGCGCGGCCCTCGTCGGTGCCCGCGGCAACAGCGGGATGATCCTCTCCCAGATCGTCCGGGGTGCCGCCGACGCGGTCGCCGTCCACGACGGACCGGCCGACGGGGAGCTGGTCGCGCGGGCCCTGCGGGCCGCCGCGGTCGCCGCCCACGACGCAGTGCGCGAGCCGGTGGAGGGCACGATGCTCACCGTTGCCCGCCGGATGGCCGACGCGGCCGAGGCCGTGCTCCCCGCCGCGCCCCAGGACGTGCTGACCGCCGCCCTCGACGGGGCCCGCGAGGCCGTGCTCGCCACCCGCGATCAATTGGACGTGCTCGGCGACGCGGGTGTCGTCGACTCCGGGGCGCTCGGCCTGGCGATCCTGCTGGAGGGCGTCGTCGCCGCCGCGGGCGGGCAGGCGACGCCGGTGGCGGTGCAGGCCGCCCCGGCCGCGCCGGCGGCGACGGCCGGCCACCTGCCCTCCCGCCACCGCTACTGCACCACCTTCCTGGTGGAGGGCGACGCGCTCGACCTCGCGGCCATCGAGGCCGCCCTCGCGCCGGTGGGGGACTCCCTGCTGGTGATGGGCGACGGCCGCCGGGCGAAGGTCCACGTCCACACCGACGCCCCCGAGCGCGCCGCCGCGGCCGCCGCGGCCCACGGCGCGGTCGACGCACTCGCCTGGGAGGACATGCGACGCCAGGAGGCGGCCCGCGCCGCGCGCCTCGCCCGGCGCGCCGCCCCGGCGGCGGCGTGCGTGACGATCGCGGTGGCCGACGGGGAGGGCGTCCGCGAGCTCGCCGCCGGGCTCGGCGCCACCGCCCTCGCCCCGGGCGGCGGCGCCGAGGCGATCGCCGCCGCCATCGAGGCCGTCGCCCCCGCCGAGGTGGTGGTCGTCGCGCTCGGCCCCGACCTCGCCGACGTCCCCGCCGGGGTTCCCGCCGTGGACGCCGGGTCGCTCCCCGCCCTGGTGGCCGCCCTCGTCGAGGCCGACCCGGACGGGGCGGCCGAGGACGTGACCGCGGCGATGCGCGAGGCCGCCGCGGCGGTCACCGCCCTGGACGTCGACGCAGCCGGCGAGGGCGCCCTGCGGGCGGCCCTCGCGCCGGTCGCGGACGGCGCCTCCCTGGTGACGGTGCTGGTGGGCGCCGGGGCCGGCGTCGATCCCGCCGTGGTCGAGGGCTGGGTGCGGGCCGTGGTGGACGACGGCGTGGAGGTGGAGGCCCACGACGGTGGCCAGCTCCACCCCGCCCTGGCGGTGGGGGTGGAGTGACGATGGACCCCACACGCCAATTGAACGCCGACACGACGGCGATCGTCGTCGACTCCTCCAGCGACGTCCCGGCCGCCGTCCGGCCGGGCTCCTGGCGGGTCATCCCGATCCCCGTCACCTTCGGCGACGAGACGTTCCAGGACGGCGTCGACCTCGACGCCGCCGGCTTCTACGACCGCCTGGAGCGCGCCACCCGGCTCCCCACCACGGCCCAGCCCTCCGAGGTGGTGGTCGAGGAGGTGCTGCGCGACGCCCTGGAGGCCCACGAGACGGCCGTGGTGCTGCCGCTCTCGCGGCGGATGTCCGGGACGATCGAGGTGGTGCGGACGGTGGCGGAGCGGGTCGCGCCGGACCGGATCCTGGTGCTGGAGAGCGGCTCGGTGACCGTCGCGCTGGGCCTGCTCGCGCTGCGCCTGCAGGCCGCCCTGGAGCGGGGCATCACCGCCGGCGAGGCGACCGATCTGATGGCGCGCCTGTCCGCCGCGCACCGGGCCGTCTTCACGCTCGACACCCTGGAGTTCCTGCAGCGCGGCGGGCGTATCGGCCGGGCGCAGGCCGTGGCCGGGTCGCTGCTGCAGGTGCGCCCGATCCTGCAGATCCTGGACGGCGAGGTCGCGCCGCACTCGCGCGTGCGCGGCGCGCACCGGGTGCTGCCCGCCATCGCCGAGTTCGTCGCGGCCCAGTCGGACCCCGCCGTCCCGCTCCACGTGGCGTACGCCCACACCCGGCGGCCCGAGGTGCTGCCGGAGCTGCGCGCCCGGGTGGAGGAGGTGCGCCCCCTCGCGGTGACCGCGGTGGAGGGCGAGGTGGGCCCGACGGTGGGCGCGCACGCAGGTCCTGGCGCCTTCGTGGTGGCGTTCGTCCACGATCCGCCCGGGCCGGGGGGTGGCGCCCGCACGCCCTGATACCGTCGCCCGGCGGTGGACCTGACGCTCCGTATCATCCTCGCCGCCGTCCTCGTGTGGGCGGCGCTCGCGAAGCTGCGCGACGCCCGCGGGCTGGTGCGGGCGGTGGGGGACCACGGCGTCCCGGCGCCGCTGCGGACCCCGGTGGCCGTGCTGCTGCCGGTGGCGGAGGTCGCCCTCGCCGCGCTGCTGCTCATCCCGGCCACCGCCCGGATCGCCGGGTGGGGTGTCGCGGTCCTCGGCGTGGTGTTCGCCGCCTCCCTGGGGGCGATGCGCCTGCGCGGACGCCGCCGGGCGCCGTGCGGCTGCTTCGGCGGCACCCGCGAGCGCCCCGTCGGGTTCCTCGTGGCCCGGGCGCTGCTGCTCGCCGCCGCCGGCGCCCTGGTGGGCGCCGGGGTCGTGCCGTCGGGCTGGCCGTCGCAGGAGGTCATGGTCGGCGTCGCGCTCGGCGTCCTCGCCCTGGCCGTCGTCGTGCTCACCGTCCTCGTGCTCGCGCTCTACCGGCAGGTGGGCGTGCTGGAGGGGCGGCTCGGCCCCCGCGCGGCGCTGGAGCTCGCCGAGGAGGGCCCGCCCGTCGGCCGGGCCGCCCCGGCCCTGGAGGAGCTGCGCGGGCGGGGCTCGGAGCTGGTGGCCTTCGCGTCGCCCGGCTGCCGCCTGTGCGCGGCCCTCGAGCCCGCG
The DNA here is from genome assembly GCA_050249835.1 of Thermoleophilia bacterium. GTDB lineage: Bacteria > Actinomycetota > Thermoleophilia > Miltoncostaeales > Miltoncostaeaceae > Miltoncostaea. The sequence goes on from JBFWPT010000026.1 coordinate 48,696, forward strand.
CTCGACGCCATCGCCCGCGACGGCATCGACGTCCACCGGGTCGACGAGGCGGCCCGCCCCGGCGACTTCGCCGCATGGCGGGTGCCGGGCACCCCGTTCGCGGTCCACGTCATCGACGGCGTCGTCGTCGCGAAGGGGCTCGTCAACACGCTGGAGCAGATCGAGGAGCTCATCGCGCTCGGGGAGGGGCGCCTCGGTGCCGTCGCCTGACGACGGCCCGCCCCTCGGCCGGGCGGCCCGCGGCCTGTCGCACCACCTGGCCGAGCGCGGCACGCGCCGCTCGTTCCTCGCGGTCGTGGCCGGGGCCGCCCTCGCGGCCGTCGGCGCCGCGCCCGCCGCCGCGCAGGGCCGCCGCCGCCGGACGATCCGGGGCACCCGCGTCACCCGCGACGGCTGGTACGGCTTCTGCGGCCACACCTGGACGACGGGCTCGTGCCCCAGCCCGTTCCACCTGCCGCGCATCGACGCGCGCGGGTACCCGGTGCGGCCGCGCGACGGCACGCCGGTCGACAACCTCGGCCGCCCCATCGACGCCCTCGGCCGCCCGGTGGACGCCGCCGGGCAGCTCCTGCTCGCTCCCGACGGCCAGCCGCTGGCGCCCGCGCCGCGCACCCGGCTCTGCGAGGACTGGGTGCCCGAGCGCCACGGCCTGGGCGACGCCCGCAGCCAGGGGGCCTGGTACCGCTGCTGCAACAACCAGGTGCGCAAGCTGGCGGACTGCTGCTCGACGAGCACGGTGCGCATCAACGGCGACGCCTCGGTGCGCGGCTACTGCCGCTCCCCGCGAAGGGTGTTCTGCGTGATGTACGTGGACACCGGCGTCCCGTGCTGACCGTCCGCCACGCGGTCGCCGCCGTTGCCGTGGCGCTGGTGGCCGCCGCCCCGGCCGCGGCTCAGGTCCCCGGCCTGGCGGGGTCCTACGACCCGTCGGCCTCGGGGCGCCTGCTGGCGTTCGGCCTCCACGACGCCGCGGGCCCCGCGGTGGTGGTGCGCGCCCCCGGGCAGGTGCCGGTGCGCTTCGAGGGCGCCCGCTCCCCGGCCCTCGACGGCGAGCGCCTCGCCTACGTCGACGCCACCGGCATCCGGGTGGTCGCGTGGCGCAGCGCCGCCGAGATCACGCGGGTCGACGGGACCCTCGCCAAGCCCGCCCTCGACTGGCCCCACCTCGCCTACGTCCGGGTCGTGCCCTCGGGGCAGCGCCTCGAGGTGATGGACCTGCGCACGGGCGCCGCCCGGCTGGTGACCCGGGCGGGGCGCGGCGCCGACCTCGGCCGCCCGGCCCTGCGCGGCGGGCTCATCGCGTGGCACCGCGCCGCGGGGCGCCGATCCGAGCTGCGCGTCACCTCCGTCGCCCGCCTCGGCCCCGGGCGCATCGTCGCGACCTCGGTCTCCGGGCTGCAGGCGAACCCCTCGCTGGCGTACGGCCGCATCCTCTGGGTCGAGCACGCCGGCTCGTCGTCCTACCTGCGCCTGCGCCGGCTGTCGGGCGGCACCATCCGGACACTCGCCTCGCTGGGCGGGCCGCACCGCATCCTCTGGACCACCGCCCTCGGCGCGCGACGGGCCTACGCCACCCGCTGGGACCCCGCGGCGGGACGCGCCGCGGTCATCTCACGCCGCTGGCGCTGACGACCCCGCGGGCACGGGCACGCCGCCGTGCGCGGGCGCGCCGTTCTCGTCCACCATCGCCGCCAGGCCCATCTCGTGGCGCTCGTCGGGGACGCCCTCCGGCGGCGGCGGGGCCTCGTCGGTGGCGCCCTCCAGGTCCCCGAGCGTGTCGAGGATCGTCACGTCCCGCTCCTCGAACAGCTCGATCTCCCGCGGGGTGATCGCCCGGCCGTCCGGGTCGTGGGTCACGCGCACCCGCGGCCGCGTGATGTGCTCGCGCGCCACGTGCGACACCAGGCCGCGCCGGCCGTCGCTGAGGCGCACCGCGACCCCCTCGGGGTAGGGCGCCACCGTGTGCTTGAACACGGTCACCAGCTCCAGCGGGAAGGCGGTCCCGGCGAGGCTCATCACCAGCTCCCACGCCTCATGGGTGGGGCGGCGGGCCTGGTAGACGCGCATCGAGGACACCGCGTCGTAGACGTCGGCCATCCCCGCGATCTGGGCGTGCGGGTGGAGGTCCTCGCCGCGGCCGTAGGGGTAGCCCTTGCCGTCCAGGCGCTCGTGGTGGCCGATCACCGTGACCCGCGAGAGCGACGAGAACGAGCCCTCCTCGATCAGGTCGAGGCCGGCCTTCGGGTGCTCGCGCACCAGCTCCATCTCGTCCTCCGTGAGCCGGCCCGGCTTCTGGAGGATCTCGGCGGGGATGAGCAGCTTGCCGATGTCGTGCAGCAGCAGCCCGAGGCCGAGCTTCTCGAGGCGGTCCTCCACCCCGTCGCGCCGCACCTGCCCGCGTCCGTCGCGCCAGCCGTGCCGGCGGATCGCCTCGTCGGCGATCATCAGGCCGATCACGCAGACGTTGAGCGAGTGCCCCAGGGTGTGGGCGTCGAACGACTGCAGGTCCATGAGCGCGGAGACCATGTGGCCGCTCTGGCGCAGCTCCCGCAGGACGGCCTGCACCACGCCGCCGAGGCGCTCGATCTGCTCGCCATGGATGCGCGTGGACCGGCCGCTGGTCGCGATGGAGCCGAATGTGGTGCCCAGCTCCCGCACGGCGCGGTCGCGCAGCTCCGGGGAGATGGACTCGGTGGGTGAGATGCCCTCGGAGACCCCGTCCTCGACGTAGACCGCGAACACACCGGCCCGCTCCAGCCCCTGGCGCACCCGTTCGGTGACGAGCGCGTCGGGCTGCAGGAGGGGGAGGCGGGCACCGCTGGAGCACGAGTAGACGGGGCGCCCGAGCCGCATGCCCGGGCGCAGCCGGGAGACGGCGACGATACGCACACAACAGGCGTCGGCACCCCGGCGGGCGTTCTTGACGGAACCGCCCGCACACCGGGGGGATTCCGGCGGTTCTGGACGCCTTGCGAACCAGCCGCACGGCCCGCGCGGTGACCCCTCGGTTGGCCCCCGCGCGGGCCGCGGCCTCGCGACCCCGGTCGCTGCCCCTAGAAGGGGATGTCGGAGTCCTCCGAGCCGCCCCCTCCGGCGGCCGGGGCGCCGCCGCCGTTGCCCGCCGGGGCGCCCGCCCCGACCGGGGCCAGGTCGTCCGCCGGGGCGCGCCGCTCCGACCAGCCGCCTCCGTCGCCACCCCCGTCGCCGCGGCTGTCGAGGAAGAACAGGTCCTGGGCGATCACCTCCACCGACTGGCGCTTGGAGCCGTCCTGGGCCTGCCACTCACGCCACGACAACCGGCCGTCGACGCCGATCCGCCTGCCCTTGGCGAGGTAGGTGGAGGCCGTCTCGGCCTGGCGGCCGAAGACGGTGACGTCGAAGTAGTTGCTGCGGTCCCCCCAGTTGCCGGTCTCGTCGCGGGAGCGGCTGGAGACGGCGAGGCGGATGCTGCAGATCGGGTCGCCGCCGCCGGTGTGGCGCAGCTCGGGGTCCCGGGTGAGGCGCCCCACGAGGGTGACGCGGTTCAGATCGGCGGGCATCGGTACTTCCCTCCACTGCCGGGTGCGGGATGCTCCGCTCACTCTGAACCCCGCCTCGGACGCCCCTCCACGCGCACCCGTGCCGGCTCCGTGCCGGGGGTGTGCCGCCGCCCGTCACACGCCCCAGCGCACCGCCCGCACCGCCTCGTGGTCGCCGCCACCGGGGCCGCCGGACGCAGGCACGTCTGCGCCGCTGCGCGCGCCCGCGCGGGCGAAGTGCCGTCGCACCGCGATCTCCAGCCCCACCGTGGGCAGGGCGCCGTCGGCGCAGACCGGCGCCGCGCGCACCTCGGCGCGCGTGTACGGCACCACCAGCTCCACGTCGAGCGGATCGCTCGTGGCGAACACCTCGTCCAGCGGCACCAGCACCATCCCGGCGATGCCCGGGCCGGCCGCGACGCCCAGGTAGAGCAGGGCCCCGTCGTCGGCGTCGACGAACAGCTCGGCGACACGGCCCGCGATCAGCCCGTGGCGATCGCGCACCGTCATCCCCCGCATGTCCTCGGGCGCCGGGAGCACCTGGGCACACCTCCTGTCGGATCTATTCGCCTGAACTTCCCGAAACGGGGCCGGCTCACGCCCCGCGCCGCCCGTGCCACACTCCGCGGGTGCCCGGGTCAGCCCTCCGAGGGGTCCTCCCCGCGCATCGCGACGACCTGTTCCATGGCGCGCTCCATGATCTCGTGGGGCTGGGCCCCGCTCACCAGCAGCCGCCCGTCCAGCACGAAGGCGGGGACCCCG
>JBFWPT010000027.1:0-49819 GCA_050249835.1 Thermoleophilia bacterium
CGCTGGAGGAGGTGGGGCAGCGCTTCGGCGTCACCCGCGAGCGCATCCGCCAGATCGAGGCGAAGACCCTCACCAAGCTGCAGGCCTACCGGGACACCCAGCGCCTGCGGGAGTTCCTGGACTAGGCCGGCTCCGGCCGTGTGATGAGGCAGACCGCCTCGGCGCGCCGCACGGCGCCGCCGAGCTCCAGGGCGCACCGCGCGGCGAGGGGCACCCGGTCGTCCATGCCCTCGGGGCGCTTCGGCGCCGGGCCGATCCACTCGATGCGCGGCGCGGGGCCGAGCATCGCGGCGCGCTGGGCCCACACGAGCAGGCGGGCCAGGGCCAGGGCGCCGGCGCTGACCGCGTCGGCCTTGCCGCGGCTCGCGACGTAGGCGCGGTGGGCGGCCACGCAGGCCGCCAGGGAGAGCGCGTCCGGCTCGCCCTCGTGATCGAGGTCGAGGGCGGACAGCAGCGCGTCGGCCCCCGGGTCGTCGCCCTCGCGGGGGCGGGTCAGACCGGGGGCCAGGCGCGTGAGCTGGGGCCCCAATGCGACGCCGAGGGCCTCGGCCGCCGCGCGGAGGCCGGGATCCAGGGCGCCGATCCGCTCCGAGTGGGCGTCGGTGAGTCGGAGGCCCACTCGGAGCGTCGCGCCGCGGGCTCTACCTAGACCGCGGGCGGCGGGGCGACCTCGGCCTCGCCGGCGGGCGGGGCCTCGGTGAAGACGAACTCATCGGGCTCGCCGCCGAGGCGGTCCTTGACCAGCCAGTAGGCGAGTCCAGCCAGCGCGAGGAGGAAGATGAGCTTCTTCATGGTTCTCCGATCCGGTGGACAGCGTGTTCGGGCGGAGGCGAACCGTATCGCATGTCCCCTATCCCTCCGAGCACCGCAGCAGCACCTTCCCGGTCGTCTCGTCGGCCCCCACCATGCGGTGGGCCTCGGCCGCCTCGTCGAGATCCAGCACCGCGTGGACCACCGGCCGCAGGCGCCCGTCCGCCAGGCGCGGGACGCCCCAGGCGGTGAACTCCCGGGCCAGGTCGGCCTTCTCGTCCAGGGTGCGGCCGCGCAGGGTGCTCGCCACGACGGTCGCCTGCAGGGGGAGCAGGGCGGAGAGGTCCACCTCGGCCACCCGCCCCCCGACGAGGCCGACGAGCGAGATGCGGCCGAGGCGGGCCAGCGCGCGCACGTTGTCGGCCCAGTAGGCGGCGCCGACGAGGTCCACGATGACGTCGGCGCCGTGGCCGCCGGTCGCCTCCCGCACGGCGTCGGCGAAGCGCCCGCCCTCGGCGACGATCGGCACGCCGCCGACGGCCTCGACGGCGCCGGACTTCGCGGGTGAGCGGATCGTCCCGAGGCAGCGCGCCGCGCCCAGCTCGGCCGCGACCTGGAGCGCCGCGGTGCCCACGCCGCTCGCCGCGGCGTGCACGAGCATCGTCTCGCCGGCGGCGAGGCGGGTGAGGCGCCCGAGCGACAACCAGGCGGTCAGGAAGACCTCCGGGACGGCCGCGGCCGTCACGAGGTCCATCCCCGCCGGCACCGGCATGAGCTGGCCGGCGGGCACGGCCACCCGCTCGGCGTACCCGCCGCCCGCGAGCAGCGCCATGGCGCGGTCGCCCTGTTCCCAACCGGCCACCCCCGGGCCGACGTCCGCGATCGTCCCGGCGGCCTCCAGGCCCAGGATCTCGCTGGCCCCGGGCGGCGGCGGGTAGCGCCCCTCGCGCTGCATCAGGTCGGCCCGGTTCACCGCCGTCGCCGCGACGTCGAGCAGGACCTCGCCGGGGCCCGGCTCGGGGTCGGGCACCTCCGCGACGCGGATGACCTCCGGGCCGCCGTGACCGTCCAGGACGACCGCCCTCATCGCGCCCTCCGCTCCCGCACGCGCCCGATGACGACCCCCGCCACGACGCCGGCGACGGCCCCGATGCCCGCCCAGAGCTCGGCCCCCGTCGCGAGGGCGACCACCGAGCCCAGGGCGAGCCCGATGGCCGCTCCGTAGGAGGCCCAGGCGAGGCGCCGGGTGCCCTGCGCCGCGCTCACGCCGCCGCCGCCCGCACCAGCGCCCCGACCTCGTCCGGGGCGTCCCAGAACAGCGCATGGCCGGCGTCGATGCCCACCTGCTCCAGCCGGTCCCCCAGGTCGCGGGCGAGGGCGGCGCGGAAGGCGTCGGTCACGTAGGGGTCCTGCAGGGCCGTCGCCAGCACCACGCGGCCGGGGTAGCCCGCCAGCGACGGGGCGGCGCGCGCCATCTCGCTCCACGCGGTGACGACGGCCGGACGGCTGAAGCGCAGGCGCCAGCGGCCGTCGGGTCCCTGGTCCAGGAACGTGTCGAGGTCCTCGTCCACCGTGTCCCGGCTTTGCGGGGGGCGCATCGCCAGGCGCGCGGCCCGCGCCTCCTCCCGGGTGGCCCAGCCCTCGTCCGTCCGCGCGCCCTCGGCGTTGCCCGCCGCGCGGGCCGCGTCCACGGCACCGGCGGGATCCAGCAGGACGAGGGAGGCGACCCGCTCCGGCGCCGCCGCCGCCAGGTGGACCCCGACCAGGCCGCCGAACGAGTGGCCGACGACCGGCAGGCGGTCGATGCCCGCGTCGTCGAGGGTGTCGAGCAGGTCCGCGACGTGCTGCTCGACGGACCAGGGGGGATCCCACGTCGACGCGCCGTGGCCGCGCAGGTCGACCGCGAGGACGCGCAGCCCGGGCAGGTGCTCCTCGGCGAGGCGCCGGTAACGGCGACCGGTGTTCGTGACGCCGTGGGCCACGAGCACCGGCGGCGCGCCGGCGGGGCCGAAGGCGTGGACGTGCAGCACGCTCACGGCCGGGATGATCGCAGCCCGGGCGGCCCGCCGCGGGTCAGGAGCGGGAGCGCTGCCCCGGGGCGAGCCGGGAGATGCAGAAGTGGCTCACGCCGAGCGGCTTCCTGGTGAACGACCCGGCGCGGTAGGGCCACACCCGCCAGACGTAGCAGGCACCCCGCGTGAGGGTGGGGGTGCGGAAGCGCGTCGTGCGCGGGAAGACCGAGTTGACCTTCCGCAGCGAGACGGCGGTGGCGGCGGTCGTCGACTTCACGGTCCGCACCCGGAAGAGCTGCAGGTTGTAGAGGCTCGTCCCCCGCGGGCCGCGGGACCAGCGCAGCACCGGGCGCCGGACGCGCAGGGTCGCGGCGCGCTTCGGCCGCAGCTTCCGGGTGTTGGCGGCCGGCAGGCGCACGACCGTCGGCGGGAGCGCCGTGGGCGGCGCGGCCGCGGGCGGCGCGGCGGCGGCCGGCACCGCGAGGGGGGCCTGGGGCGCCGGTGCCGGTGCGACGGTGACGGGGAGCTTGGCCACCGCGCTCACGTTGCCGGCGAGGTCGCGCTGGGTGATCGTGAGCTCGTAGGACCCGGCCGCGAGGCCGGGCACGGACGCGGCGGCGGCCGTCGTGTCGACCGGGCCCTGCACGAGGGTGTCGTCCTTCGCGCCCGGCCCGTTGGGGACCACGACGCTCCAGGTGAAGGTCGCGCCCTTCTCCCCGCCGGTCCAGGTCACGTCGAGGGGCGCCGGCGCGGTGATGGTCGCCGGGCCCGCGATGACCACGGCCTTCGGCTTCTTGGTGTCGAGGACGAAGGTGCGGACGGCCTGCTCGTACGGGGGCCGGTTGACGGGGCGCTCGTCGTCGTCATCGTCGTCGTCACCACCGCCGTTGCGGTTGTTGACCTGGATGACCGTGAGGGTGTGGGCGCCGTCCTTCAGCCCCTTGAGGGTGACCTGGAACGGCGACACCTGCGAGATGGCCGACTGCTGGCCCACCTGCCAGAACCATGCCTGGCCGAACGCGCCGCCCTTCACGACGTAGGTCGGGGCGGTGTTCCACTGGTCGCCGTCGGCGCCGGAGATGACCGGGGGCGCGGCTGCGGCGAGCGGGGCACACGTCAGCGTCCCGGCGATGGCGCCGAGCGTGGCCATCCGGAGCGCTCTCCCTCGCATCGGCGCCACCCTAACCCGACTCCGGCGCGGCGTCACCCCATCGGGTGATACCGGTAGGCTCCGCCGCCGTGACCCGCCAGAGCATCGACGAGATCGTCGCGGCCCTCGAGGAGGTCCGCACCGACCCGCCCGCCGGGCCCTACGTGCGCGTCCCGGCGGCCCGCTACACGTCGATGACCCACGACGTGCTGCGCCAGGGGCATGCCCACGACGCGGTCGACCGCCCCGATGCCTCGGCCGCCTTCGCGCAGACGGTGGGCACGCTCAGCCTCTGGACGCGCAAGGGCCCGGACGGCGGCCCCTGGGTCGCCCTGGCGACCAGCGTGACCCGCATCGAGCGCGGCATCGTCATCGACGCGGGCTTCCGGGTGCCGGCCGACTCCCCGGAGCACGCCGCCGAGCTCGCCGAGGACCCCGCGCGTGCCCTCGCCGTCCTGCTCACCCGGTTCGGCCTCTCCTACTGGAGCGAGGGCCGCCGGGTCTTCGTGACGCCGCTCCACGTCGTCAGCCTGTCCGGGCCGCTCGAGGAGCTCGGCCCGGACCAGTTCGCCCGGGCGGTGGGGCTGGAGACGCCGCCCGAGGGGACCTCGGTGGCCGTGAACCTCGCGCAGCAGCGCTCCCGCGACGGCCTCACCCGCATGGCATGGCTCTTTGTCGTCGACCTGACGCGGTACGCCGCCGAGATGCGTCCCCGGCGGCGCTGACCGCGCCCGGCGACCTCCTCGATCAGGAGGCGCTCCACATCCCGGTCGCGGCGGTGTGCCGGACATAGTCCGCGAAGTCCCGTGGCGGGCGTCCGAGGAGGGCCTGCACCCCGTCCTGCGGGACGCGGTTGCGCCCGTCGAGGACCTCCGTGAAGAGCCCGGTGAGCATGGCCGCGTACCCGGCGGGCAGGCCCGCGCCGGCGAGGGCCTCCTCGTACTCGGCCGGGGTGACCGAGAGGGCGCGGACCGGGCGCCCGGACGCCGCCCCGATGGCCGCCGTGGCCTCGGCGAAGGTGAGGGCGCGGGGGCCGGTGATCTCGTAGGCACGGCCGGCGTGGCCCGGCTGCGTGAGGGCGACGACCGCGGCCTCGGCGACGTCGTCCACGTCCACGAAGGGCTCGGGGACGTCGGGGACCGGGATGGCGACCACGCCGTCGAGGATAGGGCCGAGCAGGTGGCCCTCGCCGAAGTTCTGTGCGAACAGGCTGCAGCGCAGCGCAGTCCACTCGAGCCCGGACGCGCGGACGATGTCCTCGCACTCCCGCGCGGCGGGCTCGCCGCGGCCGGACAGGATCACCAGGCGGCGCACCCCGGCGCGCACCGCGGCGTCGGTGAAGGCGCCGATGGCCTCGGGCGCCCCGGGGGCGACCAGGTCCGGCTGGTAGGCGATCCAGGCCGCGTCAACGCCCTCCAGGGCGGCGGCGTAGGTGGACGGGTCGGCCCAGTCGAGGGGCGGGGTCGTGGTGCGGGAGGCGAGGCGGACGGCGCGGTCGCCGTCCCAGAGCAGCGGGGCGATGCGGCGGGCGGTCATCCCCCCGCCGCTCGTGATCAGGACGCGGCCGGTGGTGACGGGCGCCGGGATGGACGGGGTCTCTGAGGTCGTGCGTGTGGGTGTCATGGGGCCATTCGATCCCAGCGGCATGAGCGTTTCCATAGACGTGACGCGCTGATGCATACGCCAGCGTCTAGGATGAGCCCGTGGACGCCGTCGCCGCCCTCCTCGACGGGCCCCGGGCCCGGGACTCCTTCCTGCTGCGGGTGGTGCTCGACGCGCCGTGGGCGCTCCACATCGAGGACGAGGCCCCCCTGACCCTGGTGGCGCCGCTCCGCGGCGACGCCTGGGTCACGCCCGACGGGGGCGAGCCGGTGCGGGTGGCGCCGGGGGACGTGGCGGTGGTCCGCGGGCCGGAGCCCTACCTCGTGTCCGACGAGCCCGGCCGGGCGCCGACGGTGATCGTGCTGCCGGGGGAGGAGTGCGTGACCCTCGGCGGGGAGCCGCTCGCGGAGCGGATGGGCCTCGGCGTGCGCACCTGGGGGACGCGCACGGACGGCGAGTCGATGATGCTCATCGGGACCTACACGATCCGCGGCGCGGTGGGCGACCGCCTGCTCGGGGCGCTGCCCCGGGTGCTGCGGGTGGGCGCGGAGGCGGGGGAGCGGGCCCTCGTCGGGCTGCTCGCCGAGGAGGCGGGCCGGGACGCGCCGGGGCAGTCGGCGGTGCTCGACCGGCTGCTCGACGTCCTCCTCATCGCGACCCTCCGCACCTGGCTGGGCGCCCCCGGGGCGGACGCGCCGGCCTGGTACTCGGCGCAGGCCGACCCGGTGGTGGGGCGCGCCCTGGCGCTGATGCACAACGAGCCCGCCCGGCGCTGGACCGTCGGGGCGCTCGCGGACGAGGTGGGCGTGTCGCGGGCGACGCTCGCCCGGCGCTTCACCGAGCTGGTGGGGGAGCCCCCGATGGCGTTCCTCACGGGCTGGCGGCTCGCCCTGGCCGCCGACATGCTGCGCGGGTCCGACGCCGGCATCGCCGCCGTCGCGCGGGCGGTCGGGTACGGGAGCCCCTTCGCCCTGAGCGCCGCGTTCACCCGCGAGCGCGGGGTCAGCCCCCAGCGCTACCGCGCGGGGGAGGGTGGCGCGCCCGCGGTGGGCATCACGGACCCGGGGGCCGCGGCCGTCCGATGAGTTCCGGGTCGCCGGATCGTCGGACGGGTGACGGACGAGCGACGACAGGGGAGGGGCGGCGATGCTGCTCGACGGCAAGGTGGCGGTGGTCTACGGCGGCGGCGGGGCGATCGGCGGCGCGGTGGCCGAGGGCCTGGCCCGCGAGGGCGCCCACGTGTTCCTGGCGGGGCGGACGGCGGAGCCGGTCGCCCGCGTCGCGGAGCGAATCACGGCGGCGGGCGGCCGCGCCGAGGCCGCGGTGGTGGACGCGCTCGACGCGGACGCGGTCGAGGCGCACGCCGACGCGGTGGTCGCGGCCGGCGGCGGCCTGCACATCTCCTTCAACTCCATCTCCCACGGGGACGTCCAGGGGACGCCGATGGTCGAGATGGACGTCGAGGACTACATGGCGCCCATCGTCACGGGCGTCCGCACGAACTTCCTCACATGGAAGGCGGCAGGCCCGCGCATGGCGGCGTCCGGGGGCGGGGTGATCCTGCTGTTCGGCGGCGGCGGTCCCCCGATCCCGGGGTACAGCATCGGGGGCCTGCAGACGGACCTGGAGGCGCTCGAGTCGATGCGCCGGCAGTTCTCGCAGGAGATGGGGGACCAGGGCGTGCGGGTGATCACGCTGCGCACCGGCGGCATCCCCGAGGGGATCCCGGACGACTTCGCGTACAAGGCGCAGATCGAGAAGGGCATCGTCGAGCAGACCATGCTGGGACGGGCCGCGACCCTGCGCGACGTGGCGGACGTCGCGGCGTTCGTCGCCTCGGACCGGGCGCGCACGATGACCGCGGCCACCGTGAACGTCTCCTGCGGGTCGCTGCACGACTGAACCGGCGCATCCGTCCGCGCGGGCGTGTAGACCATGAGACGTGCGGGCCCTCGTCGCACTCCGGCGCGGCGTGCCCGCGGTCGTCCTGGTGGCTGCGCCGGTGCTCGTCAGCCCGGACGGCGCCCCCGGGGCCGGGCCCCCGGCCCCGTCGGCCGAGGTGGTCGCGCTCGCCAAGGCCGATCCGGCAGGGGTGGCGGCGAGGGTCACCGCCCTCGAGCGGGGCGCCGAGCACCGGGCCCGGCGGCTCGGGGTGGCCCCCCGGATCCCGCGGCCGCTGCCGCCGACCGCCGAGGGACTGGCGTCGCGGCTGCAGGCGGCGGAGCGGGTCGGCGCGTTCCTGGCCGCGGCCCGTGAGGCCCCGCCGAGCCGGCTCCCGCGGACCCTGCCCGGGTGGGCGGGCGCGTCGCCGCGCGTCGACGCGGTCCGCCACGCCGTCCGCCTGGGCCTGCGGCCCGCACGGGCGACGCCCCCCACGGACGCCGGCTGGGCCGACGTGGCGGCGTGGCTGGCCCGGCGCCGCGAGGCCCTCCGGGACGAGGAGCGGCCGTTCGGCGTCCCCGCGCGGGGCGCCGTGACGTCGCTGTTCGGGCCCCGCTGGGCGCGCGCCCACGAGGGGCTCGACATCGCCGGTCCCGCCGGGACGCCGGTCCGGGCGGCCGCGGCCGGTCGCGTGACGGCGGCGGGCTGGTACGGCGGCTACGGGCTGCGCGTGGTGATCGCGCACCCGGACGGGCTCTCCACCGCGTACGCCCACCTCGCGGCCGTCCGCGTGCGCCCCGGGCGGAAGGTGGCGCGGGGCGCCGTCATCGGCACGATGGGCACGACGGGCTTCTCGACCGGCATCCACCTGCACTTCGAGATCCGGCGCGCGACGGTGGCCCTCGACCCGATGCCGTACCTCCCGCCGCTCCCGCTCTCCCCGGAGGCCCGGCGCGGCCCCGGCGTCCTCATCGGGACCGTCGGCGTCCCGGCCACCTGGGCTCTCCCCCCGTCCGGGTGAGTTTCTGATCGCCGTCGCCGCGTCGCACGACATGACGCAATCGCCGCCCTTCGTGAACAGGAGAGACGTGGACGCCACCACATCCCGAGGCCGGCGCCGAGGGCATCGAGGTCTGCGTGGGCGCAACGGCGCCCTCTTGGCCTACCCCGTCAGGTCCTGACCCCGCCGGAGCTCCCACGCGCATACGACGCAATGGGGCGCCCGCTGCGCATGTGCGCGCTGACGGTGTGTGGCACCGGGCTCCGTCTCGGTAGCTTGGCCACGTCGTTCAGCGACGGGGTGGGCTTGCGTGTGGTGACCACAACGGCAAGGCCGACGACGACAGCTCCGGCGACGTACGGGGCGGCGCGCCGAGCCGCCGCGCGCACTCGGTCGCGTCGGCTGGGCACGTCGTCTGGCTGGTCGGTCGTCGGCATATTGGTCAACGAGACGGTAGTCCGCTGAAGGCGTCGTGTCGACGGTCAACCGCTGTGCTTCCGCGTCCCGCCAACTCGAACGACTACCGCGTGCGATCCAGTTACATTCCGGGGCGAAACGACTCGACCCGACGCTCCGCAGGTCGGCAGCACTGAGCATGATGGCCAGCCCCAACCCGGGTGGGCGCCGCTCCACGCCAGAGCCGCGGGTCTTGCCAGTCTTGACGGGTTCCAAGTCCCGCGACCAGGCCTTGCGAGAGCCCGATCGTCAAACGGCAAAGGCCCTGATGGGGACGGTGGGAGTCGAACCCACACGGGGGTCACCCCCCAGAGGTGTTTGAGACCTCCGCGTCTGCCATTCCGCCACGTCCCCCCGGCTCGCCGAGTGTAGCCATCCGCTTCTCGAACCAGTGGTGGGCGTAGGGCTCGTCGTTGAAGCGGGGCACCTCCGCGTAGCCCGCCGAGCGGTAGAGGGCGATCGCCTCCGTGAGGGACCGGTTCGTCTCCAGACGCAGGACCCGGGCGCCGTGGGCGGCGGCGTGGTCCTCCACCGCCGCGAGCAGGCGGCGGCCCAGGCCGAGGCCGCGGAGGTCGCCGTCGACCCACATCCGCTTCACCTCCGCCGGCCCGGTGCCGTGGAGCCTGAGGGCGGCGCAGCCCGCGGGCCGGTCGCCGAGGGTCGCGACCAGGAGGACGCCGGCGGGCGGGCGGAGGTCGTCGTCGGTGGCGGGCAGGGAGGCGGCCTCGTCGAACCCGGCGTCGAAACGGCGGTCGAGCTCGGCCGCGTAGGCGGCGAGGCAGGCGCGCGCGGCGGGGGAGGCCGGGTCGGCGGGGGCCACCTCCACCATGCCCGCGGTCAGCATCCGCGCGACGTCGTCCATGGCATCGAGCATCCGCTCGCGTTGCCGGTCGGAGAGCGGCGCCAGCAGCGAGGCGGCGAGGTCGTCGCTGCGCCCGTCGAGCCGTGCGCGCTCCCGCAGCCCGGCGGCGGTGAGCCGCGCCCGTCGGACGCGCCGGTCGGGGGCCCCCTCGCCGACGGCCATCAGGCCCTCGTCCTCCAGCCCGCGCAGCAGGCGGCTGAGGTACCCCGAGTCCAGCCCGAGGGCCGCCCGCAGGTCGCGGACGTCCCGCCCCTCCGGTCCCACCTCCCACAGCACGCGCGACGCGCCGAGGGAGCGGCCGGCCGCCAGGGCCTGCTCCTGCAGGGCGCCGACGCGTTGCGTGACGAGGCGCGTGAAGCGGCGGACGGCGGCGATCTCGGCGGCGGGTGCGGTCATCCTCTGATCTAAGTCAGAGGTTCCCGCCCGCGTCAACCGGGCGGGGCGGTCCGGCGACTCCGGCGGATGGGGTCCCGGATGCCGAAACGCATTCCGGCCGGTGTGTGTATGCGGTCCGCCCCTGGCCCTACCCTCCCGCGAACGGCGTCGTCGGAAGGGGTGGAGATGCGACCGTCATCCGGCCGTGGGCGGCTGCTCGCGGCGTTCCTGCTCGGGGCGATCCTGGCCAGCGGTGTCACCGCCGCCGGGGCGGCGAAGCTGCTCACCGGCAAGGACATCAAGGACGGCTCGATCACGCTGAAGGACCTGGCCAAGCCGGTCCGGGCGAAGATCGCGACGGCCGGCAAGCGCGGGCCGGTGGGTCCGGCCGGGCCCGTGGGGCCGGCGGGCGCGCCGGGTGCCGCAGGCGCCCAGGGGGCCGCCGGCCCGTCGCAGACCAGCTCGAACACGTTCGGGGGCGCGACGGTCTCGACCACCGGGGGCATGGTGGTGGCGATCAACATGCCGAGCGGGCCGCACATCGTCCAGTCGAATGCGATCCTCGAGAACACCGCCGGCTCCGTGATCACGGTGGAGTGCGCGCTCGAGGCCCCGGTGGGCACGATCATCGATCTGGGCTCGTACACCCTCGCCGCCGCCGGCGGGGCCGACACGACCACGGTGGCCATGGCCGGCGTGACCGACAGCCCGTTCCCCACGGCGACGGCGTACCTGAACTGCGCAGCGACCGACTCCGGGGTCACCACCGCCGACCCGGACATCATCATCACCAGGGTCGGATCGCTCGGATGACGGGTCCGGGACGCCGCGCGCGCGTGGTCGCCGCGCTCCTGGCGGGCGCGCTGCTGGCCGGTGCGGTCGCCACCGCGGGGGCCGCGAAGCTCCTGACCGGCAGGGACGTCAAGGACGGCTCGATCACGCTCAAGGACCTGGCGAAGCCGGTCCGGACGAAGCTCGCGACCGCCCGTGCGCCCGGCCCGGCCGGTCCCGCGGGACCGGCGGGTGCCCCGGGAGCCGCCGGCGCACCGGGACCCCCGGGCGTGTCGGAGGCGTCAATCGAGGCATGGGAGGGGCCGGGCACGATCCCGGCGATCTCGCGGGGGCTCGTGGCGGTCTCCTCCTACGAGGCCGGACCGGTGCTCGCCCAGGCGAACCTGACCCTCGTGAACACGTTCGCCTCCCCGGTCGACGTCGTCTGCGAGCTCCAGCTGCACGGCCTCTTCGTGGACGTCGCCGAGGTGCGCCTGCCGGCGGCGGGCGGTGCCGACACGACGACGCTGTCGCTGTCGGGGGCGGGTCCCGGCCCCCAGGCCCGGGACAACCTCGCGAACCTCATGTGCACCGCCTCCGCCGGCAACGTCGTCACCTACGACGACCCGGACATCATCCTGGTGAAGGTCGGTGCGCTCGGCTGAGGGTCAGGAGACGGAGGGGACGAGCCTCACGACCGGGATCGTCCGCTCCGTCTTCGCCTGGTAGTCGTCGTACGCCGGCCAGATCGCGGCCATCAGTTCCCACGCCGCGGAGCGGGCGTCGCCGGTGATGGTCGATGCCCGCGCCGCCATGACGTCCGGGCCCACCTGGATCGTCACCTCGGGGTCGGCCTCCAGGTTGAGGTACCAGGCCGGGTGCTCCGGCGTCCCGCCCCGGGACGCCACCACGAGGTAGGCGTCCCCGTCCCGGCCGTAGATGAGCGGGGTGCGTCGCAGGAGGCCCGTGCGCCGGCCGCGGGTGGTGAGCAGCAGGGTCGGGACGCCGCGCCAGAGGTGCCCGTCCGCGCCGTCCGTCTCGACGTAGCGCCGGTGGTGGTCGGCGACCCAGTCGCGGACCGGGCCGCGGGGCTCCTCAGAGCTCGTGGGGGTCCTCGCCGAGCACCGGGACGCGCCGCGCCAGGCCCTCGGCCTGCGCGACCTCGATCACCTTCGCCGCCACCGCGGGCGCCACGTTGCGGTTGAAGACGCTCGGGATGATGTAGTCCTCGTTCAGCTCGTCGTCGGTGATGCAGGCGGCGATGGCCTCGGCGGCCGCCACCTTCATCCCCTCGGAGATCTGCGTCGCCCGGCAGGCGAGGGCGCCCTTGAAGATGCCGGGGAACGCGAGGACGTTGTTGATCTGGTTGGGGTAGTCCGACCGCCCCGTGGCCATCACCCGGACGTAGGGCGCGGCGAGCTCCGGCATGATCTCCGGCGTCGGGTTCGCCATCGCGAAGACGATCGGGTCCGTCGCCATCGTCTGGAGCTGCTCGACGGAGAACGTCCCCGGCCCGGACAGCCCGAGGAACAGGTTCGCGCCGCGCACCGCCTCGGTCAGGCCGCCCCGCACGCCCTCCGGGTTGGTGTTCTCCGCGTACCAGTCCTTCATGAAGTTCATGTTCTCGGTGCGGCCCTTGTAGATCGCGCCCTTCGAGTCGCACCCGATGATGTTCTGGACCCCGGCGTTCATGAGGATCTTCGAGCAGGCGACGCCGGAAGCGCCGACGCCGGAGCAGACGACCTTCAGGTTCTCGATCTTCTCGCCCGTGATCTTCAGGGCGTTGAGGAGGGCGGCGAGCACCACGATCGCCGTGCCGTGCTGGTCGTCGTGGAAGACCGGGATGTCGAGGGTCTCCTTCAGGCGGTCCTCCACCTCGAAGCACACCGGCGCCGCGATGTCCTCCAGGTTGATGCCGCCCCACGCCGGCGCGATCGCCGTGATGGTCCGGATCAGGACCTCGGGGTCCTTCGAGTCGATGCAGATGGGGTAGGAGTCGACGTCGCCGAACTCCTTGAAGAGCATCGACTTGCCCTCCATGACCGGCATCCCGGCGGCGGCGCCGATGTCGCCCAGGCCGAGGACCGCGGTCCCGTTGGTGATGACGGCGACCATGTTCCGCTTGAGCGTGAAGTCGAAGGCCCGGGAGCGGTCCTCGGCGATCGCCTTGCAGACCCGCGCGACGCCGGGCATGTAGGCCGTCGAGAGGTCGTCGCGCGTCTCCAGCGGAACGCGCGAGGTCATCTCGATCTTGCCGCCCTGGTGCATGCGGAAGGTGCGGTCGGCGGCCGACAGGACCGTGACGCCCTCCACGGCACCCGCGGCCGCGACGATGGCGTCGGCGTGCTCCTGGTCGGAGGCGTTCACCACGATCTCGCGCACCACCTCGGAGTGGCCGGCGCCCACCAGGTCGATCGCGCCGATGTCGCCGCCCACCTCGCCGATCGCCGTGGTCAGTGCGCCGAGCAGGCCCGGCTGCGCGGACTCCATCTCGACGCGGATCGTGACGCTGTACTGGGCGCTCGGGGTGACGGCCACGGGAGGCTCCTGGTGGTGCTGTCCGGGATGGGCGGGCGGCCAGTCTAACCGTGCCCGCGGGTATCCTGACCGGGCATGACGGACGTCGCCGCACCGCCCGCCACCGGGCCGCTCCTGCTCATCGACGGCAACTCGCTGGCCTTCCGCGCGTTCCACGCGCTGCCGGACACGATCGCCACCGACCAGGGCTTCCCCACCAACGCCCTCTACGGCCTGGCGGCGATGATGATGAAGATGCTCGTGGAGGAGCGGCCGGGCCGGGTCGTCGTCGCCTGGGACCCCAAGGGCAAGACCTTCCGGCACGAGCGCGACCCCACCTACAAGGCCAACCGGGGCGCCACGCCGGACCTCTTCAAGGAGCAGCGGCCCCACTTCCGGCCGCTGATGGAGGCCTTCGGCTTCGTCAACACCGAGCTGACCGGCTTCGAGGCGGACGACGTCATCGGCACGCTCGCGCGGCGCGCCGAGGCCGCCGGCGAGGACGTCGTGATCCTCACGGGCGACCGCGACGCGTTCCAGCTCGTCTCGGACCGGATCAGCGTCATGGCCACCGGCCGGGGCGTGACCGACACCACGCTCTACACGCCCGACGCCGTCCGGCAGCGCTACGGCATCGGCCCGGAGCTGATGACCGACTTCCGGGGCATGGTGGGCGACCCCAGCGACAACCTCCCCGGCGTCCCGGGCATCGGCGAGAAGGGCGCGTCGACGCTCCTCCAGAAGTACGGGTCCCTGGACGCGATCCTGGCCGCGGCCTCCGAGCAGACCCCCAAGCGCCGCGAGGCCCTGGAGACGCACCACGACGACGCGCTCAAGACGCGGCTCCAGGCGGTCATCGAGACCGACGCCCCGGTCGAGCTGGACCTGGCCGACGTCCCGCCCATCGACTTCGGCCCCGAGCGGATGGCGGCCCTGCGGGAGAAGTTCGAGGAGCTGCAGTTCGGCACTCTGGAGCGCCGCCTGGGCGAGCTGGGCGAGGACGCCGGGCCCGTCGAGGCGCCCGCCGCGCACGTCGTCGCCGCCGTCGCGGCCGAGGCCTCGCCCGAGGACCTCGCGATGCGGTTCGCCGGCGCGCCCGCCCTCACGCTCGCGCTGGCCGAGGACGCCTGGGGCGTCGCCGGCGACGGGGCGGAGGTCGCCACGGGCCCGCTCGGCCCGGGCGTCGGCGCCGCGCTCGCCGTCTCCCTGCGGGGCGCGCAGGTCTCCTGCCACGACGCGAAGGCCGTCGTCCGGGACACGGGGGACGAGCTCGTCCCGGTCCACGACACGATGATCGCCGCCTACCTGCTGGAGCCCCGCCGCCGCGGCTACCCGCTGGACGAGCTGGCCGCCGACGCGGGGATCGGCATCGAGGGCGAGCCGCCGCCGGCCGTCCGCGACGCGGCCCTCGTCCGCGAGCTGGCCGCCCACCAGGCGCCGCTGCTGGCGCGCGAGGGCCTCGAGTCGCTCTACCGGGAGGTGGAGCTGCCGGTCACGCGCGTCCTCGCCGCGATGGAGCGCGTGGGCGTGAAGCTCGACGTCCACCGGCTGGGGGAGATCGCCGCGCGCGTCCGCGACAGCGCCGACGAGCTGCGCGACCGCATCTGGGAGCAGGCGGGCGGCGAGTTCGTCATCGAGTCGCCCAAGCAGCTCGGCGAGGTGCTGTTCGGGCGGCTGGAGCTGCCGACCTTCCGCAAGGGCAAGACCGGCTGGAGCACCGACCGCAAGGTGCTCAAGCTGCTCGAGGACAAGCACCCGATCGTGCCGCTCATCGGGCAGTACCGGGAGCTGACCAAGCTCGACAACACCTACCTCTCGGCCCTGCCGGACCTGGTCGACGAGGAGGGCCGCCTCCACACGACGTTCAACCAGACCGTCGCCGAGACCGGACGGCTGTCCAGCACCAACCCCAACCTGCAGAACATCCCGGTGCGTACGCCGCTCGGGCGGGAGATCCGCTCCGCGTTCGTCACCGAGCCCGGCTGGGTGCTCGTGTCCTGCGACTACAGCCAGGTGGAGCTGCGGATCCTGGCCCACATCTCCGGCGAGCCCGCGCTGGCCGACGCCTTCCGCCGGGGCGAGGACGTCCACCGCGCCACCGCGGCCGAGGTCTTCGGCATGGCCCCCGCCGACGTCGACCGGGTCACCCGCGACCGGGCGAAGGCCGTCAACTTCGGGATCGTCTACGGCATCAGCGACTTCGGCCTGGCCGACCAGCTCTCCATCCCGCGGGCCGACGCGCGCAACTACATCGACGCCTACCTCGCCCGGTACCCGCGGGTGCGGTCGTTCATCGACACCACCATCGCGGCGGCCGCCCAGGACGGGTACGTCACGACCCTGTTCGGGCGTCGTCGCGCCATCCCGGAGCTGGCGGGCCGCACGGTGCAGCAGCGCCAGCTCGGCGAGCGCCTCGCCGTGAACACGGTCATCCAGGGCACGGCGGCCGACATCATCAAGGCGGCGATGGTCGCGGCCCACGACGCCCTGGCGGCCGAGGGGCTCGAGGCGCGCATCATCCTGCAGATCCACGACGAGCTGCTCCTGGAGGCCCCCGCGGAGGAGGCCGCCCGGGCCGCCTCGGTCGTGCGCCAGGCGATGGTCGCCGCGTACCCGCTCGACCCGCCCCTCGCGGTGGACGTGGGCACCGGCGAGACGTGGCTGGACGCGAAGAGCTAGCCCCGGAGGATCCCTACGCCGTGCTCCACGTGGCGCGGCACGCCGCGCCACGGGTGATCGAGGCGGCCTTCACGGTGCTGCGGGAGGAGGTGCTGGCGAGCGACGCCGAGGACGCGCCGCGCCGGCTGGCGGCCCTCAACCGCGCCCACCGGACGCTCACCGACCCCCTCCGGCGCGCGGCCCTCGACGCGGGCGGGCACCACCTGGCCCAGGTCAACATCGCCCTCCCGCGGGAGCCCCTGGATTCGGACCTCCTGGCGGACTTCGTGGCGGCCCTCGACCCGGTCAACGCCGTCGCCGACGCGAGCCCCGGCTTCGTCTGGCGCCTGCAGACCGAGGAGGGGGACGCCACGGGGGTGCGGGCCTTCGGGGACGACCGCCTCATCGTGAACATGTCGGTCTGGGAGTCCGTCGAGGCCCTCCGCGCCTTCACCTACGGCGACGAGCACGTCACCGTGCTGCGCCGCCGCCGGGAGTGGTTCGCGCGCCTCGGCGAGCCCGAGACGGTCCTCTGGTGGATCCCGGCCGGGCACGTCCCGACGGTGGCCGAGGCGGAGGACCGGCTCGCGGCCCTCCGCCGGGACGGGCCCGGGCCCGGCGCCTTCAGCCTGCGGACGAGCTTCCCGCCGCCGTCCCGGCCGTGACCGGCGTGGCCGTCGCGCGGGGCGCGAGGCCGCCGGTCACCATCAGCGTGCCGAGGGCGATCCAGAAGCCGCCGGCCAGGAGCCCGCCGCCCAACGACGAGCCGGGGAGCAGCGCGATCCAGGTGAGGGGCAGGCCGATCGCGATCCAGCGCTGCACCGTCCCGGACCGCCCGAGGGCCACCGCGAGGGCGATCCAGCCGCCGGCCCACAGCAGGTTGGAGAGGGGCGCGGCGATGATGAACCAGTCCGGGTCGCCGCCGTTGACGTTGGACACGGTGCAGGTGATCGCCAGGGCCACCTGGCCGGTGACGGCGACCATGGAGGCGCGGCGCCCGAGCGTGGTGCCGGACCGGCGGCCGAGCGCGAGGACCGGCGGGATGGCGAGCACGAGGAGCCCGGCGAGGAGCACCAGGATGGCGTGCTCGACCGGGCGCTCGACCTTGTCGGCGTGGAGATCGGGCCGGGTGGCGTGGATGGCGCCGGACGCGGCCATCAGGGCACCGGTGAGGACGGCCCAGCGGCCGGCGGCGCGGTCGCCGCGGACGAGACGGGAGAGACGGGACATCGGGGGACCTCCGGGTCGGGGTGGGAGCCGCCGTGGCGGCTATGGGGGGAGCCTCGCCCCGGCCCCCCGCCCGCCGCGTCGCCCGCCGGGCGCGACCGGCTGCGCCGGGGGGTGCGACCGCCCGCGACCCGGGTCGCCCGCGGATGCGACCGTGGTATGACGCGGCGCCCGCGGCACCGGCCCTACGATGCGGCCGTGGAGCGGATCGAGGCCATCGCGCGCGCCCTGCGGGTGCCCCGCCCGGTCGACCTCGCCATCGCCGGGGCGCTCGCCGCGTGGGCGCTGGTGGAGGCCCTGGTGGTCGACGGCCCCGGCACGCCGCTCGCGCGGGTCGCCTTCGCCCTCGCCGCGACCGTCCCGCTGCTGTGGCGCCGGATCGCGCCGCTGCCCATCCTCCTGCTCATCTGCGGGCTGCTGGTGCTGCGGGCGACCACCGCGGACGTGCCGGAGTACGGCACCGTCCCGTTCCCGAGCATGCTCGTCGCGACCTTCTCCGTGGGCGCCCACACGGCGCGCGCCTGGCTCGCGGTCCCGGCGGTGGCGGCGCCGATCGCGGCGATGGTTACCGCGAGCCAGACCGACTTCTGGAGCTCGGAGCCCCAGCCCGGCGACCTCGCGATCCTCACCTTCTTCGTGATCGCGGCCTGGACGGCGGGGCGGGTGGTGCGCCACCGCTCGCTGCAGGCCGCCCGGGCCGCCGCGGCGGGCGGGGAGCTGGCGCGGGAGGCCGTGGCCGCCGAGCGCGCCCGCGTCGCACGGGAGCTCCACGACGTGGTCGCCCACTCGGTCTCCATCATCGCGGTCCAGGCCGGGGCGGCGGAATCGCTCATCGACCGCGATCCGGACCGCGCCCGGGACCACATCGCCGCCGTCCGGCGGACGGCCGGGGAGGCGATGACCGAGATGCGCCGGCTGCTCGGCGTGCTGCGCGAGGACGAGGCGGTGTACGCGCCGCAGCCCACGCTCGCCGACCTCGACCGCCTCGTGGACGAGGTGCGCGCCGCGGGCACCCCCGTCGAGCTCGTCCGCGAGGGGGCCGACGACGCCCCGCTTCCCCCGGGCGTCGACCTCGCCGCCTACCGCATCGTGCAGGAGGCGCTGACCAACGTCCGCCGCCACGCCGGGGCGGCGCCCACCCGGGTCGTCGTGCGCCGCTCGGCAGGGCTCGTCGACGTCGAGGTCGTCAACGCCGTCCCGGACGGGCCCGGGGAGGGCCCCGGCGGCGGCCACGGCCTGCCCGGCATGCGCGAGCGCGTGCGCCTCTACGGCGGCTCCCTCGACGCCGGCCCGCGCGATGACGGCGGCTTCGGCGTCCGCGCCCGCCTGCCCCTGCCGGAGCCGGCGTGATCCGGATCGTCCTCGCCGACGACCACGCCCTCATCCGCGGCGGCCTCGCCGGGATGCTCGGGGCGGAGGACGACATCACGGTGGTGGGGGAGGCCGCCGACGGCGCCGAGGCGGTGGACCTGGCGCTCCGCGAGCGGCCGGACGTGGTCGTGATGGACATCCGCATGCCGCGGATGGACGGCATCGCGGCCACCCGCCGCCTGGCGGAGAACGGCATGGCCGCGCGGGTGCTGGTGCTCACGACCTTCGACCTGGACGAGTACGTCTACGAGGCGCTGCGCGCCGGGGCCGGGGGCTTCCTGCTCAAGGACGCCTCGCCCGCGCGGCTGGCGGAGGCCGTCCGCACGGTCGCCGCGGGGGACGCGCTGTTCGCCCCGACGGTCACCCGGCGCCTGGTGGAGCGGTTCGTGCGCCACGCCCCGGCCGGCGGCGGCACCCCGGGGGCCTTCGCCGGGCTCACGGCCCGGGAGCTGGAGGTGGCGCGGATGATCGCCCGCGGGAGCACGAACGCCGAGATCGCCGGCTCCCTGCACCTGAGCGAGGCGACGGTCAAGACCCACGTGGGCCGGGTGATGGCCAAGGTCGGGGCGCGCGACCGCGTCGGCGTGGTCGTGGCCGCCTACGAGGCCGGCCTGGTGGAGCGGGGCACGCCGGACGCCTGACCGGGGCGACCCGCCCTAAAGGCGGCTATCCTGGTGGGAATGCAGCCTTTGGTCCACCCGCTCGCGCCGCGCTTCGCCCAGGCGATCACGGGCGTGCTCGCGCTGGAGGCGGCGATCTTCGGCCAGCCGGCCGCGCTGGCCGTGGCCCTGGTCCTGGTGCTGCTCTCGCTCGCCGGGCCGCGGTGGTCCCCGGTGGCCTGGGTGTTCCGTCGCATCGCCCCGCCCGCCGCGGAGCTGGAGCCGGCGCGCCCGGTGCGGTTCTCCCAGACCCTGGCCGCCGTCTTCCTGACGACGTCGCTCGTGCTGATCGCGGTGGGCTGGGACGTCGCCGGCTGGGCCGTCGCGCTCGCGGTCTCCGCGGTGGCGCTCATCTCGGCGGTGACCGGCTTCTGCATCGGCTGCGAGGTCTACCGCCTGCTCCTGGCCCGACGGGGCGGCGCCCCGGAGGACGTGCGGGGCGACCTGGGCCTGACCGGCGCGGGCCCCTGGCTCGTCGTGCTGACGGCGCCGGGATGCGCGCGCTGCGAGCCGCTCGCCCGCGAGATGGAGCGCGCCGCGGGCGACCGCGAGGTGGTCCGCGTGGACCTGTCACGCCGGCCGGCGGCGGCCGCGCTGCCGGTGCGGAGCGTCCCCGCGGCCCTGGCCGTCGGGACCGACGGGAGCCTGCGCGCGGCGCGCGCCGGCAGGGTCGGCGCCCCCGAGATCGCGCAGGTCCTGGCGGCTCTCTGAGGTTCCTCCGATACCGCGCCCGGACGGATGGGCGCGCACCCCTCCCCGTGGGCCGGGAAGGGGTCTATACTGCCCGACCCCGGCACGGCCGAGACCCGGCTCCGTGCCCGGAACTACTTAACTGACGAGGACAACCACCACGATGACCACCGACCTGCCCGACATCACCACCACCACGAGCGCCGAGATCGACCTCGACGCCCCCGTGATCGACCTGGACTTCGACAAGCCCGTCCGCACCCTGGACGGTCCGGAGTACATCGAGGTCGACGGGGAGATGGTGCCCAACTACGACGGGACCCTGCCCGTCTTCGGCGAGGGGGACGTGGTCAGCGGCCGGGTCGTCCGCATCGACAAGGACGAGGTCCTGGTCGACATCGGCTACAAGAGCGAGGGGGTCATCCCGCTCCCCGAGCTCTCGATCCGCAAGAGCGTCAAGCCGGAGGACGAGGTCCAGCTCGGCGAGTGGGTCGACGCCCTCGTGATGCAGAAGGAGGACCAGGACGGCCGCCTGATCCTCTCCAAGAAGCGGGCCCGCTTCGAGAAGGCCTGGAAGCGCATCGAGGCCGCGGCCGCCGCCGGCGAGAACGTCGAGGGCACGGTCATCGAGGTGGTCAAGGGCGGTCTCATCCTCGACCTCGGGGTGCGCGGCTTCCTGCCCGCCTCGCTCGTGGACATCCGCCGCGTCCAGGACCTCGACGAGTTCCTCGGCCGCAAGCTCGAGTGCAAGGTCATCGAGCTCAACCGCAACCGGAACAACGTCGTGCTGTCCCGCCGCGCGGTGCTCGAGGACGAGCGGCGCGAGGTGCGCCAGAAGATCCTCGACGAGCTGCAGCCCGGCCAGGTGGTGGAGGGCGTCATCTCCAACATCGTCGAGTTCGGCGCGTTCGTGGACCTCGACGGCATCGACGGCCTCATCCACATCTCGGAGCTCTCCTGGAGCCACGTCAACCACCCGTCCGAGGTGCTGCAGATCGGGGAGAAGGTCAAGGTCAAGGTGCTCGACATCGACCGCGACCGCCAGCGGATCTCCCTGGGCCTCAAGCAGACCCAGGCCGACCCGTGGCAGAGCGTCATCGAGAGCTACCAGGTCAACGACGTGGTCGAGGGCAAGGTCACGAAGGTGGTCACCTTCGGCGCCTTCGTCGAGATCCACGCCGGGGTCGAGGGCCTCGTCCACATCTCCGAGCTGGCCGCCCACCACGTCGAGAACCCGCGCGAGGTGGTCAACCAGGGCGACGTCCTGGCCGTCCGGATCATCGAGATCGACGCCGACCGCCGCCGCCTGTCCCTCTCGCTCAAGCGGGTCGCCGACAGCGACGCGATCCAGCACCACCTGCCGGAGGAGGTCCGCGCGGCGGTGGCCGAGCTGAGCGGCCCGACCGGGCCGGCCGCGCTCGCCGCGCAGGCCGCCGCCCAGGGTGAGGCCAACGGCGAGGAGCCCGAGGGCGACGCCGAGGGCCTCGTCGCGGAGGTCGAGGTCGAGGCCGAGGCGGAGGCCGTCGAGGCCGTGGAGGCCGAGGCCGTGGAGGCCGAGGCCGTGGAAGCTGAGGTCGAGGCCGTCGAGGCCGAGGCCGAGGTGGAGGCCGTCGAGGCCGACGTCGTGGACGACGACATCACGGGCGAGGCGCCCGCGGAGGTCGTCGCGGGGGACGACGACTCCGAGGCCTGATCCGCCGGGGGGGCGCGGCGACGCGCCCCCCCGCGTGGGCCTCACCGGGGGGATCGGCGCCGGCAAGTCGGCGGCGCTGGAGGCGTTCGCGTCCTGCGGGGCGGCCGTGCTGTCGAGCGACGACGTCGTCCACGCCGTCTACGGGGATCCCGACGTGGTGGCCGCCGTGCGCGGCCGCTTCGGCGACGGCGTCCTCGGCCCGGACGGCGCGGTCGACCGGCGGGCCCTCGGCCCCCGGGCGCTCGCCGCGGAGGGCGGCATCGCCTTCCTGGAGGGGCTCGTCCACCCCCGGGTGCAGGGCGCCCGGGAGGCGTGGTTCGCCGCCGAGATGGCGCGCGACCCTCGGCCGGGGCTGCTCGTGTGCGAGGTCCCGCTGCTGTTCGAGGCCCGTCTGGCGCACCACTTCGACGTCGTCCTGGTGGTGACGGCCTCGGACCCGGTGCGCCGGGCGCGGGTGGAGGCGCGCGGCCAGGACTTCGACGCGATGAGATCCCGGCAGACGCCCGAGGACGAGAAGGTCGCGCGCGCCGACGCGCACTACGTCAACGACGCGGGGCTGGCGGAGCTGCGCGCATGGGTGGCCGACCGATACGCCGAGTACTCTGGTCGACCCTGCCATGCGGCGATCGACCGTCACTGACCGCGCGCCCGCCGGGCGCGCCGCGAGGCCCGTGCCCCCGGGGCCCCGCACGAGGGGCAGGCGCCGACGGCGCCGCGCCGGCGTCCTGCTGGTCGTCCTGGTGGCGCTCGGGGCCCTGCTGGCGGGCTGGTACAAGGTCCACCAGGACATGCCGGCCTGGTACGCGCGGCTCTGGTACCCGCTGGAGTACGAGGAGACGATCGCCGCCGAGGCGCAGCGCAACCGGCTCGACCCGGCGCTGGTGGCCGCGGTCATCAACACCGAGAGCGGGTTCGCGCCCGACTCGCGCTCCAGCCAGGGCGCGATCGGCCTCATGCAGCTCCAGGAGGACACGGCCGACTTCCTGGCCGCACGGCCCGACCGGCCCAGCCCGCCGCCGGAGCCCCTCGAGGACCCGGTCGTCAACATCACCTACGGGACGGCCTACCTGCGCTACCTGGTGGACGAGTACGGCTCGGTGCCCCTCGCCCTGGCGGCCTACAACGGCGGGCCCACCAATCTGACGACCTGGATCGAGGAGGCCGCCGCGCGCGGCGAGGACCTCGACGTGCCGGAGGACATCCCGTTCACGGAGACGCGCGGCTTCGTGACGAAGGTGCTCGACGCCGTGCCGATCTACCAGCGCACCTACGGCGAGCGCCTGGACGAGGCCCTGCAGTGAGCCGGCAGGTCGCGCTGCTGCGCGGCATCAACGTGGGCACGGCGCGGCCGGTGGGGATGGCCGCGCTCCGCGAGGTGGTCGAGGGGCTGGGGGCGACGGACGTCGCCACGCACCTGCGCAGCGGCAACGTCGTGTACGAGGCGGGGGAGACCCCGGCCCGCATGGCGACGCGGCTCGCGGCGGCGATCGAGGAGGAGTTCGGGTTCCCGGTGCCGGTCGTGGTGCGGTCGGCGCGCCAGATGGCGAAGGTCGTGGCCGACAACCCCCTCGCGGACGAGGCCGCCCGCGACCCCAGGCGGCTCCAGGTGATCTTCCTCTCCGCGAAGCCGAAGGGGGGCGATGTCGCCGGCCTGGAGGACGAGGACGTCGGCGACGACCGCATCCGCCTCGCGGGCACGGAGATCTACGTCTGGTCGCCCGGCGGCATCACCGGATCGCCCGGGCTCGCCGCGCTGGAGAAGCGGAGGCTCCCCCTCGTCGCGACCGCCCGTAACTGGCGGACCGTCGAGCGGCTCGCGGCGATGGCGGCCGGCTGACCCTCAGCCCGAGGCCGAGGGGTCGAAGTGGGGGTTCTCGATGACCCCCACCACCTCGCCGCCTGGCGCGCGGACCGTGGCCACGACGATGCCGCCGCCCACCTCGGATGGCCCCTCGACGAGCGTGGCGCCGGCGCCGGTGAGGGCGGCCACCGCCGCGGAGCAGTCCGGGACGCCCCAGTAGGTGCGGGTCCCGAGGTCCGCCTCCGCGGCCGGGTTCAGGCCCAGCTCGAAGCCGCCGACGCTGAACCCGACGTAGAAGGGCTCCTCGAAGTAGGGGTCGGCGCCCAGCACGCCCCGCCACCACGCCGTCTGGGCCGCCAGGTCCGGCGCCGGGTAGATCGTCGTCCGCAGTCCCAGGAACATCGGGTCACCTCCCGTCGTGTGCCCCGATCCTCCCGTACCCGCGTCGGCCGGTCTTGGAGATTCCGGACCTCGGGCGGTCACGCCCGGGCGATCGGCGCCAGGACGGCGTCCGTCGCGCGCACGAGGTCGGCGGGCGCCAGCTCCAGGTCCAGGCCCCGCCTCCCGCCCGAGACGAGCACCGTGTCGTGGAGGAGGACCGTCTCGTCGATCACCGTGGGGTGGGCCTTGCGCTGGCCGAGCGGCGAGATGCCGCCGACGACGTACCCGGTGGCCCGCTCGGCGTCGGCCGGGGCGGCCATGGCGGCCGAGCGCCCGCCCGCGGCGCGGGCGAGCGCCTTCAGGTCGAGCCGGGCGGCCACCGGCACGATCGCCACCGTCAGGGCGCCGTCGACCGCCGCCATGAGGGTCTTGAACACCCGCTCGGGCTCCACGCCGAGGGCCGCGGCGGCCTCCAGGCCGTAGGACTCCGCGCGGGGGTCGTGCTCGTAGGGGCGGGCGGTGAAGGCGATCCCGGCCCGGGTCAGGGCGACCGTGGCCGGGGTGCCGCCGGGCGGGCGTTTCCGGCCCATCAGGCGCCCCGCCGCGCGGTAGCGTGCCCGGCGTGGCGACCTTCGTCCTCGTCCACGGGGCGATGCACGGCGGCTGGGCGTGGGGCCCGGTGCGCCGCCTGCTGACCGCGCGTGGCCACGACGTCCACAGCCCGACGCTCACCGGGCAGGGCGACCGCGCCCACCTGCTCACGCGCGAGACGGGTGTGGCGACCCACGTGGCCGACCTCGTGGCCCTCCTCGACTTCGAGGACGTCCGCGCGGCGGTGCTGGTGCTGCACTCCTACGCCGGGGTGCTGGCGGGCCCGGTCGTGGAGGCCCGGCCGGACCGCGTGCGCGCGGTGGTGCTCGCGGGCGGGTTCCACGCGCGGCCGGGCATGTCGCTGCTCGACGCCGAGCCGCCCGAGGTGGCCGCCCGGTACCGCGACCTGGTGGAGCGGACGGGGGAGGGGTGGTACCTGCCCGCCACCGACGCCTTCCTGGCCCAGTGGGCCGTCACCGATCCGGCGCTGCAGGCGTTCGTGGGTCCGCGGCTCACCGACTTCCCGGCGCGGGCGCTGTGGGACCCGGTCCGGTACGACCCGGCCCCGCTCGCCGCGCTGCCCCGCGCCTACGTGGAGCACGTGGAGCCCCCGCTGGCCTCCCTGGCCCCGTCGATCGCCATGGCGCGGGAGGACGGGTTCGGGCACCGGACGATCGCGACGGGCCACGACATGATGCTCGCCGATCCGCCGCTCACGGCCGCGCTGCTGGAGGAGCTGGCGGGCTGACCCTCAGCCGGCCCGCTCGATGAGCTCGATGCGGTAGCCGTCGGGGTCGCGGATGAAGCAGATGCGCGAGCCGCCCGGGCGCGACGCGTATGGCGGCTTCTCGGGCGTGATGCCGGCATCGGCGAGGCGGGCCAGCTCGGTGTCCATGTCGGGCATCGTGAGGGCCACGTGCCCGTAGGCCTCACCCTGGACGTACGGCTCGGTGCGGCCGTCGTTCAGGGTCAGCTCCAGGCGGCCCTCGTCGCCCGGCAGGCCGAGGAAGATGACGGTGGCGGTGTCGCCCCCGACGCGGGCCCGGCGGCGCTCCTCGAAGCCGAGCGCGGCGTAGAAGGCCAGGGAGCGCTCCTCGTCGAGCACCCGGATCATGGTGTGGTCGAACCTCATGGGCATCGGGGCCTCCGCGATGGGGTGGGCCCGAGCCTACGCCCGGGGGCCGTCACCGGGTCCGTCCACGACCTCCGCGACGGGCCGGCGCCCCGACCTCGGCGTGGCGCCGCGCGGCACGCCGATGCGCAGGGCCGCCTGCGGCGCGCACGGGTGGCGGTCGAGGAGGGCCGTCACCCGGGGGCGCAGGGCGGGCAGCTGGAGTGGCCCGTTGAGGTGCGAGGCGGCGAGGCCGAGCGCCGCGGCCTGCAGCAGCACCCGCGCGAGCGCCTGGCCGGCGCGCAGCCGGTCGACGGTCCCGTCGCCGGCGGTGGCCAGCACGGCCAGGGCGGGGGCGCGGCGCGCCGCGCGGGCGTCGGCGCGCGCCCGCGGCCGCCCGAGGTCGATGCGCGGCACCACCACGCGCGCCGGCAGCGGCTGGGCGAGCCCGTCCGGCGCTCCGGACGGGCGCATCCAGGCCGCGAGCTCCCGGCGCCAGGCCGCGTCGGCGAACTGCGCGCGGGTGGCCTCCCCGACGAGATCCGCGAACGCGTCGCGCAACGGCCCGTGGAGCACGACGAGCACCGGCCCGTGGAGCACGACGAGCACCGCCCCCTCGGCCTCCGCGGCCTCGCGCAGCAGGCCGAGCGCGTCGGCGTCGACCGGGCCCGGCTCCATCGGCCCGCGGTGGGTGCGGCGGCGCTCCAGGGCCGGGGCGAGTTCCCCCTCGGACCCCGCGCCGGGACGCAGGCGGGCGCGGGCCACGAGGGAGGGGTCGGCCGGATCGGGGCTCGCCTCGAGGTCCAGATGGAACCCTGCGGCCGCCGCGCCCACCCGGGCGCACATCAGGGCCGCCCCGCAGCTCATGAGCAGCTCGCGGTCGTCCGGGTCGTTGACCGGCAGCGCCCGGCTGCGGTCCGCCCGCAGCTCCAGGACGTCGCCGTCCACCCGGAACCGCCACGGCTGGGTGTTGTGTGAGGAGGGCGCCAGGACCGCGGCGTCGAGGGCCGCCTGGAGGCCGGGGGGCATGGTCCGATCGTCGCGCCGCGCGGGGCCGCCGGCATCGGGGTTTCCCCGGATGCCATCCGGCCCGTCAATGGGGGCAGCCGGCGGCGCCTGGATCGGCGCCGCCGGCTGGGGTGCGAAGCCCCGCGTCCCGGTCGCGGGGCCTGGTGTGAGGTGAAGGCTTCCTCCCGAGTCACCCTCACTTCACGGGGGGAACGATAGGCCGGGGGGTGGGGCGGTCACTTTGGCCCGGACGCCGAAACCTGCGCGCCCCGGCTTGGCCTCCGGGCGGGACGTGGGGGCCCGGCGGGGCGCTACGCGCGAGGCGCGGCGGGGCCGCCGCGGGCGGCGCTAACCTTGATCGATGGCGACGGCCCCCTTCGAGACATCGCCCGCCTACGCGCCCACGGGCGACCAGCCGAAGGCCATCGAGGAGCTCACGGCCGGGCTCACGCGCGGCGACCGCTTCCAGACGCTCCTCGGCGTCACGGGATCCGGCAAGACCTTCACGATGGCCCAGGTCATCGCGCAGTCGGCGCGCCCGGCGCTGGTCATCGCCCACAACAAGACGCTGGCGGCCCAGCTCTGCAACGAGTTCCGCGAGCTGCTGCCGGCGGCGGCCGTCGAGTACTTCGTCTCGTACTACGACTACTACCAGCCCGAGGCCTACATCGCGGCCACGGACACCTACATCGAGAAGGACTCGTCGATCAACGACGAGATCGACCGCCTGCGCCACGCCGCGACGGCGGCCCTGCTGGCGCGCCGCGACGTCGTGATCGTGGCCTCGGTGAGCTGCATCTACGGCCTCGGCTCCGCGGACGCCTACCGCGACCGGGTGCTCATCCTGAAGGTCGGCGACGAGTACCCCCGCGAGCGCATCTTCCGCCGGCTCGTGGAGACCCAGTACCAGCGCAACGACGCCGTCCTGGAGCGCGGCCGCTTCCGGGTGCGCGGCGACACGCTGGAGGTGCAGCCCGCGGACGCCGAGACGGCCTACCGCATCTCGATGTTCGGCGACGAGGTCGAGAGCATCCACGAGTACGACCCGCTCACCGGCGAGGTCCACGGCGACCTCAAGCACCTCGCGATCTACCCGGCGACCCACTACATCACCCCGCCGGAGACGATCGACCGCTCGCTCAAGGAGATCCGGGCCGAGCTGGAGGAGCAGGTCGCCCTGTTCGAGTCGGCCGGCAAGCTCGTGGAGGCGCACCGCCTGCGGCAGCGCACCGAGTACGACATGGAGATGATCCGCGAGCTCGGGTTCTGCTCCGGCATCGAGAACTACTCGCGCATCCTCGACGGGCGCCGGCAGGGCGAGCCGCCGCACACGCTGCTCGACTTCTTCCCGGACGACTTCGTCTGCTTCATCG
Source organism: Thermoleophilia bacterium (assembly GCA_050249835.1). GTDB lineage: Bacteria > Actinomycetota > Thermoleophilia > Miltoncostaeales > Miltoncostaeaceae > Miltoncostaea. The sequence continues at coordinate 27,940 of JBFWPT010000027.1, forward strand.
ACGAGTCCCACAACACGATGGGGCAGCTCCGCGGCATGTACGAGGGCGACCGCTCGCGGAAGCTGGCCCTCATCGACGCGGGCTTCCGGCTGCCGTCGGCGCTCGACAACCGGCCGCTGCAGCTCCCCGAGTTCCTGGAGCGGGTGGGCCAGCTCGTGTTCGTGTCGGCCACGCCCGGGGAGTTCGAGCAGCGGTCGTCCGAGAACGTGGTGGAGCAGATCATCCGCCCCACCGGCCTCGTCGACCCGGAGGTGGCGGTGCGCCCGACCCACCACCAGATCGACGACCTGCTGGGGGAGATCCGCGACCGCACCGAGCGCGGCGAGCGGGCCCTGGTCACCACCCTCACCAAGAAGATGGCGGAGGACCTCACCGAGTACCTGGTCGAGGCCGGGGTGCGGGCGCGGTACCTCCACTCGGAGATCGACACGCTGGAGCGCATCCGCATCGTCCGGGCGCTGCGCCTGGGCGAGTTCGACGTGCTCGTGGGCGTCAACCTGCTGCGCGAGGGCCTCGACCTGCCGGAGGTGACGCTGGTCGCGATCCTCGACGCGGACAAGGAGGGGTTCCTGCGCGGGACCACCTCCCTCATCCAGACGATCGGCCGGGCCGCCCGGAACGTCAACGGCCGGGTGGTGATGTACGCCGACCGCGAGACCGAGGCGATGCGCACCGCCATCGACGAGACCAACCGCCGGCGGGCGATCCAGGTCGCCTACAACGAGGAGCACGGCATCACGCCGGCCTCGATCACGAAGGGCGTCTCGGACATCGTCGAGCTGCTCGGGCTGGGCGACGCGCCCGCCGCGCCGCGCACGAAGCGCCGCGGGGAGCCGGACGCGCTCGCCGACGTGGGGGCGACCGAGCTGGAACGGATGATCGTGGAGCGCGAGCAGGAGATGTTCGCCGCCGCCGAGGACCTGCGCTTCGAGCTGGCCGCCCGCCTGCGCGACGAGATCGCCGACCTGCGGCGGGAGCAGCTCGAACGCGCCGAGGGCGGCGAGACCGGCGGCGCGGAGGGCGCGGACCCCGCCGGGGCCGTGGGCCGGGCGCCACGCGGGGCCGCGCCGGTGCCCCGGAAGTCCGCGCGCCGGGCGGCACGGGGCCGGCGGTGAGCCCGAACGGGCCGGACGACGTCGTCTTCCGGTCCCTGGCGGCGCCCGGCCTGGAGGAGGACGACCTCTTCTGCGCGATGCAGGGCCTGCCGGTGCCGAGCCCCTTCTGGGGCGAGGGCTGGCCGGCGGCGCCCGATCCGGACCGCCCCTGGGACGCCGACGAGGAGCGGCGGCGCCGCCACGAGGAGCTCCTGCGGCGCTGGGGGCCACCGGAGCGCCCCGCCGGCGATGGCCCGCCGGGGGACGCTCCGGGGTCCTGACCCCTACTCGATGTCGGGGGTGCGGGTGTTGACGCCCGGGTCCTCCGGGGTCCGCTTGCTGACCTCGTCGAAGTCGTAGAAGCGGCCCGGCGTGGCGCCCTGGGCGCCGAACCCGAAGCCCGCGTCGGTGAGGAACTTCGGGATGCGGGCGATGCTGCTCGTGCCCTTCTGGCCGGCGTTCGGCGCGTCCTTCGCCATCTCGGCCTGGTCGAAGCGCATGTAGGCCCGGTCGTTGCCGAGCTTGCCGAGCGACTGGCGGGCCAGCGCGCGGTGGACGGCCTCGACCCCCATGAACTCGGCCGCGATGCCGGCCAGGTCGCCGCGGCCGCGGAAGCCGAACTCCTTGATCCCGATGAGGTAGGCGTTGACGAAGATCTGGTCGCCCACCTCGAGCGTCGACAGGAAGCTGGTGCGGTCGGCGAAGACGGCGTCCGGCACCCAGATCCGCTTGGTGAGCGGCCGGGCGCCGATCCCCCGCGAGGTGAGGGTGGTGTAGTGGATCAGTTCCTCGCGGGCCGCCGCGCGGATGTTGCGCTGGGTGACGGCGTCGCCGCCCAGGCCCTTCTCCCAGCCGACGGTGTTGACGATGGTGGCCAGCACCTCCGCCGTGGCGGCGACGGTGAGGATGGTCTCGGGGTCGTTGCGGGTGAAGCCCTTGGCGGCGTCCGCGCCCGCCCCGATCGCCGGGAGGCCGAGCAGGCCCATGCCGGCGAGCATGCCGGCCGTCGCGGTGAGCGCCTGGCGGCGCGTGGCGGACGGCTGGTCCTTCAGACGGTCCTCGAGCGCGTTGAAGACGTGCTCATCTGACACGTTCTCCTCCTCTGGTGTCGTGGTGCTTCGGTGTCGCGGCGCCCGCGCGGGCGCCGCCTCTCCCCGGAGTCACCCCCGCAGGCCGACCGGTGGGGCCGGCCCGCGGTCGCGGAGGGTGGCGCCGATCCGCTCGGCCGAGGCCTTGGGGACCGGGAGGAGGAATCGTCCGCGCCGCGTGAGCGTCACCTGGGCGGGGACGCGGGCGGCGACGGCCCGCGGGCGCTCCAGGCGGAGCGTCCCGTAGGGGATGTGGGGGCGCACCTCGCCGACCGTGCCCCCGTCGCGCGCGGCACGGAACACGACGCGCGGGCGGAGGGTGACGGCGAAGGTTGAGCGGCCGACGGGGGGCCCGTAGGTCGCCGCCGCGCGCGGGCCGCTGCCGGGCCAGACGACCCATACGTAGGTGCGGCCCTGGCGCAGGACATCCTCGGGGACCGTGAGGCGGGTGCCGGACGGCCAGGCGTTCAGGATGCGCCGGGTGCCCCGGAAGATCTGGACGTTGTAGTACCGGGCCCCCGGGGTCGCCTTCCAGCGGAGGGTCGGCGTCTGCCACATGAGCCAGCCCGCCGGGGCGGGGGACAGCAGGCGGCCGTACGCCGGGGCGGTGGCCGCCACGTCGGGCGGCGCGGCCGGGACGGGGGGCGGGGGCTCGGTGGGCGCCGACGGGTCGGGGGACGGGTCCGGGACGTCGTCGGTCCCGTCGTCGGCGTCGGGATCCGGCTCGGCGGGCGCCGCCGGGGCCTGGTGGACCACGGAGAGGGACGGAGCGGCCATCGTGACCGGCACCCCCTCGGCCATCGCCGCCGGCCCGGACAGGATGCGCGCCGCCCCCGCCGGCGCCCGCGACGGCGCGCCGTCCCCGGTCGCCGCCGGGTCCGCCGAGGCCGGGGGGAGGGGCAGCGCGGGCCAGATCGGCCCCCCGAGGAACCGCGTCGGCACCTCCACCCGGACGTCCGCCATCGCGGACGGCGCGGCCACCGCGAGGGCGGCGAGGGGGGAGAGGGCGACGAGGGCGGCGAGTGGGACGGCTCGGCGTGACACGGGAGGCTCCGTGGGTCGCTGACGCCCACTCCTACGCCCCACCCACGGCCCCGGATCACCGCCCCGGCCCCACCCCGGTGCAGCGGGCCCGTCGCCCGGCTACGGAGTCCCGGCGGTCCGTAAGCATTCAGACGGGAACGACCACTCCGTTCCCCGAGTTCCACTTGGACCTCAGGGTGAGGTCCGACCGGGTCGTACCCTCCGGCCGAGGGGCAGGCCGGTCACGGAGACGACACGGGACGGCGCACTTCCGGCACGGGTCGGCCCGGCGGGGCCGGCGGCCCTCAGGCCCCTACCAGGACTCCCAGCGGACGAACTCGTCGAGGGGGACCCGGGATCCGGGGCGGAAGCCCTCGCCCAGCAGGTGGGCGACCGGGATCAGCGCCACCTGGGCGTAATCGTCGTATGGGATCCCCAGGACCTCGGCGGCCTCGCGCTCGTGGAAGAGGTGGATCGTCGTCCAGGCCGTCCCCAGGCCGCGGGCGCGGGCGGCGAGCATGAAGCTCCAGACGGCCGGCAGGACCGACCCGAAGGCCGATGCCTGCTCCACCTGCGGCCGGTCCTCCGTGCGCCCGCGGTGGCAGGCGACCACGAGGACGGGGACCTCGTGCATGTGCTCCGCGAGGTGGGCGGCGGAGGTGGCGATGCGCCGGCGGGACTCCCGGTCGCCGGGAGGGGGCGGCGGCCGCGTCGCCGGGTCGCCCGTGATCCCCGTGGTCCGGTACCGCTCCCAGCCCTTCCGGTACACGTCCGCCAGGGCGGCGCGCCGCGCCGGGTCGGTGACGACAACGAACACGGCCCCCTGCCGGTTGCCGCCGCTCGGCGCCTGCTGGGCCAGGGCGAGGCACTCCTCGATCAGTCCCCGCTCCACCGCCCGCGTCAGATCGAGCCGCTTCCGCACGGTGCGGGTCGTCGACAGAAGTCCATCGGGCGTCAGGTCGCCGGCCACCTCCCGATGCTAACGGGCGCGACTGGCCGCGCGGGGGGTGGCGCCGGGCGCGGCACCTGACGTACGGTCGCGCGCGGTTCCGGCGAATCGACCGCGACGAGGAGAGGCGGCCATGCACGCGAGGCGCGGACGGAGGGGCGGCGTCATCGCCCCCCTGCTGGCGATCGGCCTGCTGGCGATGCTCGTCAGCGGGTGCGTCACCATCAAGGACCTGAGCCGCTCGCAGCCGGGCGTCATCGGCCCGCTCGAGTACACGGCCAACGTCTGCGCGCAGCAGGACGGGAGCGCGTCGTGCCCGGTTCCGAACGACACCCGGGTCGAGGTCACCAGCGATCCGGGGCAGATGCTCGTGGCGATCCGGGTCGACGCGGGCTGGCCGACGCCCGACACGTTCACGGCCATGAACACCACGACCCCGGTCTTCCGCCGCAGCCCGACCTACACCGCCGACCTGCAGAGACTGGACCCCGCACCCGCCGGACGGCAGTGGCACGAGTACATCTCCGACCAGCACGTCTTCACGCCGGGTGACTCCGGGTTCTTCCGCTTCACGTTCGACCGCCCCGCGCCGCCCGACGGCTCGCCGCGCCCGCGGAGCAGCAACTTCGTGTTCATCGCCGGCGCACGGGTCGGGCCGCCCTCGCGGCCGGTCATGTGCGGCGACGACCTCGCCGGATACGCCGACAACACCGTCTGCATGGACCACTCCTTCTCCACCAGCACCAACGCCAACCGCGACCTCGCGCTGACGGCCGGAGGGCCGGTCACCGCCGCGCCCGGGACCACCGCGCTCGTCCCCGTGACCGCCACCTACGCCGGCGTCGGGGCGCCGGAGGCCAACTTCAGCCTCTCGGCCGCCACCAGCCTCCCGGGCACCCAGGCCGTGCCCAACGCCGTCACGTTCGCCCCCGCGACGGACAGCACGAACACGGTGATCGTGTCGGTCGCGGTGCCGGCCTCGGCGGCTCCCGGCGAGCACACCGTCACGCTCACCGCGTCGGTGGCCGGCCAGTCCCGATCCGCGACGGCGCGCCTCATCGTCGCGGCCGCGGCCCCGGGCGGGGGTCCCGGCGGCGCGGGCGGCCCGGCGGGCACCCGGGCGACGTGCGACGGCCGGCGGGCGACGATCGTGGGCACCAACGGGGCCGACCGCCTGCGCGGCACGCGCCGCGCGGACGTCATCGCCGGGCTCGGCGGGGCCGACGTGATCACGGGGCTCGGCGGCGCGGACGTCATCTGCGGCGGCGCCGGGGCGGACGTCCTCGACGGCGGCGCCGGCGCGGACCGCCTCCTCGGTGGCGCGGGCCGCGACGTGCTGCGCGGCGGAGCAGGGCGCGACGCCCTGCTCGGCGGGCCCGGCCCCGACCGGCTGGTCGGCGGCGCGGGTCGCGACCGCCTCGCCGGCGGCGCCGGCCGGAACGTCCTCGTGAACTAGGCGGTCCCGGTGGTCGATGAGAGCGGCCTCACGTCCGCCTCATCGGCCTCTCATCCGACGGGCCTAGGCTCGCCCGATGACAGCCCGGGCCGCCCTGCAGGCGGCAGCCCTCGCCGCCGCGGCGCTGGTCGGCGCCCACGTCGGCGTCGAGCTCGTCGCGGGCGCTGCGGGGATAGGCCGCGGCACGGGCGCCGTCGACATGCTTCGCCACCACGTCGACCTCAACGGCGAGCGCAACGCCCCTGCCCTGCTCGCCGTGCTCCTGCTCCTCGCCTGCGCGGCCCTCATGGCCCGCGCCGGGTGGTGGGCCCTCGCCGCCCTCTTCGTCCTGCTGGCCGCCGACGAGGGGCTGGAGGGGCACGAGCGCCTCATCGGCCCGGCGCAGTCCGTCCTCGGGGACGCCGGCCCGCTGCACCACGCCTGGATCGTCCCCTACGGCCTCGCGGTGGCCGCCCTCGCCTGGGCCCTGCGGGGCTTCCTGGCCGGCCTCGACGGGCCGACGCGCACGGGGATGCTCCGGGCCGCCGCCCTCTACCTGGGCGGTGCGATCGGCCTGGAGGCCCTGGGCGGGGCGCTCGTGCCCGGCGGGGGTCCCGTCGCCTCCGTCCTGCAGGCGGCCGAGGAGGGCCTGGAGCTCGCCGGCCTGCTCGTGCTGGCCGGCGTGCTCCTGGAGCGGCCGGATCCGGCCGCCGCGGTCCCTATGCCAGCCGCGCCCGCTTGCGCCGGCGCCGGAACACGCCCACCCGCGGGAGGGTGACCGTGTAGACCGTCGCGGCGGCCGCCTCGATCCCGGACCGCACGCGGCGGCCGCGGGGGAGCGACCCGATCGCCGCCGGGATACGCCGGCGGGCGGGGGAGGGGGCGGAGGGCTCCGGCTCGGACGTCGCGGCCACCGGCACGGGGGCCGGGACCTCCGCCGGGACCACGACGACGGGCTCACGGTGGGTGGGGAGCACGTCCGCCCGGGTGGGCAGGCGACGCCCGCCGCCGCGGATCGCCGAGAGGATGTCCTCGAGCTCCGCACGGTCGACCTGCTCGCGCTCCATGAGCGCGGCGCCGAGGCCGTCGAGCTCGTCGCGGTGGTCCTCCAGCAGGGCGACGGCGTCGGCGTAGGCGGCGTCGACCATACGGCCGATCTCCTCGTCGATCGCTCGGCGCGTGTCGCCGGAGAGCGGGAGCTGGTGCGGGCCGGCGGCCGACACGATCTGGCCGACGCGCGGCGAGAAGCCGAGCCGCTCGACGGCTTCGCGGGCCATCCGGTTCACCTGCTCCAGGTCGTTCGCGGCGCCCGAGGAGATGTGGCCGAAGCGGATCTGCTCGGCGGCGCGGCCGGCCATCGCCACGACCATCCGCTCGTGCAGCTGCTGCTGCGAGGTGAGCGCGCGGTCCTGGTTGCCGTAGAGGGCCAGGCCGCCGGCGTCGCCGCGGGCGAGGATCGTGACCTTCTGGGCCTTCTGGTGGGTGGGGCAGAGCTCGGCGGCCAGGGCGTGGCCGGCCTCGTGCCAGGCGATGACCTCCAGCTCGCCCTCGCCGAGGCGGCGGTCGGCGCGCTGGGGGCCGGCGACGGCGCGGAGCATGCCCTCGTCCAGGTCGATGGTGAGGATGGTCTCGCGGCCGGCGCGGGCGGCCATGATGGCGGCCTCGTTGACCATGTTCGCCAGGTCGGCGCCGGCGAAGCCCGCGGTCACCCGGGCGAGCGCCTCCAGGGAGGACGGCTCGGCGATGGGCATGTCCTTGGAGTGGAGCCGCAGGATCGCCAGGCGGCCGGTCTCGGCGGGGAGGCCCACCTGCACGCGGCGGTCGAACCGGCCGGGGCGCAGCAGGGCGGCGTCGAGCATGTCGAGCCGGTTGGTCGCCGCGATGACGACGATCTTGTCGCGCTCGCCGAATCCGTCGAGCTCCACCAGGAGCTGGTTGAGGGTGCCCTCGCGCTCGGAGTCGGCGCCCGAGTTGCCCTGGCCGCGGGCGCGGCCGATGGCGTCGATCTCGTCGAAGAAGATGATCGCGCCCTTCGGGTCCTTGCGGGCGGTCGCGAACAGGTCCCGCACCCGGGAGGCGCCGACACCGACGAAGGTGTCCACGAAGTCGGAGCCGGAGAGGGCGAAGAAGGGCACGCCGGCCTCGCCGGCGACGGCCTTCGCGAGCAGGGTCTTACCGGTCCCCGGGGGGCCGTGGAGGATCACGCCGCGCGGCATCCGGGCGCCGACGCGCCGGAAGCGCTGCGGGTCCTTCAGGAACGTCACGACCTCGTTCAGCTCCTCGACGGCCTCGTCGCAGCCGGCGACGTCGCCGAAGCGGACCTTGGGGGCCTCCACCTGGGCGTTCTTGCGGATCTTCCCGTGCCCGGCCGCGCCGCCCCGGCCACCCGCGCCGCGGCCGCCGCCGTTGTGGCGGCGGATCATCATCATCCCGCCGATGAGGACGGCGGCGAGGATGCCGACGCCGAGCGGGATGAGCAGGAAGCGCATGATGCCGCTCATGCCGGACCCGCCCTCGGCGGTGACCTGCGCCGGGCTGAGCACGGCGACGCCGTCCTCGCGGAGCTGGGTCGCCAGGTCGAAGGCGCCGGGGAGCGCGTCGGCGTCGCCCGCCGGGGCGTCCGCGGACTCCGCGAAGTCGCGGCCGGCCTGCGGCCGGGGGATCTCGGAGGCGATGATCCGCCCCTCGCGGTCGATCGCCGCGACCCAGTAGCTCGACGTGTCCACCACCGCCGCGTTCAGGTTCCTCGCGTCCGCCGCGCCCACGAGCTGCTCGTAGGGGACGACGGCCGCGCCGTCCGTGGCCCCGAGGGGCTCCAGGACGGTGGCGGGCACCTGGACGGGGTCGGCGCCGAGGGCGGTGCCGGCGGCGCCCAGCAGGGCGGCGACGGCGAGCGCCGTGAGCAGCAGCGCGCGACGGAGGGCGGGGAGCGGGCCGTGCGGGCCCGGGGACGATCGGAGCACCGGCGGGGGTCCTTGTTGTCGGCGTCGGCGGAGGACCGGGTGGGGCGTGCCGTCGACAGGCTCTGCGTGACGCCCCATCGGCGCCGGGACCACCGGGCTGTAACGCCGGGGACGCCGAACCCGGTTCGAGGGTGATAGCACCGCGACCCACGGTAGGCCGAGCGCAGCGGGGGTCGTATGTACCGGGGGCCAAGGCGAGGGGGGTGGGTTCCGCCCCGCTGTCGGCCCGCGGGCCAGGAGGCGGGGCCGCCGGGCGCGGCACTACACTGACCGGATGCCCGCGAGCCGCCGCACGCCCTCCGACGCCATCCGCGTGGTCGGCGCCCGGGAGCACAACCTGCGCGACGTCTCCGTGGACATCCCGCGGGACGAGCTCGTCGTGGTCACGGGCCTGTCGGGGAGCGGCAAGTCGAGCCTCGCGTTCGACACCCTCTACGCCGAGGGGCAGCGCCGCTACGTCGAGAGCCTGTCGGCCTACGCGCGCCAGTTCCTCGGCCAGATGGACAAGCCGGACGTCGACCACATCGAGGGCCTGTCGCCCGCGATCTCGATCGACCAGAAGACCACCAGCCGCAACCCGCGGTCGACGGTGGCGACCGTCACCGAGATCTACGACTACCTGCGGTTGCTGTTCGCCCGGGTCGGCGAGCCGCACTGCCCCATCTGCGGCCGCCCGATCACCGGGCAGACCGTCGAGCAGATCGCCGACCACGTGCTGGCGCTGCCCGAGGGGACCCGGTTCATGGTCCTCGCGCCGCTCGTCCGGGGCCGCAAGGGCGAGCACCGGGACGTGCTGGAGAGCATCCGCGCCGAGGGCTTCTCGCGCGTCATGGTGGACGGCGCCGTCCACACCATGGACGAGGTCCCGGCCCTCGACAAGAAGTACAACCACACCATCGAGGTGGTCGTCGACCGGCTCGTGATGCGCGACGACCTGCGCCGCCGCCTCACCGACTCGCTGGAGACGGCGACCGGCCTGGCCGACGGGCTCGTGCGCATCGAGGAGGTCCGCCGCGACGACGCGGAGCCGCAGAGCTGGACCTACTCCGAGCGCTTCGCCTGCCCGGAGCACGGGGCCTCCCTGCCCGAGCTCGCGCCGCGCACCTTCTCCTTCAACTCCCCCCACGGCGCGTGCCCCACCTGCACCGGCCTCGGCTTCCGCCAGGAGGTCGACCCGGAGCTCGTCATCGACCCGGAGCGCACCCTGGCGGCGGGGGCCGTGCTGCCGTGGACGGACCGCACCACCGACTACTACGACCTCATGCTCGCGGCGGTGTCCGAGGAGCACGGCATCGACCTGGACAAGCCGTGGCGGAAGCTGCCCGAGAAGCACCGGGCGCTCATCCTGGACGGCCCGCGGCGGCGGGAGCGGGTGTTCCTCGGCGCGCGCCGCAAGGGTGGGAGCTGGGGCTGGTTCGAGGGCGTCGTCCCGCAGCTGCGGCGGCAGCACACCACCTCCATGTCGCAGGCGGTGCGCGACTCGGTCGAGCAGTTCATGTCGCTGCGCCCCTGCCCGGCGTGCGGCGGGGCCCGCCTCAAGCCGGAGGCGCTCGCCGTCCTCGTCGCGGGCCGCAACATCCACGAGGTCACCCTGCTGTCGGTGTCCGACTCCCTGGCGTTCTTCGAGGGGCTGGAGCTCGGGGCCACGCAGGCGTTCATCGGGGCGCGGATCATCCAGGAGATCGTCGAGCGGCTGCGCTTCCTCGACGACGTCGGCGTCGGCTATCTGGACCTCGCCCGCGCGGCCGGGACGCTGTCGGGCGGTGAGGCGCAGCGCATCCGGCTCGCCACCCAGATCGGCTCGGGCCTCGTCGGCGTGCTCTACATCCTGGACGAGCCGTCCATCGGCCTGCACCAGCGCGACAACCGCAAGCTCATCACCACCCTGGAGCGACTGCGCGACCAGGGCAACTCGGTGCTGGTGGTCGAGCACGACGAGGACATGATCCGCAGCGCCGGGCACGTCATCGACATGGGCCCGGGCGCCGGCCAGCACGGCGGGCGGGTCGTGGCCCAGGGGTCGGTCGCCGACCTGGAGGCGGAGCCGTCCTCGGTGACGGGGGCGTTCCTGTCCGGCCGCCGCGGGGTGCCGGTCCCGGCGGCGCGCCGCGAGGCGAAGGGCTGGCTCACGGTGCGCGGGGCGCGGGAGAACAACCTGCGCGGCATCGACGTGGGCTTCCCGGTCGGCGCGCTCACCTGCGTGACGGGCGTGTCCGGATCGGGCAAGAGCACCCTGGTGAACGACGTGCTGCTCACGAGCCTGGCCGGCCGCCTCGGCCGCCGGCCGCGACGCCCGGGGGCCCACGACACGATCGAGGGCCTCGACCAGTTCGACAAGGTCATCGACATCGACCAGTCGCCCATCGGGCGCACCCCGCGCAGCAACCCGGCCACCTACACCGGCCTCTTCGACCACATCCGCAAGCTCTTCTCCATGACGGCCGAGGCGCGGTCGCGCGGGTACGGCCCCGGCCGGTTCTCGTTCAACGTCAAGGGCGGCCGCTGCGAGGCGTGCAAGGGCGACGGCACGATCACCATCGAGATGCACTTCCTGCCGGACGTCTACGTCCCGTGCGAGGTCTGCGGGGGCAAGCGGTACAACCGCGAGACGCTCGCGGTCCGCTACGGGGGCCGGACGATCCACGAGGTGCTGGAGCTGAGCGTGGAGGACGCCGTCGAGGCGTTCGCCGCGGTGCCGACGATCCACCGCCGGCTGCAGACGCTCCACGACGTCGGCCTGGATTACGTGCGGCTCGGCCAGCCGGCCACGACCCTCTCCGGCGGCGAGGCCCAGCGCGTCAAGCTGGCGACCGAGCTGTCGAAGGTCGCGACCGGCCGCACCCTCTACGTCCTCGACGAGCCCACCACCGGCCTGCACTTCGCCGACATCGAGAAGCTGCTCGAGGTGCTCCAGCGCCTCGTCGACCAGGGCAACACGGTCGTCGTCATCGAGCACAACCTCGACGTCATCAAGTGCGCCGACCACGTGGTCGACCTGGGGCCGGAGGGCGGCTCCGGGGGCGGCGCCCTGATCGCCTCGGGCACCCCCGAGGAGGTCGCGGCCACGCCTGCCTCCCACACCGGGGAGTTCCTGCGCCCGGTCCTGCTGTCCGCCCCCGCGCTGGCCTCGTGACCGCCGGCGCGCGCGCCAAGGCCCAGTTCGGCGCGGAGACCGACGACGGGGGCCGGTTCGTCCGCCAGACGAGCCGGTTCCGGGACCGGGTCACGGCCGACGGCTCCTCGGGCTTCCGGGCCGAGCCGGGCCGGTACCACCTCTACGTCTCCCTGGCCTGCCCCTGGGCCCACCGCTCGATCATCGTGCGCCGGCTCAAGGGCCTCGAGAACGTCATCTCGATGTCCGTCGTCGACCCGGTGCGGGACGAGCGCGGCTGGGCGTTCCGGCCCGGGCGCGGCCACGGCCCCGACCCGGTCAACGGCTTCGAGTTCCTCTCCGAGGCCTACACGGCGTCCGACCCGGACTGGCGCGGGCGCGTCACCGTGCCGGTGCTCTGGGACCGCGAGACCGGCCGGATCGTCAACAACGAGTCCGCCGACGTCATCCGGATGCTCAACAGCGAGTGGGACGAGTGGGGCGACGCATCGGTCGACCTCTATCCGGAGGACCTGCGGGAGGAGATCGAGGCGGTCAACGCGGTCGTCTACCGGACGGTCAACAACGGCGTCTACCGCGCGGGCTTCGCGACCACCCAGGAGGCCTACGAGGAGGCCTTCGACGCCCTCTTCGCCACGCTCGCCGACCTGGACCGGCGGCTCGGGGAGCGGCGCTACCTGGCCGGCGACCGCATCACCGAGGCCGACTGGCGCCTGTTCACCACGCTGGTCCGCTTCGACCCCGTGTACGTCTTCCACTTCAAGTGCAACCTGCGGCGCATCGCCGACCACGCGCACCTCTGGCCCTACCTGCGCGAGCTGTACCAGTGGCCGGGCGTGGCGGCGACGGTCGACATGGACCACATCAAGCGCCACTACTTCCTGACGCACGGCCGCATCAACCCGACCGGCATCGTCCCCAAGGGACCCGAGCTCGACCTGACGCAGCCGCACGGCCGCGGCTGAGCACCCCCGCGCGTGCTCGCGATCCTCCTCGGCCTGGTGTCGAGCGCCTCGTGGGGCGTGGCCGACTTCCTGGGCGGCGTCGCCAGCCGGCGCGCCCCGGTGCTCGCGGTGGTCGCTCTCTCGCAGGCGACCGGCCTGGTGCTCGCGGGCATCCTGCTGGCGATCCTGCGCCCGGACGTCCCGCCCGCGGGCGACCTCGCCCTGGGCGCGCTGGCGGGCCTCTGCGGCCTCGTCGGCCTGGTCGCCTTCTACCGTGGCATGGCGATCGGGAGCATCAGCATCATCGCCCCGATCAGCGCCCTCGGCGCGCTCGTGCCGCTGGTCGCCGACCTGGCGCGGGGCCTGTCGCCGGGCGGGCTCGCGCTGACGGGCATGGTGGTCGCCCTCGCGGGGGCGAGCCTCGCCGCCCGCGCCCCAGGGCCGGCGTCGCGGGCCGGCGCCGGCCTGGCGCTGATCGCGGCGCTCGGCTTCGGGGCGTTCTTCGCGCTGCTCGGGGAGGTGGCGTCCGACGGCAGCGCGCTCTGGGCCCTCGCCTCCGCGCGCGCCGGGTCGGCGCCCCTCGCCGTTATCGCCGCGGTCCTGGTGGTCGGCGCCGCCGGCCCGGCGGCCCTGCACGGCGCGACCCTCGTGATGGTGGTCGTCTCGGGCGTCCTCGACGCTTCGGCCAACCTGCTCTTCGCCCTCGGGACCGGGCACGGGCTGGTGAGCGTCGTCGCGGTGCTCGGGTCGTTGTACCCGGTGGTGACGATCGCCCTGGCGGGGGCGCTGCTGGGGGAGCGCCTCAGCCGCCTCCAGGCCCTCGGGGCGGCACTCGCCCTTGCCGGGGTCGTGATGATCGCGGCGGGCTGACAGGGACGACCGGCCCGCAGGGTCGCGGCCCGCCGCTCGGCTAGTCTGCGGGCGGGGCCGCACGGCTCCAGGAGAGGAGTCCATTCCGCCGTGGCCGACGTCCGCCCCTTCCCCCGACGCCCCGGCCCGCGGCGGCGTCCGCGGGCCGCCTGGATCGTGCCCACGGCGGTCGTCGTGGTGCTCGCCCTGCTCGTCGCGTACATCGTGCTGCGCATCTGGGCGCACATCACGGTCACGGGGGCGTTCTTCGACGCCCTGGGGATGGGCGGCGCGTACTCCACCCTGCTGCGCTCGACGATCCTCCTGGCCGTCTCCGGCCTGCTGGGGGCCCTGGCCCTGGCCCTGCCGATCGGCCTGGTGATCGGGCGGCGCGTGGGGCTGCTCCCCGTGCGCCGCATCGGCTGGATCGCGGGCGGGGCCGTGTTCCTCGTCGCCGCCCTCGTGCTCGTGCCGGGCCTCGTGGCGCAGAGGGACGCCCTGCTCGCCGCCGGGGAGGCGGTGCCGTTCGGGGTCGAGGACCCCGTCTTCGGCCGCGACGCCTCGTTCTTCGTCTTCACCGCGCCCGTCGTGTCGGCCCTGGCCGGGCTGGCGCTCGGGAGCCTGGTGGTCGCGCTGCTCGGCATCGGCGGCGTGGTCGTGTTCGCGCTCGCCGTCGAGAGCCCCCTTGGGGTGTCGCAGCGCCTCGCCCAGCGCGCCGGGACGCTCGCCGCCGCCTACGGCGGCCTCGCCCTGATCGCCGTCGCGGTCCTCGTGTGGTTCCGCCGCTACGACGCGGTCCACTCGGGCGGCGAGCTGATCGCGGGCGCGGGACGGGCGACGCGCGACGTCGGCATCCCGACCGCGACGGTCGTCGCCGGGGTGATCGCGGCGCTGGGCCTCGGCGTCGCCTCGCTGGCGATCCCGGTCGTGCGGCGCCGCCTGGCCGCGTCCCGCACGATGACGCTCGCGCGCGCCGTGATCGGGTTCCTCGGGCTCATCGTGCTCGCCCTGGTGGTGTTCGCGACGCCGTGGTGGCTCATCCTGGCGGTGCCGCTCATCCCGCTGGCGCTGGCCGCCCGCCCGTCCGGAGCCCTCACCCGGGCCGTGAACCAGCAGGCGGCCATGGCCCTCCGCGGGGACGAGGCGCCGTTCCGGGCCCCGGCCTGGGCGCTCGGGGCCGCCGCGGGCGTGCTGTCCCTCATGCTCCTCGTGCTCGCGCCGATCGGGACCTCCCTCTACGACGCGGTGGGCCTGCGCGGCTCCACCCTCCAGGTGGAGCGGGAGAACATCGAGGCCACCCTGAACTCCACCCGGGTGGCGGCCGGCATCGACGACATCGAGACCTCACGGGCCGCGTACCGGCGCGGCGGGGTGACGCGGGAGGCGATCGAGGCGGCACCGGCCTCGGTGGGCTCCCTCCGGTTCCTGGATCTCGAGGCCGGCCTCGCCGCATGCCGGCGCCTGCAGGCCGTCAACCGCTACTACACCTGTCAGGACGCGGACCTCGACCGCTACATCCGGGACGGCGAGCCGCAGACCATGTTCGTCTTCGGGCGGGAGGTCGACTACGCGGCCATCTCGGACTTCCAGCGGCGCCACTTCTCGTTCACGCACGGCAAGGGCGTCGCGATGGCGCCCGTCAACCGGATCGATCCGTCGGGGCGGCCGTCGTTCGTCGTCGGCGGGCTCCCCGTGCGCGGCCTCACCCCGGAGCTGACGCGGCCCGAGATCTACCACGGGGCCCAGCGCGAGATGCCCTACGCGATCGTCAACACGGACCAGCCCGACGGGTTCACGGACGAGGCCGCGCCCCGGTGGGAGGGCGCGGGCATCGACGTGGAGAGCAACCGCCTCGCCCTCACCCTGGAGCTCGGCGGGCTGCCGTACGTCGGGGGCGGCCGGCAGCTCTGGAACGCGCTGTCCCGCGTCGACACCGAGAACGCGCAGCTCCTGATCCACCGCGACCTGACGAGCCGCCTCGAGCGCCTCGCCCCGTTCCTCACGATCGACGACGACCCGTACTTCGTCGCCGAGGACGGGCGGCTCTACGTGATGCAGAACGCCTACACCCGCACGGCGCGCTACCCGTACGCGGCGCACTTCGGCGGCGCGGGGTACCAGCGCCACGCCGTGACCGCCGTGATGGACGCGTACTCGGGCGAGACGACCCTCTACGTGATGGACGACGAGGACCCGGTCATCGCCACCTGGCGGAACGTGTACCCGGAGCTGTTCACGGACAAGGCCGAGCTACCGGCCGGGCTGGCGGCGCACCTGCGGTACGGCGAGGACCAGTTCGACTTCCAGGCGGCCGCGCTCCAGCGGTTCCACGTGACGGACGTCGACCGCTTCTTCGCCAACGACGACGCCTGGGCGCCGACGGTGGAGACGACCGGGCGGGGGACCGAGGGGCGCCGGATCGTGTCGCCGGCGCGGTACTCCTACGCGGTGCTCCCCGGCGAGTCGGAGGAGCGCTTCCTGCTCCTGCGGTACTTCAAGCCGGCGACGGAGGGCCGCGGCATCGCCTTCTCGGCCTGGCTCACGGCGGAGAGCGATCCGGAGCGGTTCGGCCTGCTGCGCCTGCTGCGGTTCGACGTGACCGAGGACGCCCTGGACTCGGTCGACACCTTCGTGGCGAGCGTGGCCCGCGACGCGGACCTGTCGGCGCAGATCGGCCTGCGCCGCGACCAGGTGCTGCGCGGCAACACGATCGTGGTCCCCATCGGCGAGGGCCTGCTCTATGTGCAGCCGCTCTACCTCGACACCTCCGCCGACAGCCTGCCCACGCTCTGGCAGGTCGTCGTCTCGCTCGGGGACGGGCAGATCTACTCCGGCGCGGGCTTCGCCGAGGCGCTCGCGCGGGCGCTGTCGGCCCAGGGCGCCGGGGGCGGAGGTGGCGGGGGTGGTGGCGGCGGGGGCGAGCAGCCGATCCCGGACGACGTCCGCGAGGTGGTGCGACAGGCCGCGGAGGCCTACGACGCCTACCGGGCGGCCTGGGCGGCCGGGCGGTACGAGGAGGCGGCCCGGGAGCTGGCCCGCTTCGAGCGCCTGCTGGACCGGGCGCGGGAGCTGTCGGGCACCGGCTAGGGCGGGCGTGGCCCCCCGGACCCTCGGCCCCCGCGCCCTCAACCGCGCCGTCCTGGCGCGGCAGGGGCTCCTGCGGCGGCTGCCGGGGCCGCTCCCGCGGGCCGCCGCCCGGGTCGGGGGGATCCAGGCCCAGTACGCTCCCTCGATCTACGTCGGCCTGTGGAGCCGGGTGGAGGGGGTCGAGCGGGAGGCCGTCACCCGGGCCCTGGAGCGGCGCAGCCTCGTGCAGGCGACCCTCCTGCGGGGGACGATCCACGTCGTCGCCGCGGCCGACCTGTGGCCCTTCGCGCTCGCGGGGGGCGAGCGGATGCGGGGGCTGTGGCTGCGCACCCGTCGTGGCGTCGACGACGCGGCGATGCGCGAGGCCGCCGCGCTCCTGGCGGCCCGGCTCGCGGAGGGCCCCGTGGCGCGGCGCGAGGCGGAGGACCTGCTCGGCCGCGACCGCGCCGCCGGGGTGGGGTTCTGGCTCCCCCTCGTGCGGGTGCCACCGTCGGGCACCTGGGAGCGGCGGCGCGCCGACCTGTGGGGGGACGCCGTCTCCTGGGCCGGGCCGCCGCCCGAGGGCCTGACACGCGCGGCCGCCATCGCCGAGGTCGCCCGCCGCCGCCTCGCCGCCTTCGGCCCGGCCACCCCGGCCGAGGTGGCCGACTGGGCGGGCGTCACCATCGGCGAGGCGGCCGCCGCCCTCGACGCCATGGACCTCCGCCACCTCCGCGACGAGTCCGGCCGCGACCTGCTCGACCTGCCCCGGGCGCCGCTCCCCGACCCGGACACCCCGGCCCCGCCGCGCTTCCTGCCCACCTGGGACGCCGCCCTGCTCGTCCACTGCCGCCACGCCGGGATCCTCCGCGAGGAGGACCGCCCCCGCATCTTCTCCACCCGGATGCCCCAGTCCCTGCCGGTCTTCCTGGTCGACGGCACCGCCGCCGGCACCTGGCGCCACGAGGACGGCCGGATCACCCTGGACCCCTGGCGCCGCCTGCCCCGCGCGGACCGCCTGGCCGTGGAGGACGAGGCCGCCCGCCTGGCGGCCTTCCACGCCTGACCGGCGCGGCGACTCATGTCCCGCTTGGGGCGCAGGTCATGACCCAAGTGAGTCTTGGCGACGACACGCCTGCAAAAATGGCGCTTCCCGTTCCCCGCCCGGCCCGGCCGTAGACTCGGGCGCATGACCGACGACGAGCTGGACCGTCTCTACGCGCTGCTGCGCGTGCCCTCCATCAGCGCCGACCCCGCGCACGCCGACGACATGGCGACCGCCGCGGGGATGGTGGCCGACGAGATCCGGCGCGCCGGGGGCACGGCGGAGGTCCGCACCGGCGCGGGACACCCGCTGGTGCTGGGAGAGGTCCCGGCCTCGTCGGGGGACCCGGACGCCCCCCGGGTGATCCTCTACGGTCACTACGACGTCCAGCCGCCGGGGCCGGAGGAGGAGTGGACGAGCCCCCCGTTCGAGCCGACGGTGCGCGACGGCGACCTGTTCTGCCGCGGGGCCAGCGACGACAAGGGCAACCTGTGGATGCTCGTCGCCGCCGTGCAGCGGCTCGCCGCCGCGGGGGACCTTCCGGTGCGGGCCGCGTTCGTCGTGGAGGGGGAGGAGGAGAGCGGCGGCCACACCGCCCTCGACCACCTGACCGCCGACCCGGGGCCGGCCCTCGCGGCGATCATCTTCGACAGCCCGATGGTCGCCCCCGGCCGCCCGGCGATCTGCACCGGCACCCGCGGCATCGCCCACCGGCGCGTCCGGGTGCGGGTCGCGGGCGGCGACGCGCACAGCGGTCTCTACGGCGGCGCCGCGATGAACGCGGCGCACGTCCTGATGCAGGTGCTCGCCGCGGTCACCCCCCGCGACGGCCGCCTGCCCGACGCGCTCTACGCCGGGGTCGCGCCGGCCGGCGAGTCGGAGGTCGCCGTCTGGGAGGGCCTGCCGCCCGGCGACGAGGCGCTCGCGGTGGCCGGGCTGCGGCCCGCCGACGCGGGGGCGGGCGCGGGTTTCTACGTCCGGACGCTCGCCTCGCCGTCGGTCGACGTCCACGGCCTCGCGTGCGGGGAGCCGGACAAGGTCAAGTCGAACATCCCCGCCGAGGCGTCGGCGACGGTGTCGCTGCGCATCGCCCCCGGGCAGGACGCGGAGGCCGTCGCCGCGGTGCTCGACGGCCTGCTGGAGGCCGCCGCGCCCGAGGGGGCCGAGGTGGTGGTGGAGCGCCTCGACGTCGCCCTGCCCGCGGCGCTGGATCCGGCGCACCCGGTGCTGCAGGCCGCCGCCGGGGCCCTGGAGCGGGTGGTGGGGCGGGCCCCGGACCCGGTGCGCGTGGGCGGGACCCTGCCCGTGGTGGCGGTGCTGGCGGCCCGCGGGATGCCGACGGTCCTCACCGGGTTCGGGCTCCCCGATGACGCCATCCACGCGGTCGACGAGCACCTGCGCTTCGACCACCTGGAGCAGGGGACCCTGGCGGCGATGGAGATCCTCCGCGCCCTCGGTGACCTGGGGACGGCACCGCCGCTGTAGGATCGGCGGTCGGACCGAAACCGATCGAGGGGGTAGCAGGTGGCGCAGCTCTGGGGCGGAGAGACGACCAAGGCCGTGGAGAACTTCCCGGTGTCCGGCGAGCGGGTGCCGCTCCCGGTCATCCACTGGCTCGGCCGCATCAAGGGCGCCGCCGCGCGCGTCAACGGGGAGCTGGGCCTCCTCGACGCGGAGGTCGCCGGGCGGATCGCGACGGCCGCCGACGAGGTCGCCTCCGGCAAGCACGACGACCAGTTCCCGGTCGACGTCTTCCAGACCGGGTCGGGCACCTCCTCGAACATGAACGCCAACGAGGTCATCGCCAACCTCGCCGGCGACGGCGCGCACGCGAACGACCACGTCAACTACGGCCAGTCGTCGAACGACGTCTTCCCGTCGGCCGTCCACGCGGCCGCCCTGGACGAGGTGGTCAACCGCCTCCTGCCCGCCCTCGATCACCTGGGCGACGCCCTCGCCGCGAAGGCCGAGGCGTGGGACGACATCGTCAAGACGGGCCGCACCCACCTGATGGACGCGGTGCCCGTCACCCTGGGCCAGGAGTTCGCCGGCTACGCCGCCCAGATCCGCCAGGGCCGCGACCGGGTCGCCGACGCGACGAAGCGCCTCGGCCAGCTCCCGCTCGGTGGCACCGCCGCCGGCACCGGCCTCAACACCCACGCCGAGTTCGCCAGCCGCGTCCGCGCCGTGCTGGTGGAGGAGACCGGGCTGCCGATCGCGGCCCCGGCCGACGGCTTCGAGGCCCAGGGCGCCCGCGACGGCCTCGTCGAGGTGTCCGGGGCCCTCAAGGTGGTCGCCGTCTCCCTGACCAAGATCGCCAACGACATCGCGATCCTCGGCTCCGGCCCGCGCGCCGGCCTCGCGGAGATCTTCCTGCCCGAGCTGCAGAAGGGCTCGTCGATCATGCCGGGCAAGGTCAACCCGGTGATCCCCGAGGTGGTCCTCCAGGTGGCCGCCCAGGTGATCGGCAACGACACCGCCATCACGATCGGCGGCATGCAGGGGAACTTCGAGCTCAACGTGCGCATCCCGCTCCTCGCGCGCAACCTGCTCGGCTCGATCCACCTGCTCACGACGACGTCCCACCTGTTCGCGGACAAGTGCATCGCGGGCATCGAGCCCAACCTGCCGCGGCTGGCGGAGCTCGCCGACAGCAACCTCCAGGTCGCGACCGCCCTCAACCCGCACATCGGGTACGACAAGGGCGCGGCGATCGTGAAGGCGGCCACGGCGAGCGGCAAGGGCCTGCGCGAGACGGCCCGCGAGCACGGCGTCGACGAGGAGATCCTCGACAAGGCGCTGGACCTCCGGAAGATCGCGGCGGGCAGCAAGGCCTAGCAGGACGGCCCCACCCACCCCCTCCGCCGGGCCATGGCGGAGGGGGTGGGCGACGCCTCAGGAGAAGCTGGACGCGATGCCGATCGCGGCGACGGCCATCGCCGCGAGCAGCGCGACCACCACGACGGCCGCCCCCACGGCGAAGGCCGCCAGACGCGCACCGGCCCCGTCACCCGCCCGGCGGGCCCCGCGGAGCGCCGCGAGTGATGCCGGGAGCGCGAGCAGCCCGTCACCCGCCGCGACGACGGCCACCCACCCGGGGATCCCCTCCGTCGCGAAGAGGACCGGCATCAGCACCGCCGCCCCGACGGCGGCCGCCAGCGCGATCCAGGCCACCGTCCGGTGCGGCACGGCGGCCGCCGGGACCGCCCCTCCGCCGTCCAGGGCGACGGACAGGTGCCAGGCGCCGAGCCCCGCGGCCACAAGGAGCACGACGACCGCCATCACGGTCACGGCGGCGCCATCGTCGAGCCCCCCGATCAAGAGCCCGAGCCCCCCGACGAGCAGCATCGCGAGAGACGCGACGGCGACGGGAGGGAGAAGCGCTCCGGACACCGCGGCATCATGCCCCGCCCCCGGAGCCCCGACCAGCTGATCCGCCGGTCCAGGAGTGGAACCGACGGCCGACGGGCAGCGGCAGCGGGCGCGCCAGTCCCGGTGTCGGCATGTTCCACTTGGGTGGTGCCAGTCGCCCCGATCGCGACATCCCCCGGCACACGTGGGGCGCATCCCCGTCACCACCCGGTGTCGCGCCGCGAGGCCCAAGCGGGCCACGCTCTCGGGGATGGCACGCAGCCTCTACAAGGGGGAGAACCTCGGATCCCTCCCGCCCTGTGCGATCTGCGTCGGCAAGGGGCGGGGCAAGCGGGCGGAGGTGCACCTTCCCTGTGGGGTCCGGGTCTGGCTGTGTGAGGCCCACCGCTCCGCCGAGTTCATGACGTCCCGCGTCGGCCGGGATCTGGTCGTCAGCTTGATGCATGTGTGGCGGGGGACGGGCTGCTTCACCCGGGCCCGGTCACGGGCCCTGGACATCCATCAGCGGCGCCTCACCGGGCCGCCGGCGGAGCGGGAGCGGCCGGGGTCGTATGCCTGGCCGGAGCTCCGCCAGGAGGCGGAGGCGGCGTGGGCATCGGGGGAGCGGCCCGCGACCGTGATCAACCGCCTCCGCCAGAGGGCCGCCCGGGGGGAGGCCCGGGCGCCGTCGGTGCGGACGATGCAGCGGTGGTTCCGGGAGGGCCGCTGGCTCGGCGGACCCGGCGCCGGCGCAGGCCCCGGCGGCAACCCGGGCCCCGGCCCGCGTCAGCCCCCCACGCTTCCCGGCCCGCCCCCCGAGCCGAACCGCCTAGTCTGAACTGACTCCGGGATCTCGCGACAGTCGCCTGTCGCGAGATGCACCCCGAAAGCACCGGCGGCCCCGAGGATGTCGGGGCCGTCCGGGCTGCGGCTCATGGTCGCTCCATCACCGCCAAGTGAA
>JBFWPT010000028.1:0-29154 GCA_050249835.1 Thermoleophilia bacterium
GGCGTGCCGTGCTCCTCGGCGAGCGCCACCGTGTCGCAGCCACCGATCGACAGGTGGCCCTCGGGCGTGACCGCTGCCGAGGGGGGCAGGACCTGATCGAGCGGCGTCATGGGCGCGCGGGACGGTACCAGATGGCCCCGGGTATCCTGGCCGCCTGAAGGCCCCCCGCCGCATCGCCGTGCGGGCCCCCGGCGGCCCGCCCCTCGCCGCGCTCCACTGGCCGGCGCCCCCCGGCGCGCCGGGCGTGCTGGTGGTGCCCGGGCTGGGCAGCCGCAAGGAGAACCACGCCGACTTCGCCGGGCGCGTCGCCGATGCGGGGATGGCCGCCCTCGCCCTCGACCTGCGCGGCCACGGCGAGAGCGGCGGGGACCTGGACGGCGGGGTCGTCGACGACGTGGCGGCGGGCCTGGGCGCGCTCGCCGGGCTCGGGCACCCGCGCCTCGGGCTCCGCGGCTCCTCGATGGGCGGCCTGCTGGCCCTGCACGCCGCCGCCCGGGACGACCGCGTCGGGGCGGTGGTCGCCATCTGCCCGGCGCGCCCGGAGGGGCTCGCGCGCCGGGTCGGGGCCGAGTGGCCGCGGGCGCTCTCCCCCGAGCGGGACGCGGCGCGCGCCGACGGGGTCGCGCGCGGCTACTGGCACGCGACCGGCGACGACCGCGTCCCCTGGGCTGCGACCCTCGCCCTGGCCGGGATGACGCCCCAGCCCATGGGCCTGCGCATCGCCCTGGGTGGCGGCCACAACACGCTCCAGCACGACCCGGAGGTGCTGGCGGCGACGGTCGCCTTCCTGGCGGGCCACCTCGGCGCGCCGTGAGCGGGGGACTGGCGGCCCTCGAGGCGCAGATCACGGCCTGCCGGGCCTGCCCGCGGCTGGTGGAGTGGCGCGAGGAGGTCGGCCGGGTGAAGCGCCGCGCCTTCGCCGGCGAGGACTACTGGGCGCGTCCGGTGCCCGGGTTCGGCGACCCGGGCGCGTGGCTCGTCGTGGTGGGCCTGGCGCCCGCCGCCCACGGGGCGAACCGCACCGGGCGGGTGTTCACCGGGGACCGCAGCGGCGACTTCCTTTTCGCGGCCCTCCACCGGGCCGGCCTGGCGTCGCAGGCGGAGTCGGTCCGCCCCGGCGACGGCCTGCGCCTGCGCGGCTGCCGCGTCACGGCCGCCGTGCGCTGCGCGCCGCCCGCGAACAAGCCCACGCCGGACGAGCGCGCCCGGTGCCTCCCCTACCTCGTGCGCGAGCTCGGCCTGTGCCCGGACGCCCGCGTGCTGCTCGCCCTGGGGGCCGTGGGCTGGGAGGCCGTGCTGCGCGCGCTGGAGCCACCCCGGCCCTGGCCCCGGTTCGGCCACGGCGCCGAGGCGGCGGTCGGCCCCTACACCCTGATCGGCTCCTACCACCCCAGCCAGCAGAACACGTTCACCGGGCGCCTCACGCCCGCGATGCTCGACGACGTGCTCGCCCGTGCGGAGGCCGCCCGGGCAGGGTGACATCCGCGGGCCCGGGTGGTGGATTCGGCGATCCCGGGTGTCGATGGACCAGCGATGTCCCTCAACCGGCGCCTCATGCCCGTCGTGCTGGCGGCGCTCCTGTTCGCGGCGACGCTGCTGGTCTCATGGACGGCCCTGCGCTACGAGGACGAGCGGGCCGGCGAGCGCGCGACCCTCGCCGCCGAGCGCGCCGCCCACGTCACGCGGCTCGCGGTGGGCACGGCCTCCGGCTCGCTGGTCGACGCGGCCGGCCTCTTCGAGGCGTCCGACGACGTCCGCTCGGATGAGTTCGCCGTCTTCGCGCGCCGGGCCATCGGGCGCGGCGGCCTCTCGGGCATCGGCTGGATGCCCCGGGTCCCGGCCGGCGGCCTGGCGGCGTACGAGGAGCGGACCGGCCTCACCCTGGTCGAGTCGGATGCCGCGGGCCGGCGCCCCGCCGACCCTGGCCGCGAGCACTTCCCGGTCACCCACCTCGCCACGGACCTCGCCACCGGCGGCGTCCTCGGCGTGGACCCCTCCGGTGAGCCCCGCCGCGCCGCGGCCCTGCGGCTCGCCGCCACGACCGCCACCACGGCCCTGACCCCGCCCGTGGCGCTGTACGGCAGCGGCGCGAGGGGACTCGTGCTGTACCACCCGGTGTACGCCGTCGGGGGCGCCGAGCCCATGTCGGCGGCGGGCCGGATGGATGCCCTGCGTGGGTACATCGTGGGCTCCTACCGCCTCGACGCGCTCATGGGCGAGATCATCCGCGCGGTCGACGGCGACACGCCGGTCGAGATCCGCGACGGCGACACGCCCCTGTCGGCCTCCACCCCCGCCGCCCACGACGGCGCGCGCGTCGAGATGAGCCTCGGCGGCCGGGAGTGGGTCGTGCTCGCGGGCCGGCCGCCGGTGTCGACGGCCCTCCCCCTCCTCATCCTGGGCGGCGGACTGGCCCTGACGCTGCTCGTCCTCGCCCTGGCCCTCGTCATGGCCCGCCGCGACCGGTACGCCCAGGAGGCCGTGACCCGGGCGACGGCCGAGCTGCGCGCGGGCGAGGACCGGTACCGCAGCCTCGTCACCTCCATGTCCGACGGCGTCCTGGTGCAGGACGCGACGGGGGCGGTCACCTCGTGCAACCCGGCGGCCGTGACGATCCTCGGCGTGTCCGCGGAACAGCTCGCGGGCCGGCGCGACGCCGCCGAGGGCTGGCGCGTCGTGGACGAGCACGGCCACCCGCTGGACCCCTCCGACCGCCCCTCCGGGCGCACGATGCGCACCGGCGAGCCGCTGGACGGGGTCGTCGTCGGCATCCGGCGCCCGGGTGAGGACCCCGTCTGGCTCTCGGTCTCGACCCGCGCCCGGGACGACGACGGGCCGGGCGGCCGGGAGGTCGTGACCTGCTTCGCCGACATCACCGCCCGCGTCGAGGCCGACCGGGAGCAGGCGGCCCTGCGGCGCGTCGCCACGCTCGTCGCCTCCGGCGCCGGGACGGGCGACGTCCTCGACCTGGTGGCCCGGGAGGCCGCCGCCCTCGCCGGATCCGAGGCCGCGGGCATCGTGCGCTTCGAGGCGGGTGGCGGCGAGGGCACGGTGGTCGGCGCGCACGCCGCGGGCCTCCGCACCGCGACCGGCAGTGAGGTCCTCGATCTCACCGTGCCCACGGCGGCCGGGATGGTGGCCGGCACGGACGCCCCCGCGCGCCTCGACGGCGGCCTCGCGGGGCACGCCGACGGCATCGTCCCCGGCGTCCCCGTCTCCTGCGCCGTCGCCGCCCCGATCCGCGTCGACAACCGGCTGTGGGGCGCCCTGACCGCCGTCACCACCCGCCGCGGCGCCCCGCTCGGGCCCGCGACCGGCGCGCGGCTGGAGCGCCTGGGCGAGCTCGTGGCCCTCGCGATCCTGTCGTCGGACGCGCGCGACCAGCTCGCCACGCTGGCGGGCACCGACGACCTCACGGGCCTCCCCAACCGGCGCACGTTCACGGAGCGTCTCGCGGCCGAGATCGAGCGGGCCGTCGCGGACGACACCCCGCTCAGCCTGGTCGTGCTCGGCATCGACCACTTCAAGCGGGTCAACGACACGCACGGCCACCCCGCCGGCGACCGGGTGCTGATGGGCGTCGCCGCGCAGCTCTTCGCAGGCGTGCGCGAGACCGAGATGGTGGCCCGCATCGGCGGGGAGGAGTTCGCCTGGATCCTCCCCGAGACCGCGGGCGGCGACGCGGTCGTCGCCGCGGAGCGCCTGCGCCGCCGCATCGGCGGCGTGAGCTTCGACGGCGTGGGGGCGGTGACGATCTCGATGGGGGTCTGCGATCTCGGCGACGCGCGCGCCCCGGACGACCTGCTGCGCCTCGCCGACGCCGCCCTCTACGAGGCGAAGGAGGCCGGGCGCGACCGCGTCGTGCGGCACGTCCCGGCTCGCCCGCCGGCGACGGCCGGAGCGCCCGTCCCCCACCGGTAGGCACGGGGAGGGGTCCCGGTGTGGCCCCGCGACCGGGGCAGGGGTTAGGGTCGCCCCTGTCGCGCATCACGGTTCCGGGAGGGGTGGCCCATTCCTGACAACGGGGTTCCCGAGGGAGAGGCACGGGCCGCCGGGGTGACGCCCCCGGACCTGGTGGGCAGCGCCGCGGCCCAGCGGGTGCGCCGGCTGGCGAAGGTGGAGGCGCTGCGCGCGGCGGGGACGGACCCTTACCCGGTCACCTACCCGCGCACGCACACGCTCGCGGAGATCCGGGAGGCGCACGGCGCCCTCGCCGCCGGGGCGGAGACGCAGGACGTGGTGGACGTCGCCGCGCGGGTGATGCTCATCCGCGACCACGGCGGGCTGCTCTTCTTCAGCGTCAAGGACGAGAGCGGCCGGATGCAGGTGATGGCCTCCCGCGCGGAGATGGGCGACGCGGCCTTCGCGGCCGCCCGCGAGATCGACACGGGCGACTGGATGGGCTTCTCCGGGCGCGTCGTCGCCAGCCGCGCCGGCGAGCTGTCCGTGCTGGCGAAGGACTGCACCCTGCTCGGCAAGGCCCTGCGGCCCCTCCCCGCCAAGGCGCGCCCGCTCACCGACCCCGAGCTGCGCGCGCGCCAGCGCTACCTGGACCTGATCGTCACGCCCGACGCCCGCCGGGTGGCCGACATCCGCACCTCGGCCATCGCCGGCATCCGGGGCTTCCTGGCGGGGCGCGGCTACACCGAGGTGGAGACGCCGGTGCTGCAGCCGGACGCCGGCGGCGCCGCGGCCCGGCCGTTCATCACGCACCACAACGCGCTCGACATCGAGATGTACCTGCGCATCGCGCTGGAGCTGCACCTCAAGCGCCTCATCGCGGGCGGCTACGAGAAGGTGTTCGAGATCGGCCGCGTCTTCCGCAACGAGGGCGTCGACACCCGCCACAACCCCGAGTTCACGATGCTCGAGGCCTACCAGGCCCTCGCGGACTACCGGGACATGATGACCCTCACCGAGGACATGGTGGCGGCGGCCGCCCAGGCGTCGATCGGCCGCACGAAGATCACGGTGAACGGGCAGGACGTCGAGCTCGCCGCCCCGTGGCGCCGGGCGACGATGTACGAGCTCATCGAGGAGCACAGCGGGGTGAGGATCCACCCCTCCATGCCGGTCGAGGAGGCGCGGCGGCTCGCCGACGAGCACGACGTCGAGTACGAGGAGTCGTGGGGCAGCGGGCGGATCTGCAACGAGTTCTACGACACGTTCTGCGAGGCGAACATCGTCGGCCCGGTGTTCGTGTGCGACCACCCGCGCGAGATCTCGCCCCTCGCCCGCGCCCACCGCGACGACCCGACGCTCGTGGAGCGCTTCGAGGTCGTGGTCTGCGGCCGCGAGCTGGCCAACGCGTACAGCGAGCTGACGGATCCCATCGACCAGCGCGCCCGCTTCGAGGACGAGGCCCGCGCGAAGGCCGCGGGCGACCCCGAGGCCGGCGACGTGGACGAGGACTACCTGCGCGCCATGGAGTACGGCATGCCGCCGACCGGCGGCATGGGGATCGGCGTCGACCGCCTGGTGATGCTCCTCTCCGAGGTCAGCACGATCCGCGAGGTGCTCCTCTTCCCCACCCTGCGGCCGGAGGGCGGGGACGCCGCGACGCCGCCGCGGCGGCTGCTGCCGCTGGAGCCGCGCGCGCCGCGCCCCGGGCCGGCCGCGCCGGTCGCGAACGCCGTGCCCACCCCCCAGCCCGAGCGGCTGCGCCTGCCGCGCACGAGCCGCGGCGGCGCGACCCGGCGCGGGGTGCTGGCCGGGCTGGTGGGCGCCGCCGGCCTGGTGAGCCTGCTCGCCGCGCTGCCCGCGCTCCACTCGCGGCTGGGCAGCGGGGCGATCCTCGGGGTGGACGGCCGCGCGGGCGCCAGCATCGCCTCCGTCGTCATCGGCGCGCTCACGCTGCTCTTCGCCGGGCAGCTCGCCCGGGGCAAGCACGTCGCGTTCCTCTGCGTCCTCGCCCTGCTGGTGGGCGCCACCGTCATCCACATCGTCAAGGGGCCGCACCCCGTGGCCGCGCTCCTGTGCGGGGGCCTCGCCCTGGCCCTGGTCTGGTGCCGGCACGACTTCCGCGCGCCCTCGGACCCGCCGACCCTCTGGACGGCGCTGCGGTTCATCCCGCTCTACCTGGGCGTCGTGGTCGGGTACGGCGTCATCGCGATGCTGAGCCAGCGGAACCGGGTCTCCCCGGACCTGGGCCTCGGCGGGATGCTGGAGACCATCTTCGGCGGGCTCGTCGGGCTCGACGGCCCGTACACCTTCACCAACCGGGTCTTCGACGAGTTCTTCTACGACTCCCTGCTCGCGCTGGGGATCGTGGGCCTCCTGGTGCTCGGCTTCCTGCTCACGCGGACGCTCACCCAGCGCGAGGAGGTCTCCCCGGAGGACCGGGCCCGCGCCGAGGACCTCGTGCGCGCCTACGGCTCGGACACGCTCGCCTGGTTCGCCCTGCGCGACGACAAGAGCCTGTTCTTCTCGGCCGACGGGCGGGCGATGATCGCCTACACCTACCTGCGCGGCTACGCGCTCGTGTCGGGCGACCCCATCGGGGCCGACGACGCGATCGCCGAGGTCGTGGACGAGTTCGCGGACTTCTGCGCCGAGCGCGGCTGGCGGGTCGCCTACCTCGCCGTGCGCGAGGCCGACCTGCCGATGTACGAGGCGCGCGGCATGCGGTCGGTGTACCTGGGCGACGAGGCGATCATCCGCTGCGACCGCCTCGACATCCACGGCCCCGGGATGAAGAAGCTGCGCGGCGCCGTGCAGCGGATCGCCCGCGACCACGAGCTGACCCTGATGCGCGAGTCGGACGCCGACCCGGGCCTCGTGGCCGAGCTCAACCACATCAGCGAGCTGTGGCGCGGCAAGGACCCCGAGCGCGGCTTCACGATGACCCTCGGCCAGGACGTGGAGGGCGTCAGCGAGGACATGGTCCTGGCGATCGCCCGCGACGACACGGGCGCCGTGGCCGGGTTCCTGCGCCTGGTGCCGTGCTTCGGCGCCGACCCCGGCTACTCGCTGGACCTGATGCGCCGGCACCCCGACGCCCCCAACGGCATCACCGAGTTCCTCATCACCCGCACCGCCGAGGAGCTCGGGCGGATGGGGGTCGTGCGCCTCTCCATGAACTTCGCGGCCTGGGGCCGCCTGTTCAACGCCGACGCCGACCTGGGCCCCGTGGACCGCACGCTCAAGTGGGTCATCTCGAAGCTCAACCCGTTCTTCCAGATCAAGTCGCTGCACGACTTCAACGAGCGCTTCCAGCCCGACTGGCTCCCGCGCTCGATCGTGTTCGACGAGGCGGCCGACCTCCCGCGCGTGGGGATCCTCTACGCGGGGGTCGAGGGGTTCCTGAACGTCCCCGTCATCGGCCCCCTGCTCGTGCCCCCGGTCGTGGCGTCGCACGGGACGTGAGGCGCGCGACCGCCATCGCGGCGATGCTGCTGGCCGCCGTCGCGCTGGCCCTCGGCGGCTGCGACACGGACGACTTCGACGCGCCCGCCGACTTCGCGGACCTGGAGGCCGTGTTCGCCGACGCGGGCCTGGTGGTCTGCTCGGCCGAGGACACGGAGGCCCGGGCGCCCGGCGCCACCGAGGAGCGCGTCTACGAGGTGGAGCCCGAGGCCTGCGAGGGCGCCGAGGACTCCACCCAGGTGGTCGTCACGGCCTACGAGGACGCCGCCGACCGGGACGCCGCGGTGGCCCGGTACCACTCCCAGCCCCGCCCCCAGGGCGTCCTGTGGACCTACGGCCCCCTCACGGTGCGGGTGACCGGGGACCGCGACGAGGAGGTCGTGGACGTGCTGACCGAGGCGCTCGACGCGGTGGGGGCGTCGTGAGCGGGAGCGGGCGGCGCGTGGCCGGGCTCGGCGTCGTCGCGCTGGCGATGATCAACGTCGCGGCGATGGTGAGCCCGCGCAACCTGCCGATGATGGCCGAGTACGGCTGGTCGCTCATCTTCTTCACCCTCGTCGCCGTGGTGCTGTTCCTGGTGCCGGTGTCGCTCGCCATCTCGGAGCTCGCGACGGCGTGGCCCCGGCGCGGCGGCGTCTACCCGTGGGTGCGCGAGGCGTTCCGCGGCAAGGCGGGCTTCCTCGCGGTGTGGTGCGACTGGTCGGAGAACCTCGCCTGGTTCCCCACCGTCCTCGCGTTCACGGCCGGCTCGTTCGCCTACGCGTTCGACCCGGACCTCGCGAACAACAACGTCTTCCTCGTCGTCGTGATGCTCACGGTCTTCTGGGGCGCGACGCTCCTGTCGTTCAAGGGGATCGGCGCGACGAGCTGGGTGGGCGGCGTCGGCACCGTGCTCGGCGCCTTCCTGCCGGCGATCCTCATCGTGGTGCTCGGCATCGTCTACCTGGCCGACGGCAACCAGTCCGAGATCCCCTTCTCGGGCGACGCCCTGATGCCGGACCTCGGGCTCACAAACCTCGTCTTCCTGACCGGCGCGATCCTGATGTTCGCCGGCATGGAGGTCGCGGCGTACCACGCCGACCAGGCGAAGGACCCGGCCCGGTCGTTCCCGCGGGCCATCGCCCTCGCCGGGATCATCATGGTCGTGTTCACGATCCTCGGCTCGCTCGCCCTGGCGTGGGTGGTGCCGCAGCACGAGATCAGCCTGGTGGGCGGGCTCATGCAGGCGTTCGAGGCCGTGTTCGACGCCCTCGACGTCGGCTGGCTGCTGGTGCCCACGGCGCTCCTCATCACGATCGGCGGCATCGCGCACATGGTCCCCTGGATCATCGGGCCGGCGGAGGGCCTCGCCACCGTCTCCCGCTCGGGCGAGGCGCCGCGCTCGTGGGCGAAGGAGAACCGCTCCGGGGCCCCCGTCCGCGTCCTGACCGCCCAGGCCGTCGGCACGACCCTCTTCTGCCTCGTCTTCCTGTTCGTGCCGAGCGTGAGCACCTCGTACTGGATCCTGTCGGTGCTCACCGCGCAGGTGATCCTCATCATGTACGGGCTCATCTTCGCGGCGGTCCTGCGGCTGCGGTACACACAGCCGGACGTCCCGCGGCCCTTCAGGATCCCCGGCGGCATCGTGGGCGTCTGGATCACCGCGACCGTCGGCCTCGCCGGGGCGGCCTTCTCGTTCATCCTGGGCTTCGTGCCGCCGGACCAGCTCAAGACCGGCAACACGTGGACCTACGTGCTCGGCATCCTCGCCGGCCTCATCGTCCTGGCGGCGCCGCCGTTCTTCGTCGGCCGCCGCCCGTCCGCGCCGCCCGCCGTCACGACCGAGACGGCCGAGGAGGGCGCCGGGGCATGACCGCGGCCGCCATCGCCCTGACGGCGGCCCTCCTGTTCGCGATCGGGTCGGTGCTGCAGCAGCGCGCGGCCTCGGAGATCCCGGACGACCAGGCCTCGGGGGCCGGCTTCATCATGGGCCTGCTGCGGCGGCCCATCTGGCTGCTCGGCACGGTCGCCGACACCTCGGGGTTCGTGGTCCAGGGCGTCGCGCTGGCCTTCGGCTCGCTGGTGCTGGTGCAGCCCCTCCTGGCGACGTCGCTGCTGTTCGCCCTGCCGCTGGGGGCCTGGATCAACAAGCGGCGGCTGAGGCGCTCCGACATCGCCTGGGCCGTCCTCCTGACGATCGGCCTCACGGTGTTCCTGGTGGCCGGGGAGCCCACCGAGGGCGTCGACACGGCGCCGGTGCGGGACTGGCTGATCGCCTCGGCGGTCATCGTGCCCATCACCGTCGGGGCGGTCGTCGTCGCCGGGCGCCGGCGCTCGTGGCGGGCGGTGGGGCTCGCGATCGCCACCGGGATCCTGTTCGGGCTCACCGCCGCCCTCGTGAAGTCGGCCGTCTCCTACCTGGATGACGGCGTCGTCGGCTTCCTGAGCCAGTGGGAGCCGTACGCGATGGTGGCCGCCGCGGGCCTCGGCACCTACCTGCAGCAGGCCTCCTACCAGGCGGGCAGCCTGGCCCAGACGCTGCCGGCCGTGGCCGTGCTGGAGCCGGTGGTCGGCGTCGCGCTCGGCGTCGGGATCCTGCAGGAGGACCTGCAGGCCCAGGCCGGGGAGTGGGTGCTGATCGCGCTGTCGGCCGTCGCGATGGTCCTCTCGACCGCCTTCCTCGCCCGCGCGCAGGGCGCGGCGGAGGAGAGCGCGACCGCGGCGGCGCCCGGGGTCGCGTAGGGGGACGCGATGGACGACTGGCTCGACGACCACCTCGTGAACGGCCCCCGCGCCGCCGCCTTCTGGCTGCTGCTGGCGCTGCTCGTGACCTTCGTGGTGGTGCGCCTCATCACGCGCCGCATCCGGGCGGAGGAGCCCGGCCGGGGCCTGCTGCGCGACATCGAGGTGGGCGGCGTCCACATCCACCACATCGTCTACGGCATCGGGCTCACGCTCCTCGCCGGCTTCCTCGAGTTCCGCTTCCAGCCGGACCCGCCCTGGGTCCACCTGCTCGCCATCATGTTCGGCATCGGGGCCGGGCTGATGCTCGACGAGTTCGCGCTCTCCCTGCACATGGAGGACGTCTACTGGTCCCGGGAGGGCCGGTCCTCGGTCGACGCCGTGGTGGTCGCGCTCACCACGGGGGCGATCTTCCTGGTGCACATCGCGCCCCTGTCGGTGACGGAGGCGGGCTACGAGACCCGGCTCGGGCTGACCGTCTGGATCGCGATCAACTCGGTGCTCTGCTCGATCACCCTCCTCAAGGGGAAGGTCGTGACCGCGGTCATCGGCTTCATCACCCCCGTCGTCGCGCTCATCGGGGCGGTGCGGCTCGCCAAGCCGACCTCGCCGTGGGCCCGCTCGCGCTACACCCGCCACCCGGAGCTGATGGCCCGCTCCGAGGCGCGCTTCGGGGGGGCCTACGAGGCGTGGCTCAACCGCCTGCGCGACCTGCTCGGCGGCGCCCCGTCATCGGGGGACGGCCCTCAGAGGTAGCCGAGCGGGTTCACCGCGGCGCCGCCGACGCGCACCTCGAAGTGGAGGTGGACGCCGGTCGAGTTCCCCGTGGTGCCCATCCCGCCGACCACGGTGCCCTGGGACACCCCCTGGCCGGAGGAGACGGCGATGCTCGACAGGTGGGCGTAGGCGGTCGAGAGGCCGCCGCCGTGGTCCACGACCACCAGGTTCCCGTACCCGCCGCTCCAGCCCGCGGAGATCACGGTGCCGGACTTCGCGGCGGCGATCGGGGTGCCGCTGCCGCCGGCGATGTCGAGGCCCTCGTGCATGCGGCCCCAGCGCGGGCCGAAGCCCGACGTGATGGTGCCGTGCACCGGCCACACGAGCCCGGCCGCGGACGGGTCGCCCGTCGGCACCGAGCCGCTCGGCACGGACGGCAGGCCCTGGGCGGCCCGGATGCGGTCCGCCAGCGCGGCGGACCGGCGCTCCAGCCCGCGGGTCTCCTCCTCGATGTCGGCCCGGTTCCCCTTGACGTCGGCGAGCAGGACCTCCCGCTCGTCCAGCACCTGCTGGACCTCGGCGGCCTGGCTCTCGAGGCCGGCCTTCGCCTCCCGGGCCTCCTGCGCCGCCTCGGCGGCCCGGGCCTCGGAGCGGGCCACGTCGGCGCGCATCTCGGCGATCGCGTCGCGCGCGCGGCGGATCTCCTCGGCCTCGCGCGCCACCGCGTCGGCGAGCTCGGCGTCGCGGGTGGCGATGCCCTGCAGCAGGTCGGCCGTCTCGACGGCGTCGTTGAGGCTGCCGGACTGCACGAGCAGCGTCACCAGGTCCGGCTCCGGGCGCACGTAGAGCTCGCGCAGGCGTCGCCCGAGCAGCTCCTGGCGCAGGGCCAGCTCCTCCTCGGCGGCCTTCAGCCGGGCGCGCTCCGCCGCGAGGCGCTCCTCCAGGTCCTGCAGCCGCGCCTGCAGCGCCGCGAGCTCCGCCTCCAGCGCCTGGGAGCGCGCCCGCAGCGGCGCGAGCTCCGCCTCCAGCTCCCGGATGCGCGCCGTGTACTCCTGGACGTCCTGCGTCAGGACGCTCTCGCGGTCGCGCTGGGCCTGCAGCCGCTCGCGGGCCTCCGCGAGCCGGCGGTCGACGTCGGCCTTGTCGTCCGCGGGGGCGGTCACCGCCACGCCCGCGGCACCGGCGAGCAGCGCCGCGCCGATGAGCGCGGCGGCGCCGGCGCGACGGCCGGCGGCCGTCGCGCGGGGCATCACCTGCGCGCCTGCGTCCGGGCTGTCGGGTCTACGGCCACCAGGTGGGAGTACGGGTTCGTGGGCCCGCTTCCTGCCAGGCGGATCTCGAAGTGGAGGTGGGGCGCGCCGTAGCGGGCGTCGCCGGTGTTGCCGACCGTCCCGATCACCTGGCCCGCGATGACCTTGCTGCCGGCGGCGAGGCCCTCGGCGATCGAGTGCATGTGCGCGTAGTAGTACTCGGTGCCGTCCGCGCGCTCGAGCCAGACGTAGACGCCGCCGAGGCCGGACTCCGTGCGCGACAGGCGGGCGACGGTGGCGGCCGTCACGGCGACGAGGGGGGTGCCCCGGTCGGCCATGATGTCGATGCCCTCGTGGCTGCCCTGGTGGCGGGCCGCGCCGAAGTCGTCGGAGTAGGTGTAGTCACCGACGGCCGGGAAGACGTCCAGGTAGGGCGAGGCGCCCGGCGCCACGACGGGCGCGACGGGCCGGGCCGGGGCGGCGGCCGCCGTGCGGGTGCGCAGCCCGAGGCGCTTGAGCAGCTTGGCGTTCGCGACGCCGGTCGCCTTCATCTTGAAGCGCTTCTGGATCCGCTTGACCGCGCGCTTGGTCGCGGGGCCGAACGCGCCGTCCACCGTCACCCGGACCCCGCGGCGCCGCAGCTCGCGCTGCAGGTCCCGCACGGCCTGGCCGCGGGCGCCGATCCGCAGGATCACCTGCACCCGCGCGGCCGCGGGAGCCGCCGCCACGGGAGCCGCCGCCACCGGAGGCGCCGCCGCGGGGGCGGGCGCCGCGCCCGGGGCCGGGGAGGCCGCGGGGGCGGAGGGGATCTCGACGCTCTGCGCGACGGCCGTGCCGGTCGCCGCGAGGAGGGTGGTGAGGATGACCAGCGCCCTCGCCGCACAACGCGAGAGCCGGCCGTGACCTGGGATGGCACGCGGACGGGCTGGGATCCTTCGGCTCCTTTCCGCACACGGACACGCCGCGGCTCGGGTCACCGGGGGAGGGCAATGCCCGGAAAGACCCTGGGGAAGTCGGGAACGCGCGGCACTCTACGGCGTATGTGAAGGAACGGTCAAGCCGATTCGGGCACCCCGTGACGTCTGTCAGAGGGGCCGGGGCCGCTGTTTGCAGGGAATCCGGCTCGTCAGGAGGGCCGCGACGATCGACGCCGCCGCACGGCGCGCAGCGCGAAAATCAGCAGCAGGAAGGCGGCGAGGGCCGC
Organism: Thermoleophilia bacterium; assembly: GCA_050249835.1. Lineage (GTDB taxonomy): Bacteria > Actinomycetota > Thermoleophilia > Miltoncostaeales > Miltoncostaeaceae > Miltoncostaea. Next base: position 13,258 of record JBFWPT010000028.1, read on the forward strand.
CAGGATGACGCCGTTCACGAGGGTCGAGGACGACCCGCCGCCCGAGGAGGCCTGCAGGGGCGGGCAGTCCCCGTAGCGGGCGTTCCACACGTTGGCGCCGCGGGGAGTCTCGTCCGCGTTGGTGCTCCCGGGCCCGCCGGGGAGCTCGAAGGAGTAGCGGATCTCCAGGGAGTCGCGCAGCGACCGCGCGAAGCCGGTGACGTCGTTGCCGGCGCAGGTCTCGGTGCCGATCTCCCCCACCCCGCCGCGCGCGAACAGGTCGAAGCCCGGGTGGTCGCCGGTGCGGTCGCCGAGGCGCAGGTCGAAGGCGTTGAGCAGCGGCGCCTCCTCCGGCAGGTCCGGGAGCGCCGCGAACGTCGCGGGGTCCGGCGCGATGACCACGATGGGCCGGTCGAGGGACATGATGTCCCCGAGCTGGTCCGTGGAATCGACGAGGTGGGTCGTCTCCAGCAGCAGCTCCCCGGTCTCCTCGTCGCGGGTCGCGGCGATCTGGCCGTCCCCCCCGGTCCAGCCGGCGTCCTCCAGAAGCGGGGCGAAGCGCTCGGCGGCCTCGGCCGGGTCGGCGTCGGTCGGCAGGCCCAGGGCCTCCTGGGCGGCCGTGTCGAGCGTGAGGCGCAGGGTCACCTCCCCGCGCCCGTCCTTGTCGATGTCCGACGAGACCTCGAGTCGCGCCGTGCAGCCGGCCAGGGCCAGCGCCGCCACCACGAGCGCGAGCGCGGCCGCCAGCGCGCGCCTCATCCCGGCCGCTCCAGCTCGTCGGCGCGGCGCATCAGGTCGAGCGCCCGTCGGCGCTCGGCTCCGTCGAGGGCGGCGAAGTCGGCATCCGACAGGTTGCCCGCCTTGTGGTCCATCTCGATCTCGCGCACGGCCTCGAGGGACCGCTGGAGGTCCTCCTCGATCGCCCGGCGGGCGTCCGCCGCGGGGTCGGGCGCGGCCTCGTCCTCCGGGCGCTGCACGAGCGGCCACAGCACGAGGGCGACGGCCGCGAGCGCGACGAGGGCGAGCACGAGCGCCCCGGTGACGGTCCCCAACGGCGTCAGGCCCGGGCGCGCGCGCCGGACGAGGTCTCCGAGACCGTCTCGCGACGGCCGGAGGGTCTCCCGGGCCACGCCGCGAGCAGCCCGCCGAGCGTCATGAGGATGCCCGCGGCCCACACCCAGAGCACGAGCGGGTTCACGTAGACGGACACCCGCGCGAGGCCGTCGTCCTGGAGCTGGGTGAGGAAGAGGTAGAGGTCACGGCTGGGTGAGGAGTCGATGGCGATGGTGGACGAGCGGGTCTCGTCGACCGCGAAGGTCTCGACGCCCGGGGTCATGGTGCCGACGCGGTCGTCCCCACGGTAGACCCCCATCGTGACGCTCACCTTGGAGGAGTGGTCGTCCTCGGTGCGCGTGGACCCCTCGTTGACGAAGGTGTAGCCCGCGACGGTGGCGCTCTCGCCCTCCCGGACGGCGATGTCCGACTCGGTGACGAAGCCCTTGGAGCCCGCGAAGCCGATGAAGAGCAGCACGACGCCCAGGTGGACGACGTACCCGCCGTAGCGGCGCCGGTTGCGGGCGACCATCGAGACGAGCGATCCCGGCCAGGAGACCCCGCCGAGCGCGTGGCGGACCTTCATCCCGCGCCAGAACTCGCCGAGGATGCAGGTCGTCACGAAGACGCCCGCGATGACCGTGGCGGCGGCCGCGGGGCTGTCCGGGAGGTCCGTGAACAGAAGGAGCGGGACGGCGGCGACCGCGGCGGCCACCACGGGCCCCACGAAGCGGCGGCGGAGCTGGGCCGGCGACGCCTTGCGCCAGGCGATGAGGGGCCCGACGCCCGTGAGGATGAGCAGCGCGATGCCGATCGGCAGGGCGACCTGGTTGAAGTAGCCCTGCCCCACCGTGATCCGCTCGCCCCGGACGGCCTCGGAGATGATCGGGAAGACCGTGCCCCAGAACACGGCGAACGCGAGCCCGACCAGCAGCAGGTTGTTGAAGAGGAAGATCGCCTCGCGCGAGATGTAGCTCTCCAGCGTGTGCTGGGAGCGCAGCAGCGGGAGCCGCGAGACGAGCAGGGCGACCGACGCGATCAGGATCAGCGTGATGAAGGCCAGGAAGAACGGGCCGAGGGTCGACTCGCCGAAGGCGTGGACCGAGGAGATGATCCCCGAGCGCGTGAGGAACGTGCCGAAGAGGCAGAGGGTGAAGGTCATGATGACCAGGACCATGTTCCAGACCTTCAGCATGCCCCGGCGCTCCTGGACCATCACCGAGTGCAGGAACGCCGTCGCGGTGAGCCACGGCATGAAGGCCGCGTTCTCCACCGGGTCCCAGGCCCAGTAGCCGCCCCAGCCGAGCGTCTCGTAGGCCCACTTGGCGCCGAGCAGGATGCCGACGCCGAGGAAGAGCCAGGAGAAGATCGTCCAGCGCCGCACCGACGCGATCCAGGCCGTGTCGAGCTTGCGGGTCCAGAGGGCGGCCATCGCGAACGCGAAGGGCACCGACAGGCCCACGAAGCCGAGGTAGAGCAGCGGCGGGTGGATCTGCATGTAGGGGTTCTGGAGCAGCGGGTTGAGTCCGCGGCCCTCGGCCGGCGCGACGGCCAGCGTCTCGAACGGGCTCGTCACGAACGACAGGAGCCCGAGGAAGAAGACCGCGATGCCCATCAGCACCGCCATCACGATGGGCATGAGCATGCGGTTGCGGGTCCGGTTGGTCCGCACCACGATCGCCGCGAAGATGGTGAGGATCCACGCCCAGAGCAGCAGCGAGCCGGCCTGGCTGCCCCAGAGCGCGGTGAGCTTGAACTGCAGGTCGAGCGTGGTCGACGTGTACTCGGCCACGTTGCGCAGCTCGTAGGCGTCGGTGGCGAGCGCCACCCACATCGTCACGATCGCCGTCGTGGTGAGCGCCAGGACGGCGTAGACGCCGCGCTCGGCGCTGGCCTCCCACGGCCGGCCGCCGGGCCGGCGCGAGCGCAGGGCGGCGTAGATCACGTAGACGGCCGCCGCCAGAGCCAGCAGCAGGGCCGCGCGCCCGAGGATGCTCACGGGTGGCCCCTAAGAGCCTGTCGTGGAACTAAGGCCGTGCGGTCCGCCGAGCGAAAACCAAGCGATCCGGTGGCCGCAGCCCATGCCGATGCTGGTGGCATCGGCATTGTTGCGGGCGCCGAAGCGCGCCGGTTTGCAGCCGGCGGGCGCGCGGCCGACTTCCACGACAGGCTCCTAAGCGGGGGTCTGGTCGTCCGGCTGGTCGGTGAACTTCGACGGGCACAGCGTCACGAGCGAGTCGTTGCGCGCGACGAACGTGTCGCCCTCCAGGTGGCCGGTGACGACCACCTCGCGGCCGTCCTTGAACTGGTCCGGGACCGACCCGCGGTAGAGCACCTCGACCGTCTGGCCGGGGTTCTCCTTGTCGATGACCGTGAAGCGCAGGCCGTCGGAGCTCTGGGCCAGGCCGCCGGGGTCCTTCGGGGAGCCGGGGGCGACGGTGCCGTTGAGGCGGTAGGTGCCCTCGGCGGACAGCTCGCCGGGGCCGGCGTAGGTCTCCATGGCGCCGCCGATGCTGTAGTACAGCAGCCCTCCGCCGAGCATCACGGCGAGGGCGATAGCGACGACGAACCGCAGGCGGGAGCGCATCGGGGGCGATGGTAACACCGCCCCGCTCCGCGACCCCCGGGACGAACCGCCCTTTTCCGGACGATCGGATCGCCGCGAACGGTGCGGGGTAGGCTCGTCACATGCCCGAGGACGCCGCGCCCTTCCCGCCGCAGCTGGCCAAGTCCGCGAAGGAGCTGCCCGAGGGCCCGGACTGGACCTACGAGCGCAAGCTCGACGGGTTCCGCGCCATCGTGGTCTCGGAGGGCGGCGAGGTGGCGGTGTGGTCCCGCGCGGGCCGGCCGCTGACGCGGTACTTCCCCGAGCTGACCTTCCCGCCGGGGGACTGGATCCTGGACGGCGAGATCCTCATCGCCTCCGACGCGGGGGGCGAGGAGTTCGGCCTGCTGCAGCAGCGCATCCATCCCGCGGAGTCGCGCATCGCCCGGCTCTCCGAGGAGATCCCCGCCGTGTTCGCGGCATTCGACCTGCTCGCGCGGGACGGGGAGGACCTGAAGGGGCTCCCGTTCGCGGAGCGGCGCGCGCGCCTGGAGGCGATGGACGGGATCGCCCCGGTCGAGACGACGGCCGACCCGGAGCGCGCGCGGGAGTGGCTGCGGACGGCCGAGGGCGTCATCGCCAAGCAGGTCGACGCGCCGTACGTGCCGGGCAAGCGCCTCGGGATGGTGAAGGTCAAGCGCGTCCGCACCCTCGACTGCGTGGTGATGGGCTGGCGGCCCGGGAAGCTGGAGGGGACGGTCGGCTCGCTCATCCTCGGCCTCTACGACGGCGGCACCCTGCGCCCGGTGGGCCACTGCGCCGGGTTCACGGGCGCCCGCAAGAAGGGCCTGCGCGACGAGCTCGCCCCCTACGAGACCGGCGGCACGGGCAGCGGCGAGGCGAGCCGGTGGGACGGCGACCGCGACCTCGAGTGGGTGGAGATGCGCCCCGAGCTCGTCGCCGAGGTCTCCTACGACCACGCGAGCGACGGCCGCATCCGCCACGGGGCGCGCCTGCTGCGCTGGCGGGACGACCGGGACCCCGCCTCGTGCACGTTCGACCAGCTCGACGCGGGCGGGTGAACGCCGCCGCGCTGCTGCAGTCCCAGGGGCTCGGCGCGGTCCGCGCCCGCGACCCTCACACGGCGGTCCGGACCGCGTTCGCGATCCAGGCGCAGGACGTGAAGGGCGCCCGTCTGGGGGTGCGCGCCCGCAGCGAGGGCCTCGCCGCCGCCGACGTCGCGCGGGCGTGCGGCGCCTCGGAGCGCTCCCTCGTCCGCACCTGGGCGATGCGCTCCACCCTCCACATGCTCCCGGCGGAGGACGTGCGCTGGGTCGTCGGCCTGCTGGGCCCGCTCATCGCCCGACGGGGCGCCCGGCGGCGGGCGGAGCTCGGGCTGGACGACCGGGCCTGCGCACGGATCCTGGACGCCCTCCCGGCGGTCCTCGCCGGCGGCCCGCTCACCCGCGCCGAGGTGGTCGCGGGGCTCGCCGCCCGCGGCGCCCGCATCGACCCGGACGGCCAGGCACCCGCCCACGCCCTGCTGCTCGCGGCCGCGGAGGGCCTCGTGTGCCGCGGGCCGGACGGCCCGAGGGACGCCGCCACCTACGTCCTGCTCGACGACTGGGTCGCGCCGGAGCCCGCCCGGGACCGCGACGCCGCCCTCGCCGAGCTGGCCCGGCGCCACCGCGCCGCGTACGGGCCGGGCGACGCCGGCGACCTCGCCCGCTGGAGCGGCCTGCCCGCGGCGGACGCCCGCCGGGCCTGGGCGCTCGCCGGGCCGCCGCCGCCCGCGCCGCTCACGGGCGACGGCCCTCCCCCACCGCGCCTGCTGCCCGCCTTCGACGGCGCGCTGCTCGGGCACCGCGACCGCGATCCGCTGCTGCCCCCGGACGTCGCCGCCCAGGTCGTGGCCGGGCCGTGGATCCACCCCGCCGTCGTCGCCGGGGGCCGGGTGATCGGCGCCTGGCGGCGCGACGATGGGACCGTGCGCGTGCGCCCAATTGGCGCGTTGCCGCGCGGCACCCGCGCCGGGCTGCGCGCCGAGGCGGAGGACGTCGGCCGCTTCCTCGGCGTCCCCACCCGCCTGGAGGTCGCCGCCTAACCCGCCCGCTGGCGCCGCAGCACCAGCAGCGGCACCACCGTGACGGCGGCGGCGACGAGGAGCGGCAGGGCCAGGGACTCCTGGATGAGGAGCGCGCCGACGACGGCGCCCCCGAGCATCGCGCCGACGGCCGCCAGCCCGCGGCCGCGGTGGCGGGGGTCCGCCGCGAGGCCCGTCAGCGTCGAGGTGAGGACGGTCGTGGAGATGCCCGGCACGCCCATCCGCCGGACGGTGGCGTTGCGGACGCCCATCCCCAGGCCGAGCAGGCAGATCATCGCGTAGCGGCGGGGGCCCTCCGGGTCGGGGTCGAGGCCCAGGGCGACGACGGCCGCCCCCGCGACGAGCAGCACCTCGGCGCCGACGGCCGCGGTGAGCCAGCGCCCCCGCGGACGGCCCGCCATGAGCACGCCCGCGCGCCCGCCGGCCGCGGCGCCCACGACGAAGGCCCCGATGGACGTGAGCAGCGCCGGGATCGAGAACCCGTCCGCGCCGCCCAGGGCGAACCCGAGCAGGACGACGTTGCCCGTCATGTTGGCGGTGAAGATCTGGCCGAGCCCCAGGAAGCTCGCCGCGTCCACCAGGCCCGTCACCGCGGTGAGGGCGACGAGGGCCGCCAGCGCCGGACGCTCGTCGGCGGCCGGCGCGGGCATCAGCCCGCCGGGCCCCCGGCGGCGGCGAAGCCGTGGTGCGCCGCCGCGGTCAGGGCGATGGCGCCCTCGGCGGCCGCGGCCGCCCCGGCGTCCCGGGCGGCGTCCCCCGCGGGGCCCGCGTCGGCGGTCCACCCGGTCGCCGGCTCGGGGCAGCCGGCGGCGAGGGCGGCGGCGCGCCACTCCTCCGGGAGCGGGTCCGCCACGGTCACCCCGGCCATCCGCGCCCCGAGCAGGGCCCACGCCCGGGGCGGCGCCGTGCACGGGTCGTAGCCCCCGCCGCCGAGGGCCACCAGGCGCCCGCCGCAGACCTCGTCCGCGAGCGACACGAGGCGGTCCCAGAGCCAGGGGTACAGCGGCATCGTGGTGAGCATGTGGCTCAGCGGGTCGGCGTGGTGGTGGTCGACGCCGCACTGGGCGACGATCGCCCCCGGCGCGAAGGCGCGGACCGCCGGCGCCACCACCCGCTCCCACGCCGCGCGGTAGGCGTCGTCGCCCGCGAACGGCGGCAGCGCGAGGTTCACCGCCGATCCGGGGGCGGCCGGCCCGCCGGTCTCGGCGGCGAACCCCGACCCGGGGAACAGGTGGCGGCCGCTCTCGTGCACCGAGACGGTCAGCACCGCGGGGTCGTCGTAGAAGATCCACTGGGTCCCGTCGCCGTGGTGGACGTCCAGGTCCACGTAGGCGACCCGCTCCATCCCCTCGTCGCGCAGCGCCGCCACGGCGATCGCCGTCTCGTTGTAGATGCCGAAGCCCGAGGCCCGGGCGGCCTGGCCGTGGTGCGCGCCGCCCGCGGGGACGAGCGCCGACACCGCCTCGCCGCGCGCGACGGCCCGCGCCGCGCGGTCGCAGGCCGCGCACGCCCGCGCCGAGTCCTCGTGCATCTGCGGGTAGGCGTTGTTGTCGCCCCCGATGCCCCACTGGCGCGCCTCGGGCGCCGCCGCGAGCACCGGCGTGGCGCTGTACCGCTTCACCGCGCGCACGAACGCGGGCGCGAACACCTGCTCCAGCGCCGCGTCGTCCAGGGCCTCCGGGCACGGCTCCACCACCACGCCGGGCGCGTCCAGGACGCCCGCCGCCCGCATCAGCGCCACCGCCAGCCGGTGCCGCCGCGCATCGGTGGGGTGGTCGCCGCCGAACCGCATCCCCATGTCGTCCGAGTGGACGACGAGCAGACGCGGCGGGCCCGTCACGGGCCCAGGCGGTCCAGGATGCCCAGCAGGTCGAGCAGCAGCAGCGCGACGAGCGCCGCGGCGGCGAGCCCGTACCAGAGCCAGGCGGGGTCGCGTCGGGCCGGATCGGTCACCGCGGCATCATCGCAGAGCGCCGGCGCGGGCCGGCGTGATTGGCGCGGCGGGTCTGTGGGTATCAGGGGTCCGGCGGGGCGCACCCGGCGCTCATCCACCCCGATCGCCGGGTGCCCGCCTCGCTTCGACGCCCCGTCCCTCAGGGGCAGGCGGCGTCCAGGTCGCGCACCACGTCCAGGTGCTCGGCCAGCAGCGTCAGCTCCAGCAGGCGGCCCACCGGGCCGTCGGGCGGGGCGACGATCACGAGGCGGCGGCCCTCCCGCCCCGCGCGGGCCGAGGCGTCCAGCAGGACGCGCAGGCCGCTCGAGTCGAGGTGCACCACGCCGCTCAGGTCGAGGACGAGGTGGGGCGGGCTCCCGCTCTCCAGGGCGGCCACCGCATGGGACACGGCCGGCACCGCGGCGATGTCGAGCTCTCCCGTGACCGTCACGATCCCGCCCCTGCCGCCGGGATGCGTCTCGGTCGTCACCTCGTATCCGGCCATGGCGCGGCAGATTCCCCCGGCGCGCGCGCTCCAAACATCCTTCTTACAATTCGCCGTGCACGGTCACCGTCAGGGTCCGCGGCCCGCCGTGATCGCGGTGCTCGCAGAGGTAGACCCCCTGCCAGGTGCCCAGGTCGAGCCGGCCCCCGGCGACCGGGAGCGTGAGCGACGAGCCCACGATCACGGCCTTCACGTGGGCGGGCATGTCGTCGGGGCCCTCCAGCGTGTGCCCGAAGTAGGGCGCGCCGTCCGGGACGGCCCGCCCGAACCACTCCTCGAGGTCCGTCCGCACGTCGGGGCTCGCGTTCTCGTTGAGCGCGAGCGACGCCGACGTGTGGCGGATGAACACGTGGGCGAGCCCCACGCGCAGGTCCGCGATCTCGGGCACGGCCGCCACGATCTCCCGCGTCACCAGGTGCACTCCGCGGGGCCGCGGGGCGAGGCGGACCTCCCGCCGCGCCCACACGGTCAGTTCACGACCGGCGGGCGGACGGTGGTGAAGGTCGACGGGAACGGGATGTCGGGCGGCGGGCGGACCGTGATGACCGGCGGCCGCGGATCCTGCGGGTCCTTGGGGTCGGGGTCGCGGGGCGGGTCCCGCGGCGGGTCGTTCGGGCCCGGCGGCGGGTCGGCCGTCGTCGTGGTGCCCGGCGCGGGCGGTGCCGGGTCGAGCGCCGGCGGCGGCGCGACCGCGGGCGGGGTGCCGGCGGCCGTGACGGTCGGCGTCGTCGCGGGGCGCGGCGGCGTGACCGGACGGCGCGCGGTGGTGGGCGCCGGGGCCGGCGCCACCGCCGTCACGGTGCCCGGGGCGACCGGCACTGGGGCGGGCGGGACCGGGGCGGGCGGCGGAGCCGCGGCGGGCGCCGGCGCCGACGCGGTCGTCCCCCCGGTGGTCGTGGCCGGGGCGGGAGCCCCGACGGGGGCGGCCTGGGTCGTGGTCGCGGCCGTCGTGGCCCCGTCGGTGACCACGGCCGCGGGCGGCGGCTCGGACTCGGACGATCCGGAGCGGGTCGCCACCAGCGTCGGCACCGCGACGAGCAGGGCGAGCACCAGCACCCCGGCGCCCACGGCGCCGACGGCGCGCCGCCGGGTGGAGAGCAGCCCGCCGGCCCCGGAGCCGCCCGCCCCGCCGCCGCGCAGCCAGGCGGCCGGGCCGCGGTGGGCGGCGCCGTCGGCGAAGCGCACCAGGTCGCGCGCCTCGGCCGCCCGCGCCGTCTCGGCGCCGAGGCCGAGCAGGAGGGGCAGCGGCAGCCACAGGCGGTAGCGCCGGCCGGCGTCCTCGAACGCCTCCTTCGCCTCGCGGCAGGAGGCGCACAGCTCCAGGTGCTGCTCCAGCACGTGGCGGCGGTCCGGATCGAGCTCGCCGTCGATCAGGGCGGCGATGTCCCCGAGACGCGCGCGGCAGGCCGGGTCCATGGCCTCCATGTCGACCTGCTGCAGGCGCAGCTCGCGGCGCAGCCCCATGCGGGCGCGCGCGAGCAGCTGGGCCACGGCGCCGGGAGTGATGTCGAGGACCGTGCCGATGTCCTCGTAACCCATGCCCTCCAGCTCGCGCAGGGCGAGCGCGAGGCGGTGGCGCTCCGGCAGGCGGGCGTTGGCGGCGCGGACCTCCTCGCCCTGCGTGCCCACCAGGCCGGCGAGCTCGGGGTCGGCGTCGAGCGCCGTGTCGGCGCCGGCGACGCGCTCCATGTCCTCGACCGGCGTCTCGCGCGCGCGGCGCGTGCTGCGGTCGTAGACCAGGTTGCGGGCCGTGCGGTGCAGGTAGGCGGCGAGGTTGACCTCGCGGCCCTCCAGGTCGCCGAGGCGGGCGAACACCCGGAGGAACGCCTCCTGGGTGATGTCGGCCGCGTCCTCGCGGCTGCCGGTCATGCGGTAGACGGCGTTCATCACGCCGCTCTCGTGCCGCGCGAACAGCTCGCCGAACGCGTCGCGGTCGCCGTCGATCGCGAGCGCCCCGAGCTGGGCGTCGGTGAGGTCTGCCGGGGTCATGGCGCCTCCGGGTGGGGGCATGGCTCCTCGCGCTCGTCGTCGCCGGATCGGCGCTCCCGCAGAAATTCGCAGAACGCGGCCTGGAGCGCGAGGTGGGCCTCCATCTTCCGGAGGCCCACCGCTGCCCAATCCGCCAGCATCTGCTCGTCCAGGGAGCGCGACGGCTCGGCCGGCACCTGGCCTACGCGCCGGCGCAGACGGCGTACGGGGTGATTGTGATCTGCGTCCCCGCGGCCCCCGAGTACGCGAAGCGGAAGTTCCAGCTCGCGAGGCTGGGCGACGGGTACGACGACGAGACGTGCACGAGCTTCTGGTTGCCGGCGCCGGAGGCGTACCCGCCGCCGATGGCGATCGAGCCCTCGGGGCAGTCCACCTGGCGGAACAGATACGTGTCGTCCGCGAGCACGGCCCCGGACCCGTCCGTGACGCGGGTGACCTTGGACGGGTCGAAGCCCCCCGGCGCGCCGGGGGCGCCCGGATCGCCCTTCGGACCCGGCACCGCGGCGGAGGCGGCAGCCCCGGCGGGGAGGGCGGCGATCTTCTTGTTGGCGGCGTTCGCCCGCTTGAGGGCCTGCGTCGCCACCTTCTCGACCTTCGAGTACTGCGCCTTGCTCAGCGTGAACGGGCGAGCGCCGTCGGCGTCGTCCACGCCCTGGCCGGAGACACCGGCGACGATGGCGCCGGCGGCGACGAGGGCGGCGGCGGAGGCGATGAGCGGGCTGCGGGACCGGGACATTGTGCGGCTCCTTCGGAGTGGTGTGAGTGCCTGTCACCTCCTCCAACGGGGCCGCGCCCGATGACTCACGGGGGGTCTGTTAGCGATTTGTAAGCGTCGGCGGGGATGACTGGCAGGGCGCGCTCCACGGCCGCCGCGAGCCGGACCACGACGTCCTCCCGCCCGGGCGGGGCGACCACCTGCAGCCCGACCGGCAGGCCGTCCCCGGTGAGCCCGCAGGGGACGCTGATGGCGGGAAAGCCGACGAGGCTCCACGGGATCGCGTTCCGCGAGAGCACGGTCAGGTACTCGTGGAAGCGGTCGGCGGGCGGGGCCGCGGCGGGCGTGGTGGGCATCACGAGCGCGTCGACCCCGAGCAGCGCGGCGAGCAGGTCCTCGGCCATCTCGGCGCGGATGCGCTGCGCGGTGAGGTAGTCGAGGGCGGTGAGGCGCTCGGCCTCGCGGAGCTGGTCGGCCGTCTCGTCCCAGTAGAGGCCGCGGTCGAGCCCCAGGTCGCGGTGGATGAGCGCGGCCTCGGCGCGGCTCACGACCATCCCCGCGGCGTTCGCCCGGTCCAGGTCGCGCGCGTCCGGCCGGTCGGCCGGCAGGGCCTGGACGCCGGCCTCCTCCAGCGCCGCGATCGCGGCGCGGACGGCGGCGGCCACGTCCGGCTCGGCGCCCGCGAACGCCGCCTCCGGCACGCCGACCCGCATCCCCTCCACCGCGACGCCCGCCCACGCCGACAGCCCGGCGAGGGACGGCGCGAGGGCCTCCATCACCAGCGCGGCGTCGGCGACGGTCACGGCGATCGGCGCCACGTGGTCCATGGTCCAGGAGAGGGTGACGACGCCGTCGACCGGCACCCGGCCGTAGGTGCCCTTGAGGCCGACGCAGCCGGTGAGCGCCGGCGGCACCCGGATGGAGGCGCGGGTGTCGGTGCCCAGGGAGGCCAGGCCGATGCCGGTGGTGACCGCGATGGCCGAGCCGCCGCTCGACCCGCCCGGGATGCGCGAGGGGTCGCGCGGGTTGCGCGACTGGGGCGTCGTGACCCCGAGCGCGAACTCGTGGGTCGAGACCTTGCCGAGCACCACCGCCCCGGCGGCGCGAAGGCGCGCGACCCCGGCGGCGTCGGCGACGGGGAGGGCGTCGTACGCCGCCGAGCCCGCCCTCGTCGGCATGCCGGCGACGTCGATGATGTCCTTGACCGTGACCGGGATGCCGTGGAGCGGCCCGAGGGCGCCGCCCGCGCGGCGCTGCAGGTCGCGGGCCGCGGCCTCGTCGCGGGCCCGGCCGGGCTCCAGGTGGACGACCCCCTGGAATGGCCCGTCGGCCTCCGCGGCGGCGAGGGACGCCTCCACCAGGCCGGCCGCCGTGAGCGCACCCTCCTCCATCGCGCGGAGCGCGCCGCGCAGCGTGTCGGTCCCCGCGGGCGGGGGCGGGGAGGGCGCCGGCCGCGGCGCGGCCGTGAGCAGAGGGGGCGCGACGTCGATCGCCGGCCGCCGCCACGGGCCGGGCCGGTAGGCGCCGAGGACGGACCGGGCCGCGTCGAATGCCTCGCCCGCGCGGCTGCCGGCGGGTCTCACCGGGCCTCCAGCGCGTCCAGGAGCGCGGACGAGGGGGCGATGGCGCCGAACACCCCGCCCTGCATCGTCACCATCTTGAGCGCCGCCAGGTGGTTGCCGTGGTCGGTCGCCCCGGTGCAGTCCTCGAGCAGCAGGCACTCCATGCCCATGTCGTTGGCGTCGCGCATCGTCGTGTGGACGCAGACGTCGGTGGTGATGCCGGTGAAGACCAGGTGGGTGATGCCGCGGGTCCGCAGCACCAGCTCCAGGTCGGTCGCGTAGAAGGCGCCCTTGCCCGGCTTGTCGATGACCGGCTCGCCCGGCAGCGGCGCCACCTCCGGGACGATCTCCCAGCCCGGCTCCCCCTGCACGAGCACCCTGCCCTGCGGCCCCGGGTCGCCGATGCCGGCCCCGATCTGCCGCGAGCGCCAGAGCTTGTTGGCCGGCAGGTCGGAGAGGTCCGGCCGGTGGCCCTCGCGGGTGTGGATGATCGTGAAGCCGCGCTCGCGCATGGCGGCGAGCACCGTCTGGGTGGGGCCGAGCGGGGCCCGGGTCAGCTCCAGGTCGTACCCCATCTGGTCGACGTAGCCACCGAGCCCGCAGAAGTCGACCTGCCAGTCGATCAGGATCAGCGCGGTGCGCGCCGGGTCGATGGCGCCGTCGTATGGCCAGGCGTAGGGCTCGGACGACACCGGTCCGAACGTCATCGCTCCTCCTCGGTGGCGGTGGTGGGGACGGCCCGGCGGACGAGGTCCGCCAGCGCCGCGGGGCTCTCGATGTGGGCGAGGTTGGCGGCGCCGGGCACGAGGGCGCAGACCGCCCCGGCGGCACGCACGAGGACGCCGGCGGCCTCCCGGCGCTCCGCGCCGCTGCGCTCCCCGACGGAGGCGACGACCGGCAGGGCGCGCAGGGCCCCGAGCTCCGTCGCGGTGGGCGCGAAGCGGGCGAAGAAGGGAACCTCGAAGCAGACGGCCTCGGCGGGCCGGCGGGCCTCGGCGCGCCCGGCGGTGCCGAGGGCGCCCCAGGTGCGCGGCCCGGCGAGGGCCGCGGCCACGACCTCCGCGCCGGCGGAGGGCGACGCGGCGGCGCCGACGGCGCGGGCGAGGCCGGAGATGAGCGCGTGGACACCGGGCGCGAGCGGGCCGAGCGCGGGCTCGTGGAGCACGGCGGCGTCGAGGCGCTCCGGCGCGGCCATGGCGATCGCGGTGAGGACCGTGGCGCCGCCGCTCACCCCGAGGGCGGTGGCCCTCCCCACGCCGAGGTGGTCGAGCAGCGCCAGGATCTCCTGCGCCTGGTCCTCGGGCCGGTGGCGGGCGCACGGCGCGGGGCTGTCGCCGTAGCCGCGCCGGTGGACCACCACCACGCGGTGGTCGCGCGCGAGGTCGGCGGCGACGGCGTCGAAGGCCCACGGCCCGAACGCGACCCCGTGGACGAGGAGGACCGGCGGGCCGTCGCCGTGCTCGTCGTGCCCGAGGATCGCCGGGACGGGGGGCCCGGGCGCCGCGGCGGCGCTCCTGGCGCTGGGGGGTGGCGGCACATCGGATGTATACAATCCTGTATGCCGTCGCGGTTGCGCCGCCGGGCCGAACATCGGGTCCGGGCTTTCGCCATCCGGGCAGGCCCCGGGCCCCGGGGCTCCCTACCTGGTGGTCAGGTGGTCCACAGCTCCGCGAGCGCCCGGCCGGCGGCGGCGTGCACCACGCGCGCGCTCTCGCGGATGTGGGCGTCCATCAGGTCGGCGGCCGCCTCGGCGTCCCGGTCCTCCACGGCCTCCAGGATCGCGAGGTGCTGCTCCACCGTGGCGAGGATCCGGCCGCGGTCCAGGAAGTCGTGCACCCGCACCAGGCGGATGCGCGCGTTGACCCCGTCGAGCATGGAGGCGAGCACCGTCCCGCCGCCGGCGCGCGCGATGCCCATGTGGAAGGCCTCGTCCCGGTACACCACCTCGACGGCCGGCTCGGGCATCGGGGCCGACCAGGTGCGGCGCAGGGACAGGAGCGCGGCACGGGACCCCTCGGCCTCGGCGGCGCGCCGCACGGACAGCACCTCGAGCGCCCGGCGCACGTCGTAGAGCTCCTCGATCTCGCGGCGGTCGATGAGCGGGGCGCTGTAGCCGTGGCGCGGGCGGTGCGTCAGCAGGCCCTCCTCGGCGAGGCGGCGGCAGGCCTCGCGCACCGGCGTGCGGCTCACGCGGTAGTTGTCTGCGGCCCAGTGCTCGGTGACGCGGTCGCCCGGACGGATGCGGCCGCCGAGCAGGTCGGCCCGCAGGCGCCGGTAGACCGCCTCGGCACGCAGGCCGCGCTCCGCCACCACACCGCCCTCCTCCCGGATACCCGCGGGATCGCCACCGGACGGGGCCAGGATAGCCGCGCGCCTCGACGGCGGCGCAGTGGCTGCGCCCACCTCCGCGCGCACCGGCGCTCAACCCTGCGCCCGTCCGACCGATAGGGGCAGGGCACGGTGGAAGTCACGCGAGAGGAACCGCGGCAGACGTGAACACGTTCGTCCTCCTGGGCCTCGTCCTCCTCCTGGTCCTGTTCCTGGTGCGCTCGAAGCGCAAGCGGACGTCGGCTGACGACGACGCGCCCTCCCCCGGCCGCGCCTCCCGCGGCTTCGGCCTGCGGCGCCGCGAGGCCGACCCCGTCCCGGCCCCGGCGCCTCCCGCGCCCCAGGCCGACCCCTTCGCGTCCGCCGGCCCGGCCCCCTTCGCCGCGTCCCCCTCGCCGTTCGGCGGGGGCGCCCCGGTGGACTCGTTCCCCCCGGTCGAGCTGACCGGCGCCGCCGCCCCGTTCGCCGAGGCGCCGGCCCCCTTCGCCGGGGCGCCGACGCCCTTCGCCGAGGCCCCGGCACCGGTCGCCCCCGTGATCCCCGCGCCCGCCGAGGCGGACGACTGGCGGCCCGAGGAGATGATCGTCGAGCCGGGCTGGCCCCTTCCGGGCGAGATCGCCGGCGCCTGGGGCGACGGCCCGTCCGGCCCGGTGGCCGCCCCGGTCGCCACCGTGGAGGCCCCCACGGCCGTGCTGGACCCCTCCCCCCTCGCCGAGACGGCCGCCACCGAGGCGCCGCCCGCCCCCGTGGCGGAGGAGTCCTGGGACATGCCGGCCCTCGACCCGGTCGCACCCCCCGAGACCACCCCCGCTCCCGCTCCCGCCCCCGCCCCCGAGGCCGTCCTGCCACTGTGGCGCCCCGAGGAGCCCGTCGCGGAGCCGGTCGAGGACATCTGGATCCCCGCGGAGCCGCCCGTCGAGGGCGTCCCCGACCCCGAGCCGCTGTCGCCGGTCGCGCACATCGCACCGGCCGTCGCCCCGGAGCCGGTCGTCGCGCCCGACCCGGAGCCCTTCGTGTTCGCCGAGCCGGAGCCGTTCGCGTTCACGGAGCCGGAGGCGGAGCCGGAGCCCGTCGTGGTCGCCGAGCCCCTCCCCGTGTGGGAACCGGTCGCCGCCGAGGTCCCCGTGGCCGAGGCCCCGGTCGTCACGGCCCCGGTCGTCACGGCCCCGGTCGTCACGGCCCCG
>JBFWPT010000028.1:29254-48045 GCA_050249835.1 Thermoleophilia bacterium
GGCCCCGGTCGTCACGGCCCCGGTCGTCACGGCCCCGGTCGTCACGGCCCCGCCGGCCGGCTGGCCCGCCGAGGTGGCGGAGCTGCTCCCCGCCGCGCTCGACGCGGTCCGCCCGCTCGTGGCCGTCTCCGACCACGTCGGCGTCACCCCCCGCATGCTCGTCGTGATGAGCGCGCTCTCCGAGCGCCCCCTCAGCGTCGGCGAGCAGGCTGCCCTGCTCGGCGTCTCGCGCCCCGTGGTGGCGGACGTCGCCGCGCGCCTCGAGTCCCTCGGGCTCACGCGGCGCGAGAAGGACCCCGCCGACCGCCGCCGGGTGCGCATCGCGCTCACCCCGAAGGGGCACCGGCTGGTGGCCGACGCCGCCGGCACGCCGTCGCCCGAGCGGATCGCGGTGGCCCTCGCCGGCCTGGACGACGCCGGGCGCGCCGCCCTCCTGACCGCGCTGCGCGCGCTGGCCGGAGGCGCCTCCTCCCGGTAGCGCCCGTGGACTCCGCCCCCGGGCCGGGTCCCCACCCATCGGTGTGAGATGGTCGTCTCACCTCGGGGCGGAGGACTACGGCAACCGGCAGCGAACAGCGGTCCACACCATGAAAGTCATCTTCGTCATCATCGGAATCGTCGTCATCTTCGGGATCCTCATCTCGAGCGGCGGAATCGCCGGCGCGCTGTGCATCAACGGCGTCGGGTGCGTCCGCACGGACAGCGAGGGCGTGAGGATCGACCAGAGCGAGACGGTCACCGTCAGGGCCGGCGGGCCGTGAACCGGGGTGGCCCGATCCCCTTCGGGCCGGAGTTCAAGGATCCGTTCTGGAGGTGGGGTTCGTTCCTGATCGGGGTATGCACATTCGTGCTCCTCGCCTGGATCGCGACCCTCGGCGACATCAACCTGATCGGGTTCTGGTGGTTCTTCTTCCTCATCCTGGGGATCGGCCTCTCCTCGCGCTCCGGGCTCGCCTGGAGGCGCGGCGACGTGCCCGGCGGGTCGTCACGGAAGGCCAAGGACCCGGTCGTCGACATCCGCGGCCAGGCCGGCAGCACCTACGTGGTCATCGACCGCGGGGGTGGCGGCGGGGGCGGCGGGAGGGTCTCGCCGAAGCAGTTCAGCCCGCTGACGTGGGCCCTCTACACGATCTTCGTGCGGGCCCCCATGGCGCTGGGCGATGCGGTCCTCACCGCGGGATGGCGGGCCGGGGGCGGCCTCGGCAACGGCAGCTCGTCCCTCGTGCGGCGCCTGGACATGGAGCAGCTCGACCAGCTCGACCAGCGGGAGAACCTGCCGCGCCCCGACCGCGAGCGGTTCTAGTGCTCCTCCCCGGCATGGTGGGCGGAAACCGCCGAAATCGCCGATCGGGTGTCGCCGTGGCGCGGCCGCGCTTGCGCCGGGCGCCCGCGCTGTGGCAGGTAGCCAACTCGGAGAGGCTCTGAGGACGCGGCCGGGGACCGGGTGAGCGTTACGGGCACGCACGCGGGACGACAGGGGCCGGGCGCCATCGTCATGGAGCTCGACCAGGACCTGCGCCATGTGCGGGCGAGCGACGCGGCGCTCGCGATGGTCGGCCTCCCCGCCGAGGCCCTCGTCGGGCGCACCCCCCGCGAGACCGGCCTCCCCGACGAGGTCGTCGAGCCGCTCGAGCGCGAGCTGCGCGCCGCCGTCGAGAGCGGCGAGGAGCGCCAGATCGAGATCGAGATGCCCACGCCGGACGGGCTCCGGTGGCTGCACCTGCGCCTCGTGCCCGACCCGTCGGCCGAGCCGGGGGCCGCCCGGGTCACGATCCTCGCCACGGACATCACCGGCCGCAAGCACGCCGAGCTGCGCCAGAGCGGCGGCAACGCCGCCTTCCGCGCCCTCGTGGAGGACTCGCCGGACCCGATCGCGATGATCGACGCGGACCTGCGCATCACCTTCGTGAACGGGGCGCTCGAGTGGGCCGTGGGCCGCCCGGCGGGCCTTCTCATCGGCCGCACGATCCGGCAGGCCGGCGTGCCCGAGGAGCTCTCCGAGCGCTTCGAGCGCGCGGTGCGGGGCGTGTTCGCCCGCGGCGAGCCGGTCTCGATCGACTTCCGCTTCCCCACGCCCGACGGGCCGCGCTGGTTCAGCGCCCGGCTGCTGCCCGAGGTGGGCGCCGACCGCCAGAGCGGCCACGTCATCGCGGTGAGCACGGACGTGACCGACCGGGTCAACCGCGAGGCCGAGCAGGCCGCGCTGCGCCGCGTCGCCACGGTCGTCGCCCGCGAGGGCCGCCTCGAGGAGATCGCCCGGGTGGTGGCGCAGGAGGCGGCGCTGCTGCTTGGCGCCACCGGCAGCGCCGTGTACCGGTTCGAGGCCGAGGACCGCGGGACGTGCATCGCCGCCCACCCGCCGGCCGGCGCGTCGCAGGGCCAGGAGGTGCCGCTCACGGAGGCGTCCGCGACCGGCCGCACCGCCCGGTCCGGCCAGCCCGCGCGCGTCGACGACTACCGGCGCGGCCCGGGCGACGACGCCGTCCGCGACGTGGTGGACGCCGGGCTGCGCAGCGGCATCGCGGCCCCGCTCTGGACCCGCGGGCGCCTCTGGGGCGCCCTCACCGCCGGATCGGTGGAGGCGGGGGCCTTCGGGCCGCCGGAGGAGCGCCGCCTGGCGGCCTTCGCGGAGCTCGCCGCGATCGCCGTGGCCAACGCCGAGACCCGCGCCGAGCTGGACCACCTGGCCGAGACGGACCCGCTCACCGGGCTCGCCAACCGGCGCGCCTTCACCTCCCGCCTGCACGGTGAGGTCGAGCGCGCGCGCCGCCACGACCACCTGCTGTCGCTGGCGATCCTCGACCTCGACGACTTCAAGCGCATCAACGACACGCTCGGCCACCAGGTGGGCGACGCCGTGCTGGCCGAGGTGGGCGCCCGCCTCGCCGCCACGAGCCGGGCCGGCGAGCTCGTCGCCCGCATGGGGGGCGAGGAGTTCGCCTGGATCCTCCCCCAGGTCGACATGGAGCACGCCCTCCCCGCCGTCCGCCGGGCGTGCGCCGCCGTCGCCGCGATCCAGGTGGAGGGCGCCCCGGGGATCACATGCTCGGCCGGGGTCTGCGACCTCGCCCTCGCCGGGAACGAGGACGAGCTGATGCGCCGCGCCGACCGTGCCCTGTACCGGGCCAAGGCGGCGGGCCGGGACCGGGTGGAACCCGCCCGCTGAGCCCCGCGGGGCCCGTGGCGGGGGCACCGGCGCCGTTGTCGGGCCCCGGCGACCTCGGGTACCCTCCCGCGGATGCCGCGCGACCGAGCGCCGGGACCCGCACCGGGCGGGGACCGGGAGGGGCTCCCCCCACTCCGCGGGGGACGCCGGGAGGAGACCGGGCCCGAGAGGCCCCGGCGACGCTGGCCCAAGCTCGTGGCCATCGGCGCCGGCGCCCTCGTCTTCGGCTTCCTGTCGGGGTTCGCGCTGCGCGGCTCCGGGCCCCAGGTGAGCACGACGGGACCCCCGCAGGACGCGTACCTGGGCGCGCGGGCGACAGAGGACCTGTCGTTCCGGATCGAGTCCGACCTGCCGAGCCTCATGGAGACGGCGACCCTCGACTACGACGGGGGTGACGTCATCGAGGACGCCTTCGTCAGCGACGGCGTCCTCACCTACCGCCCCCGTGAGCTCGAGGAGGGCACCCACGAGCTCGAGTTCTCGGTCGACCAGCCCTACGTGCCGTGGCCGGTCACCCGGAGCTGGACGTTCACGGTCGACACCACCCGGCCGGGAATCGAGATCACCGGGCCGGGCCGGCCCGCGGTGCGCGGCGCCCCCGTCACCCTGTCGGGGCGGGTCGACGAGCCGTCACGGGTCACGGTGGACGACGCGCCGGTGGACGTCGCGGCCGACGGCACCTTCTCGGTCACCTTCCCGGAGCCGCCGGCGGGCGCGATCTCCGTGCGGGCCGTGGACCGCGCCGGCAACTCGCGCGGCGTCCGCACCAGCATCCCGCTCGTCACCCGCGAGCCGATCCAGGGCACGCGCGCCGTCCACATGACGGCGATCTCGTGGCGGGTCGACTACCTGCGCGAGCCGGTCTTGCAGATGCTGCGCGACGGGCTCATCAACACGATCGAGCTCGACCTGAAGGACGAGTCCGGGATCGTCGGCTACGACTCGGACCTGGAGTTCGCCAAGCGGATCGGCGCCGTGCAGCCCGAGTACGACCTGGAGGAGGCCGTCGCCCAGATCCACGCCCTCGGCGGGCGGGTGATGGGCCGCATCGTGGCCTTCCGCGACCCGGTCCACGCGCGATGGGCGTGGGAGAACGGTGAGCGCGCCCAGGTGATCCAGACGCCCGACGGCCAGCCCTACGCCGGGTACGGCGGCTTCACGAACTTCGCCCACCCCGTCGTGCGCCAGTACAACCTGGACATCGCCAAGGAGGCGGCGGAGCGCGGCGTGGAGGACATCCTCTACGACTACATCCGCCGCCCCGACGGCCCGCTGGAGACGATGCGCTTCCCCGGCCTGAAGGGCGGCGCCCAGCGGTCGATCGTCCAGTTCCTCGGGGACGTCCGCGAGGAACTGGAGCCCACCGGCACCTTCCTCGGCGCCTCCCTGTTCGGGGTCGCGGCCTTCCGTCCCCAGGACGTCGCCCAGGACGTCCGCAACATGGCCCGGAACGTCGACTACATCGCACCGCTCATCTACCCCTCCCACTGGGGCAGCGGCATCTTCGGCATCCCCGACCCCGAGTCCTCGCCGCGGAAGGTCATCGCGGAGTCCGTGCGGATCTTCAACGAGCAGGTGGAGGGGACCGGGGCGCGGATCGTCCCGTGGCTCCAGGACTTCTCCCTGCGCGTGGCCTACGGGCCGAAGGAGGTCTGCGCGCAGATCCGGGGCGCGGAGGACGAGGGCGTCACCGAGTGGATCATGTGGGACGCCCTCGTGACCTACACCGAGGCCGCCTGCCTCAAGGGCTGACGGCCGGCCGCACCAGCAGGACCTCCGGGGCGGCCTTCTGAAGGATCGCCTCCACCTCGGCGCGCGCCCCGTTGCGCAGGCCGGTGCCCACCTGCAGCAGTAGCGCGTCGCAGTGCTCGTCGGCGAGCAGCCCGAGCACGCCCTCGGCGAACGAGCGCGCCCGCACCAGGCGCGTGTCGGCGCGGCACCCCTCCAGCGCCCGCTCGCCGCGGTCGAGCATCGCGCAGGCCGCGGCGACCGCTCCCTCCGGCGCGGCCTCCAGCGGCATGGCGTGGGGCACGACGACGACGGCGGCGAGCACGACCTCCCCGTCCTCGCCGGCGATCGTCGCGGCCCGGCGAAGCGCCGCCCCGGGGCACGGCCCGTCCGTCGCCACCACGATCCGGCTCACGCCTCCCTCCCCCCGCGCGGCGCGGGACGCTCGGCGATGAGCAGCACATCGACCCCCTCGGTGGACTCCAGGACGTGGCTGAGCAGGTCGCCGCGGGCCCGCGCGACGAGGCCCCGGTGGCGGGGCGCGGCCATGGCGAGCCGGGTGATGCCCCGCTCGCGGACCTGCCGGACGACGTAGGACGGCAACTCCTCGGCGGGCACGGGGAGCAGGTGGGCGCCGAGCGTCACGGCCAGGTCGCGCAGGAGGGCGGCCTGGCGCGCCTCGGACTCGTCCGGCCGCCGCGGCTCCGGGCACACGATGTCGAGCTCGGCGCCCAGGCGGCGGGCGGCCCGCCAGGCGGCCCGCACCAGCCGCTGGGCGCCGGGCTCGGGGCGCGCCACCACCATCACGCGCTCGGCGAGCACCGGGGCCTCCCGCTGGATGCGCTCGTCCACCGCCCCCGCCACCTCGCGAAGGGCCACCTCGCGCAGCGTGTGGAGGTTGGAGGTCGTGAAGAAGTTGAGGAGCGCCGCGTCGACGCGGTCGGACGGGTAGATCTTCCCGGCCCGCAGTCGGGCCTGGAGGGCCTCGGGCGTGAGGTCGACGATCACGACCTCGTCGGCCTCCAGCAGCACGCGGTCCGGGATCGTCTCGCGCACGCGCACGCCGGTGAGCTCCTGCACCCGGTCGTTGAGGCTCTCGAGGTGCTGCACGTTGACCGTGGAGATGACGTCGATCCCGGCCGCCTGCAGGTCGGCGACGTCCTCGAACCGCTTGGCGTGGTCCAGCCCGGGGGCGTCCGTGTGCGCGAGCTCGTCCACGAGGGCGATCTCCGGCGCCCGGCCGATGACCCCGGCGAGGTCCATCTCGCGCAGCGGCAGGCCGCGGTGGTCCCGCTCCAGCGGCGGGACCACCTCGATGCCCTCGGCCATCGCGGCCGTCTCGGCCCGCCCGTGGGGCTCCAGCCAGCCGATCACCACGTCGCGGCCCTCCCGGAGGAGGTCCTGCGCCTCCTCCAGCATGGCGTACGTCTTCCCCACGCCGGCCGCCATCCCGACGTACACCTTCAGGCGCCCCGGGGGACCGGTGCTCACGCCCCGAGCAGGCCGTGGACGACGAGGTCGATCAGCTTGATGCCCACGAACGGCACGATGACGCCCCCGAGCCCGAAGATCAGCAGGTTGCGCCGCAGCAGGCGCGTGGCGCCGATGGCCCGGTAGCGCACGCCGCGCAGGGCGAGCGGCACCAGGGCGGGGATCACGAGCGCGTTGAAGACGATGGCCGAGATGATCGCGCTCTGCGGGCTGCCCAGGTCCATCACGTCGAGCGAGTCGAGCGGCCCGGTCCCGCCCTCCTCCGCCGCGTAGGCGCCGGCGAACACGGCCGGGAGGATGGCGAAGTACTTCGCGATGTCGTTCGCGATCGAGAAGGTCGTGAGGGCGCCGCGGGTGATGAGGAGCTGCTTGCCGACCTCCACGATCTCGATGAGCTTCGTCGGGTCGGAGTCCAGGTCGATCATGTTCCCGGCCTCCTTGGCGGCGGAGGTGCCGGTGTTCATGGCGACGCCGACGTCCGCCTGCGCGAGCGCGGGCGCGTCGTTGGTGCCGTCGCCGGTCATCGCGACGAGGTGCCCCTTCGCCTGCTCCTCCCGGATGAGGCGCATCTTGTCCTCGGGGGTGGCCTGGGCGAGGAAGTCGTCGACCCCGGCCTCGGCCGCGATGGCGGCGGCGGTGAGGCGGTTGTCGCCGGTGATCATCACGGTGCGGATGCCCATACGGCGCAGCTCGGCGAAGCGCCGGGTCATCCCCTCCTTGACCACGTCCTTCAGGTGGACGACCCCGAGGGCCGTGCCCCCGCGGGCGACGACCAGGGGCGTGCCGCCGGCGCGCGCCACGCGCTCCACGTCCTCGGTGAGGGCGTCCGGCACCCGGCCGCCCTGGGAGGCGACCCACGCGCCGACCGCGTCCGCGGCGCCCTTGCGGATCGCGACCCCGTCGGCCTCCACCCCGCTCATGCGCGTCTCCGCGCTGAACGGCGTGAACTCCAGGCCGCGGGCAACCTCCTGCCGCTCGCGCAGGCCGAAGCGCTCCTTGGCGAGGACGACGATCGAGCGGCCCTCGGGGGTCTCGTCGGCCAGAGAGGCGAGCTGGGCGGCCTCGGCCAGCGCGCGCTCGTCCACGCCCGGGGCGGGGATGAACTCGGTCGCCTGGCGGTTGCCGAGCGTGATCGTGCCGGTCTTGTCGAGGAGGAGGGTGTCCACGTCGCCGGCCGCCTCCACCGCGCGCCCGCTCATCGCGAGCACGTTGCGGCGCACGAGCCGGTCCATGCCCGCGATGCCGATGGCCGACAGCAGGGCGCCGATCGTCGTGGGGATGAGCGCGACGAGCAGGGCGATCAGGACGGTCAGGGACACGTCCACCCCGGCGTAGGTCGCCATCGGGCGCAGGCTCGCGGTCACCACCAGGAAGACGATGGTGAGGCCCGCGATGAGGATGTTGAGGGCGATCTCGTTCGGCGTCTTGCGCCGGGCGGTGCCCTCGACCAGCGAGATCATGCGGTCCAGGAAGCTCTGGCCCGGCTCCTGGGTGATGCGGACCACGATGCGGTCCGACAGAACCCGGGTGCCCCCGGTCACGGCGCTCCGGTCGCCACCGCTCTCGCGGATGACCGGGGCCGACTCGCCGGTGATGGCGGACTCGTCGACCGAGGCCACGCCCTCGACGACCTCCCCGTCGCCGGGGATCGCGTCCCCGGCCTCGCAGATCACGAGGTCGCCGGGCGCGAGGCGCGTGGCGGGCACGTCCTCCTCCGCGCCCCCGGCCGTGAGGCGGCGGGCGGTGAGCTCGGTGCGGGTGGCGCGGAGCGCGGTGGCCTGGGCCTTCCCCCTGCCCTCGGCCACGGCCTCCGCCAGGTTCGCGAAGAGCACGGTGATCCAGAGCCAGGCGGCGACCACGGCGGTGAACCAGAGGTCGTCGGTCCGGCCGCGGAGCAGGTCCGCGATGAGGATGCCGGTGGTGATGGCGCTGCCCACCTCCACCACGAACATCACCGGGTTCCTGATCTGGACCCGCGGGTCGAGCTTGCGGAGCGACGCGCCCAGGGCGGGCACGAGGATCCCCGGGGACAGGACTGCGGCGCGGGCTGTGGTCATCGGCTGGTGGGGGGACCGGCGAGGCGGTCCAGGTCGAGGTTGAGCAGGAGGACGTTCACGCGGTCCTGGCCGAGGAGGCCGAGGGTGCGCCCCTCGATGCGGTCGCCAACGAGGGCCAGGACCCGGTCGCGGGACAGGCCGCGGACCTCCGCGACGCGGACCGCCTGCAGGCGGGCGTTGGCGGGGGTGATGTGCGGGTCGATGCCCGACCCGGAGGTCGTGACCATGTCGACCGGCAGGTCGGCGGCGGTCAGGCCCGGGGTGTACGGGCCCTCCAGCTCGAGGGCGGCGCCGATGGTGGCCTGCACGGAGTCCTGGAGGGCGATCGTGTTCGGCCCGAGGTTCGCGAAGGTCGTGGCGGACGGGTTCCAGGCCGGCGTCGTCGCCGACGGCCGGGAGTGGAAGTAGGCGGGCGAGACGAACTGCTGGCCCGCCAGCTCCGAGCCGACCACCTCGCCGTCGAGCGTGACGAGGGAGCCGCCGGACGCGTCCGGGAACAGGCCCCGGGCGGCGCCGGTCATCGCGAGCGGGTACACGAGCCCGAACAGGGCCGTCAGCACCAGCAGCATCCCGGCGGCCACCCCGAGGGGGCGCAGGGCACGGGTCATCAGAAGGGCCTCCCCGAGAGCTCGGTGGCGATCGGCCCGAGGGCGAGCGCCGGGATCACGTTGAGGGCGGCGACCAGCAGGATCACGAAGACCAGGGTCACCACGAAGGTCGGCGTCGTCGTACGCAGGGTCCCCGCGCCCACCGGGGCGGGGGAGCGCCTCGCGAGCGCGCCGGCCAGGGCGAGCACCGCGATGACGGGGATGAAGCGCCCGAGGAGCATCGCGATGCCGCCGAGCGTGGCCGCGAGGTCGGTGACCCCGTAGCCCGCGAAGGCGCTGCCGTTGTTGTTCCACTGGGACGCGTAGGCGTAGAACGACTCGGAGAAGCCCTGCGGGCCCGCGTTGAAGATCGACGCGGTGCCCGCCGCGGTGGCGACGGCGGCCGCGAGGCACACGAGCAGCCCGATCGGCATGACGAGCACGCCGATCATGGTGAGCTTGATCTCCTTCGTCCCGATCTTCTTGCCGAGGTACTCGGGCGTGCGCCCGACCATCAACCCGGCGATGAAGACCGCGACGACGACGAACAGCAGCATCCCGTAGAGGCCGGAGCCGACCCCGCCCGGGGCGACCTCCCCGATCGTCATGAGGGTGAGGGCCACGGCGCCCGCGCCGCCCGTGAGGGCGTCGTGCCCGCCGTTGACGGCGCCGGTCGAGGTGCCGGTCGTGATCGCCGCGAACGTCGCGGTGCTGACCGCCCCGAAGCGGACCTCCTTGTCGCTCATGTTGCCGCCCGACTGGCCGTCGCCCGCGGCGAGCTCCACGCCCGAGGCCTGGAGGACCTCCGACCCCCTCTGCTCGAAGGGCACGGCGACGGCGATCGCGATCACCAGGATCGCGGCCATTGCGGCGAAGATCGCCCAGCCCTGGCGCCGCGACCCCACCATGAGGCCGAACGTGTAGGTGAGCGCGAAGGCGAGCGTCACCTGCGCCACGAGGACGAGCAGGTTGGTGAGCGGGCTCGGGTTCTCGAAGGGGACCGCGGAGTTGGAGTTGTAGTAGCCGCCGCCGTTGGTGCCGGCGTGCTTGATGGCGACCTGGGACGCGACGGGGCCGCGCACGATGGTCTGGGTGACGGGTTCGCCGGCCTCGTCGGTGGCGCCGAGGGTGCGCGCCTCGAGGGTCTGGTAGGTCACGGGGCCGTCGAGGGTCTGGATGACGCCCTGCGAGGCGAGCACCAGGCCGAGCACGACGGCGATCGGCGCGAGGATGTAGAGGCAGACGCGGACGAGGTCGGCCCAGAAGTTGCCGAGCTCGCCGGTCCCCTTGCGCGCGAACCCGCGCACGACGGCCGCGAGGACGGCGATGCCGACGGCCGCCGAGGCGAAGTTCTGGACGGCCAGGCCGGTCATCTGGCTGAGGTACGAGAGCGTGGACTCGCCGCCGTAGTACTGCCAGTTCGTGTTCGTCACGAACGAGATCGCGGTGTTGAAGGCGACGGACCACCCCATGCCCGGCAGGTCCTGCGGGTTGAGCGGCAGGTGCCCCTGCAGGCGCAGGATCGCGTAGAGGAGGGCGACGGACACGCCGCTGAACACGAGCACCGACGCGGCGTAGGCGCGCCAGCCCTGCTCGCGGGAGCCGTCCACGCGCACGAGGCGCAGGATCCCCCGCTCCACCGGCCCGAGGACGCGGCCGAGGACCGGGACGGGCCGGCCGTCCAGCACGCGGTGCATGTAGGCCCCGAGCGGCGGGGTGAGCGCCGCGACGACGACCAGCAGGACGACGATCTGGGCGATCGCGTTGCCGGTCATCAGAAGCGCTCCGCCCGGAAGAGGGCGTACGCGAGGTACACGAGCACGGCGGCGGCGGCGAGGAGCGCGGCGATGTCGCCCGCGCCCATCACTCCACCCTCCCGACGGCCCAGAGGGTCAGCCCCAGGAGGGCGAAGCCCGCGAGGGCGATGGCGATGGCGGCGATGTCTCCCATGTGGCCGACGGTAGGGAGGGCCGTGTCAACGCCGGGTCAAGGTGCCCCGGAGCGGGGCTCAAGATGTCGTAAAGGCCTCCGGCGGGCCGGTGCGCAGGCGGTACCCGACGCCGGTCTCGGTGACGAGGTGGGCCGGTCGCGCGGGATCCTCCTCCAGCTTGCGGCGCAGGTTCCCCATGTAGACGCGCAGGTAGTGCGTCTCGTGCGCGTAGCCCTCCCCCCACACCGCCAGCAGCAGGGCGCGGTGGGTGAGCACGCGGCCCGGGTGGCGGCTCAGCTCCGCCAGCAGGCCGTACTCGTGCGGGGTCAGGTGGACGACCTCCCCGCCGCGGCGAACCTCGCGGAGGGCCAGGTCCACGCGGACGTCGCCGAAGGCGACCGCGGGCTCCTCCCCCGGCGGGGCGGCGCCCCGCCGCAGGGCCGCGCGGACGCGCGCGAGCAGCTCGCCGACCGCGTACGGCTTGGTGACGTAGTCGTCGGCCCCGGCGTCGAGCGCGGCGATCTTCTCCTCCTCCGCGTCGACCGCCGACACGACGACGATCGGCACCTGGGTCCACTCGCGCAGGCGCCGGGCGACGTCCACCCCGGTGCCGTCGGGGAGCAGCAGGTCGAGCACGACGGCGTCGGGCGGTCGCAGGGCGGCGGCGTCGATCGCCTCGGCGGCCGTCGCCGCGCCCTCCGCCTCGTAGCCGGCCGCGGTGAGCGCGGCCAGCAGGCCGCGCCGCACCTGGGGCTCGTCATCCACCACCAGGATCCGGGCCGCGCTCATCCGACCGGCACCGGCGAGAGGGCGAAGGACAGGACGAAGCGCGTCCCGCGGCCGGACGGCTCCAGCTCCAGCCGGGCGCCCTGGGCCTCCGCGAGCCCCCGCGACAGGGCCAGGCCCACGCCGGTGCCGCCGGACGCCCCGCCCGCCGCGAAGGGCTCGAACAGGTGCTCGCGCATCTCCGGGGGGAGGCCCGGCCCGTCGTCCGCGACCACGATGCGCAGGCGGCCCGTCGCGGCGCTCGCGCCCACCCGCACCGGGGGCGCCCCGTGGCGCGCGGCGTTGTGGACGAGGTTCACCAGGATGCGCTCGCACAGCACCGGGTCGGCGCGGACCAGGGGGAGGTCCACGGCGGCGTCCACCTCCACCGGCGCGCCGCGCAGCAGGGGCGCCGCGGCCTCCACGGCCCCCCCGATCATCTCCGCCGGGGCGCACCAGTCGAGCCGGGTCGTCAGGGCGCCCGCCTCCAGCCGGGAGAGGTCGAGCAGGTTGGAGACGAGGCGGTCGAGGCGGCCGGTCTCCTCCGTCAGGACGGTGAGGGCGGCGTCCCCCGCCTCCGGTGTCGCCGGCGACCGGAGGGCGTGCGCGGCGGTGCGGATCGCCGTGAGCGGCGTGCGGAACTCGTGCGAGACCCCGTGCAGGAGGGCGGTCTTGAGGTCGTCGGAGCGACGCAGCCCCTCCGCCTCCAGCTCGGCCGCCACCAGGCGCGAGCGCTCGAGGGCGACGGCGGCCAGGTCGGCGACCGCGGCGGCGAAGGCCGGGGAGGGCGGGGTCCACTCGGCCCTCCCGTCCCCGGTCGATCGAACCGCCGGGCCCACGCGCAGGACCCCCAGCGGGCGCCCGCCCACCACCAGCGGGACCGTGTACCCGCCGGCGGCCGGGCGGAGCCGCTCGGTGCCGCCCGCGTCCGAGCCGGCCGCGGCCCGCTCCACCGCGCACCACTCGGCCCCGAGCGCCCGGGCCGCAGCCCGGGCCACCTCGTCGTCGGCGGCGGCGCTCCCCACGCCCCCGAGGGCCGCCCGGGCCATCTCGCGCAGCAGGTCGGCGTCGCGGCGGCGCGCCTCCGCCTCGGCCCGCTGGCGGCGGAAGCCCTCCGCCAGCCAGCTGGTGACCACGGCCGTCGCGACGAAGACGATCAGCGAGAGCCAGTTGCGGCTGTCCGTGATCTCCAGCGTGTGCTTCGGGGGCACGAAGAAGAAGTTGAACGCGAGCGCCGAGGCGACGCTCGACGTGAGGCCCGCGCCCAGCCCCCACGCCCCGCTCACCAGCAGCACCAGGAGCTGGTAGACGACGCCCATCGACAGGACGTTCACGTCGCCGGAGACGAGGTGGACGAGCCACGTGATCAGCGCGACCCCGGCCAGGCCGGCCACGTGGCCGGCGAGCGGGTGGCGCAGGAGGGCCGCGTCGCGCGTCATGCCCGGACCGTAGCGCCGGGCGAGGACCGGGGAGGTCAGCCCTCGGGCTCGCCCTCGGCCCCGTCGACCTCCGCGCCGACCAGGACCGCGAGGGCGCTGAGCCAGAGCCACAGCAGGACGACGATGATCGTCGCGAGCGCCCCGTAGGTCTTGCCGTAGCTGGAGAAGTTCGCGGTGTAGACGGCGAAGAGGGCCGAGACGACCAGCCACGCCACCGTGGCCACGATCGCGCCGGTCGTGACGCACCCGAGCCACCCGCGCCGCCCGCCGCGCACGGAGAAGCGGTAGAGGAGGCCGACGCCGGCCACCATCAGGATGGCGAGCACCGGCCAGCGCAGGATCTGGAACGCCACCTTGCCCGCGTCGCCCAGGCCGGAGTCGTCGATCAGCGGCGGGACGGCCGCGATGAAGAAGATCACGATGCCGAGGAAGACGATCGCCGCGATCGTCAGCAGCAGCGCCTTGCCGCGCTTGACCACGAAGCTCTTCGGCTCCTCGGTCTCGCGGGCGACGTGGATGCCCGTGATGAGCGCCGCCATGCCGCCGGAGGCGCTCCAGAGCGCCACGACGATGGCGATGACCGCGGTGACGGAGACCCCGCCCGAGCTCGCGTCGACGATCGACGTGAGCTGGAAGATGAGGAAGTCCTGGACCTCCTCGGGCAGGGCGTCGCCCAGGTCCTGGACCTGGCGCGTCACGTCCTCGGGGCTGGCGACCAGGCCGTAGATCGAGACGAACGCGATCAGCGCCGGGATGAGGGCGAGGAACCCGTAGAACGCCACCCCTGCCGCCACCAGGGTGAGGTTGTGCTCGCGAAGGCGCCCGGGAAGGGCGGACGCCGACGATGCGATGGCCACCCCTGCCCTCCTCGCGCGTCCGGGCAATCCAACCACCCCGCGGCGCGCGGCGCCATCCCGCGGCGCGCCCGGCGGAGCGCGTCAGGGCAGGATCGCCCGCTCCCTCACGCCCCCGAGCACCCGGCCCGAGGCGTCGAGCGCCTCGATGCGGACCACCGGGCCGGGCGCGGTCGTGACGCGGCGCGGCCCCACGAACAGGGCCCAGCCGTTCGCGACCCCGTCCGCCTCCCTCGGCCCGGAGGGGAGGCGGACGACGAGGGCCGTGGCGGCGGGGGCGACGGCGTAGACCTGGAAGCCGGGGCCTCCGCCACAGCCGGCGACGGCGCCGCGGCGGCGGCAGATGAAGCCGAACCCGTCGCCGGGCCGGGGCCCGACGACCACGTGGCGGAGCGATCCGGCGCGGGTGAGGTAGCTCCAGACGGACCACTCCCCGTCCGGGCCGTCCGCCGTGACCGCGCGGCGGACGGTGGACGGGACCCCGCGCTCGGTGTCCGGTCCCGCGAGGATCGCGCGCCGGACGGCCGCGGGGAGCGGCCTCACCCGCTCGCCGGGGACGCGGGCCGGCGGCCCGACGGGATGGACCCCCGCGAGCCAGACGACGGCCGGGATGGAGCCGCCGTCGGGCACGTCGCCCCAGATCGGCTGGCGCCGGCCGTTCCCCGTGCTGCCGCTCATGAACGAGCCGAACTCCAGGGCGGGGGATCCGGGCCGCGTGTCGAGGGCCCCGGAGGCGTCGGCGGTCACCGTCTGCCACACGGCGCCGTTGGTGGTCACCACGACGCGCTGAGGCGTGCCCGTGGCCGCCGCCCGGGACCCGGCCTCGCGGAGCAGGGCGTCCCACGCCGTCCTCCCCTCGTCCGTCAGGGCCAGGCGCACCGTGGCGGGCATGCCCGGGAGCCCCTGATCGGTGGACTGCTCGGCCACGCCCGTCACCTGGGTCGCCGTGACCGAGGGCTCGTCACGGACGAGCAGGTACTCGGTGGGCCGCAGCCGGATGGCGTCCCCGCGCGCGTTCCGGACGTACTCACGGCGGAGGATCGCGTAGCCCTCCGGGAGCTCCATGATCCGCGCCCCGGCCGCCATCGACGCGGTGCGCAGGTCGGAGGCCCGCGGAGCCGGCCCGCGCACCGCCCCGCCCGGCCGGACGTACCACGCCATCCGCGCCGGCGCCGACGGCGCGACCTCCCGGGCGCGGCGCAGCGCCCCGGGGAGGCTCGCGAAGGTCCCGACGAGCACGCGGTCGAGGTCGTACGCCGCGATCGAGGCCCCCGACACGATCGACTGCAGGTCCATCGAGTCCCGGGTGCCGTAGAGCGTCACGAGGACGCGGTCGTGGTCGACGCGGACGACCTCGGCCTGGCGCCCGGCGTCCTTCGCCCGGGCGCGCACGACGCGGGAGAAGCCCTCGAACGCCTCGTCCAGGTCCGCGCCCCCGGCGGGTCGGAGGATCACCTCGCCGCGCACGCCCGTGCGGCCGCGGGCCGGCGCGGGACGCGCGGTCGGCGCGTCGTCGCCCGGCAGCAGGATCCGCGGGGCGGGGTCCCCGCCCCCGGCGAGCGTCACGGCGATGAGGGCGCCGGCCACGGCGGCGACGGCCGCCAGGCCGGCGACGGCCAGGGTGATGCGGGCCGTGCGGCGCCGGGCGCCCGGGCCGGCCGATGCGAGGGCGGCGGCGCGGGCGCGGTCACGCGCCGCCGATGTCGCGACGGCTCGGGGGCGGGCGCCGCGGATGCGCAGGACGAGGTCGTCGTTCACGTCGTCACCCCGAGGCGGTCGCGGAGGTCGCGCATCGCGCGGGCGAGCCGCGACTGGGCCGTGCCGACCGGGATCCCGAGCATGTCCGCCACCTCCGCGAGCGTGTAGCCGTGCCAGTGGTGCAGGACCACGACGGTGCGCCGGTCCGGGTCGAGCCGGCGGATCGCGGCGGCCACCTCCGGATCGGGCGAGGAGTCCTCCCACTCCGGGGTGGCGGCCTCCAGCGGGATCTCGGCGGCGGTGCGCCGCTTCACCCGCCGGAGGTGGTCGAGCGCCTGGTTCACGGCGATCCGCCGCAGCCACGCGCCGAACTCCCCCTCCCCGCTCCAGTCGCGCAGCGACCGGAAGGCCCGCTCGAACGCGGACTGCGACACGTCGTCGGCCGCGCCGCGGGTCGTCGTGACCGACAAGGCCACGCGCCACACGGCGTCGTAGTGGCGCGCGAACAGCGCCTCGGCGGCGGTGGAGTCGCCACGGATGGCGCGGCGCACGAGCGTGGGGTCGTCGTCCGTCACTCACCCCTCTGACGTCTCGGGGCCCCGGTCTTGTCCCGGGGGGCCATGATCCCCGCCACGGGGGATCCGGTCGCGCGGCCCGGGCCGTGTGGTATCCCGTCCCGGTGATCGGCGAATGAGCACCGGCGGAGGCGGCGGCAGACGGGTCGTCCGCGACGACGCGCCGCCGCGGGCCGGCGACCCCGAGGTCCGCCGCGCCAACATGCTGCGGGCGGTGCGGCTGTTCCGGCCCTACCGTCTGCGGCTCGCGGCGGTGCTGTCGCTCATCGTGGTGGCGGCGGGGCTCGACATCGTCTCCCCCTTCCTGCTGCGGGCCGTGCTCGACACGGCGATCCCCGAGCGCGACGACGCGCTGCTCACGGCCCTCGTCGGCGGGATGATCCTGATCGCGGTCGCCACCGGGATCCTCGGCGTCTACCAGACGCTGCTCTCGAACCAGGTGGGCCAGCGCGTCATGCACGACCTGCGGGCGGCCGTGTACCGGCACCTGCAACGCATGTCGCTCGCCTTCTTCACCCGCACGCGCACCGGCGAGGTGCAGGCGCGCATCGCGAGCGACATCGGCGGCGTGCAGAACGTCGTCACGTCCACCGCGACGTCGATCGTCTCCAACACGACCACCGTCATCGCCAGCGTCATCGCGATGTTCCTGCTCGACTGGCGGCTCGCGATCTTCTCGCTCGGCCTGCTGCCGTTCTTCGTGCTGCTCACTCGCCGCGTCGGGCTGCAGCGGAAGGAGATCACCACGACGCGGCAGGAGACGATCGCCGACATGTCGAGCATCGTGCAGGAGTCCCTGTCCGTCTCCGGGATCCTGCTCGGCAAGACGATGGGCCGGTCGGGGGCCCTCGCCGACCGCTTCGAGGGCGAGTCGTCACGGCTCGCCGACCTCGAGGTGCGTCAGCGGATGGCCGGGCGCTGGACGCTCGCCTCCATCTCCATCGCCTTCGCCGTCATGCCCGCCGCGGTCTACTGGTTCGCGGGGCAGTCCTGGGCGGGGGACGCCGTCACGATCGGCACCGTCGTCGCCTTCACCACCCTGCAGACGCGCCTGTTCCGGCCGATCATGTCGCTGCTCAACGTGCAGATCGACATCCAGACCTCGCTGGCGCTGTTCGACCGCATCTTCGAGTACCTGGACCTGCGCGTGGACATCCGCGAGCGCGAGGACCCGGTCGCGCTCGAGCGGGCCACCCTGCGCGGCGAGGTGCGCTTCGAGGAGGTGTCGTTCTCCTACGACGGCACGCGGCGCACCCTCGACCACGTCTCGCTGGAGGTCCCGCCGGGCACGACCACCGCGGTCGTCGGCGAGACGGGCTCCGGCAAGACGACGATCGGCTACCTGGTGGCGCGGCTCTACGACGTCGAGGCGGGGCGGGTGACGATCGACGGCGTCGACGTGCGCGACATCTCGTTCGCCTCGCTCGCGGACGCCGTGGGCGTCGTCTCGCAGGAGACCTACCTCGTCCACGCGTCGGTGCGCGAGAACATCCGCTTCGCGCGGCCGGACGCCACCGACGAGGAGGTGGAGGTCGCCGCACAGGCCGCGCAGGTGCACGGGGTCATCGAGACGCTGCCGGACGGCTACGATACCGTCGTCGGCGAGCGGGGCTACCGCTTCTCGGGCGGCGAGAAGCAGCGCATCGCGATCGCGCGGACGGTGCTGCGCAACCCGCCCATCCTCATCCTCGACGAGGCCACCAGCGCCCTCGACACCGAGACCGAGCGGGCGGTGCAGGAGGCGCTGGAGCACCTCGCCGAGGGGCGGACGGTCATCGCCATCGCCCACCGCCTCTCCACGATCCGCGACGCCGACCAGATCCTGGTGCTCGACCACGGCCGCGTGGCCGAACGCGGCACCCACGTCGAGCTGGTCGCCCTCCGCGGCCACTACGCCGCGATGCTCATGGAGGACGACGCGGCCTAGCCGCCTAGCCCGACTCCTCCTCCGGCGCGTCGCGCTGCCGGCCCCGGTACAGGGACACGACCCGGGCCACCACGGTCACCAGGAAGAGCTGCCCCATCACGGCCTCCGACATCGCCAGGGCGCGCGTGACGTCGTTCGCCGGCGTGACGTCGCCGAACCCGACCGTCGCCAGGGTGATGAAGCTGAAGTAGAAGAGGTCGAACCGCTCAAGCGGATCGAACGTCGCCGAGAAGGCGTCCGCCGAGATCGTGAAGGCGGCGCTGTACGCGCTGGTGAAGACCACGCCGATCATGAGGTAGGCCGCGAGCACGCCGGCCACGGTGGAGATCGTCACCTCCCGCTCGCCGAGCAGGGCGCGGAGCAGCAGCACCAGCACCCCCAGCAGGCAGAGGGAGGTGGCGATGTCGACGGCGGCGTGCAGCCAGTCCTGGTCCGTGGCGACGGCGACGGCGGAGAGCGCGACGAGCGCCGTCGCGACCACGAAGCCCCATCGCACGTACGCCTTCGGCAGCCCGCTCGCCCGTCCCACGGCCACCCACAGCAGCAGCACGAGCAGGGACGACGCCGCCGCCGA
>JBFWPT010000029.1:0-47189 GCA_050249835.1 Thermoleophilia bacterium
CGGGGCGGCGGGTGCACCTGCTCAACCGCGGCAGCCTCGTGAACCTGGCCACCGGCCTCGGCATCCTCGCCCCGCAGCTCTTCGACCCGTTCGCGGCGATCATGCTGCTCGGCCTCCACGCGATCCTGACGGGCGCGACTGCCGGCCACCCGCCCGGGCTCCAGCGGTATCCGGCGGCGCTCGAGTCCCGGGTGGCGCGCGCCTACGTCGCCAGCGTGTCCGGGCCGGATCGTTAGGCCGTATCAACGATCGATGGTTGCGCGTCGCCCCGGGCACACCGATGGGCCCTGCGTATCGCCTCCATCGACGAGGTGACCCGTGCACGGGCCCGCCCTCCCCAGCCGCGACCCGCGACCTCCGGATCGTGCCGAGCCGGCTCGGCGACCGCGCGGGCGTGACGGGCGCGGCGATCGTGGTGATCGAGCACATCCTCGACCCGGCCACGATCGATCAGTCGCTGCGGGAACCCACCTGAGGCCACGCTCCTGAGATAGTCGCGCGGTGCCCTCCCGACTCTCGTGGCGACGCCGGTCCCGGGTCGGCGCGCTCACCGGGGTGTTCGCCGGACCCCTCGGCCGTGCGCAGGTCTCGTTCGCCGCCATGTGGGCCGGCGAGGCAGCGTTCATGGTCGCGCTGGCGGTCGTGGCCTACCGGGACGGGGGCCTCGCCGCGGTGGGCGTGGTCACGGCGGTCCGGATGGCGACTGCCGCCCTGCTCACGCCGTTCCTCGCGACGATGGCCGACCGGGTGCGCCGCGAGCGCGTCCTCACGGGCATCGGCCTGGTGCGCGCGGTCATGCTCGGGGCCGCCGCGGCGGTGACGGCCGCGGACGGGCCGGCGGCGGCGACCTACGCATTCGCGGTCGTCGCGACGGTCGCGGTGACGCTCTTCCGCCCGGCCCACTCGGCCCTCCTCCCCGCCCTCGCCCGCTCGCCCGCCGACCTCACGCGCGCGAACGCGGTGCGCGGGATGCTCGACTCGCTCTCCATCCTGGGCGGCCCGCTGGCGGCGGCCGCCCTGCTCGCCTGGAGCGGGCCGGCGACCGTCTTCGCGGTGTGCGCCGCGGCCTCGCTGGCCGCGGGGCTCGTCGTGGTGGGCCTCCCCTACGACGCGCCGCCCCGCAGGGACGAGGCCCGCGCATCCGCGGGGACGGACCTCGCCCGCGGCTTCACCACCATCGCCCGTGATCCCACGCTCTCCCTCGTCACGGGCCTCGGGGTGGTGCAGACGTTCACCCGGGGCGCGCTGACCGTGTTCGCGGTCGTCGTCGCGATCGACCTCCTCGACGCGGGCGACCCGGGCGTCGGGGTGCTGAACGCGGCCGTCGGGGCCGGCGGGATCGTCGGCTCCCTGTGCGCCTTCGCCCTCGTCCGGCGGGGCGGCCTGGGCACCTGGTTCGGCGTCGGCATCGCCCTTTTCGGCGCCCCGCTGACGCTGATCGGCGCGGTCCCCGAGCAGGTGGCGGCGATCCTCCTGCTCGCCCTGGTCGGGGTCGGCAACGCGCTCATCGACGTCACCGGCTTCACGGTGCTCGCCCGGCTCACCGACGAGGCGGTCCTCGCCCGCATGTTCGCCGGCTTCGAGGCGATCCTGACCCTCGGCGTCGCCCTCGGCGGGCTCCTCGCGCCGCTCGTGATCGAGTGGCTCGGGGCGCGCGCCGCGCTCGTGGTGGTGGGCCTGCTGGCCCCGGTCGCGGTGGCCGTCACCTGGCCGGCGCTGCGCCGTCTCGACCGGCGCCTCCATGTACGCAACCGCGACATCGCGATCCTCCGCTCCGTCCCGATGCTCGGCGTCCTGCCGATCGCCACGATCGAGCAGCTGGGGGCGCAACTGGAGCACGCCGAGTACGCCCCGGGGCGGGCCGTGGTGGAGCAGGGGGAGCCGGGCGACCGCTTCTACGTCGTGGAGGCGGGACGCGCCGAGGTGGTGCGCGACGGCCGCCTCGTGAACACCCTCGGCCGGGGGGACGGGTTCGGTGAGATCGCCCTCCTCGACGACCGCCCGCGCACGGCCACGGTGCGCGCGGCCGGTGACGGCCCCCTCCGCGTCAGCGCCCTCGGGCGCGGGGCCTTCCTGACCGCCGTGACCGGGTACCCGGTGAGTGCGAGCGCCGGGCGCGACGCGGTGGCGGCCGTCACGACGCGCGACGCCGCCCGCGCGGCGGGGGGCTCAGCCCGCGGTGGCGGTGGCGCGGCCCCGGCGGAGGATGTGGGGCAGCCCGCGCCCGACCATGCCGAACGTCCCGCCGATGCGCTGGGGCCATGAGGGATCCGGCAGGGAGGTGACCGGGACGGCGAGGTCCCCGACGTCCAGGTACCACGACCTCACGGGGCCGATGCCCTCGAGTTCCTGGTCGATCTCGGTCATCCCCGGCGCGGACGGGACGCCGGCCGCGGGCGTGTAGAGCTCCTCCGACACGAGCACGTACTCCGGCAGGGTGACGGGGTTCTTCAGGAGCCGGTGGACGTAGATGACGTCGACGCCGACGAGCTTCTTGCGCCGCCGGATCGTCTGCGTCGCGACCTCGCCCACGTGGGCGACGAACTTCAGCTTCAGGTCGTCGGTCTTCTTGCAGCTGCCGCAGGGGCACATGTTGAGCTGCACGAGACGCCGCTGCTGGTGGAACGCGCTGTGCATCGCGGCGGCCCCGTCGGTGACCTTCGCCAGCGTCGCGGGGCCGTCGAGGCCGTCCACCTCGCAGGAGAGGAACGCGGCGTCCCCCTCGATCTCGATGAGGTCGAACCCGCGCGCGGCCCGGACGACGCGGTCGAGCATCTGACGTGTCGCCGCCTCGGCGTGCCCGAGGATGCTGCGGTGGTACGTCATGTACTCGGTGTAGCCGCCGATGTCGGCGATGAGCAGCAACGCGCGACGGGTGGGCATGCGGCCGAACCTAACACGGCGATGTTCCCCGGGAACAGTGAGGAACCTCTTGGCGGAGCGGATGCCGCTCTCCGCCCCGGCGATATGCTCGACCCGTGCCCGACGCGACCTACGCCCGCGTCGCCGAGTTGCCCCTCCAGGTCGACCGGTGCGAGCTGGTCCCCATCGTGCGTGACACGACGAGCGGCTTCACGAAGGTCTCGATCGTGGTCCGCCTGAGCGGCGACGGCCACGAGGGCGAGGGTGAGGACATCACCTGGGACCAGATCGACGAGATCGAGCAGCTCCGCCACGGCGGCGCCCTGAGCTGGCTCCGCGGCCACCGCGCCCTCGACGACTTCTCCACGCTCCTCGGGCTCGCCGACCTCTTCCCCGTCGAGCCGATCCGCGAGAGCGCCCGGGACTACCGTCGCTGGGCGTTCGAGAGCGCCGCGCTCGACCTGGCGCTGCGCCAGAACGGCCTCTCGCTGCAGGAGGCCCTGGGGCGCGAGGCCCGCCCGCTGACCTTCGTCGTGTCGATCCGGATCAGCGACGCCGCGGGCCTCGCCGCCCTGCGGGAGATGCGCCGCGTCGATCCGGGCCTGCGCTTCAAGCTCGACCCGATCCCCGGCTGGGACGAGGCCCTGCTCGCCGGCCTCGCCGAGCTCGGCGCCGTGGACGTCGTCGACATGAAGGGGCTCTACCGCAACGCGACCGTGGCGATGGAGCCGGACCCCGCGCTCTACGCCCGGGTGTTCTCCGCCCTGCCGGACGCGCTCATCGAGGACCCCGCCGTCGCGGACGACACGATGCCGCTGCTCAAGGGCCTCCGTGACCGCATCACATGGGACGTGCCGATCGGCTCCGTCGCCGACATCGAGGCGCTCCCCTGGCCGCCCCGCTCCCTCAACCTGAAGCCCGCCCGCTTCGGGAGCCTCCGCCGCCTGTTCGCCACCTACGACCACTGCGCGGCGCGCGGCATCGGGGCCTACGGCGGCGGCATGTTCGAGCAGGGCCCGGGACGCGGGCAGCTGCAGTACCTCGCCTCGCTCTTCCACCCCGACGGGCCCAACGACCTCGCCCCGGTGGCGTACAACCTGCCGGCGCTCGAGGGCGGCCGGCCGACGTCACCGCTCGCGCCGGAGGCGCATCCGGCGGGCTTCCGCTGGGGCACCTACGACGGGCGCCGCTCCATCCGCGAGCCCGTGTGGATCCCGCCCCACCAGGGCCCCCACATCATGTGGTGACCTCGCGCCGCCGGGCCTCCCGCCGCTGGTACTCGCGGGGCGGGCTGCCGTGCGCGGCGGTGAACGCCCGGGTGAAGGCGGCCGGGCCGGCGTAGCTCAGCCGCCGGGAGGTCTTCGGGCTGGAGTGCCTCGTGGTGCCCGATCCCGTGGCGGGGACCTCCCAGGTGGTGCCGTTGGGCCGGGACCGGCGCTGATCACCACGCTCCGCGTCTCTGGGCGCTGCGTCTAGCGAGGCTCCGCGGCACACATCGCGCAGGTGCGCCAGGCAACCCCTTCGGCGCCACGGTTGGCGGTGAGCCACTGGCGGGCCTCGCTCAGAGTGCCGAAGTGACGCTTGGGATACGAGAGGTTCGCCCGCTTCAGCGTCCCGCATCCCGTCCAGTGCAGTAGCGAGTATTCGGCTCCGCCCCAGCCGCCGTCGAACTCGTTGTAGAGGAAGCCGTCGCCCGAGGCTACGAGGGCCTCGAGCCGACCTTGGTCGCCGACGCGCTCCATTGGAGCACTCCACCATCGAAACAGCCTCTTCGGCAAGTGAGCGCGGACCCCAACCGGAGGGCGGCGGGAAAGCCGCAGCCGTTGATCGTCCCGGAACAGATTCATCGACTCGAACGACCTGTCCCGACGCCGATAGCAACCGTTGGTTGCACGTCGCGTCTGCATCGACTAACCTTATCTGCAACCAAACGTTGCAGGAGGGGTGTCGTGGAGTTCGGGAGCATCGAGCGCGAGGTCTTCGTCGAGGCGTCCCCCGAGGTCGTGTTCGAGGTGGTCAGCAGCCCCGAGCACGTGCGGCGGTGGTGGCCGGACGAGGCCCACTACGAGCCGGTGCCGGGGGCGTCGGGCGAGATCGTCTTCGGCGCCGATGAGGCGCACCCGACCGCGGTGCGGTTCACCGTGCTCGAGGTACGGCCCCCGCACACGTTCTCATTCCGCTGGACGCACCCGGCGGGCGAGGCCGCCGCGGCCGACAACTCGCTGCTGGTCACCTTCGACCTGACCCCGTCACGCGGCGGGACCCTGCTCCGGATGACCGAGACCGGCTTCCGCGAGATCGGCTGGGAGATCGCCCTGCTCGAGCAGCAGTACCGGGAGCACGTGACCGGCTGGGACTTCTACCTCCCGCGGCTGGTGTCGTACGCCGCCACGCTCGGGGTGCGGCCGTGACCACGGCGACCCCCGACCGGATCGACGACGACCTCTGGTCGGCGATCGGCGACCCGAGCCGGCGGCGCATCGTGGACCTGCTCCTCGCCGACGGTGACGGCACGGCCACCACCCTCGGCGAGCAGCTGCCCGTCACGCGGCAGGCGGTCGCCAAGCACCTCGCCGTGCTCGAGCGCGTGTCCCTGGTCCACGCGACGCCCGCCGGCCGTGAGAGGCGGTACCGGGTGGACGAGGCCCAGCTGGCGCGGGCGGTGGCGCAGCTCGCGTCCGTCGGGGCCGCCTGGGACGCCCGCCTGCAACGGATCAAGGGGATCGCGGAGGCGATCCAGCGGCACCGGAACGACCCATCAGAACGGCAATCGGACGACTGAGGAGACGGACAGATGGCGGACATCCTGCACCGCGTCGGGGTCGAGACCCCCACGCCGGAGAAGGTCTACGAGGCGCTCACGACGGTCGGGGGCCTCTCGGAGTGGTGGACCGACGACACGACGGGCAGCGCCGCGACCGGCGGCGTGCTGCAGTTCCGGTTCCCGAACGGCGGCTTCGACATGGAGGTCGTGGACCAGCAGGCGCTCGAGCGGGTGACCTGGAGGGTGGTCGACGGCCCCGAGGAGTGGGTCGGCACGACGGTGGACTGGCGGCTCCGCCAGGACGGCGACTACACGATCGTCATGTTCGCCCACGAGGGCTGGCGGGAGCCGGTGGAGTTCATGCACCACTGCAGCACGAAGTGGGCGACCTACCTGATGAGCCTCAAGTCGCTCGTCGAGAGCGGCGAGGGAGCCCCCTCCCCCCGCGACGTCCGCATCGCGTTCCCGGACTGACCGCGCACGTCCCCGCGAGGCCGGCCCATGGGGCCCGCCCGCGGGCGTGGGCTCTCATCCCACCGGGGGGTCGTCCTCAGCGAGCGCGGTCCGCGTCGGATGTGTCGTCAGGAGGACGACGGCGGCCCAGGCGGCGAGGGTGAGAAGGACGGCGGCGACCGAGCCGAGGGTGAAATCGAGCGCCGTCAGGCGCAGGGCGAGCGCCACTCCGGCGGCGCTGAGGAGCACCAACGCGGTCAGGCTCCAGACGGCGAATCCGTCGAGCTCGCTGCGCGTGTCCACCCAGAGCACCAGGCCGATCGCGCCGGCGCACGCAACCGACGCCGCGGCGATCCCTTCCAGAAGCATCAGCGTCCCTCCTCGGCGGCCGATCCCATCCAGGCCATGTCGTGTCGTAGGCGCCCTATTGGTCTACGCACGGCACGGCCTTCTGCATCCCGCCGGGGCGTCATCGGTCGGCCATGAGGATCCGGTCTGCGGCGGCGAACGGGGGGCCGGCGGCCCAGACGGCGACCTCGTGTCCGTCTCCGGCTCCGGCGGCGACCGGGAAGGCGAAGCCTGCCCCCGAGGCGAGCAGGGTGGGGGCCTCCCAGGCCGCGCCGGTCACGGTGGAGGCCCACACCTGGGAGCCGCCGGTGCCGGGCTGGACGCCGAGCAGGAGTGGTCGTGTCCCGGTTCCGCCGATGAGGTGGAGGGGTGGCTGGCCGTAGACGATGTCGGCGGGGGTGGCGGGGTCCGGGTCGACGGGTGGGAACTCGGGGGCGGCGATCGTGACGGCAGCGCCGGAAGAGGCCGGGGCGGCGGCTCGGACCTCGGCGAGCCGGTCCTGGGGTGCGCTGATCCAGCGTGTCCATGCGAGCTGTGGCCCGTCGGCGCCGGTGATGACCGGTGCCCCGGCGCGGGATCTGGGCAGACGATCCCACCTGCGGGCCGCGGTCCACGATACGCCGGCGAGGGTGGCGCTCTCGACGGTCACCCGCCCCGCCGCCTCACGTGTCCAGCCCGCCACGAGGGTCCCGTCGGTGGAGAACGCGGCGAGGGGTGACCGGGCGCCCGTGGTCGCCGGTATCGGCCGCGGTGGCCCCCAGGTTCCCGAGGGGCTGGCGAGGATCGAGGTGAGCGTCCGCGGCACCCCGGGGCGCTTGGCGAGGGCGACGACGCCGATCCGCCCGTCGGGGGCGATCGTGGTGGCCGGCGCGTCGGTGCCGAGGCCCGGCGGGGTGATCCGCCGGGCGGCCGCCCAGCCGCCGGAGGGTTCGTGGCGGACGGCCCAGAGGCCGGGTCCGTCGAGGCCGCGGGCGACGACGGTCGTCGCGCCATCCTGTGCGACGACGAGGCGGGTGAAGTGCATCGCGTTGCCGACCCGGGAGAGAGCCTGGGCAGGGGTCCACTCCCCCTCGTGGGGCATGGTGGCGGCCATCAGGAGGGAGCGGCGGCCGCCGCTCAGCAGCCAGGTGGCGGCGACGTCCCCGTCCGGGCCGATGGCGACCGCGTCGGGGATGATCCGGAACGGCGAGGTCGTGACCGTCGCGGGGGCTGTCCAGTCGCCGCCGGCGGGCCGGGAGATGTGACGCAACTGGGATTCGCCGTCACGCCGGACCGCGAAGACGACGTCCACCGACCCGTCGTCGCCGACCGCGACCCGGGCGGTCCCGACCGCCCCACCGGGAACTGGCACCCGGGTGGGCTCCCCCCACCGCTGCGCGGATGCGGAGTCCCCCGAGGTGACCGTGAGTGCCAGGGCGACGCCGACGGCGGCGGCGAGCAGGCAGGCGAGGCCGATCAGGCCGAGGCGTCCGCGGGTCACGGCCGCCCCCGCCCCGGCGCGACAGCGGCGAGAATCTGAAGTCGTTCACCCGCGGCGGTGCTGCGGGTGCCGACGACGACGCTCGTGCCGTCCTCGCCGATCACGAAGCGACGGAAGTACCCGGCCGACGCCGACCGTGGCGGCCCCAGCGCGCCATCGGCGCGGACCGGCCGGACCATCACCCTGGCGGTCCTCGTGAGTGCCGCCAGGACGACGAGACGGCCCGCGGCGTCGCCGCGGATGACGGGCCGACCGACGCGGGGTCCGCCGATCGTCCGCGGCGCCTGCCATCCGTCGACGTCGCCCACCACGAGGCGGGAGCCTTCGAGGGTCATCGAGAACCCGCCGGTGAACCGCCGGACCCTGTACAGGTCGCCGGCCACCGCGGCGCGCCCATCACCGTCGACGCCGACCGCGGGAGGATCGTTGACGAGCGCGAGAGGACCGGGGAGAACCGACTCAGGGCCGGACCAGTCCCCCGACGGCGAGCGGACCGAGGTGACATAGCCGTCCGCATCCCAGGCGGCCACGACGGTCCCGTCGGGTCCGACGGCGGCGGTCTGCATCGGTTGTCCCGACGACGGTACCCCCAACGCCCGCGGCGGCGACCAGCCACCCGATGCGTCACCGATGGCGATCCACGCCTGCCGGCGGGACCCGGCGGCCGGGTCGGTCACACGGCTCTGCCACGTGGCGACCATCGCGCCGGAGGCGCGGTCCCCGGCGAGCTCGACGTCGGCGACCTGGCCGGGTGACCCCGCCACCCTCCGCGCCACCCACGTCCCGTCGGCGTTGCGGCGCGCGGACCACACCTCCTCCCCCTGGGCGAAGACGGCCGTCGCCGCGCCCGCGGCAGAGGTGAACAGCTGGGGCTCGTAGACCGCCCGCAGGGTCGCGGTGGGGGCGCTCACCTGCTCCGTCTCCCCCCAGCCGCCCCGTTCATCGCTGGTTCTCCCGGCGATGCGCCACCGCGTCCCCACCGACGCCTCGAGCGTCCCCGCCGGGGAGCCGTCCGGCAGCCGGAAGTCCTGCACCACCTCCCGGCCGGCGAGGCGCTCACGCCACACGACCGTGAACCCACCGTCCGTGCCCGCCCCGACCCGCGGGTAGGCGGCACGCCGCGCCGGATCCGACAGCCGCTCCGGCGCCGACCACCCACCACCCACGGCGCGGAACGACACGACGACCCGGCCCGCCCGTGTCCACACAACGGCCACCCGTCCTGATCCGTCGACCGCCGCATCGACGGCCGTGTCGAAGCCGGGGAGGTCTCCCACCACCTCGGGCGCCCCGAACGCCAACGACGCCGGCGCGCCCTCAACGCCCCCGCCGCCCCGGCTGACCAGTGCGACCGCAAGGGCCGCCCCGGATCCGACCAGCACCGCGCCGACCACGAGGAGCCGGCCACGCCGCGATCGCAACCCGCGACCCACCCACCCCGCCGGGCCGAAGCGGCGGGCGACGGCCGGCGCCGGAGCCCCGACCGCGGCGAGGATCCCGGCCTCCAGGGAGTCCGGCGGCTCCGGCCACTCCGGCCGCGCCCCCACCAGGACGGTCTCGACGTCACGCACGCGACGACTCCCCGAGCAGAGCCCGAACCTGCGCCAAGGAGCGGGCGATCCGCGAGTTGACGGTGCCCACCGGCACCTCGAGCGTCTCGGCGATCTCGCTCGGCGTCAGGCCCACCCAGAACCGCAGGACCACCACAACCCGCCGGTCAACCGGCAACCCCGCCACCACCCGCCGCACATCGGCGGCCTCCTCACTGCCCCCCGCCCACTCCACCCCCACCTCGGGCATCTCATCCATATCCACCAGCCGCCGCTCCGACCGGAGCACATCGAGCGCCCGCCGCGTCGCGATACGCGCCACCCACCCCGGGAACGCCGCCGGATCCTCGAGGTCCCCCAGCCGCGCCAGCGCCTGCACCATCGCGTCCTGGGCGACGTCATCCGCAAGCGCCCGCCGCCCCGTCACCGCGAACCCCCGCCGCCACGCCAGCCGCCAATGCCGACGCACCAGCTCCGCGGATGCCGCGTCGTCCCCGGAGCGGGCGCGCCCGACCAGGTCGGCATCCGTGAGCCTCGACACATCCACACCCTCTAGGACGCCGGGGACGCCCCCAGCGGTCCCGCCATCGTCACGGGATCCTCGTGCTCGCCTGGGGCGGCCCCCCGGATGGCTCTACCCGCCAGCGCA
This sequence comes from Thermoleophilia bacterium, assembly GCA_050249835.1. Taxonomy (GTDB): domain Bacteria; phylum Actinomycetota; class Thermoleophilia; order Miltoncostaeales; family Miltoncostaeaceae; genus Miltoncostaea. The sequence goes on from JBFWPT010000029.1 coordinate 10,107, forward strand.
CCTGATAGGCGCCGCCGGGTAGAGGGGCGACGGAGTGCAGCAGCCCCGAGACCGGCGGGGTGAGGGAGAGGACGGTCTCGACGGGGCCGGGTGGACCGTCCGGGGGGACGGTTCGCGCGGCGATGGTGTCGGCGACGATCGGCCCGTCGGGGCTGAACCGGGCGCGGGTCCAGGTGACGAGCGCCCGTCCGTCGTCGCCCACGGCGACCGATGGCGACCAGAGGCCGAAGACCGGCTCGCCCCTTCCCGAGGCGGAGCGGGCGAGCGTCCGCCCCGGCCCGGCCGTGCCGTCGGCTCCTATCCATGTGGCGCGCAACTCCGTGCGCCCGCGACCGGTATGCCGCTCGGTGACCATCACGGCCTCTCCGGCGTCGCCGGCGGCGAGCTCCGGCTCTGGCCCGGCGGGGCCGCCGGGCACCCGGACGGGGGTGGTCCATCCCCGCCCGCGGGCGCGGACCATCCATGCGCCGTCGTCGCCGCTCCAGACGGCGGTGGTGGTTCCGTCGGTCCCGGTGGCGACGGCGAGGCCCGATGGACGGTCCTCCTCGGCGATCAGGCGCGGCGGCGACCACCGGCCATCCGGGCGGCTGGTGGCGGTGTAGACACCGCCGGGGGTGCTCAGGCGGGGGAACGCCGTCCAGATGAGCCGGGTGCCCCGTCCACCCGGGAGGGGTGCGAGGCCGTCGTCGGGGAGGAACCCGTCGCCGCGGTGGTGGCTCGCGATACGGGCGAGGGTCCAGGTGCCGTCGGCTGCTCGGTGGGCGGAGCGGACCTCGGGGTGGTAGGCGCCGTTGCGGCGGGTGCTGCCCGCCCAGACCACCATCGCGCGTCCCGGGGCGTCGGAGGTGACGAGCGGCCGGGACGCACCGTTGGTGCCGCGCGAGAGTGTCTGGACCTCGCCCCACTCGCCGCCGGCGGGGCGGCGGGCCGTCTGGATGTAGGAGAAGACGGCTCCGGAGGGACGGTCCCACAATGACCAGGCCGCCGTGACGGTGCCCTCGCCGTCGACGGTGACGACGGCGCCGCTGATGGTGGTCGGCGACTCGGCGGCCACGGGGACACCCGCGCCCCATGAGCCGTCCGCGGCCCGCTCCGCGGCGAGCACCTGGTGGACGCCTCCCGGGCGGCGGGCCACCCAGACGGCGGTCGCGCCGCCGTCGGCCCGCACGGCGGTCGACGCCCCCGGCGGCGGCGCGGGCGCCGGGAGGGTCACGGGCGGCTGCCAGCCGGAGGCCGGCGGGGCCGTCCGCGACCCGTCGTCCCCGCCACCGCCGCACCCCGCGAGCAGCGCCCCCGCCAGAACCGCGGCGGAGACCATGATGGCCCGTCGCCGCATCATCCCCCACCCCCCGCGACGGCCGTCCGCACGGCGACGCGGACGCTCCAGCCCCTGCCGGTCTGGGGGGTGCGCCCGAAGCCGAGCACCGCGACGGCCGCGGCGCCCGAGCCGTCGGCCGCCAGCCCGGCGAACCCGTCCTGCCAGCCGGTCGAGGCGGCCACCGTCTCGGCCGGGCCGAAGGGGCCGCCGCGCGGCCAGTCGCGGACGGTCAGCGGCTGCGCCCCCGCGGCGGCCAGGAGACGCCCGTCACCGTCGCCGACCACGCCGGGGGCGCTGCGCGTGTACTGGGTGACGAGCGCGCCCCGGGAGGTCCTGACCGGTCCCCAGGCGCCGCCGGCGGACGCGGTGGTGGTCTGGGTGCCGGCGCCGACGGACCACACGGCGACCGTGGTTCCGTCGCCGTCGATCGCGACCGCGGGACCGAACGCCGACCGCCGCGGCGACGACAACCGCCGGGGGGCCTCCCAGGCGCCGCCCTGAGCGCGGGCTGCCGCCACCCCGGACGGCGCGCCCGCCGCCGTCGTCACGTAGCCGACCGCCGCCTGCCCCGCCTGGGGACCGGCGGCCACCACGGGCTGGGGGGCCTGCAGGAGCCCCTCGGCGATCACCACGGGGTCCTCCCAACCGTCGCGGTCCCCGCGGGCGACGAGGACGGAATGGGTCGGGGGCGGCCATCCGGCCGCCGTGCGGGCGTCGCGCCGCGCCGACCAACCGAGCACCACCTCCCCCGACGACGAGGCGGCCAGGGAGGGGGCGCGTGACCGGCCGGGACCCGGCTCGAGCGCCCGGACGTCACCGAGCCCGCCGTCGGGGGCGACGGTCCGCGTCTCCGGGCGGTCGCCCCGCACCCAGGCCACCAGGAACCCGCCGTCGGGCGTCGCCACGACCCGGGACCGCTCCAGGTCCCGGGCGTTCCCCGCCGCTGCGGAGAGCACCTGCGGCGGCTGCCACGCCCCGGACGCCTCGCGTCGACGCCCGACGAGGACGTGGCTTCCGCCGACGCGGCGGCGGATCACCCCGGCGACCTGCCCGTCGGGGAGGCGCAGCACGGTGCGCTCCACCCGGCCGTCCCGCCGTTCCCGCCAGACGGCGAGGGCGGTCCCATCGGCGGCGACCGCCAGGTCCGCCTCGTCGCTCGGGACGCCCACCGGAGATACCCTCTCCGCCTGCCCCCATGTCCCGTCCGCGCGCCGGGACACGACCTCCACCCGGCCCGCTGTGGCCCACCCCACCAGCACGACCCCGTCCCCGCCGACCGCGAGGCGCGGCTCCGGCGTGGTCCTCATCCCCCCGGCCAGGACCGTCATCGGCCCCCACCGCGCCGGTGGGACGGCCGCCGGCGCCTCCGTCACCGAGCGCCCCCCCAGGATCCCCGTCGCGAGGGCGACCGCCCCACCGCCGACCACCAACGCCGCGACGACGCCGATCAGGCGGCCACCCCGGCCCGCCGCCCGCCAGCGGGACACCGGCCGGCCCCGCCTCGGCGAAGTCGCACGGGAGCCGACCGCCGCCCAGAGGCGCTCCTCGGTCCCATGCGGCGGCTCGGGCAGACGGGGCCGGCCGGCGCGGAGGCGATCCTCGAGGCTCACGACGCGCCCTCCCCGAGGAGCGCCCGCAGATCGGCGAGGGCGCGATGGGTGCGGGAGTGGACCGTCCCCACCGGGACACCCAGGGCGGCGGCGATCTCCGGAGGATCGAGATCCAGCCAGAACCGCAACACCAGCACCGCGCGGCGGTCCGGGTCGAGCTGCGCCACAGCCGCCTGCAGGGCGCGGTCGCCTCCCGGTTCGACGTCCCACCACGGGACGTCCGCCACGGTGTCCAGCGGCACCGTGCGCTGCTCCGACCGGAGGATGTCGATCGCCCGGTTCACGGCGATCCGTGAGATCCACGCCTCGAACCGGCCCTCCTCCCGCCGAAACCGCCCCAGCGACCGGAAGGCACGCTCGAACGTGTCCTGGGTGACGTCATCCGCCAGGTCCACGCGCCCGGTCACCGCGTACGCCCGCCGCCACACCAACCGCCAATGACGGCGGAACAAGGCCTCCCTCGCCGTCGGCGCGCCGGACACGGCGTCCGCGACGAGGCCCATATCCGGGGAGGCGTCCACGTCCACACACTTCTTGACGGGGGGGACGCCCGATCGCTTCCCGCACCCTGGACGAGCGACCGGGAGTGGAGGTCACCCCTGCGGCGTACAGATGGGCAGAGTGAGATCCCACGCGACCGACAACGAGCTGGTCGAAGCCGTCCGGGCCGGCTCCGGCCCGGCGGCGGACACCCTGTTCGAGCGCTACTGGCCCCTCGCGTGGAGGACGGCCTATGCCGTCCTCGGCGACCGCAGCGGAGCGGACGATGCCGCCCAACGGGCCGTGGAGCGGGCCATCCGCGGCCTGCACACGTTCCGGGCGGGCGCACGGTTCGGGCCATGGATCCGGCGGATCGCCGTCAATCAGGCCCTCGACGCCCTCCGCCGCGGACCGCGTGAGGCACCGCTGCCGGAGACGCTGGCCGGCCCGGACGTCTACGACGAGATCCTCGATCGCCATGCCATCGCCGGAGCCGTCGCCCGCCTCGACGACGACCGCCGGGTCGTGGTGGCGATGCGCTACTGGCTCGACATGGATCCCAGGGAGATCGCCGACGCACTCGGGGTCCCCGTCGGGACGGTGTCGTCACGCCTGTCCCGGGCGCTCACCGACCTGCGTCAGCAGCTGGAGGTCCCGGAACGATGACCGACCTCGAGACCCGCCTGCGGGAGGTCTCCGCGGCACTCCCCGAACCGGACGACGCCGCGACGGACCGCGCACGCGCGGCGATGCACGCCGCACGCGCGGCGGTGTCGCAGGATCCCGGCGCCCGGCGCTCCCGGCTCCACCGGGGCCCGTCGCGCCCGCTCCTGCTCGCCGCCGCCCTGGCGGTCGTCGCCGCCGGCGGGGCGATCGCCGCGAGCGGCTGGGACGTCGGCGACCTGCCCCCGTTCGGCCGCGACGACGAGACGGCGTTCGTCCTGCCCCAGACCGACATCCTCCCCGGCGGCTACGCCCGCACCCGCCCACCCCGCTACGACGACCTGCCCGAGCGGCCCTCGCTCCTGTTCCCCCCCGGCGTCGGGCATTCCGAGGCGGTCAAGGCATACGCGGCCGCCCGCGCGGACGGGGAGATCCTCCCCCAGGGAGCCGAGCTCTCGGACCCGCTGCCGGCCGGCAAGGTCGCGCTGATACGGGACGACGGGCGCGTCGCGATCGACCCGGCCGCCCCCTTCGGGTATGCCGCCACCTCCGGGCTCGTCACCACCCTCGCCAGGCCCTACACGGCGGATCCGCCCCTTGCCATCGCCCGCTGCCAGCTGCTCATCGGACAGGCCGACGCGGAGTCACCTGCCTGCGACGCGCCCGGCACCCGCTCCTACGTCCGGGAGGGCGTCGCCGGCCGCTGGCTGCCGTCGGCCAACGAGGAGGATCTGGAGGACCCCCTCGTGCCCGCCAGCACCGAGCTGTCGGTCATCGACGACCCCACCACCCCGCTCGTGCGCATCCCACGCGCGGCGGTCGCGCCGTACAGACCGGGCCGCACGGTCCCCGCACGTCCGACCGGGCGCCTCGCCCTCGACGAGGACGGGGTCCGCCTGATCGTCGCGGCCCTGCCGGGCCGGAACCTCTGCTTCATCCACCAGGGACGCTCCGGCGCCGGTTCCCTCTGCGGGCCGCGCAGCAGCTTCCTCCGCCGCGGCGCGGCCTTCACCGGCGGCCGCCACATGGGCGGACCGGTCCGCCTCAACGGCCTCGTCGGCGACGGAACCACCCGGGTCGCCACCGACGACGGCCGCATCATCCCGATCCGCAACAACGTCTTCACGCTCTCCCCCGCCGACGGCGTCCGCCGCCTCACCTTCAGCGGCACGACAGGCACCTTCACCGTCACCCTCCCCACGCCGGAAAGCGGCCGCCACACCCCCGACCGCACCCGCGAACGCGAACTGGTCGGCATCGACCTGCGCGGCGGAGGGCACGCCTCGGTGCGCATCGCCCCCAACCGCGGCGGCGGCCGTTGCGAATGGGTGTACGTCAACGACAACGTCCGCAGCAGCTTCTGCAGCCGGCCCTCCGACCCGCCACTCGGGTACGACGTCGTCACCGGCGGGTTCATCCGCCGCATCGACCGCGTCTCGGACCTCTTCCACGGACGGTTCGCCCCCCAGGTCCACGGCGTCCGGATCGCCTTCGCCGACGGCACCAGCATCGACCTCCGCCCGATCGGCGGGCACGTCCTCCACCAGGTCCCCGCGGCCAACACGACGGCGGGGACCCGCGCCACCACGATCACCACCCTCGACCGCGACGGCGTGCCCCTCGCGGAGACCGCGGTCCCCTACCGCTCGTGAGCTCGATCGCTCGACGGCGTCGCCGGCTCAGGGACCGCCGACGACCTGCGGGACCGACCACTGCGGCGCGCCCGGCGGGCGGTCAGCCGCCCGCACCTCGGCGGCGTCACGGCCCCGGCAGCGGCTCCAGGCCGCCACGGCACGCCCATCCGGGGCCGCTGCGATCTCGGGGAACAGCGGGCCGAAACCGCCCTCGGAGACGGCGCGCACCGGGGGCCACGTCGGCGCGTCGGCGGGGCGGGTCGCGCTGACGACGCGGGAGTCCCGCCCCGACGCCGCGTTGGCACCGAGCGACCACACGACGGTGGCGGTGCCGTCGCCGTCGATGGCGGCGCGCGCGGCGCCGACCACCGTCTGACCCCGGCCGGAGATCACCGTCGGCCCCTCCCAGCGCCCATCCGCCCCGCGCACACTCGCCTCCACGGTCCTGGCCCGGAAGCGGGGACGACCGGGGCGCGGGCGCTCGGTCACCGCCGCCCAGGCCGCCACCATCCGACCGCCGCGGCCGACAGCGATGCGCGGGTCGTTGGCATCGGAGCCGCCCTTCGACAGCCGCACCGGGCGAGCCCAGCGGCCACCGGACCGCACCGCCGCGGTCACGATGCCGTTGCTGCTCCAGACGACGGCGACATGGCCGTCGGCGCCCGCGGCGAGCCAGGGTCCGGCGAACGATGCGCCCCCGCCGATCGCGCGCGGCAGAGGCGGCAGCGCCAACCGCCGCTGCGTCGCCGGACGCACGCGGCCATCGGCGGGATCGAGCTCGGCGACGAGGACACCGCCGATGCCGGCCGTGACCGCGGCGACAGGCACACCGCGCACGTCGACGGCGAGCGCAGGCGCCTGCGTGAGGAACTGATCGCCCAGCTTCAGCACCTGGGGTGGCGTCCAGTCACCGCCGGCCGATCGGACCGCCACCTCCGCCCGCGGGCCCTCGCCGCGGATGGCGTACCCGTCGCCCTGCCGCTCGACGGCGGCCTCGGGAACGCTCGTCCACCCGACCATCGCCTCGCCCGACGGACCGACGGCCACGCTCGGCTGGTCGTGCAGCAGCACCAAGCGCCCCGCGGGCGAGACGACCTCGGGGGGACGCCACCCCTCACCCGCGGGTCGCATGGCGACCTGCACCCGCTCGTCGCGCACCCATGCCGCGACGAGGTCGCCCCGCTCGTTGCCGGCGAGGGCAACGGCACGGGGCGGCCGGCGAGCCGCGTCCGACAGCGGCCGCGGGTCGCCCCAGCCGGTCGCCCCCGGCTCCTGCCCGGCGGCGGTGACGATGCCCTCACCATCGACCCAGAGCAGCGTCGCCCGGCCGGCCCCGTCCAGGTGCACGGCGTCGCGCAGGGGCGGCAGATCCAACTCGTAGCCGTCCAGCGCGTAGCAGTTCTGGGGCGCCGGAGTCCACGGCGGACCCGACGGGCCGGTGCCGATGACGCGCACACCGGCGGCGGCGGCGACGCCACCGGCCAGCACCACCGCGACGGCCACCGACCCCATGCGGCCGCGCCGGGAGCGCAGCAGACGCCCGAACAGGCCCACCCGCCCCTGGCCGCGCGCCGCCAGACTCCGCGCCAGCGCCCGGGCGGTGACATCGCGATCCGGCTCCAACCCGGCGCCGGCGGCGCGGATCAGGTCATCGAGGTCGTCCGGCATCCGCCGCCTCCAATGCTCGGCGCAGCTCGGCGAGGGCACGCCCCATCCGCGAATGGACGGTCCCGAGCGGGATCTCCAGCAACCCGGCGACCTCGGCGAGCGAGTAGCCGAGCCAGTAATGCAGGACGACGACCGTCCGGCGCTCCAGCGACAGCCCGGCGATCGCCGCCCGCGCCCGGGCGCGCTCCACGACATCACCCTGTGCGTCCTCCCCCGCAAGGGCCTCGAGCGGCCCGGAACCCACCGAACGTCGCTCCCGCCGCATCACGTCGCGGCCGCGGTTCACCACGATGCGGTGAAGCCACGGCGCGAACGGGCGCCCGACCTCGAGACGATCGAGATGCCGGATCGCCCGCTCGAAGCCATCCTGGGCGACGTCGTCGGCGAGCGCCCGCGACCCGGTGATCCCGTACACGGCCCGCCACGCGCCGGCCCAGTGACGCGCGAACAGCGCCGCGATCGCCTCGGGCGAACCATCCACGGCCCGTCTCACCAGGATGTCGTCATCGGGGTCGCCCATCGCGTCACCATGTCTACGGCCCGAGGGGGACCTCGTGTCCCGGCCGGGCGTGGTCCGCGGGACGATCCCCCCCGCGGACCTGTCGCGGACCGGCACGCCGAGACGGGGTTGGCCACCGGGCCGTCCTGCCGCGCCGGGATCACCGGGGATGGGCATCCGTGGAGCGCGCTCGTGACGTCACAGTGGGTTCCGGTCGCGGCACGACCGGCCGTTGCGCTCCGGTCCTCCCCGACGCCTAGGGTCGTCGTCGGTGCCGGTGTGACGCATCGGCACCGCGCGGGGTGCGGCGCGGGTCGGCCTGAGCAGTCTGCCCGCGCCCCCCGCGGCCTGCACCGGAGGTACGTGTCGGGACCCAGTGGCTCCTACAGGGGAAGGACGTGAGAGCGGCCCGCGACGTTGACGGCGCGCCGCACCGAAGGGAAGCCTCGGTTCACGATCAGCCGGGGAGCCCCGGCTCTTCTCGGCAGCGGGCCGAAGCTGGCAGGCAGTCGTACGGCCATGGCTCAGTTCGCTTGCGTCCCCGGTTCAGTCGACCGAAGCCCGAGGATGAGGCCTGCTCACCCTCCGGCCGGGCCGACAGCGCCGAGGCCGGGGCTGTTCGCCGCCCCCAGCCGCGCCGCCTCCCCGCACCCGCTGATATCCCCGCGGGGCGGCGGCCAGCTCTGGATGCGTCGCTGATCCATATCGCACGGCCGCGTGAATCATGGTTGGGTGCACCGAACATGGACGCGGTGAGACTCGGTGACGGCGGGAGCGTCGACTTCAGGGTGTCGGAGCTGCCCGGCGGCAGCTGGGAGGTGCGGCGCGCCTCCGGTGATCGCCCACCTGAGGTACTCCAGAGCCTGGAGTCAGCGTTGGTTCGGGCGCGGCAGTTGGCCCGCCTCCGCGGCGTTGGGACGATCCTCGTGAGTGCCGCAGACGGCACCGTCCTGCTCGCTGACACCATCACCTGAAGAGCCGCGCCCCTGACGAGCCACTTCTCGGTCGTCAGCGCCGGGCTTCCGCCATCTCCGTGAGCAGGGCGTGCGTCGCCTCCAGTGAGGAGGTGAGGATCTGTCGCGCGATCTCCAGCAGCTGGAACATCCGGGGGTCCCGGACCCGGTAGAAGACGCTGGTCCCTTCGCGGCGGCCTTCGACGATCCCCTGGCGGCGGAGCACCCCCAGATGCTGGGAGGTGCCGCTCGAGTCGAGGCGGAGTTCGGCTTGGAGTTCCCCGACGGCGCGTTCACCGTCCCGCAGCAGCTCGAGTATCCGGACGCGGGCGGGATGCCCGAGAACACGGAAGAACTCGCCCTTCACCACGTAGATCGGCTCCTGCCGACCTGAACCCTGGTCGGTCGGTCGCCGCTCCTTCGGCATGGCGCTCCTATCTCGACGGGCCTCATCCCGGGCGCAGCGACTATAGCGACGCCCCGCCGCCGGACACATTCTCCCGAATCTTTGAATCTCTGAAACTTTGCCTATAGCCTCGGCCCCGTGCCGACAGCGAGGAGATCACCCCGCCAGGACATGCCGTCTGATGCCGCCCTCGACGGGTTCGTCCTGAGATGGATCCCACCGACCGGCGCACAGGTCGATGGGGTCTACCCCACGAAGGCGGAGGCACTCGGCCGGGTCCGGCACCTCACTGTCAGCGAGCCAGCCGGTTCCGCGGAACTGTGGGAGTACAGCTTCGGCCGGGCCGTCCGGCGCGTCCAGATCGTGATCGAGGACCCCGAATCCTGAACCGGGCAGGGCCGTGTCGACCCGCGGTCCGGGGGCGCCGCAACTGACGACCGCCGGTTTCGCCGCCATCGCCGGGATGCTCCTGCTCGCCGCAGGGACCGCCGGCGCCACCTCCCGGCGGCTCCTGGCACCGGCACTCGCCCTTCAGTCGCTCGGCAGCGTCCTTGCGGGGGTCGCGGGCATGATCGTGCTCGTCAGCGGGGACCCGATCGGCCGGGCCTTCACCGACGAGCTCGCCCCGCGAGTGGGCGTCGATCCGCTTTCGGGGTTCTTCGTCGCAGTTGTGGCATTGGTCGCGGCCCCGGCCGCGGTCTACGCGATCGGGTACCTGCGTGACGCTCGGCACCCGGCCCTTCTCGCGGTCCTGACCGGGCTCTTCCCGCTGACCCTCGTCGGCGTCTTGGTGGCCCGGGATCCCGTCACCCTCCTCGCGTCCTGGGAGCTGATGAGCCTGGTGCCGGCGGCTGCGATCCTCGTGGCCGCCGATGGGCCGGCGCGGCGACGGGTCGTGTTCGAGTACCTCGCGATCACCCACCTCGGCGGCGTCGGGGTCTGGGTCGCGGTGCTGATGCTCGCCGAGCGGGGAGCCCTGTCGGATCCCGCCGTGATGACGGGTGCCGGCGGTGGCGCCGTCGCGGTGATCGCGGTCGCGGGCCTCGTGGGATTCGGGACCAAGGCGGGTCTGGTCCCGCTCCACGCGTGGCTGCCGCGCGCCCACCCGGAGGCGCCCGGTCACGTGTCGGCGGTCATGTCGGGCGCGATGGTGGCGGTCGCCGTCTACGGACTCGTGCGCCTCGCCCTGGAATGGCTGGGGGAGCCCCGCGCCGCCGTCGGCATCGCCATGATCGCGCTCGGGGCGCTGTCCAGCGTCGCGGGGATCCTTTACGCGGCCGTCCAAGGGCGGCTCAAGCGGCTGCTGGCCTTCTCCACGATCGAGAACATGGGGCTGGTGGTGGTCGGCGTCGGCGGCGCGGCCCTGCTCGCCTCCCGGGGCGAGCGCGGCTGGGCCGGGGTGATGCTGGCCGGCGCCCTGCTGCACGTCGCCAACCACGCCGTCCTGAAGGCGCTGCTGTTTCTTGGAGCGTCGTCGGTCGATCGGGTGACGGGCGGCTCACCGCTCGCCGGGGGCGGGCTCCTGGGCCGGATGCCGTGGACCGGGACGGGCATGCTGGTCGGCGGCCTCGGTCTCGCGGGCATCCCTCTCCTGAGCGGATTCGCGGGCGAGTGGGTGATCCTCCAGGGACTCCTCGAGCTCGCCCGCTCCGACGACACGGACGTCGCGCTCCTGGGAGCCGTCGCCGTGGTGGCGGTGGGCGTGACTGCGGGACTGGCGGCCCTGTGCTTCGCGTCGGCCCTCGGGGTGACGCTGCTCGGTCGTCCGCGCTCGCCGGCGGCGGCCGAGGCGACCGACCCGCCGCCTCCGATGACGGTGTCGGTCGCCGCGCTCGCCGTGACCTGCGCGGGCCTGAGCATCGCGCCCGGGCTCCTTTTCGGCCCTCTCGTGCGGATGGCGGGGGGGTCTGGGACCAGCAGCGTGTCCGGGATCGGCGTTCCCGGGTCGATGCTGCCCGCCCTCGCCGTGGGCGTCGCCCTGCCGGTCCTGGCGTTCCTCCTCGTGCGGATGCGGGGACGGCCGGCGCAGACCGCGCCCGCGTGGACGTGCGGACATGTGCCCGATCCGGCCCTCGCCTGGACGCCGGCGGCGTTCGTCAAGCCCCTCGTCCTGATCCTGACCGGGGTCCTGCGCCCGGACCGTCACGTCCTCGTCCAGCGCCGCGACGGCATCGTCCGCGAGGTGCGGTACGTCGGCAGCGTCCCGCACCTGTTCGACCGGCTCGTCTACGCCCCCATCGCCCGCACCGCCACCGCGGCGGGCATGCACGCCCGCCGCCTCCAGTCGGGCAGCCTGCGCGCCTATCTGACGTACCTCGTCGCGCTGATGATGGTCCTGCTGGCGCTCGCGCATATGGGGGCCCTCGGATGAGCGCCGCCGCGCTGGCCTCCCTGATCCCGATCGCCGCCCTCGCGGCGGCCCCCCTCCTGGTCGGGGGGATCCAGGCGACGAAGGCGCGCCTGCAGGGGCGTCGCGGCCCCGGCCCCCTCCAGCCCTACCGGGAACTCCGGCGCCTGTGGGGCCGGAGCGTGGTGGCACCCGAGGGCGCCGGCCCCGTGTACCGATGCGCACCCGCGGTGGTGGCCGCATCGCTCGGCCTCTGCCTCCTGCTGGTACCGGCGACCGGCGCCGACGGAGACGGGCTGCTGGGTCGCGATGCGATCCTGCTGGTCGGGCTCCTGGCGCTCGGGCGTCTCGCGCTGGCGCTGTCGGCATGGGACACCGGGACGGGCTTCGGGCTGATGGGCGCGTCGCGGGACCTGACCCTCGCCGTCGCGGGAGAGGCGCTGCTGCTCATGGTCGTGCTGGCCGCGGCGATGCCGGCCGGCGGCACGGACCTCGTCGCGATGTGGGAGGGGGCGGCCGGCACCGCCCCGTGGAGCGACCCGTCCCACTGGTTCGGGGCCTTCGCGATGGGGCTCGTGGTGGTGCTCGAGACGGGCCGGCAGCCGATCGACAACCCGGACACGCACCTCGAGCTGACGATGATCCACGAGGGCCCGCTGCTGGAGTACGCAGGGCGCGACCTGGCGATGCTCCAGTGGTCGGCCGCCGCCCGCCACTGGGTCGTCCTCGCACTCCTGGCTGGCCTCTACCTCCCCCACCCCGCCGGCGCCGTCGGGGGCCTCGTCAGCCTCGTCTGCTGGCTGGCCGTCTGCGTCGTCGCCCTGGCGCTCGTGGAGACCTGGCAGGCGAAGATGCGCTTGTTGCGGGTGCCCGGGCTGATCGCGACCGGGGTCGCCCTGACCGTGCTGGGCGTCGTCGTCGCAGGCGGCGGCTGGTGAGCGCCGCGGTCGGATGGGTGCTGGTGGGGTTGGCCCTGGGCGCGGTCGCCTCGCGCCGCCACGGCGTGGCGGCCTGCCTCGTCGGCGCCCAGACCCTGTTGGTCGCCGCCGCCGCGCTCATTCCGCCGGACGGGGCCGGGGGCCATCGGCTCGCCGCGCTGTTGCTGGCGATCAAGGGGGCGGCCGTGTGCGGGATCGTGGCGTTCGCCCTCAGCCGCGCGCGCGAGACCCGCCCCCCCGACGACGGGCCCGCCGTCGCGATCCGGCTGCTGGTGGCGACGGTGCTGGCCCTTGGGCTGGTCGTGCTCCTGCCGACATCGGCCCTCGGGGACCCGGAGACCGGCCGCGCGGCGATCGTCCTGCTGGCATGCGGGCTTGCCCTCACCCTCGTCCGGAGGGCGACCGTCGCCGTCGTGCTCGCACTCCTGATCGCCGAGAACGGGATCGCCCTGGCCGCCGTCTGGATGCCGGGGGGCCTGCCGCTCGTGGTCGAGCTGGGTGTCGCGTTCGACGTGATCGTGGTGGTCGCGGTGGCCGCGTTCTTCCAGCGGCGCATCGTCGAGGCGTTCGGCACCGGTGACTCCGCCGCCCTCGGGAGCCTGCGTGGCTGACCCCCTCGCCGTGGCCGCGTGGGCGACGCCGCTCGCCCCGCTGCTCGTCGCGGCACTGATCGTCGCGTGCCGCTCGCCGCAGGCGGCGGACCGGGTCGGACGGTGGCTCGGGGCCATAGCGGCAGCCCCGGCCCTGGTCGTCTGCACCTACGGGGTGGCGATCGGGGATGGGGCCGCGCGGACGGGGTCGTGGTGGATCCTGGACGGCCGGGGCGCGGTCTTCCTGCTGGCCATCGCAGGCGTGGGAGCGGCCTCGGTGTGGATGTCGCCGACGTTCCTGCGCATCACCCCGACCTCACGCGCCGGTGCCCTGGGCGCCAGGCGCGTCTACTGGACTGCGCTGCTGCTGTTCTGGGCGGTCCTGCTCGCGCTGCCGCTCGCGGGGAACCTCGCCCTGGCGTGGGTCGTGGCGGAGGCGACCACGGCGGCGTCGGCCGTGCTGGTCGCGTTCACCGGCAATCGCGTCGCCCTGGAGGCCGGGTGGAAGTACCTCGCCATCACGAGCGTCGGCCTGACGGTCGCCCTGGCGGGGATCGTGCTGCTCTACGCCGCCGCCGCCGGCGGCGGCGGATTCGGCGCCCTCGACTGGCACACACTCCGGCAGGGCGCCGCCGGCATGGACCACGCGACCGCCCTCGCCGCCCTCGCGCTGATCGTGACGGGGCTGGCCGCCAAGGCGGGGTGGGCGCCGGTCCACAACTGGTTGCCCGACGCCCACAGCCAGGCACCCGCCCCCGTCAGCGCCCTCCTGTCGGGGGCGCTCCTGCCGGCGGTGGCGCTCGTCGCGTGGCGCCTCGGGGACGCCACCGCGCCGGCGGTCGGCGAACGGGCCGTGACGACGCTTTTCATCGGCTTCGGCCTGGCCTCCCTGGCCGTGGCGGTGCCGTTCCTCTGGCGGCCGATGCCCTTCAAGCGGCTGCTCGCCTACTCGTCGCTGGAGCACATGGGCGTCGTGATCCTGGCGATCGGCATCGACCATCCCCTCGCGACGGCCGGGGCGCTCGTGCACGTCCTCGGGCATGCGGTCCTGAAGGGCCTCGGGTTCATGGCGGCGGTTCCCCTCCTTCGGTATCAGCCGGCGGCGGGACGCCGCCCGCCGCGCGGGCTCGCCGCGCAGAGCCCCCCGCTGGCTCTCGCGGTCGGGGTGAGCGTCGGCGGGCTCGCCGGTCTGCCGCCGTCGCCGCTGTTCCTGAGCGTCGTGCTCGTCCTCGCCGGGGCCGTCGCCGCGGGCTTGGTCTGGGTGGCTGCCGCCGCGGCGGTCCTGATGGCCCTCGGGTTCCTCGGCCTGGCGCATGTGCTCGTCGAGGGCATCGCGGGGCGGCCGTCGGGGCGCCGCCCGCGCGGTGCGCGCAGCGTCCGGGAGATCGCGGGCCTCACTGCGGTGTGCCTCGTGGCGCTCACAGTGATCGTCATCGCCGCTCTCGGGCTACCCGGCTCGGACCTCGTCCAGACCGCCACCGGCGCCGGCTGACCATGCCCGGCACCATGCGGACGCTCAACACCGTCCCCCACGACCTCCGCGACACCATCGCCGGGATACGCACCGAGGGAGGAACGATCGACGGCCTCTACGCGCGAGGCCGAGACGGGCACCGCTCCATCCGTATCGTCGCGTCGACGCCCCGCGGCCCCATCCTCGTGCGCTGCCCGGCACCCTCGGGCGCGGTGCCCTCCCTGCTCGACCTCGCACCGGCTCTCGACTGGGACCAACGCGAGGCCCGCGACCTCCACGGCGTCGTCTTCTCCGGCGACGCCGACCACCGGCCGCTGGTCGCCCACGCGACCGCCCCGGAGGACTGGACGACGCCCGTCCGTGGCGACGGAGTCCACGACGTCGCCGTCGGACCGATCCACGCCGGCGTGATCGAGTCGGGCCACTTCCGCTTTCACACCGTCGGCGAGCGGATCCTCCACCTCGACGCACGCCTCTTCTACAAGCACCGCGGCCTGGAGCGGGCGGCCGAGGGCCTGCGCCCCGCGGACGCCCTCGCGGTGATCACCCGCGCCTGCGCGGCGTGCTCGGTGGCGAACGGCCTCGCCGCAACCCTGGCGGCGGAGGAGGCCCTCGGCATCACCCCCACCGAGCCCATCCGCCGGATCCGAACCCTGCTGCTCGAACTCGAGCGCCTCTACAACCACGCCAACGACATCGGGCAGATCTGCGCCGGCGTCGGCCTGGCACCGGGGGCGATGGTGTTCGCCACCATCAAGGAGCGACTCCAGAGGGTCGGATCGGCGCTCACCGGCCACCGCTTCATGGCCGGCGCCGTCGCGATCGGCGCCAGCCCCCTCCTCATAGACGCCAAGGATGCCGCCGCCGCACGCGACGAACTCGCGACGCTCCGGCCGCTGACAGCCCGCGCCTGGAGTGCCCTCCAGACAGATCCATCCCTGCGCGACCGCACCCGCGGCGTCGGCCGGCTCTCCCAGGACGACGCCCGCGACCTGGGAACTGTGGGTCCCGCAGCCCGGGCCTCCGGCCTTCGCGAGGACACCCGCGCGACCGACGGCGGGCGACTCTGGTACCCCCGGTTCAGGCCCGTCCTCCCGGAGACGACCGGTGATGTCGCCGCACGCATGGAGGCCCGCGCCGTCGAGATCGAGCAGTCCTTCGCCCTCGTCGACGCGCTGCTGGCCGACCTGCCCGCCTCCGCCCCGCCCGTGAGACCGCGGATCGCCACCGGCGTCGGACTCGGCCGGGTCGAGAGCGCCCGCGGAGCGACCTGGTGCGTTGTGGAACTGGAATACGGCCGCGTCGCTCGCATCCACCTGCGCACGAGCTCTTACGCGAACTGGCCCTCCGTCGCACACGCCGCCGCCGACGAACTCCTCCCCGACTTCCCCCTCATCAACAAGAGCTTCGAGCTCTGCTACGCCTGCGCGGACCGGTAGGGGTGTTCGCCCTGCTCCGCCAGCTGCAACGCGACCGGGCGACCGCAGCCCTGCCCCGGCCGTCTCGCGGCTCCCTCCAGGTCCGTCACGTCGACGCCGGGTCGTGCAACGGATGTGAGCATGAACTCCAGGCGGCCGCAGGACCCTGGTACGACCTCGCCCGGTTCGGCATCTCCGTGACGGCCTCCCCGCGGCATGCCGACGTCCTGCTGGTCACCGGCCCCGTGACGAACCGGATGCGCGACGCCTTGCTGGCGGCCCATGCGGCGATGCCCGAGCCCCGGTTGGTGGCGGCTCTCGGCGACTGCGCACTCGGCTGCGGCGTCGTCGCAGCACCGGACGAGGTTCTCGGCAGGCTCGATGACCTCCTCCCCGTGGACCTCAGGATCCCGGGTTGCCCGCCACCGCCGGACGTCATCGCCGACCACCTCCGCCGGCTGATCGCCCGCGAGTAGGGCGGGGTGGGTCGACGACGGGCGACTTCGCCGACCGCACCCTGCCGCGGGCGCCCCGACCCGCGGGAATGAGACGGCCCGGAGCGGCCCACATCTTCCCACTCATCTCACCAGTCTGCAATCTCTGAAGATTTGCAGATATGCTTCGACTCGATGGAGGCTGGTCGGGCCTACCCGGGACCATGCGGTGCCGGCACTCCATCACGCCGAACGCGGGGTGGCGCACCGACGACACCGGCGTGCCACCCCCTTCGGCCGTCCGGCTGCGCCCACTGCACGGACGCTGACAGCCGCTGGGTGCACCGCCCGCCCAAGAGAGCCCAAGCCAGCAGACGGTAATCGGCAGGATCCCCGCGTCCATGACCGGCGTCCCGGCGCTCGCTCGCCGACCAAGCCCTGATATGGAGCTCTCCCTGTCAAGGCAGGGCAGGGCAGGGCACGAAGGGCGGTGATCGGAGCGATGTGCGGCGCTCTCGGGGCGGGCACGGGCGGAGAGGGGCAGGTGGTCGACCGCTGTGGTCAGCCTGATATGCGAGGGCTGGCTACCTCATGACCGGCGATTCGTCGCGGGCTCCGCACTCTAGGAACGGGCGCCGCCCCGCGTGGCGGCGGGGTTGCCCATAGGGCAGACGCGGGCCCATCTGGCTGCGACGCGCCCGGCCCTCCCGGTACCCGTGCACGCCCCGACAGCGTCGAGGATGGGATGGGGATTCGGCCTCAGTCGATCAGCGCGGCCTCCCACAGGAAGGTCGTGAGCTCGCGCGCGCAGGCCACCGCGACAACGTTGCGCGCCTTGCCGCGGCGCTGGGCCAGGTGCTGCCAGCGCCGATGAAGGCGGCACCGGGCGCGCCAGGCGACCTGCACCACCCGCGGGTCGGCCCCGCGCTGGCGCCGGCGCAGGACATCGCCGATCCGCGGCTCCCGCCGGTAGTGCCAGGCGGCCTCGACCAGCAGCCGCCGGGCGTGCTGTGGGCCGGCCTTGGTGATCGCGCCCTGGCGGCGCGAGGCGCCTGAGCTGCGCTCCGAGGGCACCAGGCCCAGGTAGTCACCCACCTGGCGCGCGTGCGAGAAGCGCGCGAAGTCGCCGATCTCGGCCACCAGCCCCAGCGCCGAGAGTGTGTCCAGGCCGCTGAAGCAGTGCCTCCAGGCCCGAACGGTAATCGGCGAGCACCGCCCGGGTCGGCGCGTCGGTCGCCGACAGGCCGGCGATCCACGCCAGGTGATCCTGGCTCCAGGCGCCACGGGTTCCCGGGTAGCGCAGCCCACGGCGCAAGAGCAGCTTGGAGAGCCGGCGGCGGGCCCGCATCAGGTCGGCGCGCAGATCCTCGCGGGCGCGCACAAGATCGCGCAGTTGCTCCTCGGCGGGGCTCGGCACCCTCACCGCGACCAGCTCCCCCGCCGCCAGCAGGCGCGCCAGCCGGTCGGCATCACGCGCGTCGGTCTTCACCCGGTCGGCCGGCCGGCGCGGGATCAGCGCCGGCGCGCAGACGCGCAGATCGATCCGCCGCTCAGCGCCCCGCCGGGCCAGGCCGAAGCCGGTGAGCCCGGCCTCGTAGACCGCGCTCACCGGACCTGGCAGCCGCTCCAGGAAACCGATCGCCACATCCGGTGGGCCCGCCAGGCGGCGGCGCACCAGCTCGCCTGGCCATGTCGAGCACGCTGGCCTGGGTGCTGTGGGCGTGCACGTCCAGGCCGACGTAGGACCTAACCTTCGCCATGCTGGCGCCTCCCATGACTGGGGTGTCGGCCGGAGGCCCCGCCCCCGGCCCAGTCCCCGCACATTCATGCGCGAGGCGCCGGCCCCGCAACCCGAAGCGGCGTCGGCCGCTCCATACGGTCTAGAGGTGCAAGCCCTTGGGGTGGACCTGGGGATGCGCGGCAACCGCGAGACGCGCGCTCGCTCGAGCTGAGCGTCGTCGACCCTTACAGGCCGACGAGGCAGCGAATCTCTGGGGGACACAACCGCCCAGAGTCCGGTTCCCGCACCGTCCCCCGCACAGTCTGAGACGGGAAGTGGGCGATCTACCAGGCCCTGAGGCGACGCATTCCGCTGAGGGGACGCACCTGCGTCGACGCCCGTCGGCGGCGAGTTGCAGGCATTCTCGTGAAGCGGACGACGGGGTTCGAACCCGCGACCTTCGGCTTGGGAAGCCCACCCGGGCGCCGGAAGTTGCGCATCGTTCTCCCCGGCGTCAAGCCGGATTGCGCTGCATACGCCGCAGATCGTCGTGGGGACGCATAGGGCCACACGGGTCCGTGCGGGGACGGTCGGTCGGGAGCGCTCCCGACCGACTGGGACGCGCCTACCGCTTCCTCGCCGCCTCGGCCAAGAACACCAGGAAGGCGCCCGCCGTGTGGATAGCCAGTGCCGCGAACTCGGGCGGCGGCTCGTCCGCGTCCGGCGCCTGGCCGTGTGCCTCCCCTTCGCCGCGCAGAGGGGTCAGCTTCCCAAGAACCTGCGTCATCTGATCGAGCCCTGAAGCGAGGTACGGCTTGGCAAGGTCCGACTTGCGGAACTCCTTCACGAGGTCGGAGAGGGAGGCGCCCTTGAACCCGAGAGCCTTCAGGGCTGACTCCACCGCGGCGTGGGCGGAGTTCAATGCGAGGCCGACCTCCCCACTGCGGAGGTGGAGGATCGCCTCGCGGTAGTCGTCCTCGACCTTGCTCCATCCAGGCTGCTGGGCAGCAAGGAGCGCAGGGCCGACGACCTCGACGTCGAGAGCCGGCGAGAGCAGCGGACGGGCCTCCCCAGCCTCGATGCGGAACCCGAATCGGTGTCTCTCGAAGAGTTCGTTGATCGTCTGAGCAATGTCCGGAATTGTCACCCGCGAGTAGCCGTCCGGTGGGTGCGCCAACTCGATGGCAATCTCGATGAGGTCAAGGAAGTCCCCGACTTCTCCGCGCTGGATAACGCCGTAGACCGCCGCGTCTTCCGAGCGCCCGAAGTAGGCGACCGCACGCTTCGTGAGTTCGTCATCGAAGAACACGCCGGGCTGAATCTGCCTCTGCCCCCAGTCCTTGAGGGCGTGGGTGAAGGCAATCAGTAGTGGTACCGGGACGGTGTCGCTCACGAGATCGCCAAGCGACCCCGTCTCAGCGACCCGCTTCCGCTCGGAGTACCTCAACTTCCGTGAAGACATGCGCGAAGGGTAAGCCGCGCAGCGGACGCTGCCCCCTGCGGTCACGTGTCGTCGGCACCCCGCCTCAGGCCGCCCACACGGCCCCGCCCGCACCCCTCCGGCCCTGGTGTACGTCTAGGGGTTGACCCACCCCACATGGCCCACGAGAGGTAGCCCCGCTCTCGCGATTCGTGGGATGCCGCCTGCCCGCGGCCCACCACTTCCCGCACGCAGCGCAGATCCACCGGCTAGAACGAAGATTGCCCTGCATATCGGGGCTTTCTCAGTTGCGTGGTCGTTCTCTCGCTTGCTTCAGTCATCAGCAGGTCGTCGTTCCAAGACCGACGGCCCGGGAGCAGGGCACGGAGCCCCGGCATGACGTGCAGGCCGGGGCTCCGCTGCTTCCGCCCCGACACCCTCCGTCTCCGAGGCTCACAGTGACCGACGCAGCAGAGAAGCAGGCCGTCACCTTCGTCCGTGACGGATTCCAGACCCGGGACCAGATCCACATCGCCGGGACGTGGACGCTCATGGACTCGAACCTGGCCGACCTCTCCGCTGAGGAGCAGGAGGCCGAACTCGGCGCCGTCTACTTCCAGCCCGGCATCGCGGATGGCGCCGTCCCCGCAGAGGCGGTCGGCAGCGGGCAGGGCTCGGACCGCCTCATCTCCGTGGACGAGGCCGCGGCCATCCTGAACCGCACTGGATGGTCCGTCCGCCACATGATCGCCCGGGGCACCCTCCCCGTCGCCCAGCGTGCCGGTGGGGGCTCCCGCGCCCCGTACCTCTTGAGCCTGCGCACCGTCTTCGGCCTGCACCGCAACCCGGAGCGCCTCGCCCTGCTGCTCGGCGAGGCGTCGGCAACGCGGTCCATCATCGAGTCCACCTACTCCGGCGAGTCCCGCAACCGTCGCGCCGACGGGACGTCGGAGCGCGGCATCAGCCACGTGGACGGCCGCGACGAAGGGGCGGTCGTCTCCCTCCCCGGCATCGCTGACGGCGCCGAGGCCGGCAAGTGAACCGCGGGGACCTCACCCGCGCTGACGCCGCCGAAGTCCAGCGCCTGCTGGACCTCCACCGCGACGGTCCCCGAACCAAGAGCGACGCCCTGGTCCGCCGCGCCGACGCCACCGAGATCCAGCGCTTGCTGGACCTCCACCGCGCCGACGGCCGCGAGCCCCGGCCGGAGCCCTCGCCCGCCCTCATGCGTCACCTCATCCCTGGCACGAAGCGGGTCGCCTGATGCCTGCGGCCATCCCCATCGACATCTCCGCCGAGGACGCCCCCGCCCTCCGCGCCTACCTCGACGCCCACACCGTCCGCGGCCCCGGGTGCTGGGAGTGGACCGGCCTGAAGGCCACGAGCGGTCGTGCCCGCATGCCCTACGACGGCCACACCGTCTCCGCCTACCGCGTCGCCTACGCCCTCGCCCACGGGGGCTACCTCCGCCCCGGGATCCTCGTCTGCCACGCCTGCGACAACCCCGGCTGCGTCCGCCCCGACCACCTCTGGCTCGGCACCCACCGGGACAACAACCGCGACGCCTCGCAGAAGGAACGGTGCATGCACACCCTCAGCCGCCGAGACGTCCACGCCCTCCGCGTCTACGCCTTCCACCTCGCCGACACCGGCCTGTCCCGCACCCAGGCCGCGGGCATCGCCGCCGAGCGATTCAGCGTCTCGTGGAGGTACGCCTGCATGCTGACGCGCGGCACCGCCCGCGCCGACGTCCCCGGCCCCATCCTCGACGTCCCCACCCACCGGAGCGCAGCCGCGTGAGCGGCGTCCCCGCCACGGGCCTGCCCGCCCTCGACGCCCTCATCGCCTCCCCGGCCCTCCCTGCCGACGGCAACGAGGTGTACGCGACCGTCCTCCGCGGCCTGGTCGAGGGCACCGCCGCCCGTCCCGGCTTCGGCGCCCTCCACATCCTGCTCTGCGAGCGCCTGGCCTACAGCTACGCCCGCGCCCGCGCCCTCCAGAACCTCCCCTCCGGCTACGGCCCCGACATCGACCGCGCCAACCGCCAGGTGCTGGAGTTCGCCCGGACCCTGATCGCCGAAGGCAAACTCGCCGACGCCACCGACGCCGCCCGTCAGCAGATCGTCCGCGAGGTGGCCCGGACCGTCCTCAACGCCATCGACGAGTCCCCCGCCCTCACCGAAGGCCAGCGCCTCGACCTCAAACTGGCCCTCCGCGACCAGTTCGACTCGCAACTCGACTCCCTCGACGCCGCCCGCCGCGTCCTCGGCGGCCTCCCCTTCGACGAGCCGCCCCGTGCCTGACCCCACCCCCACCCCCACGCCTCAGGTGGACGAGTTCAGCGACCTCGACGACGTCCTCCCCGACTTCGCCGCCGAGGCCCGCAGGCGCCAAGCCTTCATCGACCAGCTCCGTGACGGCCCCGACGCCACCATGTTCGTCGGCACCTCCGACGACGCCCTCCGCCGCGACCTCACCGTCTGGCGAGCCGCCGCAGCCGAGATCCGACAGCTCATCGGCACGGCCACCGCCCCACACCCCCTCCCCGACACGCAGGCCGGCACCCACGCACATCCCACCACCGTCGAACTCTCCGGCCTCGACGTCGTGGACCTCATCGCCGCCGACCCCACCCGTGCCGGGTTCTGGATCACCAACCACACGAACGTGGACGTCTGGATCGGTCACGCCGACGTCGCCCCCGGCCGCGGCGTCCTCATCCGCCCCGAGGCCCGCCTCTACATCGCGTCCAGCGCCCAGTGGCAGATCGTCCCGGCCCTCATCCCCTTCGGCGCCGTCACCATCACGGCGGTCCCCGCATGACCACCCCCCGCCTGGTGCTGGAGGACCCCTACGCCGACCTCCGCGACGCCTTCCCCGACTTCGCCGCGAGCGCCCACGAGTTCCACGGCCTCATCGAGCGGCTCCACGGTGCCGGGCACACCGACCTCGCCGAGACCATGCGCGGTCGCCTCACCCGCAGCGTCGCCACCGTCCGTCGCCGCGCCCTCGTCTTCCAGGCAGCCGAGGTGCCCGCTCATGCCTGAGCCCACGCGCCCCACGTCCGACTCCAACGCCTCCACCCACGCAACGCCTGAGCCCACGCCCTCCCCCAACGCCTCCCCCGAAGACCACACCGCTTCTCCGCCTGACTCCGCCTCCGCGCCTGAGCCCCACGCCCCGCCCGGCCCCAACTCCACGTCCGACTCCGACCCAGCTTCCGACTCCGCCTCCGCTCCCAACGCACGGCCAGAGGACCCTCGCCCCCCGGATTCGGCCGCGAGCTACCCGAGCCCTGGTCCCAGGAAGTCGAAGCCTCACAACGGCGCCCCGCCCTACGGCTACGCGGCCGGTGGCGCGGGCACCCTGGTGCCGGTCCTCTCGGAGCAGCGCGTGGTCCGCCGCATCCTCGAACTGGCCGAGGCCGGCACGTCAGCGACGCGCATCGCCCGGCTCCTGAACGAGGCCGGGATCCCGACGCGCCGCCAGCGCCGCTGGTGGGGGACCACGGTCATCGGCATCCTCCAGCGCGTCGCGCCCGAACTCGTCGAGACGGAGAAGGACCGCCCCGTCCCGTCCGACCCCCGCGAGCGCCACCGCGTCGCCGAGCGCCGCCGCTACCGGACGAAGCAGGGCCTCCCGCCATGACCTGCGCCTGGCCGTCCTCCGCGCCCGTGGCGGCCCGTCGATGAACCAGACCACCTTCGGCGCCACCCTCCGCCTCCACAACCAGTTCTCCCCGACGCTCCGCACGGCGCGGTCGGACCTCCGGACGTTCCGCTCTGAACTCAGGACCACGGCCGGGGCAGGCGACTCGTTCAAGCGATCCCAGGACCGCAGCTCCGGCGCTACGGGCCGGTTCGGCCGGGCCGTGGGTTCGGCGTCCTCCCGCCTCCAGCGGTTCTCGACCGGCTTCGACCGTGCCACCGCCGCGGCCGGTCGCCTGACCCAGACGCTCCGCACCCGAGTCAGGTGGGGGCTCTACGGCCTCTCGTTCGCCATGTCCGGCTTCGTCGGGATGGGCCTGAAGTTCAACGCCACACTCCAGTCCCAGGAGCAGGCCTTCACGACGCTGCTCGGCTCGGCGGGCAAGGCTCGCGCCTTCATGAAGGAACTCCGAGCGCTGTCCCGTGTCGGCCCGTTCGAGTTCGGTGACCTCACCTCGGGCGCCCAGAAGTTGGTCGCGTTCGGCATCTCCGCCGAGCAGACGATCAAGACCCTGTCCGCCCTCCAGGACGCTATCTCCGCCTCCGGCGGCGACCCAGAGAAGATCCAGCGGGCCGTCCTCGCCATCGGCCAGATCCAGGCGAAGGGCCGGGTGCAGGCCGAGGAGCTCCTGCAGCTCACCGAGGCGGGCATCCCGGCCTACCGGATTCTCCAGAAGGAGCTGGGCCTCACCCGCGAGCAGGTCGCGAACATCGGCAAGGAGGGCGTCACCTCCGCCCAGGCCATCCCCGCCCTGACGCGCGGCCTCAACCGACTGTACGGCGGCGCCTCCGCCCAGCAGGCCAAGACGTTCTCCGGCCGCATCTCCACCCTCAAGGACGACGTCCGGCAGCTCTCCGCCTACGTCACGCGCGACCTGTTCGACGGGCTCGCGAACAAGGTGCTGCCAGCCCTCGGCCGTCTCACCGGCGGCCTCTCCGACATCTGGAGCCAGGACGCCGGTTCCTTCACGTCCAAGTTGAAGGCGTCGTGGGGCTTCGTCAACGACTCCCTGGACCAGTACCTCCGCACCGGCGGGGAGCAGGAGCTCACCAACGCGGGCCGCAACTTCGGTGAGTTTCTCGGCAAGGGAGTCATGGCCCTGTTCGGCTCCGGTGCGGGCAAGAACCCGTTCGTCCAGGCGGGCAAGTTCGCCTTCCGAGGGTTCTGGCGCGGCTTCCGCTCCAACATCGACATCGGCGATATCTCCCAGTCGCCACTCGGCAAGGCCATCGGCGCCTACTTCCTCCTGAAGTGGGGGCCGAAGTTGGGCCTCCTGCTCCT
The DNA here is from genome assembly GCA_050249835.1 of Thermoleophilia bacterium. Taxonomy (GTDB): domain Bacteria; phylum Actinomycetota; class Thermoleophilia; order Miltoncostaeales; family Miltoncostaeaceae; genus Miltoncostaea. The sequence goes on from JBFWPT010000029.1 coordinate 34,668, forward strand.
GAAGGGCATGCTCTCCACCCGCGGCGGTGGCCTCCCCGGCCTCGGCCGCCGCGTCGGCCGCGGAGGCAAGACCATTCCCGGCGTCCCCGCAGGCGTGGTCCCCGTCTACGTCGTGAACATGGCGCCGTCCGTCGTCTCGCGGCGGCGAGACCCCGGCCCCGTCGTCATCCCCGGCAGCAAGCCCGGGCGCAGGACTCCGCGCACCCCGGCACCCTCGCCTGCCCAGAAGCCGCGCCGCTTCGGTTCCTGGCTCAGCAAGGTGAAGGGCGTACCGGCCATCACGGCGCTGACCAGCCTCTCCTACTGGCTCGAGACGGGAAGCCCGCCTGACCCGGTCGAACTGTTCATCCCCGCCGAGCCGGCGGGGGGAGGGGTGCCCCCCGCTCCGGACCGGCAGCGGAAGCAGAACCGCAGAGCCCTGAAGGCCAACCTCGGCGACCTCCGCGAACAGTTCACCTACGGCCACATCGACCGCGCCGAGTACCGCACCCAGCGCCGGTCGGTGCTGGCCCGCTACCGCGACGCCAACGACGTCGGCACCGGCCGAGGCCCCGACGCGCCCCCGGCGCCCTTCTTCAACGAGAGCGGCTATACGCGGACCAGCAAGATCCCGGGGGACTTCTTCCGCGGCGAGGCCGCCTTGCGGACCCGCGCCGCCAAGGCCGGGAACGCCGCTGGTAGGGGGCTCACTCAGGAGACGGTCAAGACCATCCGCCGCGGCGGCCCGAAGGTGAACACCGCAGCCCAGGGCCTCGGCACCAGCTTCGAGCAGGGCCTACGGTCCAAGTACCCCTCCGTCTCCGCCGCTGGTGCCGGGCTCGTCAACGCCGCGACGGCCGGAGCCTCCGGCGCCAGCCCCAGCGCGGCCACCAACCCCTTCGACGCCCTCGCCCGCCGCGGCCTCGGCCCCGGCCAGGGCGACGTCGGCCACGGCGTCATGCGCCTGTTCCCCTCGACGGGCGGTGTCGGCTCCACCGTCGGCGCCCCGACGGCAAGGCGCCCCGCCCCCCGCGTCGGCGTCCCGCGATTCCACGGCGGCGGCACATTCCGGCTCCCCGACGTGTCTCAGTCGGTCCGGCCCGGCACGCTCACCCGGGGCGACACGTCCGGGCGCATGTTCCGCGCCCCCTCCCGCGGCGGTGAGGGCCTCGCCCTGCTCCGCGACGGCGAGCGCGTCTCCCCCTCGTCCGCCTCCCCGTCCCAGCCGGTTCGAAGCATCCACGTCGCCCCGCAGATCACGATCGACGCCTCGGACGGCCTCGACGCCCACCGCCTCGCACGTCAGGTCGCGGGCATCGTCACCGCCGAACTGGAAGCCGCCGTCGCCAACATGTCCCTCGTCGGCGACGAGGCGTAGGCCGGACCCGCTATGACACATGCATGGCCGAGATCCCCTACTCCCCCGACGCGGGCGACATCATCCGCGCCCTGGTGGAGGCCACCGACGTCGGAGGCCGTGACCTCCCCGGCTTCGTCGAGGTCTACGAGGACGGACCCGACGTCCGCATCCGCTGGACGTACGCCGACGGAGCCGCCTTCGTCCGCACCGGCCACGGCCTCGCCTTCGACGACCACGAGGGCCTGGTCCACACCCACGAGCCTCCCCGAGAGGGCGTCGTCGTCGGCTACCTCGACGGCCACCCCGTCCACGAGTACCCGGCTCCCCGGGCCGCGGTCCTCACGCTTCCCGCAGCCGCGCGTCAGCCGCCGCACACGCCGCCGCCGTCTCCGCCGGGTACTACGGGGCCTCCGGCTCCCTGAACTCGCCAGCCGGCGGACGAGCCACCTCCCCCCACTCGCGAGGGCGTGGTGAGCCGCCGTCCCTCCCGGGGCACCTGCCCGCACTCCCGCCGAGACCGCATCGGCCTGAAGAGGGCGTTTTCCTGGCGCTCTTGCAGCAGCCGGGCAGGCCTGGTCACATGCCAGCCCATCGTCTGGCGCTTTCCCTGGGAAGCGCCAAGAGAATGGCCCCGCGCGGTTGACGCCGCCGGAGCCGTGACGGCAACGGAGGTACCCGTGCCGCAGGCCAAGAGTAGCCCTCGCCAGCCCACCGGCCTCCCCGGCTGGAACGCCAACCGCACGCTCCCGGCCGAGCCGCTCTCCCCCGCCGAGGTGCAGGCGCTCATGGCGGCCTTCAACCGCGGAGCCACCGGCGACCGCAACCGCGCCTTCGTGGCGATCCTCTACCGCGGCGGCCTCCGCATCTCAGAGGCCCTCGAACTCAGGCCGGCAGACGTCAACCTCGCCGCGGGAACGATCCGCGTCCTGCACGGCAAGGGCGACCGGGCACGAACGGTCGGCATCGACGACGGCGGCCTCCGCCACGTCGAGCGGTGGATGGCCCACCGCACCCGGCGCGGCCTGAACGGCCACCACCGCCTGCTCACCAAGCTCGACGGCACGCCCTGGTCGCCGCAGGCCGCCCGTGAGGCCCTCTACTACGCAGCCCGCAAGGCCGGGATCGAGAAGCGCGTCCACCCCCACGGCCTGCGCCACACCCACGCGGCGGAGCTGTCGATGGAGCGGGTGCCGGTCGCGACGATCCAGCGCCAGCTCGGCCACTCCAACCTGGCCGTGACCTCCCGGTACCTCGACCACATCGCACCGGCCGACGTCATCGCCGTCGGCCGTGGCCGCACCTGGCAGGAGGACGCCACCGACTAGGCCCCGGAATAGCCGGGCCTCCGGCTCTTGCCCTAGCCGAAGGCCCGAAGTCGCTCCCCTGCTCACCCTGCAGGGGCGCGGCGTCACGTTACCGCTGTCCTACGGGCCTATCGAGTCGGAGGTGCCTTGCCCGGCCGACCGACTCCAGCCATAGCACCATCCCATCGGCGTAGAGCCGGCCGGAGGGGCAAGCGTCTCCCAGATGAACCGTCCCACCGTGCGCAAGCCGGGCAGGGCAGGTCGATCCCCGAGGGCAGCCGAGGAACGCGGTAAAGGTGGACCTGGGCGCGTCTGAGACCTGCGGCGACACGTTCGCCTGCGGCCGGGAACCTCGCCTGATGTCCCCGACGCACCCGTCTCCCGAAATGGGGGACAGGTGCGTCGTTTCCTACCTGATGCCTCTCATTCATCAACCTTCGGACGCTCAAACGTTCTTTAGAGCCTTCTCTACGCGCGCATACATTGGGTGTCGGTCCTTCGCTCGCCCGAGCAGTCGGTTCCTTCGACTGCGTTCCTGACCCTTCAAGCAAAAGAGGAGATCGATGTCCTCCCGGTGCAGGTTCGGAGCGAGCCGGTGTTGCTCCTCCATCTGGTCGAGGTCAACCTGCTGACCTCCCCTCGCGAGCAGCCACCGGGCCGCTACTTTCAGGTACCAAGGGTTGTTGCCTTGTTCGAGGCGTCGGGCCACCAGGATCGCCGCTTCGGAGGGCGCTTCGATGTTCTTCGCCATCCAGTAGACGATTTGGGAGTTCTGGTAGTCGTACACCGCTCGGTCTGAGTCCAAGAACTGAACGAGCAGAGGCTCGGCCTCTGCCACGACCCCGACGCTCGCCAAGTGCGAAAGGATGAACGCCGTCTCTTCAGGCCGGGGCCCCAAGAGGTTCAGAAGATCCTGCCAACCGTATCGACTGCTCGACTTCGCGAGCCGGTTGTAGAGGTAGCGAAGGATGCTGGGATTCGCCTCCGTCCCCTCCGTCGCGAGAAGGTTGTGGAGTTCCGCGGTAATTGGCGCATCTGAGATCTCCCCTGGATGCGCCTCCACCAAGGCGTCGAGTTCGAAGACGGGCATATATGGATCGCCGTCCTCCAAAGGCAGCGCCTTGATGACTTCCTCGGTGTAGTGCTTATTGATTCGAGCGATGACGGGTGCGGCTCGGTTGATCTCGGCGAGCGCGACTTCCTGCGGACAGATCATCGTCTTTCGAGACTGCACCTGCAGACCGCGCTCCCGCAAGAGTTCGATGTAGCGAACCAGGAGCCGCTTCGCCGCGGGTTCTGACTCCGCCGCAATCCTTACATCATCAACGTAGCGAACGAATGTCGCTCCGCTCGCTTCGAACTGGCGATCCACCGCATCGAGGTAGACCTTTGCGAGAATGTCGGACGGACTGAGCCCCTGGGGCAGACCCGTACCAGGTGTCTGTTCCCACGCTCGGAGCATGCGGAGGAGACAGTCCACAGCGTCCGGCGCGACGCCCATTGCGCGCAACTGGGAGTCGAGGTAGCTCAGATTGATGTTCTCGTAGTAGGCGGCCACGTCCACGAAGACGACATAGGGGTGCTTGTGGGCGATCGCCGCGGACCGTCGCCGAAACTGGTCGTAGCACTCGAACCGAGGCCGAAGCCACCGAACCTCCCCAGGCTTGCGAAGTTGGTATGCAAGGTCGAGCCGTCCGCGGCTTCCACCCACCGCTGCATAGATCTTCGGGTACGCGAGTCCGAGCAAGGCCGTGTATGCAACGTGTTCGTGCAAAGGAATCCAAGCGCCCGGCCGTATCAGGCCTCGCCCCTTCGGTACTGGCGCGACGTAGAGCGGATCGACGGCGACCGAACCGCCTTGGAGGGCCTCTAGAATCGGAGTGAGCCAAGCGTCTAGGTCACTCTCGATGAGGTCGCGCTGGAAGGGGGACTTGATGAAGACGCGGTTCTCAAGATCGAACTTGACGCGTTTCCACGCCCTCTGTAGATCATTGAGAGTTAGGGTGCTCAACGCCATGTCGTGGCGATTGTCTCGTAGGTCGCAGGCCCCCGCAACCGCGCTAGCCCGTTGGACAACTCCCCGTCCCCTCGATGACGGGTTCGGTCTATGCCCTCGACAGGCCCGCGTGGAGCCCGGGTCCGTGTCGCCCCCCGGCCCGACCTCTAGAGCGACGTGTTCACGAAGTAGTAACTGTCGCCGTTGGGGTCATCGGGCTCGGTCGGATCCCAGACGGCGATCCCGACGATGGTCGGCACGGTCGAGGCCGGGATCTCGAAAGCCAGCACGTACCTCGTCCCCAGGCCGGGCTGAGCTGCCTCGGCGCAGATGGCGGCGGTGTCGCCCACCGTCCGTTCTCCGACGGCGCCGACGGAGTAGTTCCGGTCCTGGTCGTCCACCAGGACGACGCCGGAGTACTGAGTCGAGATACAGATGGGGCCTGCCACCGGCTGGGACGACAGGTTGGCCGTCTCCAGCACAACCTCGACCAAGGCGTTCCCCGGTCCAGGGGTCGCGCCCTCGAACTGCTGGACCTCCCGTGCCCGGACAACGCGGAAGGCGAAGTTGCCGTCGCGGAACTGGTCGCCGACCGCCAGGATCGCGTCCTGCGGGGTTCCCACGCCCTCGCCGGAGTCCGGGGTCTGCTCCAGTCCGGTGCTGGCGGAGGAGTCGCCATCGTTCGACCCACCGTCGAAGACGTAGATCAGCACCCCGGCGACCCAGATGACGCTCCACACCCCGAGGATCAGGGCGGTGACGGCGGCCCACGTCTCGCCGGGGTACTTGCGGCCCGCGTCCTTCGCTTCCTTGCGGTCCGCGAGGGCCTTCCCGCCCAGCCACAGGGCGACGGGGAAGATCCCGATGATGCCGAACAGCACCCCCAGCCACGGCCGACGCTTGATCCGCTCCAGTTCCTCACCGGTCGGCTCCCCCGACGTCCCAGCCGGCGGCTCCACAGCATCGCTCGACGCCTCACCACCCGCGGTCGGTTCCACGACCGCCGGTGAAGCCTCCGCCACCACGGCGGCGCGGGTCTTGATCGCACCTGGGGGAGGCAGGGTGTCGCGGTCCTCGGCGAGCAGCCCGGTGACGGCCTGCTCGACCGCCTGGTCGTCGAGGTCCCGCAGCACCTCGTAGTAGACGGCCCGCCGGGACTCATCGAGCGGGGGGCTCGGCCACGCCGCCTCCAGCCGATCCGCCAGGCGGCCCCAGGTTTCCTCGGTCACCGATCCCCCTCCGCGTCGTCGGCGGCGCGGGCGGCCCGAGCCCGGCGCATGGCGGCCGACACTATACGAAGCGTCTCTGGATGCTTCGTCTTTGCCGTGCCGTGATCCGCCGTGATGGCGGCACCCCGCAAGCCCGCGAAGCCCAAGCGTCCGGCCACGCCCAGCCGGACGAAGCCGGACCCCGAGATCGCCGCGTTCGGTGAGCGTCTACGCGCCCTCCGCCTCGAAGCGGGCATGACCCAGGAGGCCCTCGCCCACGCGGCGGGGCTGCACTGGACCTACATCGGCCAGATCGAGAGAGGCCGGCGGAACCTCACCCTCAAGAACGTCCTACGCCTCGCCCGCGGCCTCGGCGTCGAGCCCGCCCGCCTGGTCCAGTAGCCGTCACGCCTCCGGCGGTGAGGTGCCGGGCGGGCAGAGCCAGACGGCCCCGCCGAAGCCGACGCGCTTCTCCATGAAGCCCATCTGCGGCCACGCCTCGCGTAGCGCGTCCTTCCCGATCGGCATCGGCTGCACCTGCTCCACGCCGTCCGCGTCGAGGTAGAGGAGGGCGTACTTCTTCGCTCGCCGGTAGACCTCGGCCACGGGGACGGGCTCGCCGACCACCAGCAGGTCGATCAGGAGCGACTTCGCCCACACCTGATCCCGCGCCTCAACGCCCGGCACGGCGCGGACGTCGTGCAGGTCGTCGGGCTTGAGGTTCTTCTCCAGACGCCGGGCCTCCGCCTCCGCCTGCTCGTCCGTGACGTGCGGGGCGAACTGGATGACGATCTGAGGGCCGCGCACCGGACGCGAGCGCTGCCGCGGCTTCACCTCACGGGGCTTCGGCTCTCGACCCATAGTGGCTTCTTAGCGGATCGCGGCGCGTTGGGCGCCCGAGACAGGGTGTGGCGATGTCCTCCCACGACCACGCCTGCGACCCCTCCCGCGTCTGCCCGGTGCATGGCGCCGTCCTGCCGTTCGTGGAGGGCACCGGCTACGAGGACGAGACGGCCGCCGCCCGGCTCCGCCAGGGCCGCCGCGAGCCTGGCCTCGCCTCCCCGGAGGACCGCAAGGCGGGCGAGCGTTGGTCACGGATCGCCGCCCTGCTCGGCCCCGACTTCAAGCGGGACGAGGCCAAGCACCTGGTGGAGGTCGCCCTGGTCGTCCGCCACGGCGGCCGGAACCGCGGCTCTCTCATGGTTGGCGTCCGCGACGACGCACGTGATGCCTTCGCCGCCTACGCCCTCGGCGAACTTGAGGCCGTCTGCCGCCGTCGGCGCACCCCCCACATGGCGTGGGAGAACGTCAAGCGCGCCCGGCTCGACTACCTGACGCCTGAGGCGCTCGCAGACCACAACGCCCGCGAAGAGAGCCGGCGCTCCACCGAGGCCCAGCGTGACGTCGATGCCCTCGGCCTGAAGGCCCTCCGTGACGGCATCGCGTGGCTCGACAGCGACGCCTTCGACGCCGCCTCCCAGAACACCCAGGGCGACGCCCTGATGCTGCTCGGCACCCGCCTGCACGCCGTGCTGCCCCGCGTCCTCGACTCCCCTGAGACGAACGCCTACGCACGGGCGGCCGTCGCCGCAGCGGCCAGTTCCCCGCGGCCTGAGGGAACTCAGTTCCCCGAAGCCGGGGAACTGCCCAACCGCCGCCGCTCCGTGAGGCGCACCCGCGTCTCCGCCGAGGCCAACGCCCGTGAAGCCACCCTCCGCGCACTCGTCGGCGACACCGGGGAGCCCCGCCTCGCCGCCGGGCTCGGCCTGCCCGGCTCCGTCTCCCCCGTCTCGATCCCCTCCGCGGACCTCGTCCGCGAGATCGTGACGGCACACTCCGCCCGCGGCGACCTCGTCCTCGACCCCTTCGCGGGTGGCCCCACGCGGTCCGTCGTGACGGCCCACCTCGGCCGCCGCTACCACGGCGTCGATCTCAACGCCGCCCAGGTGCAGGCCGACGCGATGCGCCTCGCGCAGCTCGCCCGCTTCGACCCCATCTACCGCCAGGCCATCGTGGTGGAGGGCGACTCCACCGAGTACGACTGGGCCTCCGCGGTCGGCCCCGCCGCCGCCTCCCTCGTCCTGTCCTGCCCGCCCTACTTCAACCTCGAGCGCTACGGCGGCGGCCCCCGCGACCTCTCAGAACAGGACTCCTACGAGGGCTTCCTCGCCCGCATGCGCGACGCCTTCGTCGGCCTGCTCCCCGCGCTCGCGCCCGGCGCCGTGGTCGCCCTGATCCTCGGCCAGGTCCGTGACGGCGCCCGCGTCCTCGACATCCCCGCCGACGTCCGCGCGGTCCTCGCCGCTCTCGACTTCGAGCCGGCCGACTACCGCGGCGTCCTCGTCCGGCTGACGCCGCAGCAGGTCCGCTCGCGCACCTCCACGCTCGACCACGAAGACATCCTCCTCATGCGCCGCCGCGGCGCGTCCCCCGCGAGCCGCCAGGCCCGGCACACGCCCACCCGCCACGAGACGGCCCCGCCCGTTCCTGCGCCCACCCCGGCGCCCACCCCGGCGCCCGCCTCGGCCGCCTCCCCGGCTCCCACTCCGCCCGCCGCCTCGCCTTCCGCTCCCTCCGACGCCGAGCCCCGGCCCACGGTCACGGTGAAGGTGTCGGCGGCCTCGGCCCGGCTGAAGTTCCACGGATGTGACCCTGACTACATCCGCGACGTCTGCAAGGCGAGTTGCTGCCAGAGCACCGTTGACCCCTCAGGAATCATCGTCGCCACACGCTCGGTCGAGCGGGACCGCCTGCGCGAGCTGGGGGCTACCGTCGGCGACGACGGCCTGATCGCGTCGGTGCCGGGATCGAAGGCGTGCCCCAAGAAGTGCCCGTTCAAGACCGAGGCCCACTTGTGCGGGCTCCACGAGACGGAGGACAAGCCGTTCGGCTGCATCGCCTCGCCCTTCAAGCTCAACTCGAACGGCACCTTGGAGATCCGCAACCGCTACAAGCTCCTGACGTGCTTCAAGGATGGGGACGCCCCCATCCCGGCCTACCGTGCCTTCGCGGCCTCGCTCCGTCTCCTGTTCGGCGACGACGAGGCGGCCCGGATCACCGCCCACCTCGACGCCGGTGGCGGCGACCTCATGGCCGAGATGCTGGCCGACGCCTACGAGGGCCTCCGCGAACTTGAGCCCATCCACAAGGGCGCGACGTCGTGAGCCTCCAGCGCCCGGCACACGCCCCACGCCCGGCCCCTCCGCCCCACCCCCGGCCTGGGGCAACCCCCACGCCCGGCCGCACCGCCCCGCCACGGCCCATGTCCGGGGCCACACGCCGCCACCACGCCGTCCCGGTGCCCTAGCCCTCCCAGCCTCCCCGGGCGGCACATGCGGCCGCAGATCCTCCGCGCGTCAGGCGGTGTCGGCCCGGCCCCTTCCTCCCCGCCCCGCTCGAACCGTCAGACGCCGCACATTCGCACTCACACGAAGTTCGCCCACGTCGTGCAGACCAAGCCGACGAACAGGATGAAGGTGCCGAGGATCCGCAGGGATCGGTACTGCTCCGATGCCGCGGACAGCTTCGCTTCGTACTCGCCCCGCATCTCATCCCGTAGAGCGTCCAGCCGCTTGTCCACGTCCTTGTCCAGGCGCTTGATCTCATCCGCCAGCCCCTGCTCCTTCTTCTGCGCCTCCTGGTCGCGCTGGAGGAGGAAGGCCACCTTCTGCTCCAGGGGAGCGGTGCCAGACACCGCGGTAGTGGCGAAGCCGCTTACGGCCACCGCGAGAGTCACGTCCCCGACTGCGAAGGCGCCGACTGCCGGGCCGCGGCGTCGCAGCACCCGCCGCAGGATCCACGCCCACACCCGCCGCCAGGTGCGGGTGAGCCACCGCGCCAGCCCGTCCCTCCACGGGATGAAGTCGGGCCACCCCAGAGCGACGATACCGACAAACTCCAGCACGGCGCCGACTATCAGGAGGGTGCCACCAAGGGGGTTCATGGACGGCTCACGCTAGAGCTGGCCCCGGACGCGCCCCGGCTTCCATCGTGCTGGTGCGGGTTCCGGCCTTCCCGCCCCTGTTCTCGTCTAGGGGTGTGACAGTCCCATCCCAGAGGGAGGCACACGCCGCCTGCCCGCGCTCAGACGAAGTTCGCCCACGTCGTGCAGACCAGCCCCACGAACAGGATGAAGGTGCCGACGATGCGCAGCGATCGGTACTGCTCCAACGCTTCGGACAACTTCGCTTCGTACTCCCCGCGCATCTCATCCCGCGAAGAGTCCATCCGCTGGTCCACGGCCTTATCGAGGTCCTGGATCAAATGCTCCAAGTCCTGTTCCTTCTGCTGCGCCTCCCTGTCCCGGTTCACCAGCCAGCCCACCGTCTCGGCGAGCGATTGCCCCTTGGGCGGCCCCTTGATGGCCGTAAAGCGCAGGGCGTGGGAACTCTCGGCCGCGGATCCGAGAGTCACGCTGTAGGAGCGCCCCTTCCTCCGCAGCACCCGCAGCCGGATCCACCCCCACGTCCGCGTCGCCCAGGCGGACAGTCCGTCGCGCCACGGGATGAAGTCCGGCCAGCCCAGAGCCACGATGCCGAAGAACTCCAGCCCGGCGCCGACGATCAGGAGGGTGCCACCCAGGGGGCTCACGCTCGCCACGCTAGAGCCGGCCCCGGACGCGCCCCGCGCATGTGAACCCCTCGGCCCGGTACAGCTCTGCATGGCAGCAGCGGCCGTCCCCCAGATCGTCACGCTCCGTGAACTCGCGGACGCCCAGGGCTGGTCCTACGTCAAGGCGAAGAAACTCCACCAGCGCGGCCGTCTCCCCACGTTCACGCTCCCGGAGGGCCGCACGGTCTACGTCCGGGTGCAGGACTTGGAAGCAGTCCTCCAGCCGCGGTTGAGTCAGGACGTGGCCGCGGCCCTCCCCGCCTCCGTGCAGGGAACGGACCTGTCGAACTTCAAGCCGCGCCGCCGGTAACCCCTCCCTGAAGGAGCCCGTATGGCGAGCGCCTCCATCCGGCAGTCCCGCGGCCGTCACTACGTCCGGATCACCGGAGGCCGCGGCGAGAAGGAGCGGCTCGTCCCCGAGGGCGGGTTCGCCACGAAGCAGGAGGCGCAGCGCGAGCTGGTCGCCGTGAAGGCCCGCCTCGCCCGCGGCGAGTCCGGGGCTCCGCCCCCGCGTGTCGGCTCGATGCTGTTCCGCGACCTCACGGACCTGTGGTGGACGCAGTACGCGGAAGTCCACGTCACGCCCAACACCCGCCGCGGCTACCGGAGCATCGTCGCCGCCCTCAACCGGGAGCGCTTCGGCGCCGTGCCGGTCGGCCAGATCACGCTCGCCGACGTTGACGAGTACGTCGCGGCGCTCCACGGCGTGGGGGCCTCACCGCAGACCATCCGCCACCGCGTGAACGTCCTCCGGGCCGTCATCAAGTGGGGCGCCGAGCGCGGCCACGTCGCCGCACCGCTCCCGCCCTCCAAGACGCCGAAGTTGAAGCGCCAGAGCGACCGCCATCCCCTCCGGCCCGAGCGCCTCGCCGCCCTCCTGGCCGAGGCCGCGGCCCCCTTCGACGCCGTCTTCGCCGTCGCGGCCTACCACGGCCTCCGGCCCGGTGAGCTGCTCGCCCTCCGGTGGCGGGACGTCGGCCGCGCCGACCTTCACGTCCGGCTCACGAAGGACTCCACGGGAGCCATCCACGAGCCCAAGACGGGCGAGGCCCGGACCGTGCCGCTCGACCCCTTCGTTCTTCCCTACCTCCGCGCCCAGCACGCCCGGAATCCAGAGGCCGGCGCCGACGATCCCATCTTCCCCCGGCTCACCCTGAAGCGGGCGCAGAAGGAACTCCGCGCTGCCCTGACCCGCGCCGAGGTGCCGGACGCGCATCTCCACGAGATGTACGACCTCCGGCACACCTACGCGACGATCGGGATCCTCATCGCACGCCTGGATCCGGCGACGCTCGCGCACCGGATGGGCAATTCCGTGGCGGTCCTCTGGAAGCACTACGCGGGCTACTGGAAGGACCTGGACCCTCAGGGACGGGTCGTCCTCTCCGACTTCCTCGACGACTCCGGTCGGGAGCAGGTCGGGAGCAACGGGACCCCGGAGGAACTGCTGCCCTGGGAAATCCCTGCAAACGGTAAGCGGACGACGGGGTTCGAACCCGCGACCTTCGGCTTGGGAAGCCGACGCTCTACCAACTGAGCTACATCCGCGAACGGCCTCCAACCGTACCACGCCCCGCCGGGGCCCAGCGGGGGCGGCGGGCCTCTCGCGGTTGACCCCGGCGGCGGGTGGGCGTAGGACCACACCCACCAGAGCCGGGGGGCGTGGAGCGGGTCGGATGGACGAGCTGGCGCGGATACGCGCGACGCAGCGCGCGATGTGGGAGGCGGGCGACTTCCGCCCCTTCGCCGAGATGATCCGGGCGCCCGGGGAGCGGCTGGTGCGCCGCCTGGAGGTCGGGGCCGACGACGCCCTGCTCGACGTCGGCTGCGGCACCGGGACGGTCGCGATCAAGGCCGGGGAGGCGGGCGCGCGGGTGACCGGGCTCGACCTCTCGCCGGCCATGCTCGCCGGGGCGCGGGCGGCCGCGGCGGAGCGGGGGGTGCGCGCCGACTGGGTGGAGGGCGACGCCGGGGACCTGCCCTTCCCCGACCGGTCGTTCGACGTGGCGACGTCGTCCTTCGGGTGCATGTTCGCGCCGCGGCACGAGGTGGCGGCCTCCGAGA
>JBFWPT010000030.1:0-46734 GCA_050249835.1 Thermoleophilia bacterium
GGAGCGCCGCGCGGCTCGGCCAGTGGCGGTAGATCGTCGTCTTGGCCGCGCCCGACCGGGCCGAGACGGCCTCGATCGTGACCCCCGCGAAGCCCTCCTCGGAGATCAGGTCGGCGCACGCGTCGAGGATCGCCGTCCTCGACCGCATCACGCGCGGATCCGTTCTCACCACCGTCCCCTCCCCGGTGACGTCGCCGTGGGGCGACGGCCCTTGCGTCTTTCGCTACGCAGGCGTATCGTTCCGCGCCTCCGCTACGGGAGCGTAGCGTAACCGCACCCCACCGTCATGCGGGAGGACCCGTGAGCTCGATCTTCGCCGCCACGAGCAGCTCGTCGGGGCCGAGGTGCAGCGTGCGCATGTGGATGAGGCGCGCCACCCCGGGGGTCCCCTCGATCCGGGCGCGGATCTCCTGCTGCTGCTCGGCCGCCGCCGACTCGCCGATGAGCAGGCTCTTCATCTCGATCACCAGGATCACCGCGATCGTGACCAGCAGGACCCCGATGGCGAGGGTGGCGGCGCCGTCGAAGCGCGGCTCGTCGGTGACGAGCGCGAGGGTGATGCCCGCGAGGGCGAAGAGGAGGCCGAACAGCGCCCCGAGGTCCTCCAGCAGCACGACCGGCAGCTCCGGGCTCTTGGAGCGGCGGATGTAGGCGACCCATGAGTTGCGGCCCTTGAACGGGCGCGCCTCCCGGATCGCCGTCCGCAGGGAGAACGACTCCAGCACGACCGCGACGCCCAGGATGCCGAGGGCGACGCCGGGCGACGTGATGTCGTGCGGGTGCCGCAGCTTCTCGACGCCCTCGTAGATGGCGAAGAGGCCGCCGACGCTGAACAGCACGAGCGCGACGATGAACGACCAGAAGTAGCGGTCGCGGCCGTAGCCGAACGGGTGCTCCGGGGTCGGGGCGCGCTTGGCGGTGCGCCCGCCGAGCAGCAGGAGCCCCTGGTTCGAGGTGTCGGCCACCGAGTGGATCGACTCGGCGAGCATCGACGACGCCCCGGTGATGAGGAAGCCGACGAACTTGGCGATCGCGATGCCGAGGTTGGCGAAGAACGCGGCGAAGATGGCCTTCGTGCTGCCCTCGTGCACCGCCCCTCCCGTGGCCCCGCCGCCGGACGGCGGCATGCTCTCACGCGGGGGGCGGCGCCGGGGCGGCGAAGCGCCGCTCGGAGGGCGGCAGCCCGGCGAGCGGCTCCAGGGCGCCCATCAGCGGCCCGATCGCCGGCCGGTCACGGGGGTCCGGCGCCAGGCAGGCGGCGAGGAGGTCGGCGAGGGCCGCGGGCACCCGGCGCAGGCGCCGCACCGGCGCCGGCGGGCCCTCGAGCTGCGGGTAGCGCCGCCGCGGCGGGCCGCCCGACGTGGTCGTCTCCCAGGTCGTCTCCGTCCCGCCCTCGGGGGGGTCGGGGTCGAAGGCGGCCTGACCGGTGAGGGCCTCGTAGAGGGTCACCCCGATGCCCCAGACGTCCGCCTCCGGGCCCACGACCCCGCCGCGGGCCTGCTCGGGCGCCATGTAGCACCAGGTGCCGACCCCGGCCGGGCAGCGGCCCGGGCGCCGGGCGACGCTCATGTCGATGAGCTTGGCCCGGCCCGCCTCCGCGACCACGTTCCCGGGCTTCAGGTCGAGGTGGAGCCACCCCTGGGAGTGCAGGTAGCCGAGCGCCGACGCCAGGTGCAGGCCGAGGTGGGCCACGTCGCGGACCGGCAGGCGCCGTGGGTCGGCGTCCTCGATGAGGGCGGCGAGGGTCGCCCCGGCGAGCGTCTCCATCACGACCACCGGCGGCGGGCCGGCCACGACCTCGTACCCGCGCACGATGTGGGGGTGCGTCAGCCGCCGGATGAGGCGCCCCTCGGCCACGAGGCGCCGGGCGGCGGCGCGGTCGTCCGCGCGGTCCGGCCGGAGGGTCTTGACGATGCAGCGCGACGCGCGCCCGGCGCTCCACGCGTCGTAGACGTCGAGGGTCTTGCCGCGGGCGAGGTGCGCGATGACCGCGTACCCCGGCGCGGGCTCGGCGCCGGGCGGCAGGGGAGGGGGACCGTCGATCACGCCGCCTCCTCGCGGGCCGGGACGGCCGCCGTGGTGCCGAGCAGCGCCGCGTAGGCGCCGCCGCGGGCGGCCAGCTCGGCGTGGGTGCCGGTCTCGGCGATGCGCCCGCGGTCCATCACGATCACCCGGTCGGCGTCGCGCGCCGAGGCCAGGTCGTGCGAGATGACGATCGCGGCCCGCCCGCGGGCGAGCTCCCGCAACGGGCCTGCGAGCCGGCGGCGGGTCTCGCCGTCGAGGCCGGTGGAGGGCTCGTCCAGGATCAGCACCGGCGCGTCGCGCACCAGCGCGCGGGCGATGGCGACGCGCTGGCGCTGACCGCCGGACAGGTTGCGCCCGCGGGCGTCGAGCATCGTGTCGTACCCCTCCGGCAGTGCCCGCAGGAACTCGTCGGCGCCCGCCGCGCGGGCGGCCGCGGCGATCTGCGCGTCGTCCGCGCCGGGGCGCCCGATCGCGATGTTCTCACGCGCGCTCGCCTGCAGGATGAGCGTCTCCTGCAGCAGCACCGCGACGGAGTCGCGCAGGGAGGCGAGGGTCAGGTCGCGCACGTCGTGGCCGTCCATGTGGACGGTCCCGGAGTCCGGGTCGTGCAGGCGCAGCACCATTCGCGCCAGCGTCGACTTGCCCGCGCCGCTCGCGCCGACGACCGCGACCGTCTCGCCCGGCGCGACGCGCAGGCTCACGCCGTCCAGGGCCGGCCGGTCCGCGCCGGGGTAGGTGAAGGTCACGTCGCGAAGCTCCACCCGGCCCTCCGGGTCGCGCAGGGCCGTCGCGTCCGGGCGCTCCGTGACCCGGGGCTCCTCGTCGAGCAGCTCGATCACGCGCTCGGCGCCGGCGGCGGCCGAGAAGACGGCGTTCGACAGGGACGAGAGCTCGCGCACCGGGCCGAGCATCTGGGTGAGGTAGGCCAGGAACACGAGCAGCCCGCCCACGGTGAGGCGGCCCTCGGTGACGGCCCAGGTGCCGAGGCCGATCACCAGCAGCGCGGCCCCGAGCTCCAGCAGGTCCATGATCGGGGTGAACAGGGCCCGGATGCGCGTCGAGGCGAGCTCGGCCTCCATGATCCCCCGGCCCTCCTCGCGGAAGCGGCCGAGCTCGGCGTCCTCGCGGTTGTAGGCCTGGGCCAGGGCCAGGTTCGACAGCCCCTCCTCGGTCACCGCGCCCAGGGAGCCGCTGCGGCGGCGGGCCTCGCGGGCCGCGCCGCGGATGAGCCGGGAGAACGAGCGCGCCGTGAGCCAGAACAGCGGCGCGATGACGAGCGCCACGGTGGCCAGGGTCCACTCCAGGTACACGAGCGCACCCGCGAAGAAGAGGATGCGCACGACGGCCGACAGGAACTCGGCGAAGCCGGCGACGGCGAGGGTCTCGATGGCCGCGACGTCGCCGGTCATGCGGTTGACCAGGTCGCCCGCGCGGCGCTTGTCGAGGTCCCCGCCCGAGAGCCGCTGGACGTGGCGGAACAGGCGCGTGCGCAGGTCGAGCACGAAGCGCTCGCCGATCCATGCGGCCAGGTAGGAGTCGCCGAAGCCGAGCAGGGCGCCCACGATCGTCAGGCCGACGTAGGCGGCGGCGATCGCGGGCAGCGGGCCGAGGTCGCCCGGGATGAGCACGTCGTCGACCACGAGCTTGAAGAGCCAGATCTCGATGGTCTCGATCGCGGGGATGACCACCGCGAACACCAGGCTCAGCAGGATCCAGCCGCGGTACGGGCGCACGTCCGGCCAGAAGCGGCGCAGGATCACGCGCAGCGGCAGCCGCGGGGCGGCGGCGACGACGGCGGGACCGGAGCCCTCGGGGACGAGGGCGCGGCGCATGCGGGCGCGGAGGCGGCTCACGTGACGGTGGCGGGTGCGGACGCGACGACGGCCCCGCCGGGTGGCGGGGCCGTCGTGGTGCGTCGTCCGGAGGCCGGGGGCCTAGGTCGTCCGGCGGCGGCGGCGGACCCGGCGGCGCGGCTTGCGGCGCCGGCGGCGCCGGCGGGGCGCGTCCGAGTTCGAGTTGGAGTTCGAGTCGGCCGAGTAGCCCCGGGACGCGGGGATCAGTGCGGTGAACTTTGCAGCCATGACGGTTCCTCTCCAGGTCGTCGTCAACGGGATGAGCGGAACCCTAGGAGCGGTCCGTGAGCCCTCCATGAGGCTGCGATGAGACCCTTCTCACGCGGCCGCGAGGCCCGGCAGCGCGTCCTCGTCCGGCACGTGGATCCACCCCTCACGGGCGACGCGGAGGGTGATCTCGGGGGGTGGCGGGGCCGTCCGGCCGAGGGCCGCGGCGCGCGCGACGAGGGCGGAGACCAGGGCGTCGAGGACGTCGTGGCTCTCCGCGCACGCGGCCCGGCCGCCCCGCCCGAGCGCCAGCCAGGGCGCCGCGGACCGGATGCCGTCGACGATCTCCCCGCGCAGCCGCCGCCCGGCCGCCGTCGCCGCCTTGTAGCCACGCGCCGGCAGGCCCCAGCGCACGAGCGCCGCGGCCGGGTACACCTCGGCGACCAGGCCCGCGCCGTCGCGCCGCACGTCGCCCCCCTGCCGGGCGAGCTGGTCGCACAGCAGCGCCGCGCGCATGGCGGTGACGCCGATCCGGTCCGTGGACACCGACAGGGGCGTCACCCCGATCGAGGCCACGACCGCCTCGTCGGTCGCCCGCAGGCGCAACGAGCGCCGGAAGCCCGCGGGGTCGGCCGCGTCGCGCCCCGGCCACGCCTCGCCGGCGGCGTGCGCGGCGACCGCCTCCACGAACGCGTCCGGCCAGCCCAGCGGGCAGTCGACGCCGACCTTGTCCGCGCCCCGGGCGAGGGCCCAGAGCGCCGGGTCGGCGGCCCCGGGCTCCATCAGGTCCACCGCCGCGCGCCCGTCCTCCCAGTCGATCGCGCACACGGCCGTCCCCTTGGGCTCCGCGGCCAGGTCGATGCCGAGCGTCCTCATATGTGCAGCTCCTCGGGTTGCAGCTCGCCGCCGGCGAAGCGCCCGCCCCACAGGGCCGCGGCGGAGGGGAAGGTGCGGTGGGCGCCGGTCTCCATCAGCTCGGCCAGGGCCAGCCCGGCGGCCCAGGACTGCATGACCCCGCGGCCGGAGAACGAGTGGATCTCGAAGGCGCCCTCCCGGCCCGGGACCGCGCCGAGCAGCGCCGAGTTGTCCGGTGACAGCTCGTACAGGCCGGTCCATCCGCGGACGTGCTCGAGGCGGTCGAAGGCGCTCACCCGGTGGGCCAGGCGGGGCCAGATCTCCCGCTCGAAGAACTCCCGGCCCTCGTAGCCGAAGGAGTACGAGGGCGGGTCGCCGGGCGGGGAGTAGCCGGCGAGGAACATGCCGTCGGCCTCGTGGTGCAGGTAGACGTCGCTGGAGTCCACGATCATCCCGTCGGCCGACAGGTCGACGTCGCGCGTGCCGACGACGCAGATCTGCCGCGGCACCGCGCGGCACGGGACCGGGACCCCGATCAGCTCCGCGACCCGCGACGCCCACGGCCCCGCCGCGTTCACCAGGCGCCCGCAGGCCACCTCGGTCGCCGGGCCGGCGACCGCGCCGCCCGTCAGCGCGGCGTCCGCGCCCGCGGCGTCGAGCCGCGCCAGCGCGGCCCCGGTCACCCGGTCGCCGTCGAGGCGCACCGCGGTCACGAGCAGCCGGTCGGCGAAGGTCGCGCCCGCGGCGCGGGCCCGCTCCCGGTAGAGGTCGCGGACGGCGTTCGGGTCGACCAGGCCGTCGTGGGGGGAGAAGGTCGCGCCGGCCAGGTCGTCGAGGCGGTCGATGAACGGCCACCGCCGCCCCACCTGAGCCGGGGTGAGCAGCTCCACCTCGCGGCCGAAGCGGTTCTGCAGGGCCACGTGCTCCCGGGCCTCCGGCCAGCGCTCCGGGCCGTGCAGCCACAGGTAGCCGCGCTGGCGCAGGGCGACCCGCTCGCGGTGCCGGGCGAGCTCGTCGATGGTGGCCGCGCAGAGCTCGACGTTCACCGGCCGCCACCAGGTCGCGCGCACCCCGCCCGCGTTGAGCTGCGACGACGAGCGGCCGCCGGCGAGGTCCGGGTCGACCACGACCACGTCCTTCGCGCCCATCTCGGCGAGGTGCATCGCCACCGCGCTCCCGGCGAGCCCCGCACCCACGATCAGCGTCCCCGCCGCGTCCACGCCGGCCTCCTCGGGCGACCGATCACTCTCTTACCCCATCCGGGCGGGCTCAGGGGGGAGGGGGAGGGGGGCCGGGGGAGGGGCGGGGGTGAAAAAGAGGGAGGCGGGGAGGGGGGCGGAGGACTGGAAATCCCTGCAGGAAGCCCGATAGTGACGCGCATGGACGCCCTCCGGCCCACCCCTCTCCGCGGCCTCCTCCTACTCGCCGCGGGCCTCGCCATCCTGCTCGTCACCGGTCTCGGATCCGCCTCGGCGGCGACCGTCACCGTGCGCGCGGGCGACACCCTCGGCGCCATCGCCGCGCGCAACGGCACGACCGTGTCCGCCCTCGCCGCCGCCAACGGCATCGCCGACCCGAACGTGATCGTGGCCGGGCGCCGGCTCACGATCCCGGGGGGCGGTGGGGCGGCGGCGGCCCCCTCCGGCGGCGGCTGGACGGCGGCCGGGCGCACCCACGTGATCCGCCCGGGCGACACCCTCAGCGCGATCGCGGCGGCCAACGGCACGACCGTCGGGGCCATCGTCCGGGCGAACGGCATCGCCGACCCGAACAGGGTGGCCGTCGGCCGCCGGCTGACGATCCCCGGCGGCGGGGCTGGCGGGACCGTCCCCGCCGGGATGACCCCGGTCGGCGGACAGGGCTCCGGCGGCTCCGGGGGCGCCTACGTCGTCCGGTCCGGCGACACGCTCTCCGGCATCGCGGCCCGCCACGGCACCACCGTCGCGGCGATCGTCGCCCTCAACGGCATCGCCGACCCGGACAACGTCCCCGTCGGCCGCCGCCTCACCGTCCCGGGCGCCAGCCCGGCGGGCAACGCGCAGGCCCCGACCGACCCGGTGCAGGTCGCCGCGCTCCTGGCGGACGCCTCCGCGCGCCACGGGGTCGACCCGGCCCTCGCGCGGGCGATCGCCTGGCAGGAGAGCCGCTGGACGCAGTCGGCCCGGTCGTCGGCCGGGGCCATCGGGGTGATGCAGCTCATGCCGGCCACCGCCAAGTGGCTCGGGGCGTCGGTCCTCGGCCGGCCGATCCAGCCGCGGAACCTCGAGGACAACATCGAGGGGGGCGTCGCCTACCTGGCCTGGCTCCAGCGCCAGGGCGTGGGCACGCGGACGGTGATCGGGGCGTACTACCAGGGCCTCGCCGGCATGCGCCGCCACGGCCCCTACGACGACACCCGCGACTACATCGCCAGCGTGCTGTCCTTCAGGGGGCGGGTGTAGAGGGGGCGGCGGCCCGGCGAGAACGGGCTGCGCCCCAGCTCGCGGTAGAGCGCCTCGCCGGTCGTCTTCTCGCGGGCGCGCACCCAGCGGTCGTTGTAGAGGTCGACCAGCCCGACCGCGCCGACCACGCCGCCGAGGATCGCGGCGAGGGAGGGGCCGAACGCGCCGACCAGGGCGACGGCCACCAGGGCCAGCACCAGCCCGACGGCGCTGCGGCGGTAGGTGTCGGACGTCGTCTCGATCCGCGCCCCAGCGGCCTCGCCGGCCGGGGCGTCGCGCCGTAGCCAGGCGGTGTTGTAGATCGAGAGCCCGCCGATCAGCAGCACCACGATCGCGAAGGGCACCAGCAGGCGGGCCGCCGACTCGTCGGCGGCGATCAGCGCCGCGACCACGCCGCCGAGCCCGATGGCGATCTGGCCGAGGCCCGTGAAGCGCAGCTCGGTGGCGAGCCGCGCGATGGGCCGGGCGGTGGGGGGCTCCGTCACGGGCTGGGATACTGACACACGTGGCACCCACGACCGGCGACCTGCGCGAGTACCGGGAGCGCCGCGACTTCGGCGCCACCCCGGAGCCGGCGCCCGCCCGCGACGGCGGCGGGGGCGGCGGGGCGCCGCGGTTCGTGGTGCAGCGGCACGACGCGCGGGCGCTCCACTTCGACCTGCGGCTGGAGGTCGATGGCGTCCTCGCCTCGTGGGCCGTCCCGAAGGGGCCGCCCCTGCGCGAGGGGGCCAAGCGGCTGGCGGTGCGCACCGAGGACCACCCGCTGGAGTACCTCGACTTCGCCGCCGTGATCCCGGAGGGCCAGTACGGCGCGGGGCGCATGACCGTGTGGGACCACGGCACGTGGGAGGAGGAGCTGCGGACCGACGACGAGTGGAAGGTCATCCTCGACGGCGGCATCCTGCGCGGCCACTACCACCTCGTCCGGACCGGGCGGCGCTCCGGCAAGGACGAGTGGCTCCTGTTCCGCTCGGCGAAGGGGCCGCCGGGCCCCGGGGACCCGGGCGCCCGCTTCCGGGCGATGCGGCCGATGCTGGCCGGGGTGGCGGACGAGCCCTTCGACGGCGAGGGGTGGGCGTTCGAGCTGAAGTGGGACGGCTACCGGGCCCTCGCCCTGGTCACCTCGGACGCCACCGAGCTGCGCAGCCGCACCGGCCGCGACCTGACGGCCTCGTACCCGTCCCTCGCCGACCTGCGCCGGCGGCTGCTGTGCCAGGAGGCGGTGCTCGACGGCGAGGTCTGCGTGCTCGGCCCCGACGGCAGGCCCGACTTCAACGCGCTCCAGAACGGGCGGGGCCCGTTCACCTACGTCGTGTTCGACCTGCTGCACCTGGACGGCGAGTGGATCGAGGACCGCCCCTGGCACGAGCGGCGCGCCCTGCTCGCGTCGGTCGTCCCCCCCGAGGCCCCGCCCGTCATGGTGCTGAGCGATCACGTGGAGCGGACAGGGCGGGACCTGTTCGCGCTCGCCGCCGCGCAGGAGCTGGAGGGGATCATCGCCAAGCGGGTCGACGCGGCCTACCGGCCGGGCCGGCGGACGACCGACTGGCTCAAGGTGAAGGCCCGGCGCGAGCTGACCCTGGTGGTGGGCGGCTTCACCGAGGGCGGCGGCTCCCGCCGGGGCCGGGTGGGCGCCCTGCTGGTGGGCGAGCGCGGCGAGGACGGGGGGCTGACGTACCTGTCGCACGTCGGCTCGGGCTTCTCGGACGCCGTCGCCCGGGCGCTCTGGGACCGCCTGCGCGCCCTGGAGACCGATGAGTCGCCGTTCGACGCGCCGGTGCCCCCCTCGCCGTCGGGCGCGAAGCCCCGGTGGGTGCGGCCGGACCTGCGCTGCGAGGTCGTCTACTCCGAGCGCACCCCGGACAACCGCCTGCGGGCGCCGGTGTTCCACGGCATCGTGGAGCCCGAGGCCGACGCGGGGCCGGACGTGCCGCCGGGCCCGTTCTCCGGCGTGGCCGGGGACCGCGCCGTGCAGGAGGGCGAGCGGCGCATCACGCTCACCAACCTGGACAAGGTCTTCTTCCCGCGGGAGGGGATCACGAAGGGCAACGTCCTCGACCACTACCTGCGCATGGCGCCGGTGCTCGTGCCCCACATCGCCGGGCGCCCGATGATCCTCAAGCGGTACCCCAACGGGGTCGACGAGGACTTCTTCTTCCAGCACTCGATCGACGACGGGCCGGACTGGATGGCCCGGGCCTCGTTGTCGCGCAGCGGCCGCAGCGACGACAAGCTCAGCCGCTACGTGATCGTGGACGACCCGATGGCCCTGCTGTGGCTCGTCAACCTGGGGTGCATCGACCTCAACCCCTGGCAGAGCCTGGCCGCCACCCCCGACGAGCCCACCTCCGTCCTGTTCGACCTGGACCCCGCCGACGGCCTCCCGTTCGACCTGGTCGTCGAGACGGCCGTCCTCGTGCGCGACGCCCTGGAGGGGCTGGGGCTGCGCGGTTACCCGCGCACCTCGGGCGCCTCGGGCATGCACATCCTGCTGCCGGTCGAGCCGGGGCTGACCTTCGACGACGTCCGGATGTTCGCGCGGGTGGTGAGCGAGGCCCTCGTCGCGGCCCGCCCCGACCTGGTCACCACCGTGACCCAGGTGGCCCGGCGCGGGCCCCGGGTGTACCTCGACCACAACCAGAACGGGCGCGGGCGGTCGATCGCCTCGGTCTACTCGGTGCGGCCGCGGCCCGGGGCGCCGGTCGCGACGCCCCTGCGCTGGGAGGAGGTCGTCCCCGGCCTGTCGCCGCGCGACTTCACGATGGGGGAGGTCGCCCGGCGGGTGGAGCGCGAGGGCGACCTCGCCGCCGGCCTGCTCGACGACCGCCAGTCGATCGCCGGCGCCCTCGCGGCGCTGTCGTCCGCGTGAGGGCCGCCCGCGCGGCCGCCTGCGCCCTCCTGGCCGCCGCCGCCCTGGCGGCCGCGGGCTGCGGCGGCGGGGGGGACCCGGCGCCGGCGCCGGACCCCGAGCCGCCGCCGGAGGGCCCCGGCCTGTTCGTGGGGACCGGCCCCGGCGGGATCGGCGCCACCCTCGACCTGGAGGGCTCCGACGCCGTCTCCGAGGCCGTGGCGGAGGCCCTGCGGCCCGCGGACGGCGGCGCCGCGCCCGTCGTCGGCATCGCGTCCGTGGTCAACGACGGGCCGCGCGCGTTCCCGGCGCCCTCCTTCGTGGGGCTGCTGGAGAACGGGGGCGCCGCCCCGCTCCTGCCCGCCGCGGAGGAGGTGGCCGAGCGGCTCCCCGCGGAGGCCGCCCGGCGCGCCGAGGCCGCCCTCGGGGCGGCGCCGCTCACGGTGCCCGCCGGGGGCGCCCGCACCATGTACGTGGTGCTCCGCGGGGTGGAGCCCGGGGAGGTCGTCTCGGCCCGGATGGTGGTCGTCCCGGGGTCCCCGATCACGATGAGCGCACGTCGCCGGTAGGAGACCGGCGGGGGGACGGCGAACAGATGGCGCGTGCCCCCTGACGTCCACGCACTCGCCGACCGGCTCAAGCGCGACTACGAGCGCTTCAGCCCCGCCCAGCAGTCGCTGGCCCGCTACCTCGCGGACCACCTCCCGGACGTCCCCCTGCTGTCGGCCCACGAGGTCGCCCGGGCGTCCCACTGCAGCCCGGCGACCGTGGTGCGCTTCGCGCAGGCCCTGGGCTACGCGGGCTACCCCGAGATGCAGCGCGTCGTGCGCCGGGCCCAGCGGCCCGGGCTCCCCCCGCGCCCCGGCGACCGCCAGCTCGGCCTGCCGCTCTCCCCGGAGGGGATCGAGTCGGCCCTGGCCGCCGAGCGGCTGGCCCTGGACGACGCCGCCGAGCGCCTCAACTCCACCGGCCTCGCGCCGATGGTCGCGGCCCTCGCGCCGCGGACGCCGCTCGTCATCGCCGGCGAGGGCCACGCCCGCCCGATCGTGACGCTCATCGAGGAGCGCCTCGCCCGCGCCGGCCGCCCGGTCGCCGCGATCACCTCCCTCGACCCCGCGGCGCGCGCCTGGATGGACGCCCTCGGCCCCGGTGGCGCCGTGCTGGCGATCGCCATCGGCCGCGAGTCGCGCGTCGCCCAGGCCGCGGTCTCGGCCGCCCGCGCCGCGGGGGTGCCCGCCGCCGCCCTCGTGGACTCGACCCTCTCGCCGCTCGCCCGCTCGCCGCTCGCCCGGGTGGTCCCCGCCGACGCGCACGACGGCAACCCCTCGCTCGTCGCGATGGTCGCCGTCGCCCAGGCGCTCGCCGGCGCCCTCTCGCCCTCGCGCGCCCGCGCCGACCTGGCGGCCGTCGGCGCTTAGGAGCCCGGCGCGTCCCCCCGTGGGGGTGGCGGCTCCCCGGCGATGACGGCGACCCCCGTGGGCGGGGCGCCGGCCACGACCACCCGCGCACGCAGCGCGAGCGCCAGGGCCAGGCGGGCGTCGGGGTCGATGCGCCGGCCGAGCAGAGCCTCGATGCGCCCGACGCGGTAGAGCAGCGTGTTGACGTGGACCCCCAGGCGGCGGGCGGCCGCGCGCATGTTCCAGCCCTCGGCGATGAGCCCGTCCAGGGTCTCCAGCAGGGGTGCGGCGCCCCCGCGGCCGTTCTCGTCGTGGCGCACGAGCGGGCCGATCCAGTCGTCGGCGAAGTCGTCGAGCGTCTCCCGGGTGTCCACGGCGAGCAGGACGCGCTCGATGCCGAGGAGCCGGTAGGAGGCGACCGCCCCGCCCCGGCCGAGGCGGTGGGAGACGCGCAGCGCCCCGCGGGCCTGCTCGGCGAGCCGGAACATCTCGGCGGGCGGCCCGGCGGCCCCGCTCAGGCCGCAGGAGACGCCCAGGCGGGGCACGAGCGCGGCCGCGGCGTCGCGCAGGCGCTCGGCGAAGGCCTCCGCGGCCGCGGCGTCGGGGAGGCCGGAGACCAGCAGGGCGGCGCCGTCGGGGCGGGCCACGATCACCGCGGCGGCCCCCGCGTCGACGGCGATCTGCTCGATCGCGCGGGCGAGCCGCTGCCGCACCCCGCGGCCGGCGAGCGCGTGCCCGGCGCGGGCGTCGTCGCCGGCCACGATCAGCACCCAGGCCGGCCCGCGCAGGCGGTGGCCGAGGCGGGCGGCGCGCTCGGCGGTGCGCTCGGCCTCGTCCGGCTCCATCCGCGTGGACAGGAGGCCGCCGAGCAGGTCGCCGCGGATCCGCTCCTCCGCGTCGGCGGCGGCGCGCTCGCGCACGATCTCCAGGGACAGGACCGTGGCCCCGTGCTCCAGGGCCTGCCGCGCGCCCGCGCCGCGCGTCCCGGAGGCGGCGCCCACGACCAGGTGGCCCACCGTCTCGTGGCCGGCGCGCAGGGGGATCGCCTCCGTCGCGGCGTCCCGCGGCGGCACGGCGTCGCCGACGAGCGGCTCGCCCTCCGGGTCGAGCACCCACACGGGCGCGCCGGCCAGGCGGCCGATCTCCTCGCACACCGCCGTCAGCCCGGCGCCGTCCAGGACGAGCTCGCTGAGGCGCCGGCGGGCGTCCTCCGACCGCCCGAGCTCCGCGACCTCGCGCGCCAGGCGCTCCTGGAGGTCCGCGCGGGCGATGACGCCCGCCACCTGCGCGGCGATGGCCGACAGGAACCGCACGTCGTCGGCCGTGAACTCGCGCCGGGCGTCGGTCTGCACGTTGAGGACGCCGACCAGGTCGCCCCCCACCGCGATCGGGACCGAGCACATCGAGACGAAGCGGTCCTGGTCGACGCCGTCCAGCCACCGGAAACGGGGTTCCGTCCGGACGTCGGGGACGACCACGGCGCGGCGCTCGGCCGCGGCCCAGCCCGTCACCCCCTCGCCGGAGGCGAGCCGCACCCGCCCGACGCCCTCCTGCGAGAGGCCGTTCGTCGCGGCGAGGACGAGGCCGCCGTCCGCCGGGTCGACCAGGTAGACCGAGCAGACGTCGGTCCCCAGGGCCTCGGTGGTCTCCGAGATGACGAGCCGCACCAGCTCGCCCATGCTCGGCGCCGTGGCGGCCGTGAGCGCGAGGCGCTGGAGGAAGGCGATCTCGGGGTCGCGGCTCATCGCGCGGACGCTACGGACGGGGCAGGACGTCGTCGTGGGCCGCCGGGCCAAGGCGCCGTGGCCCCGCGGAGGGGCTCGGAGGGGGTCTCCGGTAGACTGTCCGGCCGGGAACGACGACCGACGAGGGGACCGCGTTGGCAGAGACGAACGGGCGCACGGGCACCACGCGCGTCAAGACGGGGCTCGCCCAGATGCTGAAGGGCGGCGTCATCATGGACGTCACCACGCCCGAGCAGGCGCGCATCGCCGAGGAGGCGGGCGCGTGCGCGGTGATGGCGCTCGAGCGCATCCCGGCGGACATCCGCGTCGACGGCGGGGTCGCCCGGATGAGCGATCCCGAGATGATCGCCGGCATCCAGGAGGCCGTGACGATCCCGGTGATGGCCAAGTGCCGCATCGGCCACTTCGTCGAGGCGCAGGTGCTGCAGGCCCTCGACGTCGACTTCATCGACGAGTCCGAGGTCCTGACGCCGGCCGACGAGGCCCATCACATCGACAAGCACGGCTTCACCATCCCGTTCGTCTGCGGGGCGACCGACCTCGGCGAGGCGCTGCGGCGCATCTCCGAGGGCGCGGCCATGATCCGCTCCAAGGGCGAGGCGGGCACCGGCAACGTGGTCGAGGCCGTGCGCCACATGCGCGCGATCCGCGGCGGCATCGCGCGGCTCGCGGGGCTGCCGCCGGAGGAGCTCCACGCCGCGGCCAAGGACCTGCGCGCCCCCTACGACATCGTCGCCCAGGTGGCCGAGGAGGGCCGGCTGCCGGTGGTGCTGTTCTGCGCCGGCGGCATCGCCACCCCGGCCGACGCGGCGCTCATGCTCCAGCTCGGGGCGGAGGGCGTGTTCGTCGGCTCCGGCATCTACAAGAGCGAGGACCCGGCGCGGCGCGCGCGGGCGATCGTGGAGGCGGCGACGCACTACCGCGACCCCGAGGTGCTGGCGCGCGTGTCGCGCGGGCTCAAGGAGGCGATGCCGGGCATCGAGATGTCCGCGCTCGCGCCCGCCGAGATGCTCCAGGGCCGGGGGTGGTGAACGAGTTCGCGCTGCCCCGGATCGGCGTGCTGTCGGTCCAGGGGGCGTTCGCCGAGCACGCGGACCTGCTGGAGCGGGTCGGCGCCGAGGCCGTGGACGTCCGCACCCCGGAGGCCCTGGAGGGGCTCGACGCAATCGTCCTGCCGGGCGGCGAGAGCACGACCCTCGGCCTGGTGGCCGAGGCGTCGGGGCTGCTCGGCGCCCTGCGCGCGGCGATCGCGGACGGGCTGCCCGCGCTCGGGACCTGCGCCGGGATGATCATGCTCGCGCGCGCGACCACCGGCGGCGCGCAGCCCCTCGTCGGGGGCATGGACATCGTCGTGCGGCGCAACGCCTTCGGCCGCCAGCGCAGCTCCTTCGAGGCGCCGGTCGAGGTGCCCGCGCTGGGCGAGGGCCCGGTGGAGGCGGTCTTCATACGCGCGCCGTGGATCGAGGAGGCCGGCCCGGGGGTGGAGGTGCTGGCCTCCCACGCGGGTCACGGCGTCGCGGCGGTGCAGGATGATCTGCTGGTGACGGCGTTCCATCCGGAGCTTGCGGGTGAGCGGCGGTTCCATGAGTGGCTGGTCGCGCGGGCGCGGTCGCGTCGCGAGCGCACGGCAGAGAGGAGGCATGATCGTGTCCGGGCACAGTAAATGGGCCACCATCAAGCGCAAGAAGGGCGCGGCCGACGCGAAGCGCGGGCAGCTCTTCTCGAAGCTCTCGCGGGCGATCATCGTGGCGGCCAAGGACGGCGGGGGCGACCCCGAGGCGAACGCCGCCCTGGCGAACGCGATCCAGAAGGCGCGCGACAACTCGATGCCGAAGGACAACATCGAGCGCGCCATCCAGCGCGGCGCGGGCGCCGGCGAGGGCGACTCCTACGAGTCGATGCTCTACGAGGGCTACGGGGCGGGCGGCGTGGCCGTGATCTGCACGATCCTCACGGACAACCGCAACCGCACCGCGAGCGACCTGCGGTTCATCTTCACCAAGAACGGTGGGTCCCTCGGGACGCCCGGCAGCGTCGCCTGGCAGTTCGACCGCAAGGGCCTGATCACGGTCGACCGTGACGGCGTGGACGAGGACGCGGTGATGGAGGCGGCCCTCGAGGGCGGCGCGGAGGACGTCTCGGAGGACGGGACGACCTGGTCCATCACGACCGACCCGGCCGACTTCATGGCCGTTCGCGGGGCGCTGGAGGAGGCGGGGATCACCTTCTCGAACGCCGAGCTCACGATGGTCCCGAAGTCCACCGTGGCGCCCAGCGAGAGCGAGGCGCGGCAGATCCTGAGGATGGTGGACCAGCTCGAGGACAACGACGACGTCCAGGACGTCTACGCGAACTTCGACATCTCCGAGGAGGTCCTGGAGGCCGTCGCGGGCTGAGCCCGCCAGGCGGCCCCGGAGCCTCAGGCGTCGGGGGCGATCGCGAACCCGGCGGCGCCCGACGGCGCCGCCGGCTCCACCTCCACCCGGTTCACCCGCGCGGCGCGCGGGCCGGTCCGGGCGAACCGGATCACCGCCTCGACCGCCTCGGCGGTCCCCTCGACGTGGGCCTCCACCGCGCCGTCCGCGCGGTTCCTCACCCACCCCCGGGCACCCGCCGCGAGGGCGGCGTCCCGCGTCGCCACGCGGAACGCGACCCCCTGAACCCGGCCCGTCACCACCATCCTCCGCGCCACGGTCCCCATGCGGCGGGAGCATGGCAGGGGAGCGGGGTCGCGGATCCGTCCGCGCGCGGACAGGCCCCCTTCGGCCCCGGCCTCCAGGGCCGAGTGGACCCTGGATCATGGGAGTGGCCGGCCGTCCCGGGATCCCTTACGGCGACTGCGATCCGGGGGGTCGACCCAAGTGGAACCCGGGGTGGGCCCCGAGCGGCGCGGCCCGCCGATGCGGCCGCGCGGCCGACCTCGGAGACGCCCCTGGCGGCTCCCGGACGCCGGCCGTCCGCCGGGCCGGCGCCGGCCGCGGGGGGATGGAACCGTCACGCCCGCCGGCACGCCTCCGTGCGGGGATCGGCACACGTCCGCACCGGCCTCCGGCCGGCCGCGCCGGGGGGACGTCCCCCTCGGACCTGACGTCCGGGGCCGAGTGGACCCGGGGGCACCGGGAACCGGCCGCCGGGCCGGGATCCCTGTCGGCGACGGGGATCCCGGGCCAAGGTCCACTTGGACCCCGTTACCGGGTCCGACCGGGTACCCCCGCGACCCGGATCCTCCCGCGCACGGCCATCCGCACGGTTCCGTCACGGGATCGGCACCCCCGGCGCGACTCCCGGCACGATCCGTCCGAGGGGATCGGTTCACTGGGGGGCGTGGAGGCCGGGCCGGAGGAACGCGGGCGTCCGCCGCGAAGCGGTGGGCGTGGTGGCGCCGTGGTGATCGGGGTCGACCCCGGTCTCGCGTCGACCGGGTACGCCGTCCTGGCCGGCCCCCCGTCGCGGCCGCGGCCGGTGGCGGTGGGGACCGTGAGGACCTCCCCCCGGACCCCCCACCCGGAGCGGCTGCGCACCCTCCACGACTCCATCGCCCAGCTCGTCGGCGCCCACGCGGTCGAGGCGGCGGCGATCGAGTCGTGGTTCATCCACCCCATGAGCCGCGCGGCGATGGCGATGGCCGAGGCGCGGGGGGCGATCATCGTCGCGCTCGCGATCGCCGGGGTGGAGGTCGTCGAGTACTCCCCCAACACCATCAAGCAGTCCGTGACGGGCTCGGGCCGGGCCGACAAGGCCCAGGTGCGGGCGATGGTCGCGCGCCTCACGGGGGCCGCGCCGGAGACCGACCACGCCGCCGACGCGCTCGCCGCGGCCATCTGCCACATGAGCTCCGCCCCGCTCCGCGGCGCCATCCGCGGGGCGCGCTAGTTTCCTCGGGATGATCCGCTCCATCAGGGGGCGCGTGCTGGCGCACGAGCCCGACGGCCCCGTGATCGAGGTCGGCGGCGTCGGCCTGCTGGTGCGCGTCTCCGCCACCACGGCGGGCAGCCTGCCCGCGGCCGGGGGCGAGGCCGCGCTCTCCACGGTGCTCGTGGTGCGGGAGGAGTCCCTCGACCTCTACGGCTTCGCCACCACCGCCGAGCGGGCCCTGTTCGAGGCGTTCACCTCGGTCAGCGGCGTCGGGCCGCGGCTCGCGCTGGCGGTCTGCTCGGTCGGCACCCCCGACGAGCTGCACCTGGCCGTCGCGCGGGGCGACAGCGCCCGCCTGCAGACCGCGGCGGGGGTGGGGAAGAGGACCGCGGAGCGCCTCGTGCTGGAGCTGCGCGACCGCCTCGGCACCCTCGACGGCCCCGTCGCCGCCACCAACGGCTCGGCCGCCGACCACCACATCGCCGCCCGCGACGGCCTCGTGGCCCTCGGGTTCCGGCCCGAGGAGGCCGACGCCGCCCTCACCGACGCGCCCGCCGACCTCGGCGCCGAGGAGCTCGTGCGCCACGGCCTCGCCCGCCTGAGGCGCCGGTGAGCGGCGACGACCTGTCCGGGGCCTGGGGCACCGACGCGGCCGACGCCGCCGGCCCGGCCGACGGCGAGCGCCTCGGCGCGCCCGCGCCGCTCGGCGCCGAGGACGAGATCGACCGCTCCCTGCGACCCCGCCGCCTCGCCGACTTCATCGGGCAGGACGGCGTCCGCCAGCAGCTCTCCATCTTCCTGGAGGCGGCCCGCCAGCGGGAGGAGGCCCTCGACCACGTCCTGCTCGCCGGGCCCCCGGGGCTCGGCAAGACCTCGCTCGCCGGCATCGTCGCGGGCGAGCTGAGGGTGGGCTTCCACGTCACGAGCGGGCCCGTGCTGGAGCGCAAGGGCGACCTCGCCGCCGTGCTCACCGCCCTCGAGCCCCACGACGTCCTCTTCATCGACGAGATCCACCGCCTCAACCGGGCGATCGAGGAGGTCCTCTACCCGGCGATGGAGGACTTCCAGCTCGACGTCGTCCTCGGCCAGGGGCCCTCCGCGCGGACCCTGAGGCTCGACCTGCCGCGCTTCACCCTCATCGGGGCCACCACCCGCACCGGGCTGCTCACCACGCCGCTGCGCGCCCGCTTCGGGGTCTTCCACCGGCTCGACTACTACGCCGCCGAGGACCTCGCCGCCATCGTCGCCCGCTCGGCCCGCCTGCTCGACGTCGTCATCGACGACGAGGGGGCCGCGGCCCTCGCCGCCCGGGCCCGGGGGACGCCGCGCATCGCCAACCGCCTGCTGCGCCGGGTCCGCGACGTCGCCCAGGTGCGCGGCCGCGCCATGGTCGACCGGGCCGTCGCCGAGGAGGCCATGGAGCTGCTCGAGGTGGACTCCCTCGGCCTGGAGGAGCTCGACCGGCAGATCCTGCGGCGGCTC
The DNA here is from genome assembly GCA_050249835.1 of Thermoleophilia bacterium. Lineage (GTDB taxonomy): Bacteria > Actinomycetota > Thermoleophilia > Miltoncostaeales > Miltoncostaeaceae > Miltoncostaea. The sequence continues at coordinate 18,709 of JBFWPT010000030.1, forward strand.
GCCGAGACCTTCGAGGGCCGGCCCGTGGGGCTCGGCACCCTGGCCGACAGCGTCGGCGAGGCCGCGGACACCATCGAGGACGTCTACGAGCCCTACCTGCTCCAGGAGGGGCTCCTGAAGCGCACCCCGCGGGGCCGCGTCGCCACCGCGCGGGCGTACCGCCACCTCGGCCTGGCGCCACCGGCCGAGGTCGCCCAGCCCGGCCTGTTCTAACCGCCGAAATCGCCGTGACGGCCCCGTCGCTCCCAGGACGGGTGGCGATCCCGGGGCCCGACCACCCGTTCGGGGAGGGGGCGCTCTGGACCCGCTCCCGTTTCGTCCCCGGGGTGTATCGGGGACCGTTCGGGAGGACCCGCCCCCGGGGCGGTCCTCCCGAACCCGACCACGGAAGGAAGCGCCGAATGACGACGCAGACCTCCACCACCCCCCAGGTCGCCTACGACACGCCGACGATCCGCGACCACGGGTCGATCGCCGACCACACCTTCCACGGCCGGCGCAAGAAGCGCCGCCGCAGGAAGCACCACCCCGGCACCTCGAACTTTTAGGAGCCCGTCGCGAAAGTCGGTCGCACGCCCGCCGGCTGCAAACCGTCGCGCTCCGGCGCCCGCGTCACCACCGAGGCCCTCCGGGCATCGGCGGTGGCCGCGGCCATCCGGATCACTCGGTTTTCGCTCGGCGGATCGCACGACCTTGGTTTCGCGACAGGCTCCTGGGAGATCCGGCCCGGCGCCCCTGCCCCCGCTCCGCGCGGGGGCACGGGCGCGCGCCGGGATTCAAGCCCTCCGGGCCCTGGACCGATGCGGTGGCGTCGATGAGGATCGGCACCGAAGCCCGCGCTGCGGCGGCGGGCCCCCGGCGACTACCCAGGAGCGCCCCATGACCCCCGGACCGACGACCCGCGTGCGCCCCCACCCCCAAGCGGTCTTCCGCGAGCTGGGCGGCGACCAGGGGGCGGTGCTGCTGCAGCTCGAGACCTCTGGCTACCACGAGGTCAACACCCTCGGCGCCCTCATCTGGGGCCTCCTGGCGGAGAACCCGACGATGTCGGAGCTGGTGGAGGCCGTGGACGCCCGCGTGACCGGGGCCCCGCCCGAGCTCGCCGACGAGGTCGGCGCCTTCGTGGACGACCTCGCCGGCCGCGAACTGGTGGTGCTGGAGCCCGCCGCAGCGTGACCGCCGCGGGCGGCTCCTGCTACGGCTACGACGTTGCCGGTCCCCTGCCGCTGCGCTTCCTGCGCGCGCCGGGGGGCGAGCCGCTGCGGGTGTACGAGCACGACGAGGAGGGCCCCGGCCCGGACGCCGTGCTGTTCGAGGAGTGGGAGCCGGACGACCTCGTCCCCATCCGGGTCCGGCTCTACGAGTGCGGCCCGCGCTGGCGCGTGTGGATCGAGGGGGCGGGCTGGTACCACATCGACCCGCGGGAGCCCTCGATCGGCGTGCCGGTGGGGGAGGACCCCGTCCGGCGCGAGGAGCGCCTCTGGGGGCTCCCCGTGCTCCTCTGCTTCCTGCACCGCGGCGACCTCCCGCTCCACGCCGCGGTGGTGCAGGTGGGCGACGGCGCCCTCGTGGTGGGCGCCCCGAGCACCTTCGGCAAGACCACCCTCGCCGCCGCCTGCTGGCGCGCCGGCCACCGCGTGCTCGGGGACGACCTCGCCTGCGTCCGGGGCGGCGACGAGCCCGCCGTGATCCCCGGCCCGGCCCTCCTGCGGCTGCGCCCGGACATGGCGGAACGGCTGGGCCTGGACGAGGAGGACGAGGTCATCGACCTCGCCGGCAGGGTCCGCGTCGTGCTCGGCGGCGACCGGCTCGGCGACTGCGCGCCGGTGCCCCTGCGCGGCGTGGTGCTGCTGGGCGAGGAGAGCGACGAGGTGAGCGTCGCCCCGGTCGGGCCCGTGGAGGCCATCCGGGACCTCTGGGAGCTGAGCTTCCACCTCTCGCGCCGGGAGGACGACGCGCGCTCGTTCGCGGCGATGGCCGACCTCACCGCCCGGGTCCCCGTCTGGCGCCTGCGCCGTCCGCTGTCGGTGGAGAGCCTGCCCGCCGTGGTCGACCGGATCGCCGGCCTCGTGGCCGCCCGTGCCTGAGCCGCCCCTCGGCCCGGTCGCGAAGGCGCTCCTCGCCCTGGAGGTGTGGGGCGTGTACGCGCGGGTGCGCGTCCTGGAGCGCCGCCTGCCGCTGACGGACGCGGTCGAGCGGATCGGCGCCCGTCCCCGCCGCCGGGCCAGGTGGCGCTCGCCGGAGCGCCTCGCCAGGGCGGTGGACGGCTGCCTGTGGCCGGTGGGGGAGCCGCCGCGCTGCCTGTTCACGTCGCTCACGCTCTACCGGCTGCTGCGGCGCCAGGGCGACGTCCCGGAGCTGGTCATCGGCCTCCCGGAGAGCCCCGGCGACCACCGCGCCCACGCCTGGGTGGAGCTCGCCGGGCGGGACGTCGGTCCGCCGCCGGGCCGCGGGTCGCACGTCGCGATGGCCCGGTACGGGTGAGCGCGGCCGACGACCTCCTGCTGACGGCCGCCGTGGACCGCTGGATCGCCGCGGGGGCGGACCTCGACGCGGTCGAGGAGCACCGCATCGGGCTGCTCGTCGCCCACCGCCTCCGCGAGACCGGGCGCCCCGTCCCCGAGGAGCTCGCCATCGACGAGCGCGACGCCCAGGTGCTGGCCGCCACCGCGCCGCGGGTGCTGGAGGACGTGCGCGCGGCCGTCGAGGGCCCGGTGATCCTGGTGAAGGGCCTGGAGGCGGCGGCCGTGTACCCGGTCCCCGCGACGCGCGCCGGGTTCGGCGACCTGGACGTGATCGTCGCCGACGCCCCCGGGGCCCAGCGGCGCCTGATCGCGGCGGGCTTCGAGGAGGTGGGCGACCCGGCCGACTTCGTCGGGCTGCACCACCTGCGCCCCCTGCGGCGTCCAGGCCTGCCGGTCCTGGTGGAGGTGCACCACCGGCCCAAGTGGGTCGCGTGGGCGCCCGCCCCCGGCATCGACGAGCTGGCCGAGGCGGCCCTGCCCGGCCGCAGCGGCGTGGAGGGCGTGCTGCGCCCCGCGCCGGAGCACCACGCGCTCATCCTGGCGGCGCACTCGTGGTCGAACGTGCCGCTGCGGCGCCTGCGCGACCTGATCGACGTCCACCGGGTCGCGCGCGAGGCCGACCCGGCGCTCACGGCGGCGCTCGCGCGCGGCCACGGGCTCGGCGGCGTCTGGCAGACGACCCGCCGCGCCGCGGACTGGCTCATCGCCCCGGAGGGCCGGGCGCCCCTGCCGCTCCGCACCTGGGCCCGCGGGCTGCGCGGAGCGCGCGACGCGACCGTCCTCGAGAACCACCTGGGCCGCTGGACGAGCCCCTTCTGGGTGCGCCCGCCGCGGGCCGCCCTCGCCGACGTCGGCAGGGTGGCCGCCGCCGACCTGCGGCCGAAGGCGGGGGAGGGGTGGGGCGCCAAGGCGCGCCGCACCGCGCTGGTCGCGCGCAACCTCGGGCGGGCGCAGCCGGATCACGACGACGCGGCCGAGCGCCTGGCGGACCCGGACCGCCGGGTATAGTCGCGCCATGGACCGCCTGGTGCGCGACGTGATGGCCGACGTGAAGGTCCGGCTGGCGCCCGACACGACGCTGCGCGCCGCGGCCGTCGAGCTCGCGGCGGCCCGCACGGGGCTGGCCGTGGTGGACACCGCCGGCGGCGGTGTCCTCACCGAGCGCGACGTGCTCCGGGCCATCGCGGACGCCACCGACCTCGACAGCGCCCAGGTCGGGGACCACATGACCGCCGACCCGATCGCGGTCGCCCCGGAGACGCCCCTCGGCGAGGCCTGCGACCTCATGATCGAGCGCGGCGTGCGCCACCTGCTCGTGTCCGAGGACGGCTCCCTCGTGGGCGTCCTCAACATGCGCGACGTGGTCGGGGTGCTCTCGGGCGCCGCCGCCCTCGGCGCCGTCCCGCCGGCCCGCGGGGGCTAGGCGGGCTCCTCGCGCTCCTCGTCGGGGCGTCCCGCCTTGAGCGCCCCGGGGATGTTCCGGATGAGCTCCATCGGGTTGCGCCGCAGGTTGTACCGCAGGCCGACCGGCGGGTGCTGGCTCGGCACGCCGCCCTTGGCGTCGTAGATCTCGCGGTACACCGCCTCGATGCGCGCGGCCACCTCCGTCCAGGCGTAGCGCTCCTCGGTGAGGCGACGCCCGAGGGCGCCCCATTCCCGGCGCGCCTCCGCGTCGTCGAGCAGCTCGGCGATGCCAGCGGCCAGGCTCCGGGGGTCGTGCGGGGTGTGGAAGCGCCCCGGCATCCCGTCCCGGATGACCTGGTTGAAGCCGATGTTGTCCGCGCAGACGACGGGGGTCCCGCTGGCGAGGGCCTCCAGCAGCACCACGCCGAACGACGCGAGGACGCAGGGGCAGGCGAACACGTCGGCCTCGCGGTAGATGCGCGGGCGGTCCTTGTCGCGGGTGCCCAGCCACTCGACGCGGTGGGCGATGCCCAGGTCGCGGGCGAGCTGCTGCGACTCGTCGCGGCCGGCGCCGTCCCCGACCACCTGCACCAGGAAGTCGCGGCCCTCGTCCTGCAGGATGCGCGCCGCGTTCAGCAGGGTCCGCAGGTCGTTGCGCGGGTCCAGCCGCCCCACGAACAGGATGCGCGGCGGGCCGGCGGGCCGCTGCTCGTCCGGGCCGAGCGGGCGGTACAGCTCGGTGTCGATGCCGTTCGGGATGATCTGGAACGGCTGGTCCCGGAAGTACGGCCGCAGGGCGGTGATGCAGGCCTCCGACACGGCGATCAGCCGGTCCATGCGGTGGACGGTGCTGCGGACGTAGGCGAAGAGGTAGCGGTAGCCCCAGTGCCCGCCCTCGAAGTAGGTGTGGAAGGTGCCGACGTTCACCGGCCCCGCCGCCACCCGGTTCGCCCACAGGCAGATGCTGGGGTGGGCCATGCCCTGGGAGTGGACGACGTCCATCCCCTCCAGGGCCTTCGCCACGCGGGCCTTGAGGCCCAGGCCGACGGCGACGCGGGCGACCGAGCCGTTGCCCTTCACCGGCATCGAGGCCCCGAGGCGGACGGTGCGGTAGCCGTGCTCGTGGAGGTTCTCGGAGTCGACCCACCGGGCCCGGCGGCGCAGGGAGAACGGCGCGTTCGCCGTCACCACCGTGACCTCGTGCCCGCGGCGCACCAGCTCGCGGGAGAGGTTGTGGACGTGCTCCGGCACGCCCCCGAGCACCGGGTAGGCGTACTCGGTCACCATGGCGACCCTCACGGCGGGGCGGGCCGCGCCCAGGGGCGCGGGAGGTCGCCGGCCAGCCGGTCGGCGATCAGGAGCGCGAGCAGCACGGCGCCGAGGCCGCCGGCCGCGTCGAGCCACCAGTGGTTCGCCGTCGCCATCACCACGAAGATCATCACGGCCGGCCAGAGCCACGCGAGCCACCGCCACGGCGACCCGCGGTTGAGCCAGAAGATCGTGAGGGCGAACAGGATCGTGTAGCCGCAGTGCATCGACGGCATGGCGGCGAACTCGTTGCGGAACGGCTGGAACCAGGTGAGCGCGCCACCCAGCTCCAGGCTCTCCTTGGTGGGGTCGGCGAGGCCCAGGTCGGTCAGCCGCGGCGGCGCGAGCGGGTAGAGCCAGAAGCCCACGAGCGCCAGGCCGTTCGCGATCCAGAACCAGTTGCGGAACATCGCGTAGAAGTCCCTGCGCCGGAACCAGACCCAGAAGAACATGATCGCGAAGCCCGTCGTGTGGGCCAGCGTGTAGAACCAGGTCGTCGCGAACTCCAGGGCACCGATCGACTGGACCCATTCGTGCAGGTCGACCTCGACGAACAGGCCGAGGTCCCGCTCGATCTCGACGATGTCCACCGCGTGCTGCAGCGGCCGGGTCGGATCCTCCACGGCCACCATGTCCCTGATGAGCTCGTAGACGACCATCAGGGCGAGGAAGAGGACGATCTCGGCGCCCATCGGCCACCGGGCCGACCATGCGCGCGCGAGGGGCGAGGGGCGGGCGGCGACCGTCACGGCGGCTCAAGCTAGCACGCAGCCGCGCCGATCCCGGACGCGACCCGACCCCTCCCGGGAGCAGCCGTGCCCTTTGCTATCGTCGCCCGCGCCGGATGCGGTTTCCCGGCCGCTTCCCGCCGCCTCCAGAAGGTGCATCCCGAGCATGGGTCTACTGCTCCCGCTCTACATCCTGATCTTCATCGGGCTGATCTACGTGTTCGGCGTGCGCCCGCAGAAGAAGCGACGCCAGGAACTCGAACGCATCATGGGCAGCCTGGAGCCGGGCGCCGAGATCGTGATGGTGTCCGGGATCTACGGGACGGTCACGGAGGTGGAGGACGGTGACACCCTCCTCGTCGAGATCGCCGAGGACGTGGACATCCGCATCGCGAAGGCCGCGGTCCAGCGCGTCATCTCGGGCACGGACGCCGTGGAGGCGCCCGCGGCCGACGACGTGCCCGCCTCCTAAGCACCGGCTCCCGCTGCTGTGAGGCGCTCCCTCCTCCTGCTGCTCCTCGTGCTCGGCCTCGTGGCCGGGTCGGTCGCGGCGATCGCGCTCAAGCCCGCCGTCCTCGGCCTGGACCTGCAGGGCGGCGTCGAGGTGGTGCTGCAGGGCAAGCCCACCGAGGAGAGCCAGGTCACCGACGCCGCCATCGAGCGGTCCGTCGAGATCATCCGCAACCGCGTGGACTCGTTCGGCGTCGCCGAGCCCGAGATCCAGACGCAGGGCGACGACCAGATCGTCGTGGCTCTGCCGGGCGCCGAGAACCCCGACCAGGTGGTCGCGGACCTCATCCAGCCCGCGCAGCTGATGTTCATCAACTTCGAGCGGAACGTCGTCGACCCGCAGGGGACGACGGACCTCTGGGAGGCGGTGCAGCTCGCGCAGCGCACGACGCCCGAGAACCGGACGGGGCTGCCGACCTTCTACGCGTTCGACGCCGACGACGACCCGGTCCCGGGGATCCAGCCGTCGAACGAGCGGCAGGCCGTCGTCGAGTCCTTCCCGGACGACGAGCTCCCCGAGGGCGTGCGCATCGAGCGCGTGCCGCGGGGCCTCTTCATCGCGTACGAGGAGAGCCCGGTCCTGCAGACCCGCGACGCGGGCGACCAGCGGACCTACTACGTCTTCCAGAACAACCCGGGGCTGCGCGGCGCCGACGTCACCGAGGCCAGCTCGATCCTCCAGACCGGGGGCCTCGGCGGCCGCGACCGGGTCGTGCAGCTCCAGTTCACGGACGAGGGGCGCGAGAAGTTCGCGGACATCACCCGCGAGCTGGCCCAGGACGGCGCCCTGAAGGGCGAGCTCCAGCGCTTCGCGATCATCCTCGACGGCCGCATCGTCTCCAACCCGACGATCGACTACGAGCGCCTGCCGACCGGCATCGACGGCCGCAACGGCGCCGTCATCGAGGGCGACTTCAGCGAGGACGAGGCCGACACCCTCGCCACCCAGATCAACTCCGGCGCCCTGCCGATCCAGCTCGAGGTGATCAGCCAGAAGACCGTCGGCGCGACCCTCGGCAAGGAGTCCCTGCGCGAGGGCCTGATCGCCGGCATCGCGGGCCTCGTGCTCGTGATCATCTTCCTGATCGCGTACTACCGGTTCCTGGGCGTCATCGCCGCCCTGGCGCTCCTGGTCTACGCGCTGCTGCTGTGGGCCGTCGTGGTGCTCGTCCCGATCACGCTGACGCTCCCGGGCATCGCCGGCATCATCCTCACGATCGGCGTGGCGTCCGACGCCAACGTCGTCATCTTCGAACGCGTGCGAGAAGAGGCGCGCGGGGGCAAATCCCCGCGCGCGGCGATCCTCGCGGGCTACAAGAAGGGCATCTCGGCGATCATCGACGCGAACGTCGTCACGTTCGCGACCGCCGTCATCCTCTTCCTGTTCGCGACCTCCGGGGTCAAGGGCTTCGCCTTCACCCTCGGCGTCGGCGTCCTGCTCTCCCTCTTCACGGCCGTGGTCGCGACCCGGGCGGCGTTCAACGCCCTGGCCGAGACCCGCTTCCTGCGCGACGACCGCTACATGGGCCTCAACCAGCGCGAGGTGCGCTGGAAGATGGACTTCGTCGGCAAGTGGAAGCTGTGGATGGCGATCTCGTTCGTCCCGCTCGCCATCGGCGCGGTCTACATCGGGATCAACGGCCTCAACCTCGGCCTCGACTTCGAGAGCGGCACCCGCATCACGACCTCGTTCGAGAACCAGCCGACCGAGGGCGAGGTGCGGGACGTCTTCGCGGAGCTCGGCTACCCCGACGCCAAGATCCAGACGACGAGCGAGACGATCGACGGGCAGGAGGTGCTGGGCTTCCAGATGCAGACGGAGACCCTGACGGTCGACGAGCGCATCGAGCTCCAGCGCGCCCTGGACTCCGAGTTCGGGATCAACGAGGACACCCTGCAGGTCGACGTCGTCGGCCCGACCTTCGGCGAGCAGATCATCCGCAACGCGATCTGGGCGATCCTGCTCTCGTTCGCGGTGATCATCGCGTACCTCACGATCCGCTTCGAGTACAAGCTCGCGCTGCCGGCCCTGCTGTCGGTCATCCACGACGTCTGGCTGTCGATCGCGATCTACTCGGTCACCGGGCGCGAGGTGACGAGCGCGACCGTGGCCGCATTGCTGACGATCCTCGGATACTCGCTCTACGACGTGGTGATCGTCTTCGACCGCATACGCGAGAACGTGCCGATCCTGCGCAAGAACACGTATCGCGAGGTCGTCAACATCTCGCTGCACGAGGTGCTGACGCGGACGGTCATCACGCAGATCACGACGCTCGTGCCGATCCTCTGCCTGTACTTCTTCGGCGGCGACACCCTCAAGGACTTCGCGTTCGCCCTGCTCGTGGGCATCCTGTCCGGCGGCCTGTCGTCCATCGCGATCGCCGCGCCGCTCGCCGCGCTCTGGAAGGAACGCGAGCCCGAGAACAAGCGGCGGTCCGTGAAGGCGCAGCGGCGGGCCGCGGTCATCTCGACCGACTCCGACGTGGTCGACCTGGAGGCCATGGCCCGCGCCGAGGCCGCCCTCGACGCCGAGATCCGGCTCGAGGAGGGCCGGCCGCTGCTCGAGGACGTGGAGGACGACGAGGACGAGGAGGACGTGCGCGAGCTGCCGGCCACGACCGCCGAGGCGGACGACGAGCCGGAGCCCGAGCCGGACGAGGAGCCCGAGCCCGAGCCCGAGGCCGACGCCGAGCCCGAGGACGACGCCGAGCCGGACGTCGAGCCCGAGGAGGATCCGGAGGCCGAGCCCGTGGCCGAGGCCAACGGCGACGTGCCGGATGCCGAGGCCGACGTGGACGGGGACGGGGACGCCCCGGAGGAGGCCGCCGCGGCCCCGCGGTCGAAGCGCCCGCGCGCGACCGATCCGAACCGCGTGCGGCGGCACCGCAACGTGCAACGGAGGCGGAAGAGGTGACCAGCGTGCGTGGGGGCGTCGAGCAGGCCGTGCTGATGTCGATCGGGGCCGCCGCCCTCACGCGCGAGAAGGCCGAGGCCGTGGTGGCCGAGATGGTCCGCAAGGGCCAGGTCGGCTCCGACGAGGGCGCGGCCGTCGTGGACCGCCTGCTCGCGAAGGTCCGAGGCGAGGGCTCGCCCGGCGAGGGCCTGGTCGGGCGCCTCGAGGGCGGGGTGCAGGGCGTGCTGCGCGAGTTCGGGGTCGTCACGCGCGCCGAGCTGGAGGACGTCCAGCTGCGCCTGATGGAGCTGGAGCACCGCATCGGGCTGCTCGAGAAGGCGCCGGAGGACCCGCCCGCCGGCTGAGTGCCGTGTGCGCCGCGGCTAAAGCCGCGGCCCCGTCTCCCGATACCCCAGACGAGGCCCCCGGACCACCGGGGTCGCCCGCCCGAACCCGGCCCTGTGCGGAAACGGAGTCCTCGTGCGCATCCGTCTCGTCATCCCCGCGGCCCTCCTTGTGGCCGCCGCGTACGCGAAGGGCCGGCGCGACGCCGCCGCCGCGCGGCCGGTCGCCCCCCGCGCGTGCGAGCTGTCGGACGACGTGCGCCGGCGCGCCGAGGCCGAGGCCGCCGACGCCTTCGCGCTCGCGGGGGAGCGCCCCGCGCGCCCCGCCCCGGTCCCGGTCCCCGAGCCGGTCGTGGTCCCCGAGCCCGTCGCCGCCCCGGAGCCCGTCGCCGTCGAGGAGCGGGTCGCCCCCGCCGCCGCCGAGGTCGCCGCCACCGTGGCGCCGGCCGCGCCGGTCGCCCCGCCGCCGGCCACGCCTGCCGTCTGGGACGTCCCCGAGTTCCCGTTCGCGGCCGCCCGCGCCCCGCGCCCCGCGGCCCCGCGCCGGGCCGACGAGGGCACCGACCTCGCCTCCCTCTCCGAGTGGTCCGTCGCGCCCGCGCCCGCCGCGGCCGCCCCCGCGCCGGAGCCGGTCGCGGTCCCGGAGCCGGAGCCGGAGCCGATCGCGGTCCCGGTCCCCGACCCGGTGGCCGAGGTGAGCATCGACGAGGAGGGGCGGTTCTCCCTGGGCGGCTGGGCCGCGCAGGCGGGGGACATGGCCCTCTGCGGCGTCACCTTCCGCGCGCGCTGCGAGCACCCACCGGCCGAGGGCGACATCCGCCTGGTGCCGGACGCCGTCGCGAACGTCGCCGACGGCGGGCTCCTGGTGCTCGGCGACGCCGGCTTCGCGCCGGACAGCGAGGGCTTCACCCTGGTGGTCGCCGCCGCCGGCCCGGGCGCGTTCGCCGCGACCGGCCGCTGGGAGCGCATCGCCGCCTGAGCCTGAGCCCGGGCCGTCGCCCGGGCGGGGCTCAACCATCCGCCCGCCCGGCCGATGAAGTGATGGGGCCGTCGAGCGCGGCGGCCGCCGCGCCACCCCGTTGCCCGAGCGGCGCCCCGCCGCAGACCCGAGGAGGACCCGGGACATGTCGACCATGAACATCGCCATCGTCGGTGGCGTCGTTCTGCTGCTGCTCCTGCTGGTCAAGATGCAGCGCGACAGGAAGGCCGGTTCGCCCGCGGCCGCGAAGGGGGGCTCCTCGCCGAAGCGCGAGAAGGGGCGGCGCGGCCGCCGCCGCCGCAAGGACGCCCCGCCGGCCCCGCCGGAGCCCATGCCGCTCGCCGCCGCCGCCGGCGGGGGCCTCTCCGGCGCCGAGCCGCCGTGGCCGCCGGCCGCCGAGGCGTCGCCGGAGCCCCCGGCCGCCGCGTGGCCGCCCGCCGACGACGAGCCGGCCGCCTGGCCGCCTGCCGACGAGCCCGTGGCCGCCCCGGCCCCGGCCCCCGAGCCGGTCGCCGCCGCGCCGGCGCCCGAGGCGCCCGCCGCCCCGGCGTGGCCCGAGGACGAGATCGTCACGGAGCCCGGCTGGCCCATGCCCGGTGAGGTGGACATGTCCTGGACGCCTCCGGCCACCCAGGAGCCGATCCCGATGGACCCGCCGGCGGCTGCCTACGCCGAGCAGGCCGCGGCCTCCGCGCCGCCCGCCGCCGAGGGCCTGGAGTGGCTCTCCGAGGAGCCGCCCTCCGAGGAGATCCCGCAGTGGACCCCGTCCGCCGAGGCCGCCGAGGAGGCAATGCCGACGTGGTCGCCGGAGCCGGAGGTCGCCGCGACCGCCGCCCCGGAGCAGGCCATCCCGACCTGGGAGCCGGCCGAGGAGCCCGAGGCGCTCACCGGGGAGTTCCCGGCCGTCGAGGCCGAGCCCGCCGGCTGGGAGGAGCCCGAGCCGGAGCCCGTCGCCTGGGAGCCGGAGCCGGAGGTCGCGTTCGAGCCGGAGCCCGAGGTCGTCTTCGAGCCCGAGCCGCAGGTCGCCTTCGACCCGGAGCCCGAGGTCGTCTTCGAGCCCGAGCCCGAGGTCGCGTTCGACCCGGAGCCCGAGGTCGCGTTCGAGCCGGAGCCCGAGGTCGCGTTCCAGCCCGAGGTCGCCCCGGAGCCCGTCACCTGGGAGCCGGAGCCCGAGGTGGAGGTCGAGATCGCGCCGGAGCCGGTCGCCTGGGAGCCCGAGCCTGAGGTGCAGTTCGCCCCGGAGCCGGTCGCCGAGGCCGTCCCGTTCGTGGACGACGCGACCCGCACCGGGCGCTTCGCCCTCGGCGGGTTCGCGATGCAGCCGGGCCAGCAGGCCCTCGGCGGCGTCTCGTTCCGCGAGCCGCTCGCGGCCGCCCCCGAGGCCGGAGAGGTCGAGTTGATCCTCGACGGCGCGATCAACTGCACCCCGGAGGACCTGGAGGTCGTCGCGGAGCCGGGCTTCGCCCCGACCGCGCAGGGCTTCACCGTGCGCGTCGCGGCCGGCGCACCCGGCCCCTTCGCCGCCAGCGGCACCTTCCGGGTCCGCTGACACGGCGCCCCGGGCCGCCCCGCGCGGGGCGGCCCGGGGCGGCCGCCCGCCCCGTCCGCGCCCGCTGCTACCTTGGCCCGCATGGCGCGTGGCGAACGGCGGCAGAACCTGGCGCGGCTCGGTGAGATCGCGCAGGTCGCGGCCCGTCACGGCTTCGGCTACGCCTTCGGCCGCAAGGACGTCGAGGAGCCCGGCGGGAACGTCGGCGGGCGCAGCCGCGGGCGCCGGATGCGGGACATGCTCGACGAGCTCGGCCCGACGTTCGTCAAGTTCGGCCAGCTGCTCTCCACGCGGCCGGACATCGTGCCGCCGGACATCCTCGCGGAGCTGCGCGGCCTCCAGGACGACGCCCGGCCCGAGCCGGTGGAGCGCATCCGTGCGGTCATCCAGGCCGAGCTGGGGCTGACGGTCGAGCAGATCTTCGTCGAGTTCGACGACGAGCCGATCGCGGCGGCCTCCATCGGCCAGGTGCACCGCGCCCGGCTGCCCGGCGGCCAGGAGGTGGTCGTCAAGGTCCAGCGGCCGGACGCCGAGCGGCAGATCAACGCCGACATCCAGCTCCTGTACCAGGCGGCCCGCGTGGCCCGGGAGCGGGTGCGCAAGCTGCAGTTCATCGACCTCGTGGGCACGGTCGACGAGTTCGCCCGCACCGTGCGCCGGGAGCTCGACTACGGCATCGAGGCGCGCAACGCGGAGGTCTTCCGCCGCAACTTCGCCGGCGACGAGCGCGTGGCCGTCCCGAAGGTCTACTGGAGGTACACGACCGCCCGGGTGCTCACGATGGAGCGCGTCGAGGGCACGGTCCTGGGCCACGTCGACCTCGACTCGTGGGCGCCCGAGGACCGGAAGAAGCTCGCGAACCGCATCACCGAGACGTGGATGCAGATGCTCTTCGTCCACGGCTTCTTCCACGCCGACCCGCACCCGGCCAACATCCTGGTGCGCGACCCCGACCACATCAGCCTGGTCGACTTCGGCATGACCGAGCAGCTCACCCAGCGCGATCGCGAGGCCGCGGTGCGCCTGCTGCTCGACATCCTCGACCAGAACGCCGAGCGCCTGCCGCGGCGGCTGCGCGCCCTGGGCATCCGCTACCCGCGGGCGATGGAGGAGGAGCTGGGCGACCGCCTCGGGGTCATCCTCCAGCGCTACGGGGCGAGCGCCATCGGCGAGATCGACGCCCGCGAGGTGCTGCGGGAGATCTTCCAGACCATCTACCGCCTCGACATCACGCTGCCGGCGCGGTGGGTGATGCTCGACAAGACCCTCGCCACCCTCGCCGGGGTCGCGCTGGAGATCCACCCGGGCTTCAACGTCTTCGACGTCGCGCGCCCGTACGCCGCCCGGCTCGCGATGTCGCGGTTCCGCCCCGACCACGTCGCCGACCGGGTGCGCGTGGACGTGGGCCGCTACGCGGAGGCGTTCCTCGACTACCCGTTCCAGCTCTCCGAGCTCCTCGACGAGTTCAAGGACGGGGAGATCGAGATCACGGTGCGCCCCGAGGGCTTCAGCGAGGCGATCGAGAAGCTCCAGGCGAGCGCCAACCGGCTCATCATGGCGCTGGTCGCCGCCGCCCTCATCCTGAGCTCCGCGGTGATCGCGGTCTTCGCGCGGTCCACGGGCGTCGCGGGCCTCTCGCTCATCGCGATCCCGAGCGCGATCCTCGCCCTCGTGATCGTCGTGTGGCTCTGCCTGGGCATCTTCCGCTCGGGCCGCTGGTGAGCTGGCGCGCGTCACGGGTCGCCTTCGCCGACGTGGCGCGGGTGCAGGAGGCGCTCGAGGTGCCCGAGCCGGTGGCCTGGGCGCTGGTGCGCCGCGGCCTGGCCGACCCCGCGGCGGCCCGCGAGTTCATGCGCTCCGACGGCCCGCTCGCCCCGGCCGAGGACCTGCCCGGCATCGGCGAGGCGGCGGACCGGCTGGCGAAGGCGGTGCGCGGGGGCGAGCGGATCGCCGTGCACGGCGACTACGACTGCGACGGCGTCTGCTCCACGGCGATCCTGGTCTCGGCGCTGCGCGGCCGGGGGGCGGACGTCGTGCCGTTCCTGCCGAGCCGGTTCGCCGAGGGCTACGGCGTCGCCGTGTCGTCCGTCGAGGACCTGGCCGGCCGCGGCGCCCGGGTGCTCGTGTGCGTCGACTGCGGCACCTCGGCGGGGGAGGCGCTCACCCGCGCGGTCGACCTCGGCATGGACCCGATCGTCGCCGACCACCACCTCGCCGGCGGGCACCGGCCGCCCGGCATCCTGGCGAACCCCGCCCTCGGCCGGCCGCCGGAGGACCTGCCCGCCGCGGCGGGCGTGGTCCACATGCTGGTGCGCGCCCTGGCGGCCCGGCTCGACGGGGGCGGCCTCGCGCCCGACCCGGACGAGTGCATGGACCTCGTGGCCCTGGCGACGGTCGCCGACGCCGTCCCCCTGGTGGGCGACAACCGCCGCCGCGTGGCCCAGGGGCTCCGGGCGATGCGCGAGCGCCCCCGCCCGGGCGTCGCCGCCCTCTGCGCCGCGGCCGGGGTCGAGGCCCGCACCGTCAGCGCCCGCGCCCTGGGCTTCACCCTCGCGCCGTGCATCAACGCCGCCGGCCGCCTGGCCCACCCGGAGCGGGCGCTCGACCTCCTGCTCGCGGCGGACGAGGAGGTCGCGGGTCCGATCGGGCAGGAGCTGTGGGCGCTCAACACCGAGCGGCGCGAGGTGGAGCGCGACATCGTCGAGCAGGCGATCGCGATGGTCGAGGCCGAGCCGGATCACATCCAGGCGGCCGGGATCGTCGTCGCCGCCGGTGACGGCTGGCACGAGGGGGTCGTGGGCATCGTCGCCTCCCGGCTGGTGGAGCGCTTCGAGCGGCCGGCGCTGGTGCTGTCCCGGCAGGGGGAGGTCGCGAAGGGCTCGGGGCGCAGCCTGCCCGGGGTCGACCTGCACGCCCTCGTCGGCGCGGCGTCCGGGTCGCTCACCCGCTGGGGCGGCCACCCGGGGGCGGTCGGCCTGGAGCTCCCCGCCGCCGCGGTGGCGGGTTTCCGCGATGAGCTGATGCTGGCCGCCGAGGGCGCGCGGGCGGCGATCGCCCGGGCCCGGGTGAAGGTGGTCGACGCGGTCGCGGGGGGACGCGACCTGACGCTGGCGACCGCCGAGGCCGTCGAGGCGCTCGCCCCGTTCGGACGCGGCAACCCTGCGGTCCGCTTCGTGGTGCCCGGCGCGACCGTCGAGTCGCCGGGGACGGTGGGGCAGGGGGCGCACATGCAGGTGCGGCTGCGCTCCGGGGGCGTCCACGCGCGCGCCGTCGGCTGGCGCATGGGCCGCCGCGCCGCCGGGATCGACGTCGAGGCCCGCCACGACGCCGTCTGCGCCCTGGAGATCGAGCGCTGGCAGGGGCTCGTCTCGCCGCGCGTGTCATTGGAGGCCCTGGACCCGCTCGCGGCCGGGGACCCCCTGCCCGCCCAGTGCGCCCAGGCCTGCGACGTCGCCTGCCCGCAGCGGCTCGCGCTGCCGGACCTGCGGGCCCTGGTGGAGGACGAGCCCGTGGCCGTCCCGCCGCCGCCCGGCGCCGCCGCGCCGCCCGCCGGCGTCCGCGACCGGCGCGGCGAGGGTGCCTCCCTGTCGGTGCTCGCGTCGCTCGCCGGCGCCGACCGGGGCGTCGTGGCAGTCGTCAGCGACGTCGTCCGCCGCCGTGCGGCGCTGGAGAGCGCCCTGGAGCCGGCCCGCCTCGGGGTCGAGGTCGCGGTCCTCGGCGGCAGCCGCTGCGACCCGGGCGCCCTGACCCTCCGCCTCGCCCAGGCGCGCGGCGTCCCCGCCCTCGCCATGGTCGAGTACGGCACCCTCCCGGCGATCGACCTGCCCGACGACGTCCACGTCGTGCTGGTCGATCCCCCCGCGTCCCATACCGACCTGGCCTGGGCCGTCCACCGCGCGGCGGGCCGCTGGCTCCACCTGGCGTGGGGGGAGGCCGAGACCGAACTGGCCCTGCGCGTCGCCGAGGACGAGTACGACCTGCGGCCCGTCGCCGCCGCCGTCTGGACCGCCCTGCGCGACGGCGCGCGCCGGCCCTGGGGCGACGACCTGGAGCGGGCCCTCCTCGGTGACGGCCCGTCGTCGCGTCCGCCCCGCGCCGTGGCCCGCGCCCTCGCCGCCCTGGCCGAGGCCGGGCTGGCCGAGGTGGGGGAGGACGGCGTGCGCATGGTCCCCGAGGCCGGCCGCCGCGACCTCTCCGACACCCCCCGCGCCCGCGCCGCCCGCGAGCGCCTGGAGGAGGCCCGCGCCTACCTCGCCCTGGCCCCCACCCTGGACCCCCTGGCCGGCGCCCCGGCCACCGAGGAACGGGCCCTGGCCCTCCCGTAGCGCGTCGCCCCCAGCCTGGCCGGTGCGCTCCGTCGCTCCAGGTCCACTTGGCCCTGGACGGCAGGGCCAACCGGCCGGAACCCCTCCCTGAAGGGGTTCTGAGGGACCTCAGGGGGTCTCGTGCATGTGGACCCGTTCGCCGTGGGGGCCGAAGATGCCGATCGCCTCGGCGTCGCCGCCGATGGCTCCGATCCAGTGGGGGGTGAGGGTGCTGAACTCCAGCGCCTCGCCGGGGCCGGCCTCCACCTCGGCGTCGCCCAGGATGAGCCGCACCCGGCCCGAGAGCACGTAGAGCCACTCGTGGCCCTCGTGGGTGCGGGGGTTCGGGTCGGGGGTGCGCGACGCGCTGATGCGCATCTTGAAGGCCCGCGGGGCGCCGGGCGGGGTGGAGGCGGTGAGCGGCCAGAACGTGATGCCGTCGTGCTCGTGCGGCGGCTGGTGGCGCACCCGGGGGTCGGGGGGCTTCGCCCCGAGCAGGTCGTCGGCGCTCACCCCGAGGGCGGCTGCGAGCGGGGGGATGTGGTCGAGCGCGATGCGCCGGGTGCCGGTCTCGAGGCGGCTCAGCGTCGAGACGGCCATCCCGGCGCGCTCGGCGACCTCGGCGAGGGTGAGCCCCCGGGAGCGGCGGATGGCCCGGAGGCGGGAGCGGACCTCATCATGCATCTGCATGGACCGAGTTTGCCAGATCGGCACGCGCCATTGCCAGACGCGCCCGGCCCGCCCATCATGGTTGCATGGAGACGAACGGGAGCACATACGGATGCGTCGTGGTGGGCGGCGGGGCCGCGGGCCTGAGCGCCGCCCTGGTGCTGGGACGGGCGCTCGTGCCGACCCTGGTGGTCGACGCGGGACGCCAGAGCAACCTGCCGGCCCACGCCGTCGGGGGCCTGCTGGGCTTCACCGGCGCACCGGAGGACCTCTACGCGGCGGGGCGCGACCAATTGGACGCGCTGGACGACGTCGACAGGGTCACGGACAAGGTCACCGGCGGGACGCGCGACGACGAGGGCTTCACCCTCACCCTCGCCTCGGGCCGCGACGTCCACGCGACCCGGGTGATCCTGGCGACGGGCATGGCCTACACGCCCCCCGGGATCCCCGGCCTGGCGGACCTCTGGGGCGACACCGCCTTCCACTGCCCGTTCTGCCACGGTCACGAGGTGCGCGGCCGCCCCCTCGCCGTGCTCGTGGGCGCCGAGGAGCCCCTCGCCGAGCGGGCGCTGCTGCTGAGCCGCTGGACGGACGACCTCGTCCTCCTGACCGATGGCCGTGAGCCGACCCCCTCCGACCGGGAGCGCCTCGGCCCCCGGGGCATCGGTATCGAGACGCGCCGCGTGACCCGCCTGGAGACCGCCCCCGGCCCGGACGGGCGCCCCGTTCTGGTGGCCGTCCTGTTCGACGACGGCGGCCGCCTGCCCCGCGACGGGGTCATGGTCGCGACGGCCATGGTCCCCAACGACGCCCTCGCGACGGCCCTCGGCGCCGCCGCCGAGCCCGTGAAGGGCGTCACGGTGGACGCCATGCGCCGCACCGGCGTCCCCGGGCTCTACGCCGCCGGCGACGTCGCGCCCCACATGCCGCAGGTCTCGACCGCGATCGCGGCGGGCGCCATCGCCGCCGCGATGGTGGTGCGGGACGCGATGGAGGACCCGCCCGCCGCCTGACCCCCGGTACCGCCTCCGTGGACAGGGGCGGTATCGTTCGTGCATGGCGAAGGACCTCGCAGACCTGGATCTCGCGCTCGCCCCGGCGGTGCCGGAGCTGGAGCAGGTCATCACGGAGGTCGCGGACCACCACCCCGACGTGGACCGCGACGCCATCCGCCGCGCCTACGCCTTCGCCGAGCGCCACCACCGCGAGCAGCTCCGCAACTCGGGCGAGCCCTTCATCACCCACCCGCTCGGGTGCGCGCGCATCTGCGCCGGCCTCGGCCTCGACGGCACGGCCGTCACCGCGGCGCTGCTGCACGACACGGTGGAGGACACCAGCGCCACCCACGAGGAGATCGAGGCCGCCTTCGGCGCCGAGGTCGCCGCCCTGGTCGACGGCGTCACCAAGCTCTCCAAGATCCACTTCGAGAGCCAGGAGGAGCACCAGGCCGAGAACTACCGCAAGCTGATCGTCTCGATGTCGAGCGACATCCGCGTGCTGGTGGTGAAGCTCGCCGACCGCCTCCACAACATGCGGACGCTGGCCTACATGACCAAGCCGAAGCAGATCCAGAAGGCGAAGGAGACCCTCGAGATCTACGCGCCGCTGGCCCACCGCCTCGGCATCCACTCCCTCAAGTGGGAGCTGGAGGACCTCGCCTTCGCCGCGCTGCACCCCCGCCGGTACAGCGAGATCCAGCAGATGGTCAACCAGCGCCGGCCGGACCGCGAGGCGTTCATCACGGAGGCCGGGCGCATCCTGGCCGTCGAGCTGGAGGCCGTCGGCATCACCGGCGTCGAGATCACCGGGCGCGCGAAGCACTTCTACTCGATCTACGAGAAGATGACCCGCAAGGGCAAGGAGTTCAACGAGATCTACGACCTCACCGCGATGCGCGTGCTGGTCGACTCGGTCAAGGACTGCTACGGGGCGGTGGGGATCATCCACTCGCTCTGGAAGCCCCTGCCCGGGCGCTTCAAGGACTACATCGCGATGCCCAAGCTCAACATGTACCAGAGCTTGCACACCACGGTGATCGGGCCCGGCGGCAAGCCGCTGGAGATCCAGATCCGCACCTACGGCATGCACGCGACGGCCGAGTTCGGCGTCGCCGCCCACTGGCTCTACAAGGAGGGCAAGGGCGACCAGCCGGCGTGGGTGTCGCGGATGATGGACTGGCAGCGCGAGACGCACGACCCCGGCGAGTTCCTCGAGGCCCTGCGGTCGGACCTCTACTCCGACGAGGTCTACGTCTTCACGCCGAAGGGCGAGGTGCGCGACCTGCCCGCCGGCGCCACGCCGCTCGACTTCGCCTACGACGTCCACACCGACGTCGGCCACCGCTGCGTGGGCGCGAAGGTCAACGGCCGCATCGTGCCGCTCACCTACACGCTCCAGTCCGGGGACTTCGTCGAGATCCTCACCTCGAAGGCGCCGCGCGGGCCCTCGCGCGACTGGCTCCAGCTCGTCACGACCACCAAGGCGCGCTCCAAGATCAGCCAGTTCTTCCGCCGCGAGCGGCGCGAGGACGCCGAGCACAAGGGGCGCGAGGCGCTCCAGGACCAGCTCCGCAAGTCGGGCCTGCCCTCGCAGCGCCTGGCCGGGTCGCCGCTGCTCCTGGAGGTCATCCAGGAGATGGGCTTCAAGAAGGCCGACGAGTTCTACATCTCGCTCGGGCTCGGCAAGACCTCGGTCCAGGTGGTCGTCAACAAGATCCTCCACCGCCTCAAGGCGGGGCAGGGGGTCGCCGACGACGCCCCGCCGGTCGCGCCGCGCGGCCGCCGGCCGCACACCTCGGCCGCCTCCAGCGACCTCGGCATCGAGATCGACGGCCTCGCGGACGTCCTCGTGCGGCTCGCCAAGTGCTGCAAGCCCGTCCCGGGCGACCCGATCCTCGGCTACATCTCGCTCGGGCGCGGCATCACCATCCACCGCGAGGACTGCCCCAACGCCAAGGCGCTCCTCAAGAGCCCGGAGCGCTTCACCCCGGTCCACTGGGGCGGGGCCAACCAGAAGAGCTTTCGGGTCGAGATCGCCATCGACGCCTGGGACCGTGCCCGCCTCCTGGAGGACCTCTCCCGGGCCTTCGCCGAGGCGGGGGTGAACATCGTCTCGGCGCACTGCTCGATGGAGGACCAGATGGTCCACGACCGCTTCACCGTGGACGTCGGCGACGTCGAGACGCTCAAGGCCTGCATCTCCGGCCTGCGCCAGGTCGAGTCGGTCTTCGATGCCTACCGGGTCACTCCCGGAGCGTGATCGCAACTCCCTGACGGCGGCCGGGACCCGCCCCCGAGGGGGCGGCCGGGCCACCTGCTACCGTCCCGCGCCGTGGACTGGATAGACCTCGTCGCGCCGTCCGCGGCCATCCTCTCCATCTTCGGGGTGGTCGCGCTCATCGTGGTCGCCATCCGCCAGGGGCGGCAGATCCGGCGCCTGGAGGACAAGCTCGAACGGACCGGTGACGCGGCGGTCGAGGCGCCCCTCCAGCGCATCGCCGAGCTCCAGGCCCGGCAGAAGCTCTCCGAGGGCACGCCGTCCGGCACCGGGCGCGACCAGCTCCGCACCGCCGGGGCGATCGGCGCGGTCGTCCTGGTGCTGCTCGTGGCGATCGGCGGGGTCTGGTACCTCTTCATCCGCGACGACGGCAGCGGCACCACGGCGGACACGGGGAACACCCCCACCCAGACGCAGACCGCCCGCACCGCGACCACGGCGCCGGAGCGGCCGGTGGACGCCACGCTCGTCCCCGACGAGCCGGAGGAGGTCACGGACAAGACGCTCTACACGGTGGCCGTGTTCAACGCGAGCGGCGTGCAGGGCGCGGCCGGCGAGGGCGTCGCGCCCCTCCTGCAGAACGAGGGGTGGACCACCGGCACCATCGCGAACGCCCCGACCACGCGGGACGAGTCCGTGGTGATGTTCACGGAGGGCAACCGCCGGATCGCCTGGAGCGTCGCGCAGGAGCTCGGCATCAAGCGGGCGCCTCCGCTCGACGGCTTCACGGACGCCGACATCGGCGAGGCCGACGTCCTCGTGCTCGTGGGGACCGACCTGGCCGACAACGGGAGCGCCGCCAGCCCCTGACGTCTCAGGCGGGCGGGGCCCCGTGCCCGCCGCCGCCGGGCGTCTCGATGCCCAGCACCTGCCCGGCGCGCACCGTCCCGCGCCACTTGGACGGCAGCTCCGCGCCGTCCAGCGTGTTGCGCCCCGGCGCCCCGTCCGCGCCGCCGTCGCGCCCCGCCGGCCCCCGCCGCCGCCGCTCGCTGATGACGGACGCCTCCGCGTCCACCAGCACGCGCAGCCGCCGCTCCACGCCGTCGCCGCCGCGCCGGGCGCCGTCGCCCCCGGATCCGCGCCGCAGCCGGTAGGCCTCGACGCGCAGCGGATAGGCGGTCTCCAGGGCCTCGACCGGCGTGTTGAGCGTGTTGCTCATGGCGACGTGGACCGCCGAGGGGCCGTCCGCGGTGGGCGAGGCGCCCTGGCCGCCGCCGAGGGTCTCGTAGTAGGTGAAGCCCGCGCCCCCGACGGTCAGGTTGTTCATCGTGCCCTGGCCCTGGGCGGGGACGTCCACCGCGCCGCCCATCGCGGCGAACACCGCGTCGACGATGCGGCTGGAGGTCTCCACGTTGCCCCCGGCCACCGCGGACGGCCAGGACGCGTTCACGAGGGTCCCCTCGGGCGCGACGACGCGCACGGGGGCGAACGCGCCCGCCGACGCGGGGATGTCCGGGTCGGTGAGGCAGCGCACGACGAAGTAGACGGCCGACCGCGTGACGGCGGGCGGGCAGTTGCAGTTGCCCGGCCCGGCGGGGTCGGTGCCGGTGAAGTCGACGGTCAGGCTGTCGCCGTCGATGGTGACGGCCACGCGGATCCAGAGGTCGCCGTCGGCGATGCCGTCGCCCTCCAGGGCCTCCTCGGCCGTGTGGCGCCCGTCGGGCATCGCGGAGATCGCCGCGCGGGTGCGGCGCTCGGCGTAGTCGAAGAGGTCGTCGAACGCCTCCCGCACGCGGCCGGCGCCGTGGCGCTCGGCCACCTCGGCCAGCCGCCGGCCGGCGAGGCGATGGGCCGCGAGCTGCGCGCGCAGGTCGCCCTCGCGCTCGCCCGGCGTGCGCGTGTTGGCGAGCAGCAGGTCGAGCACGTCGCGCGACGTCGTGTCGCCGGCGACGAGGCGCACCGGGGGCACCACCAGGCCCTCCTGCAGCAGCTCCCGCGACCCCGCGGGCATGCTCCCGGGGGCCATGCCGCCGATGTCGGCGTGGTGGGCGCGGGTGACGGAGTAGGCCGCCACGGCGCCGCCGATCTCCACGGGGGCGATCATCGTGAGGTCCGGCAGGTGCGTGCCGCCCCGGTAGGGGTCGTTGACGATCCAGACCTCGCCCGGCGCGGCGCCGCGCGCGCGGACGGCGTCGACCGCCTCCGGCATCGCCCCCAGGTGCACCGGGATCGACGCCGACTGCACCACCATGCGCCCCCCGGCGTCGAAGAGGGCGGTGCTGCAGTCCCGGCGCTCCTTGATGTTGGGGCTGAACGCGCTGCGCACGAGGGCCGCCTCCATCTCCTCGGCCACGGCGCGCAGCGCGTTGGCCATCACCTGGAGCGTGACGGGGTCGAGGCTCACGCGGTCCGCTCCATCACGATCACGCCCATCGCGTCGGCCCGGGCCGTCCACCCCTCGGCCACCCAGCAGGTGGCGCCGTCCATGGGGATCACCGCGGGGCCGGTGACGGGGTCGCCCGGCGTCCCGGGCGCGATCTCGGGGTCGGCCCCGGGGCGCTCGGCGGCGAGGCGCAGGGTGACCGCCTCCACGGCCCGGTCCTCGTCGGCGTCGCCGAAGCGCTCGCGGTGGGCCGCGTGGAAGGTGGCCGCCAGGTCGGCCTCCGGGCGGCCGGGGTCCCACGGCACCGTGAGGTGGTGGCTCTGGCCGGCGTACCGCACGTCCGCCGCCGCGGCGTGGCCCGCCCCGGGGATCTCGTCCTCGGCGCGCGCCCGCAGCGGCGCGAGCAGCCCGGCGAGGTCCTCGCCGGCATCGACCGGGCGCAGGACCGTCTGGACGTAGTCGCGCCGCTCGCCGGCCACGACGAGCCCGAGCGCCGCCAGCACCCCCGCCGCGGGCGGCGCCAGCACGCGGGTGATGCCGAGCTCCTCGGCGACGGGGCAGGCGTGCAGGGGGCCGGCGCCGCCGAAGGCGATGAGGACGGCCTCGCGCGGGTCCTCGCCGCGCTCGACGCTCACGAGCCGCAGGGCGCGCACCATCTCCTGGACCGCGACCGTGACGATCCCCTCCGCGCACTCCTCCAGGCCCATCCCGAGGCGGTCTGCGAGGCGCCCGACCGCCGCCTCCGCGGCGTCGCGGTCCAGGTGGACGCTGCCGCCCAGCACGCGGTCGGCGGGGAGCCGGCCGAGCACGACGTCGGCGTCGGTGACCGTGGGCTCGGTGCCGCCGTGCCCGTACGCGGCCGGGCCGGGCCGGGCGCCCGCCGACCGCGGGCCCACGCGCAGCGCCCCGCCGGAGTCGGCCCAGGCGATGGACCCGCCCCCGGCCGACACGGTCGCCACGTCGAGCATCGGCAGGTGCAGGGGGTGGCCGGCGATGACCGTGGAGCCCGTGCGCGCGGGCGCCCCGTCGCGGACGAGGGCCACGTCGCAGGAGGTGCCCCCCATGTCGAACGTGAGCGCCAGCCGGGACCCCTGCTCGGCGGCGAGCCGCGCGGCCCCGATCACCCCGCCCGCGGGCCCGCTCAGAACGGTCCAGGCGGCGTGCTCGGCCGCGTCGGCCACCGGTAGCACCCCGCCGCTCGACTGCATGATCGCGGGCTCCGGGATGCCCGCGTCCGCCGTGCGCTCCGCCAGCCGGCCCAGGTAGGTCCGGAGCACCGGCGTCAGGTAGGCGTCCACCACGGTCGTCGAGATGCGCTCGTACTCCCGGATCTCGGCGAGCACGTCCGAGGAGGCGCTCACGTGGACGTCCGGCAGCGCCTCGCGCAGCGCGCGGGCCACGTCCCGCTCGTGCTCGGGGTGCGCGAAGGCGAACAGGAGGCCCACGGCGACGGCCTCCGCGCCGTCGGCGCGCACCGCCTCGACCACCGCCTCCAGCGAGGCCGGGTCGAGCGGCGTGATGACGCCCTCCGGCCCGCAGCGCTCGCGCACCTCGTGGGCGCGCTCGTGGGGCACCAGCGGGTCGGGGTGATGCGCGTCGAGCCGGTACAGGTGCGCGCGGGTCTGCCGCCGCAGCTCCAGGACGTCCCCGAACCCCTCGGTGGCGACGAGCGAGGTGCGGGCGCCGCGGCCCTCCAGGAGCGCGTTGGTCCCCACGGTCATGCCGTGGCAGAAGCGCGCGACGGCCGAGGGCGGCAGGCCGGCCCGCTCCAGCGCGGCCAGGACCCCGGCGACGACCCCCTCGCTCTGATCCTCGGGCGTCGTCGGGACCTTCGCCGTGACGAGGCGGCCGCCGGCCACGACGACCGCGTCCGTGAAGGTGCCTCCCACGTCGACCCCGACCAGGGCGCCTTCCGGGGTCGCGAGGTCCGCCTCTATCATCGCGCCCGACTCTACCGGGGGGACCCCGTCCGACCGCTCGTCATCGCCCTCGGGGCGCTCGCCCTCGGGGCGGCCCCCGCCACCGCCGCGCCCGCCGGCCTCGTGACGGCCGCGCCCGCGGTGCTGTCGCCGGGCCCCGTCAACGGCGACCTGGTCGCCGGGCTGACCGGGTGGGAGGTGCTCGGCGCGGACGTCCCCACGCCGCTCGCCGCCGGCCGCGGGGTGCAGGTGCGCGGCAACGTCACGCTGGTCTCGCCGCCGCTCGCCCTGCCCGCGGGCGCCCAGACCCTGCGCGTCGCCCTGCGGTCGCCCGGCGGGGAGGGCCTCGTGCTGGTGCGGGCGCGGCCGGAGGCCGGGGGGCCCGAGATCGACCTGGGGGCCGTGGAGCCCGGGCGGCGCAAGCAGGCCCTCGCCGTGGGGGTGGCCGCGCTCGCCGGGACCACCGTGCGGATCGTGCTCGACCCGGTGCCCGCCCTCGGCACCACCCTGGAGGTCCACCGGGTGGGCCCCGTGACGGCGCCGCTGCCCGGCTGGGCGGTGGCGCGCGGCCTGCCCGACGTGAGGGGGGCCCGCGGGCGCCGGGTGCTGCGCCTCACGGAGGAGCCGTTCGCCGCCCGCTCGCCGGTCGTGCGCCCGCCGCGGTCCGCGCGCTGGCTCACGGCGCAGGTGCGCGGCGACGGCCTCGTGCGCCTGTCGGCCGGGGGCCGGACGATCTCGGCGCGCGGGACCGCGGCATGGCGCACCGTCCGCGTCCCGCTCGCCCGCCGGGGGGCGGCGGCGCGGGTGCGCGTGCGGGCGACGCCGGGACCCGGGGGCGTGGAGCTGCGCCGGGTGGGGGTGGCCCTCAGAACTCCTGGACGACCGGGCGGATCAGGATCTCGTTGACGTCCACGTGGGGCGGCTGGCCGATCGCGAAGGCCACCGCCCGGGCGACGTCCTCGGCCGTGAGCTGCTCCCCGCCGACCGGGTCGTCGTAGAACGGCGTCTCCACGGTCCCCGGCGAGACGAGGGTGACGCGGACGCCGCTGCCGTGGAGCTCCTGGCGGGCGGCCTCGGCCATCGCCGTGACCGCCCACTTGGTCGCGCCGTAGACCGAGCCCGGCGGCACCTTGCGCCCGGCGACCGAGCCCATCAGCAGCAGGTGGCCCCGGCGGGCGCGGAGAGCGTCCATGCACGCGCGCACCGTCAGGGCGGCGCCGTACACGTTGGTGAGCACCATGCTGCGCCAGTGCTCCGGGGACTCGGCCTGGAACCCGCGCTTGGCGCCGAACCCCGCGTTGGCGAACGCCACGTCGATCTGCCCGAACGCGTCGAGGGCCCGGCTCACCATCCGCCGCTGGTCCTCCCACTCGGTCACGTCGCACACCACGGGGAGGGCGCGCGACGGCCCGCCCAGCTCGGCGGCGAGCGCGTCGATGGCGTCCTCGGACCGCGCCGCGAGCACCACCCGCGCGCCGCCCTCCGCCACCGCCCGCGCGGTCGCGGCGCCGATGCCGCTCGAGGCGCCGGTGATCAGGACGACGCGGCCGGCGCTCACCCGCTCAGCTGCCGCGCGTAGGCGCCGGGGAAGTCCGGCCGCAGCAGGGTGGCCTGCGCGATCGCCTCGCCGCGGTCCTGGTAAGTGCCGGAGAAGACGACCCAGTACCCGGGCTGCAGGTCCGGGAAGTCGGACGAGAAGAGGACGCCGGCCGGCTCCCCGGTGGCGGCGACCCGCTCCTTGGCGGCGCGGGCGTCGCCCTCGCTGCGCACCGACGACAGGATCGCCGTCCAGGCGGTCTCGCCGGGGGGCCAGTCCGAGCCCCCGCCGGTGTCCGGGTCGGTCGTCGGGTCGTCGACCGGCGGCGGGACGACGTCCGTCGAGGTGTCACCGCCCGTGTCGATCGGTGGGAGGCCGTCCGTGCCCGGCCCGGTCACGGTGTCGAAGCCGGTCGTGGGCGTGGTCGGCGTGGTGAAGGTGGTGTCCGGGGCGGTCGGGACGGTGAACGACGTGTCCGGCGGCAGCGGCCCCGTGGGCGGCCCGGTCTCCGGCGGGAGCGGCACCAGGGGGGAGGTCGGGCTGGTGAGCGCGGTGGGCGTGGTCCCCGTGCTGCCGCCGTCGTCGTCGTTGGCGACCGCGAAGGCGAGGGCGCCGGCCCCGAGCCCCAGGATCGCGGCGGCCCCGGCGAGGATCAGCAGGTTGCGGCTCCCGCGGCGCAGGCGCGGCGCGAGCGGGGTGGGGGAGCCGCACTCCATGCAGTAGGTCTGGTCGGGTTCGAGGTCGGCCCCGCAGACCGCGCAGCGCGGCTCGGGCGCCGTCTCCCCGTCCTCGGGCGCCGGCGTGCCGCCGGTCCCGCGGGCGGACGGCGCGAACCACTTGTCGGCCTCCTCCCAGCCGGTGCGCCGCTCCTGCGTCACGATTCGGGCCGGGTGGTGGCGATCACGGCCGTGACCTGCTCGTCGCCCACCGACGGGGGCACGAGCTGGGCCCCGCACTGCCAGCAGAAGCGGGCCTCGGCCTGGAAGGGCGTGCGGCACACCAGGCAGCAGCCCGCCGACGTGTCGGCCGGCTCGCCGCGCCGGCGGTCGCGCCGCTCGCGGTCGATCTCGCCCAGGCGGACGTCGATGTCGCGCACCGTGTCGTCGATCTCGGCGACCTCGCCGGCCCGCCTGCGCATGACCTCCTCGGTGAGCATGTCGCGCCGGTACAGCTCGAAGGCGAGCCCGCCGAGGTGGTAGACGGCCTCCTCGCGGCGGGTGATGAGCTTGCGGCGGTCGCGGCGCAGGGACCGGGGGCTGCCGCTGGTGCGCGCGTCGGTCATCGCCTCGGGCGACGGGGCGGCGACGGCGTCGGGCGCGGGAGCCTCCGCCGGGGCCTCCGCGGGCGCCTCGTCGCCGGCCGCGCCGGCCGCGTCGGGCGCGGGCGCGGCGGTGTTGCGCCGCGGCATCCAGCGCCGCTTGGCCGGCGCCTCGGTGGTGGCGTCCCCGGCGTCCGGCAGGGGTTCGACCGGCGCGGTCGGCTGGTCCACGGGCCCGTCGGGGGGAGGGGAGGGGCTGGTCATACGGCTCCGGGCATCGTAACGACCGCGTCGGCGCCCGCCCGTAACCCCGTCCGCCCGCTACGCTCGGCCGCGTGAGCGCACCGGACGCGCCCCCCTGGTCCAACGAGCCCTTCGGGGCGGCGCTGCGGGCGGCCCTCGCCGCCCGGGGCATGAGCTACCGCGACCTCGAGAGCCGGTCCCTGGTGCCGGTCGGCAACCTCCACGACCACGTGAGCGGCAAGCGCGGGGTG
>JBFWPT010000031.1:0-45735 GCA_050249835.1 Thermoleophilia bacterium
TGCCCAGCCAGGACATGATCCTCGGCCTCTACTACCTCACCTACTCGCGGGTCATCTCGGTCCGCAAGAAGGGCGACGAGGCGGAGGGCCGCGACACCGAGGTCGCCGACCTCTGGAACATCGAGTCGCGGAAGTTCGAGCTGCCCAAGGGCACCGAGGGCAAGTTCGACGGCGGCGACTGGAGCACCAAGCCCTTCGACGGCATCGCGGCCCCGCGCGTCTTCCGGAGCCCCGAGGGCCTGTTCGCGGCGCTCGACCAGCGCGCGATCGGCCTGCAGGACCTCATCGAGATGCGCGGCCCGGACGGCGCCCGCCGCATCACGACCCCCGGCCGCGTGGTCTTCAACCACGAGGTGCGCGAGGCCCTGGAGGACGTCGTCGGCGTCGAGGAGCTCGCCGAGCGCCCGTTCCCGGAGTTCCACGAGACGCTCACGAAGCGCCACACCGGCGACTTCATCGAGGAGCTCGTGAACGTCTACGGCGCGACGGCCGTGTCGATGGTCCTCGACTCGTTCAAGGCCCTCGGCTTCCGCTACGCCACCGACTCCGGCCTCACGGTGAGCAAGAACGACATCGTCGTCCCGCCCACCAAGCCCGAGATCATCGCCAAGTACGACGCGAAGGTGGAGGAGGTCGAGGAGTTCTTCGGCCTGGGCGAGATGAGCCCCGAGGAGCGTCACGAGGAGGTCGTGAAGCTCTGGGAGCAGGCCACCGACGAGGTCGCGGACGCGATGCAGAAGCACCTCTACCGGCTCAACCCGATCTACATGATGGCCAACTCCGGGGCGCGCGGATCGTTCAAGCAGATCCGCCAGCTCGCCGGCATGCGCGGCTGCATGAACAACCCGAAGGGCGAGACGATCGAGCGCCCGATCAAGAGCAACTTCATGGAGGGGCTCTCGGTCCTCGAGTACTTCATCTCGACCCACGGCGCCCGCAAGGGCCTCGCCGACACGGCCCTGAAGACCGCCGACTCCGGCTACCTCACCCGGCGCCTGGTCGACGTGTCCCAGGACGTGATCGTCCGTGAGCTGGACTGCGGCACGACCGAGGGCATCGAGGTCCCGGTCTTCCGCGACGACAACGCCCTCAACCCGAGCCTCCCCGGCCGGGTCCTGCTCGGCCCGGTCGTCGACCGGATCACCGGCGAGGTGCTGCTCGACCTGCGGCCGGAGCCCGCCTCCGACGAGGCCGAGGACGTGGCGGCGGTCACCCGCGGCCACCTGGTCTCCACGGCCGACGGCCAGAAGCTGAACACGGACCTCCGCGACAAGGACGGGCGCCCGCACGACGCCGTCGTGACGGTGCGCTCGCCCGTGAAGTGCCGCTCCGAGGTGGGGATCTGCGCCCGGTGCTACGGCCGCAACCCGGCCTCCGGGCGCCTCACCGAGCCGGGCGACGCGGTGGGCATCATCGCCGCGCAGTCCATCGGCGAGCCGGGCACCCAGCTCACCATGCGCACGTTCCACACCGGCGGCGTCGCCGGCGCCGACATCACGCACGGCCTCCCGCGCGTCGTCGAGCTGTTCGAGGCCCGCAAGCCGAAGGCCCAGGCCCACGTGGCCCCGGTCGACGGCTGGGTGCGGATCACGGACGACGAGACCCGCCCCGGGTCGGCCCACCTCACGGTGGTCGAGCCGGAGTACATCGAGCAGGACGACGCCGGCACGGGCGCGACCCGGGCGCCGCTGCGCGAGCACACGTTCCCGGTCATGCGCCGCACGCAGATCACGGTGGACGACGGCCAGTGGGTCGAGGCCGGCGACCTCCTCAGCACCGGGTCGGCCTTCCCGGCCGACATCCTGGGCTCGCGCCCGGGCGTGGCGCTGGGCGTGCAGGGCACGGTCACGAAGGTCAAGGAGGAGAAGGGCGACTGGGTCCGCGTGGACGTCGAGACCGAGGCGGGCATCTCGCAGCGCTGGCTGCGGCTGCCCTCCGACCGTCCGCGTCCGGTGATCGAGGCCGGCGCCGAGGTGGTCCCGGGGCAGCGCTTCCAGGCCGCCGAGGCGACCCGCGACCCCTCCACCAAGACCGAGCTGTACCTCGTGAGCGAGGTCCAGAACGTGTACCGGTCGCAGGGCGTGGACATCAACGACAAGCACATCGAGCTGATCGTCCGGCAGATGCTGCGCAAGGTGCGGGTCGACGACCCGGGCGGCACGCAGTTCCTGCACGGCCAGATGGTCGACAAGCCGGTCCTCTACCGGGAGAACACCCGCGCGGCCGAGCGCATCCGCGAGCAGCTGCTCGAGAAGCGCGAGTCGGGCGAGTTCACCGGGGCGGACAGCGAGATCGACCGGGCGGCCGAGGGCGTGCAGGCGGCGGTGGAGCCCCTCATCCTGGGCATCACCAAGGCCTCGCTGGCCACGGAGTCGTTCCTGTCGGCGGCCTCCTTCCAGGAGACCACGAAGGTGCTCACCGACGCCGCCCTCGAGGGCAAGGTCGACCGCCTGCGCGGCCTGAAGGAGAACGTGATCATCGGCAAGCTGATCCCGGCGGCGACCGGCCTCAAGCGGTACCGCCAGCTCGAGATCGAGGCCGTCCGGCGCGCCCCGGCGCTGCTGGAGTTCGACCTCGACGAGCCGTTCTCCGACGCCGACGACGACGCCCTGCTGGGCATCGGCGACGGCGACGGCCAGACGTACTCGTTCGGCCCGGAGCTCGACCTGGACGAGTAGTCCCGGGGCGCCTCCGGCGCACCATCAGGCACCACCGCGACGGCCCGGGCATGACGCCCGGGCCGTCGTCGTTCAGGCCCGCCGCGCCTCCAGGCGCCGTGTCAGGGGGGTCCCGCTGACGCCGTGGACCAGGACGGAGACCGCCACGACGGCGATCGTCGTCCAGATCACGGCCTCCGCCTCGCCGGCCGCGAGCACCCCCGCCTCCACGACCGCGGCCGCGTAGTAGAGGGACCCCACCCCGCGCACGCCGAACCACCCGACCCAGAGGCGCTCCCCGCGGTCGAGGGGCGTGGCGAGCAGGGCGACGGCGCAGGCGAGGGGCCGCACCACCAGGAGCAGGAACGGCGCCAGCAGCCAGCCGGCGACGCCGGGCACGCCGAGCCCGTCGATGGTCACCAGGCTGCCGAGCAGCAGGATCACCGCGAGCTCCAGCACCCGCTCCAGGGTGGCGGCGCCGGCGTGGACGCCGTGGCTGTACTCGTGGTCGCGCTCGCGCCGGCGGAACGCCAGGCCGCCGGCGAAGGCCGCGAGGAAGCCGTAGGCGCCGGCCACCTGGGCGACGCCGTAGATCGCCAGGACGGCCGCGACCGCCGCCCACCCGTCCAGCTCCGCCGCCAGCAGGTCGCGCTCGCGCAGCCGGGTCGCCACCTCGGCGATGAGGCGGCCCCCGACGGCGCCGATGGCGACCCCCGCCGCGATCGCGTACGCGACGTCCCACGCCAGCCAGGCGCCGATGTCCCCGGCGCCCCAGCCGGCCGCGACCACGAGGCCGAGGTAGACGAAGGGGAAGGCGAGCCCGTCGTTGAGCCCGGCCTCGGAGGTGAGCGCGAAGGAGGGTTCGCGCTCGGCGTCGTCGTGCTCCCCCTCGCCGGGCGGCCCGACGCCGAGGTCGCCGGCGAGCACCGGGTCGGTGGGCGCGAGCACGGCGCCCAGGACGATGGCGGCCCCGGCGGAGAGGCCCATCGCCAGGGCGCCGAACGCCGCGACGGCCGCGATCGTCACCGGCATCACGACGGCGAGCAGCACGATCGTCGAGCGCCAGCGCCGCCACCCGAGGGGCCGGTCGAGCCGCATGCCGGTGGCGAACAGGGCCACGATCACGGCGAGCTCGGCCACCCGCTCCACGATGAGGGCGTCGTCCATCACGTCGAGCCACCCGAAGCCCAGGAGGGAGGCGCCCGCGGCGCCCAGCAGGCCGAGCACGAGGTACACGACGGCCGGCGCGAAGGCGCGGGTGCGCTGGTGGGTGAGGGCGACGATCGCCGCCATGACGGCGGCGCCCACGAACAGCAGGCCGAGGGCCCAGGCGTCGGGCGCCTCGGGCCCGGGCCCGATCACGGCGGGGAGGTCGAGGAGCCCGGTCGGCACCCACGCTCCCTACCCGGAGCGGGACTCTCCGACGCCGCGACGCTAGTTGCCGGTGCCGTCCGGGTCGGGGAAGCGGACGTGCAGGTGGTCGTCGTGCGCGGGCCAGCGGACGACGACCCCGGACGGGCCGTGGAGGTCCAGGCTCGGCCCGATCAGCACCAGCGACGCGCCCTGGGCGATGAGGCGGTCCACGACCGCCTGCGTCAGCTCGCGGTCGTAGTTCGACGGGTTCGCCGAGCCCTCGACGCCGTCGGCGCGCGGGAGGCGGATGTCCACGTCGAGGCCGTTCTGGTGCGAGGCGTGGCCCACGCCCGGGCCGGTGAACGAGCCGCCGTGGGGGCGTGACAGGTCGCCGATGCCGAGGCGCGGCTGCGCCGGGAAGGTGGCCTCCCACCAGACGCCCAGCTCGGTGAGGTCGCGCACCAGGGCGGCCGTGCCCCAGGTGCGGTCCTCGCCGCCGGGCGGGGTCTGGGTGGCGGGGTTGTACGTGTAGTAGCCGACGCCCTCGGACGGGAGGCGCACGCCGTTCTGCAGGGAGCCGCCGTTCGGGCCGCCGAGGGCGAGGCTCTCGCGCCACTCGACCGGCGGCCGCGCGGGCCGGGACGAGGGCGAGGGCTGCTGCGGCTCCGGGTCGCGGGCGGGCGGCGTCACCGGCGGGCCGTCCTCGATCGTCACGGCCGTCGCGGCGACGGCGCGGTCCGCGCCCCCGCCGTCCATCGCGGCCACGGGGACGAGCGCGCCCACCAGGGCCAGCAGGCCGAGCCACGCGAACGGCGGCCGCGGCCGGTGGTGCCGGCGCGTGCCGAGGGACGCCGCGCAGGCAGGGCAGCAGTGGCGCGCCTCGCGGCGTCGTCGGCGTCGGCTCGTCATCGGGCTCCGACGGTACCACCGGGCGCGTGTTTCCCCTGCAATGCGCGTTGTCGATCGCAGCCCGGGAGGGTTGCACTAGAGTCGCCGCGGTGTTCCCCGGCATCTTCCCCCGGCCCTGGCGGGTCGTCGGCGTCCTCCTCCTGATCGCGGCGGTCGGCGCGGGCATCTGGGCCTGGGAGCGGGCCGGCTCCAGCACCGAGGTCAGCGAGGAGCGCGCGCTGGAGACCTACCGCGAGGGCGGCGGTCCCGCCGCGGCCCGGCCGGGCGTGCCGCGGGCCGGCGTCTACACCTTCCACCAGACCGGCACCGAGAGCGGCGGCGCCGGGCCGGTCGACATCGACCGCGGCCTGCCGGACCGCGCCCGGTACGTCATCACCCCCTCCCCGGGCGGCTATACCGAGGAGCTCGACATCAGCGAGGAGCACGTCGAGGTGGTGCGCCTGCGCGTCGGGCCGAAGCGGACCATGGAGACGTGGCGCCGCACCGAGGTCACGTTCCTCGGCGTCGGCCGGGACGACCGGCGCGACATCGAGCCCCCGGCCATCCGCCTCCTGCGGCCGCTCACCGTCGGCCGCACCTGGAGCTCCTCCTACCGGGCGGGGTCGCTGCCGGTCACCACCACCAGCGTCGTCGAGCGGTCCGAGGCGGTGGAGCTGGAGGGGCGCCGGTACGCGACCCGCGTGATCCGGACGGTGGGGGACACCGGCGGCGTCCACCCGGGCCGGCGCGTGGACGTGATCTGGTGGTCCCCGGCACTCGCCCTGCCCCTGCGGTGGGAGATCGAGATGGAGATCCGGGGGACGTTCTCGCTGCGCACGGAGGCCACCCTCGTCCTGGAGTCCGCCGAGCCGACCGTGTGACCCCGGCGGCCGGTGGAGCGCCCGGCGGCGTCGTGCTAGGTTTCCCCGGCCGCTCTGCGGCGCTTTGTCCTGTCGCGCTCGAAAAAAGGCACCTGTGCCCACGATCAATCAGCTGGTCCGCAAGGGCCGACGCCCCAAGTCAAGCCGGGTCTCGACCCCCGCGCTCCGCGGTGCGCCGCAGAAGCGCGGTGTCTGCACCCGCGTCTACACGACCACCCCGAAGAAGCCGAACTCGGCGCTCCGGAAGGTGGCCCGCGTGCGCCTCACCAACGGCATGGAGATCTCCTCCTACATCCCGGGTGAGGGCCACAACCTCCAGGAGCACTCGGTGGTCCTGGTCCGCGGGGGGCGTGTGCGCGACCTGCCGGGTGTGCGTTACAAGGTGATCCGTGCCGCCCTCGACGCCGCCGGCGTCGCGGACCGCCGCAAGGGTCGCTCCAAGTACGGCGCGAAGACGCCCAAGTAATGCCGCGCAGAGCAGTCATCACCAGGCGTCCGCTCGACCCGGACCCCGTCTACAACAGCGCACTCGTCACGCAGCTCGTGAACAAGGTGCTCAAGGACGGCAAGAAGTCCACCTCCGAGGGCGTGGTCTACGGCGCGCTCGAGCGCATCCGCGACCGCACCGGGCGCGACCCGGTCGCCGTCATGGAGGAGGCGGTCCGCAACGTCACCCCGGCCCTCGAGGTCAAGTCCCGCCGTGTCGGCGGCGCGACCTACCAGGTGCCGATCGAGGTCCCGGCCCGCCGCGGCCGCACCCTCGCGATCCGGTGGCTGGTGCGGTACGCCCGTGAGCGGCGCGAGAAGCAGATGAGCGAGCGGCTCGCCAACGAGCTGCTCGACGCGCTGGGCTCGCAGGGCGGCGCCTTCAAGCGCAAGGACGACCTCTACCGGATGGCGCAGGCGAACAAGGCGTTCGCGCACTACCGCTGGTAGCAGGAAGGGGCCCCGCCGTTCGCGGCGGGGCCGGTGGGTGGACGGTGGAACTCCCGTGAGCGGCCGCGACGCGGCCCGCGGACGACGTGGACGAGGTGAGAGGGCGTGACGACGACGGCGAAGAAGGTCTCCCTCGAGAAGACCCGGAACATCGGGATCATGGCGCACATCGACGCCGGGAAGACCACCACCACCGAGCGCATCCTCTACTACACCGGGCGCACGCACCGGATGGGTGAGGTGCACGAGGGCGCGGCCACCATGGACTGGATGGCGCAGGAGCAGGAGCGCGGCATCACGATCACGTCCGCCGCGACGACCTGCTTCTGGCGCGACCACCGCATCAACATCATCGACACGCCGGGCCACGTCGACTTCACCATCGAGGTGGAGCGCTCCCTGCGCGTCCTCGACGGCGCGGTCGCCGTGTTCGACTCGGTCGCCGGCGTCGAGCCGCAGAGCGAGACCGTGTGGCGCCAGGCCGACCGCTACGGCGTGCCGCGCATCGCCTACGTCAACAAGATGGACCGCATCGGCGCGGACTTCGAGAAGGCCGTCCAGACGATGGTCGACCGCCTCGGCGCCAACGCCATCCCGATCCAGCTGCCGATCGGCGCGGAGGCCGACCTCCGCGGCATCGTCGACCTCATCGGGATGAAGGCCATCCTCTACAAGGACGACCTCGGCACCGACTTCGAGATCGCCGACATCCCGGCCGAGATGGCGGACGAGGCCGAGATGGCCCGCGAGACGCTCATCGCCGCCCTCGCCGACCACGACGACGAGCTCGCCGAGCTCTACCTCGAGGGCGAGGAGATCGAGAAGGACCGCCTGGTCGCCGCCATCCGCAGCGCCGTGCTCGCCATCGCGATCACCCCGGTGCTCTGCGGCTCCTCCTTCAAGAACAAGGGCGTGCAGCCGCTCCTCGACGCCGTCGTGGACCTGCTTCCGTCGCCGCTCGACGTCCGGGCGGCCGCCGGCACGATCCCGGGCACCGAGGACGAGATCACCCGCGAGGCCGACCCGAACGCCCCGTTCGCGGCCCTCGCCTTCAAGGTCATGAGCGACCCGTACGTCGGCCGCCTCACCTACCTGCGCGTCTACTCCGGGACGATGGCCAGCGGCACCGGCATCATCAACGCGACCAAGGACCGCAAGGAGCGCGTCGGCCGCCTCCTGATGATGCACGCGAACCACCGCGAGGACGTCGAGTCGGTCTCGGCCGGCGACATCGTCGCGGCGGTCGGCCTCAAGTCGACGACCACCGGCGACACGCTGACGGACCCGTCGGACCCGGTGATCCTCGAGCGGATGACCTTCCCCGAGCCGGTCATCCACCTCGCCATCGAGCCGAAGACCAAGCAGGACCAGGAGAAGCTGACCACGGCGCTCCAGCGGCTCTCCGACGAGGACCCGACCTTCCGCATGCGCACCGACGAGGAGACCGGCCAGACGGTCATCTCCGGCATGGGCGAGCTCCACCTCGAGATCATCGTGGACCGCCTCATGCGGGAGTTCGGCGTGGACGCCAACGTCGGCAACCCGCAGGTCGCCTACCGCGAGACGATCCGCAAGGCCGTCCAGAAGGTGGAGGGCCGGTTCGTCCGCCAGACCGGTGGCCGCGGCCAGTTCGGCCACGTCTACATCGACGTCGAGCCGAACGAGCAGGGCAAGGGCTACGAGTTCGAGAGCAAGATCGTCGGTGGCTCCATCCCGAAGGAGTACATCCCCGCGGTCGACCAGGGCATCCAGGAGGCGCTGGAGGGCGGCGTCGTCGCCGGCTTCCCGATGGTGGACGTCAAGGTGCGGCTGGTGGACGGCTCCTACCACGAGGTGGACTCGTCCGAGATCGCCTTCAAGATCGCCGGCTCGATGGCCCTCAAGGAGGCCGTCAAGCGGGCGTCCCCGGCCCTCCTCGAGCCGATCATGGCGGTCGAGGTGGTCGTGCCGAAGGACTTCGTCGGCACCGTGGTCGGCGACCTCACCTCGCGCCGGGGCCGCATCGGCGGCATGGAGTCGCGCGGGTCCACGACGGAGGTCGTGAACGCCCAGGTGCCGCTGTCGCAGATGTTCGGCTACGCCACCTCGGTCCGCTCGGCCACCCAGGGCCGCGCGACGTTCACGATGCAGTTCCACGCGTACCAGGAGGTCCCGGCCTCCATCGCCGAGGAGATCAAGGCGAAGGTGGTCGGCTCCGGGAGCTGACGTCCGGCGCCGGGTCAGCGCGCGCAGCGCACCCCGGCGCGGCGCGCGTAGCCGTCCCACCGGCGGGCGACCACGGCGAACCCGTACCCGGGCGCCTGGCGCCCGAGCTGCCGCAGCAGCGTGACGTGGTAGCAGTGGTACCCGGTGTCGGCGAGGTGCGTCCGCCAGGTCCACCCCGGCGTGAGCAGCCCGTAGAGGCTCCACGACCCGGTGTCGTGCAGCGGCAGGTACCGGCGCAGCGAGCGCTCCCCCGTCCGGGCGAGCGCCTCGGCCAGCCGGCCGGCCCGCACGGCGCCGGCCGCGCGCGGCCGGGCGCGCAGCTCCCGCGGCCCGGAGGCGAGCGGCTCGGGACGCGAGGTCAGGTACGGCTGGGCGCCGTGCAGGTTGAGCAGCGTGACCATGAAGCCGTTGAGGGCGGCCCCGCGCCACGGGTTCTCGCCCGGATAGGCGCGCTCGACGTACCAGGGGTCCTCGCGGAGGCCGGGCCACACGTCGCTGACGACGCCGCCGCGGCCGACCGGCACCGTGAACGCCTTGAGGGCGCCCCAGGCCGCGTCGGCGTACCGGGCCTCCCCGGTGATGTGGTACGCCCGCGCCATGAGCTGCGCGACGCGGCCCTGGGCCATGCCCGAGGCCCCGGGGCGGATGGTGCCCGGCCGGTCCGGCACGTCGTAGTACTCCCACAGCCGGAAGGTCCGGGGCCCGGCGCGCCGGGCGACGCCGAACGGCAGCAGCGCCTCGGCCAGCTCGGCCGGCCCGACGTCGTCGTTGAGGCCCTGCCAGCGGCCGGCCGTGGCGACCGGGTTCAGCGCGAAACCGCGGCCCTCCCAGTAGGTCGAGAGCAGGCCGTCGGCGTCGCGGACGATCGCGCGGCTGCCGGGGGCGCCCCACCGCGCGTACCACCACGCGTTCACCCGCATCGTCCGTGACACCGTGGCGCGGCGGCCGTGGGGCTGGCCCCCTCCCAGGTGGAGCCGGCCGAGCCGCAGCACGTACCGGATGTCCTGCGCGGTGCGCGACGTGGGGGCGGCCCTGCCGAGCGCCGCGCGGAGCTCGTCGCGGGCGGTGGCGGCGTCGGGCGGGAGGTGCCCCTCGGGGACGGAGAACGCGGGGCGGGCGGCGGCGGCCGGCCCCGCGAGCGCGAGGGCGAGCAGGGCCATGCCCGCGAGGCGGAACACCGGGTGGCGCCCCGCGACCTTCGCGGCCTGGGCCGGGGTGGGCCGGCGGGGGAGGTCGAAGAAGCGGCCGGTGAGCCAGCCGAAGCGCCGGACGTAGGCGGCCACGGCGGCGGCCTCCTCGTCGCCGGTCACCGGCGTGGCCGTGACGCGCTCGGCCGAGCGGCCGCGCATCAGCTCGCCCCAGCCCGCCGCGCCCAGGTTGGCCGACCAGTCGGTGCGCCCGCGCGGCGCGACGAGGTAGCGCGCGCCGTCGTGGCGCAGCACCACGACCGGCGTGGTGCGGAGGCGGCCGGTGCGCCGGCCGTGGACCCGGAGGATCCGCACGGCCGGTACGGGGACGCCGAGCCGGCCGACGACGAGGGACGCGAGCCCGTTGACCGCGCGCGCCGGGATGCCGGCGCCGCCCCGGGGCGCCCGGATCACGCGAGCCCCGCGGCCATGTGCTCGGCCGGGTGGACAGCCGGGACACCCGTGGTGCGCCGGATCTGCTCCCGGCACGAGGTGCCGGCCGCGACGGCGACGCGGGCGCCCGCGAGCCCCGGGACCAGCCGGTCGGCGGCGATCGCCCGCGACACCGCCGGGTGGCGGTGCCCGAAGGCCCCGGCCATGCCGCAGCACCCGGCGCCCGAGTCGCGGCCGCCCGCGCCCGGGATCGGCGCCGCGGCCGCCGCGCCCTCGCGCCCGCCGCCGAGCGCGCGGACGTGGCAGTGCTCGTGCACCACGACGTCCGCGCCGGCGGGGCGCAGGGCGGGGGCGCCGAGGTCGGCGACGGCGCGTTCGAAGGTCACGGACGCCTCGGCCACCCAGCGGGCGCGCGGGTCGTCCGGCACGAGCCGCGGGAGGTCGTCGACGAGCATCGACCAGCAGGACGGCTCCAGGACGACGATCGTGCGGCCCGCGACCGCGTGCGGCGCGAGCCGGTCCAGCGCCCGCCGGGCCCGGGCGCGCGCCGCGCCCACGAGGCCCTGCGACAGCAGCGGCCGCCCGCAGCAGCCCGGGTCGACGACCCCCGGCGCGGCGCCGGCCGCGCGCAGCACGGCGAGGGCGGCGTCGCCGACGCCCGGGTCGAGGTACCGCGTGAAGGTGTCCGCCATCACCACGAGGTCGCCGCTCCCCGGCGCGTCCGGCCGCCAGCGGCGCACGGGCGCCGGCGGGGCCGAGCCCAGCACGGCCCCGGCGGCCCGGGTGCCCAGCCGCGCGAGCCGCGGGGCGCGCGAGCCGAGGGCGAGCAGGCCGTGCGCGTGACCGGCCAGGCGGGACGCGAGCGGAACGCCGCGCTCCCGGTGGCGGTGGGCGAGGGCCTCGACCTTGAGGCGCGCCATGTCCACCCCGGTGGGGCATTCGGTGGCGCAGGCCTTGCAGCCGAGGCACAGCTCGAGGGCGTCATGCAGCCCGTCATCGGCCAGCCCGGCCGGGAGATGACCTTCGAGGGCCGCGCGCAGGATGACGGCGCGGCCGCGGGTGGAGTGGCGCTCGTCGCCGAGGGCCTGGTAGCTCGGGCACATCGCCCCGTCGCGCGCCCGGCAGGCGCCGTTGCCGTTGCACGCCTCCCCGGCGCGGGCCAGGCCCCCCTCCGCGGCGAAGGACACCGCGGTGCGCCGGGGCCGCCGCGGGGGCGAGGAGACGAGGCGCAGGCCGGCGTCGAGCGGGTCCGGGTCGACGAGCACCCCCGGATTGAGGATCCGGCCGGGGTCCAATCGGCGCTTCAGCGCGCCGAAGGCCGCGATCGTCTCCGGCGGGAACATCCGCGGCAGCAGCTCGCTGCGCGCCCGGCCGTCTCCGTGCTCGCCGGACAGGGAGCCCCCGAGGGACACGACCAGGTCCGCGGTCGCCTCGGCCACCCGGCGCAGCGCCGGGACGGCGCCGGGCTGCCGCAGGTCCATCCGCGGCCGGATGTGCAGGCACCCCACGCTGGCGTGGCCGTACCAGGCGGCGTCGAGGCCCTCGCGGCCGAGGATCGCGCGGACGCCGCGGGCCAGCTCGGGCAGCCGCTCGGGCGGGACGGCGGGGTCCTCGATGAAGGCCAGCGGGCGGGGGTCGCCGGGGCCGCCGGGGGCGAGGCGCAGCGCCCGCCCGATGCCGGACCGGCGGACGGCCCAGACCCGCTCCTGCTCGGCGGGGTCGACGAGGGCCCGCGCCCCGGGGATCGCGCGGACGGCCGCGGCCACCTCGTCCGGCGCCCCGCTGTGCTCCACGATCAGCTCGGCGGGCGCGGAGGCGTCGAGCGCCGCGGCGCCCATCAGCTCGACGGCCGACGGGCCGTGCTCCAGGGCGGCGAGGGTCGCCTCCAGGGCGGCGTCGACCGACGGCAGGGAGAGCACGGCGAGCGCCCGGGCCGCCGGGCGCGGCACGAGCCGGACCTCCGCCCACCGGGTCACCGCGAGGGTGCCCTCGGAGCCGCAGAGGACGCGCGGCCAGTCCGGCTCGTCGCCCCCGAGCGCCTCGAGCGCGTAGCCGCTCACCCTCCGCAGCAGCGCCGGCGGGCGCGCGTGGCGGGCCAGGTCGCGGGCGCCCTCCAGCGCGGCGGGCGCCGGGGATCCGCGCCGCAGGGTCGCCCGCGTGCCGTCGGCGAGGGTCACGCCGAGCGCGAGGACGTGGTCGGCGGTGAGGCCGTGCACGACCGATCGCGCCCCGGCCGAGTTGTTCGCGATCATCCCGCCCAGCGTCGCGCGGCTCCCGGACGCGACGTCCGGCCCGAAGCAGAGCCCGTGCGCGGCGGCCGCCGCGTTCAGGTGGTCGAGGACCACCCCGGGGCCGACCCGGGCGGTGCGCCGGTCCGGGTCGATCGTGATCCCGTCGAGCGCCGAGCAGTCGACGAGGAGCCCGGTCCCGACCCCCTGCCCGGCCAGGCTCGTGCCGCCGGCCCGCATGGTGAGCGGCACCTCCGCGTCGCGGCAGGCGGCCACCGCCGCGTCCAGATCGCCCTCCTCGCGGGCGCGCAGCGTCGCGGCCGGCAGGCGCCGGTAGAGGCTCGCGTCGACCGCGTAGAGCTCGCGCGACGCGCGGTCGACGCGGACCTCGCCGAGGGCCGTCCGGCGGAGAGCGGCGACCATTCCCGACACGTCCACGGCCTGATGCTACGGTCTGTCCCGGAGGGCGCGGACAGACCACGTCGCGCTCCTGCGCACACCTTGCGGGCCGGGGGCCTTTTGCTAATCTACTCCGGCTCTACGGAGCGCCCGGTTTGACGCGCGCGGCCCCTGGGCCGCGCGTTCTGCGCCGGGGGAAGTTTCGGTCAGACGAGGGCGGTCCGCTCGGGCCGCCCAGCCGAGTGCCCAGAGGGAGCTGAACGAGATGGCGAAAGAGAAGTTCGACAGGTCGAAGCCGCACGTCAACGTGGGCACCATCGGCCACGTCGACCATGGCAAGACGACGCTGACGGCTGCCATCACGAAGGTCCTGGCGGAGAAGATCGGCGGCGGCACCGAGGCCATCGCGTTCGACGCGATCGACAAGGCCCCGGAGGAGCGGGAGCGCGGCATCACCATCGCGACCGCCCACGTCGAGTACGAGACCGAGAACCGGCACTACGCCCACGTGGACTGCCCGGGGCACGCCGACTACATCAAGAACATGATCACGGGCGCGGCCCAGATGGACGGGGCGATCCTCGTCGTCTCCGCCGCCGACGGCCCCATGCCGCAGACGCGCGAGCACATCCTGCTCGCCCGCCAGGTCGGCGTGCCGTCGATCGTGGTCTTCCTCAACAAGGCCGACATGGTCGACGACGAGGAGCTGCTCGAGCTCGTGGAGCTCGAGGTCCGCGAGCTGCTGTCGCTCTACGAGTTCCCGGGCGACGACATCCCGATCATCAAGGGCTCCGCCCTCAACGCCCTCAACGGGGACCCGGCCGCGGCCGAGGACATCCTCGCCCTGATGGCGGCGGTGGACGACTACATCCCGCTCCCCGAGCGCGACGTGGACAAGGCCTTCCTGATGCCGGTCGAGGACGTTTTCACGATCACCGGCCGCGGCACCGTCGCGACCGGCCGCGTCGAGCGCGGGATCATCAAGGTCGGCGAGACCGTGGAGATCGTGGGCATGACGCCGAAGACCGAGTCGACGGTCGTCACGGGCGTCGAGATGTTCCGCAAGCTGCTCGACGAGGGCCAGGCCGGCGACAACATCGGCGCGCTGCTCCGCGGCGTGAAGCGCGAGGACATCCAGCGCGGCCAGGTGCTCGCGGCCCCGAAGTCGATCACCCCGCACACGAAGTTCAAGGCGCAGGTGTACGTGCTCTCGAAGGACGAGGGCGGCCGCCACACGCCGTTCTTCACGAACTACCGCCCGCAGTTCTACTTCCGGACGACGGACGTCACCGGCGTGGTGAACCTGCAGGAGGGCGTGGAGATGGTCATGCCCGGCGACAACGCCACCATGGACGTGGAGCTGATCCAGCCCATCGCCATGGAGGAGGGCCTCCGCTTCGCCATCCGCGAGGGCGGTCGCACCGTCGGCGCCGGAGTCGTCGAGAGCATCACGGAGTAGCGGGTCCGATCCCGACCCCGTCGCCCCCACCCAGGGGGCGGCGGGGTTTTCTTTCCTTCCGAACGGAACAGGCGCACGGTGCAGCAGAACAAGATCAGGATCCGGCTCAAGGCGTACGACCACGAGCTGATCGACAAGAGCGCGGCCTCGATCGTCGAGACCGCTCAGCGCAGTGGCGCGACCATCTCCGGTCCGGTGCCGCTCCCGACGGAGCGCAACGTCTACTGCGTGATCCGCGGCCCGTTCAAGGACAAGGACTCGCGGGAGCACTTCGAGATCCGTACCCACAAGCGCCTCATCGACATCTACTCGCCCACGCCCAAGACGGTCGACTCGCTCATGCGCCTCGACCTGCCCGCCGGCG
The DNA here is from genome assembly GCA_050249835.1 of Thermoleophilia bacterium. GTDB lineage: Bacteria > Actinomycetota > Thermoleophilia > Miltoncostaeales > Miltoncostaeaceae > Miltoncostaea. The sequence continues at coordinate 14,951 of JBFWPT010000031.1, forward strand.
TCGACATCGAGATCAAGGCCTAGGTCATGGCCGCGATCATCGGACGCAAGGTCGGCATGACCCAGATCTTCGGCGAGGACGGCGCGCGCGTGCCGCTCACCGTCATCGAGGCGGGCCCCTGCCACGTCACCCAGGTGAAGACGCAGGAGACGGACGGCTACGACGCCGTGCAGCTCGGCTTCGGGCCGGACAAGCCCAAGCACCTAACCAAGGGCGAGCTGGGCCACCTCAAGAAGGCGGAGGCCCCGCCGCTGCGGCACCTGCACGAGTTCTCCCCCGAGGAGCTCGGCGTGGAGGTGTCCCTCGGTGACATCGTGACCGTGGAGCCGTTCGAGCCCGGGCAGATGGTGCGCGTCACCGGCACCTCCAAGGGCAAGGGCTACGCCGGCACGATCAAGCGGCACAACTTCAAGCGCGGCCCCAAGAGCCACGGCTCGCACAACATCCGCCAGCCCGGGTCCATCGGCGCGGCCGCCTACCCGGCGCGCGTCTTCAAGGGCCTGCGGATGAGCGGCCACATGGGCGCCGAGACCGTCACCCAGCGCGGCCTGCAGATCGTGGACCGCGACCCCGAGCGCAACCTGCTGCTCGTGCGGGGCGCGGTGCCCGGCGGCGTCAACGGCATCGTGATCGTGAGGCCCGAGTGACCCCGGTTCCCGTACTCGACACCGCCGGCCTCGCGGCCGGCACGGCCCCGCTCGCGGAGGTCGTGGCCCAGACGCCGATCAAGCAGCACCTCATCCACGAGACCGTGATCGCGGAGCTCGCGGGTCGCCGTGCCGGCACGCACTCGACGCTCACCCGCGGCAAGGTCCGCGGCGGTGGCGCGAAGCCGTGGCGCCAGAAGGGCACTGGCCGCGCCCGCCAGGGCTCGACCCGCGCGCCGCACTGGAGCGGTGGCGGCATCGTCTTCGGCCCGACGCCCCGGTCCTACGGCGGCAAGGTCAACCGCAAGGTGCGCCAGCAGGCGTTCCGCGCGGCCCTGCGCGCCCAGGCCGAGCGCGGCTCGCTGGCCGTCATGGACGCGACCGGCTGGGACACCCCGTCCACGAAGGCCGCGGCCGAGTACCTGCGCCAGGCCCCCGACGGCCTGCAGGTGCGCCCGCTGCTCGTGATCGTGCAGGACCTCGACGGCGTCGAGGCCCGCGCCTTCCGCAACATCGAGGGCGTCTACGTCCTCGCCGGCTCCGAGCTGGAGACGGTGGACGTCGTCGCCGCCCGCGCGATCCTGGTGGAGCGCGCGGTGTGGGAGGGCCTCACCGGCGGCCCGATCGAGGTCGAGGCCGTGAGCCCGGCCCCGAAGGCCAAGCCGAAGCCGCGGAAGAAGAAGCCCGCCGCCCCGGCCAACGTCGTCGCGCCGGCCGAGGAGCCGAAGCCGAAGCGCTCGCGCTCCAAGAAGGCCGCTGCGGAGGACGAGGCCCCGGCCGACGAGGCCGTCGCCGAGGAGACCGAGGCCGAGGAGGCCGTGGCCGAGACGCCGGAGGCCGAGGAGACCGAGGCCGCCGAGACGCCGGAGGCCGAGGAGACCGAGACCGCCGAGGAGCCGGACGCCGGCGAGGCCGAGGAGGCCGACGAGGAGCCCGAGGCGACGGCGGACGCCGAGCCCGACGCCGAGGCGGACGACGAGACCGAGGAGAAGGGCGCATGAGCGGGCTGCGCGAGGACATCCGCCGGGTCATCGTGCGCCCGGTCATCTCGGAGAAGAGCTTCCAGCTCGTGCAGGCGCACAACCAGTACACGTTCCGCGTCCTGGACTCCGCGCACAAGACCGAGATCCGCCAGGCGATCGAGGACCTCTTCGACGTCACGGTGACCGACGTGCGCACCGTCGCGGTGCAGGGCAAGCCGAAGCGGCGCGGCGCCTCGCGCGGCCGCCGCCCCGGCTGGAAGAAGGCGATCGTCGAGCTCAAGCCCGGCGACACCATCGAGCTGTTCGAGGGGGCCTAGGCACCATGGGCATCAGGAAGTACAAGCCGACGTCCCCGGGGCGCCGCTTCATCACCGGGTCGGACTTCGAGGAGGTCACCTCGACGACCCCGGAGAAGTCGCTGCTCGACAAGATCAGCAAGACCGGCGGGCGCAACAACAACGGCCGCGTCACCAGCCGTCACATCGGCGGTGGCCACAAGCGCCGCTACCGCATCATCGACTTCAAGCGCCGCAAGGACGACGTCCCCGCGCGCGTCGCGACGATCGAGTACGACCCCAACCGGTCGGCCCGCATCGCGCTGCTCCACTACGCCGACGGTGAGAAGCGCTACATCCTGGCGCCGCTCCGCCTGCGCGTGGGCGACACGGTGATGAGCGGCCCGAAGGCCGACATCAAGCCGGGCAACTCGCTCGCGCTGCGCGACATCCCGACCGGCACCACGGTCCACAACATCGAGCTGCAGATCGGCCGCGGCGGGCAGCTCTGCCGCTCCGCCGGCACCGGCGCCCAGCTCATGGCGAAGGACGGCGACTACGCCACCCTCCGCCTGCCCTCCTCCGAGATGCGGCTCGTCCACCTGGACTGCCGCGCGACGGTGGGGCAGATCGGCAACACCACGCACGAGAACATCACGATCGGCAAGGCCGGCCGCAGCCGGTGGAAGGGCAAGCGGCCCAAGGTCCGCGGCTCCGCCATGAACCCGGTCGACCACCCGCACGGCGGCGGTGAGGGCAAGAGCAACTCGGGCCGCCACCCGGTGACCCCGTGGGGCAAGCCGACCAACGGCTACCGCACCCGCAAGAAGGGCAAGCCGAGCGGCAAGTACATCGTCCGCGGCCGCAAGCGCGGCAAGCACACCGAGGGGCGTTAGCCGATGGGTCGCAGCACCAAGAAGGGGCCGTTCGTCGACGAGCGGCTCATGAAGAGGATCGAGGAGATGAACTCCGCGAACGAGAAGCGGATCGTCCGCACCTGGTCGCGGGCCTCCACGATCTTCCCGGAGATGGTCGGCCACACGATCGCGATCCACGACGGGCGCAAGCACGTGCCCGTGTTCGTGAGCGAGAGCATGGTCGGGCACAAGCTGGGCGAGTTCGCGCCCACGCGCACCTATCGGGGCCACGCCGGCTCCGACCGGACCTCCACGATGCGCCGATGAGCACCGACGCCGCCACCACGCCCCAGGTCGTCGAGGCGACCGCCCGCTACGTGCGGACGTCGGCCCGCAAGGGCCGCCTCGTCGCGGACCTCGTCCGCGGCAAGTCCGTCGCGGACGCGCAGGCGATCCTGGCCTACTCCACCCGCGCCGCGGCCGTGCCCGTGCGCAAGGTGCTGCAGTCGGCCATCGCCAACGCGGACCACAACCACGGCCTCGACGTGCGCGAGCTGAAGCTCGTCAAGGTCACGGTCGACGAGGGCCCGACCATCAAGCGCTTCCGGCCGCGCGCCCAGGGGCGCGCCACCCCGATCATGAAGCGCACCTGCCACATCACCATCGGCCTCGCCGAGACGGGATCGTAGAGGGACACATGGGTCAGAAGATCAACCCCACCGGCTTCCGCCTCGGACTGCCGCACAACGGATGGCGGAGCAACTGGTTCTCGCAGCGCGAGTTCGCCCGGTACCTGGACGAGGACCGCATCGTCCGCGACCACATCACGCGCAAGCTGAGCCACGCCGGCCTGTCCTCGATCCACCTCAAGAAGGACCAGACCAAGCTCACCGTCGACATCTTCACGGCCCGCCCGGGCATCGTGATCGGCAAGAGCGGGTCCGAGGTGGACGCGCTGCGCCGTGAGCTCAACCGGCTCACCGGCAAGCAGATCCAGGTCAACATCAACGAGATCAAGCGCCCCGAGCTCGACGCGAAGCTGGTCGCACAGTCGATCGCCGAGCAGCTCGAGAACCGGGTCAGCTTCCGCCGCGCCATGAAGCGCGCGCTCACCTCCGCCATGCGCTCCGGCGCCCAGGGCGTCAAGGTGCAGTGCGGCGGCCGGCTGGGCGGCACCGAGATGTCCCGCTCCGAGCACTACTCGGACGGCCGCGTCCCGCTGCACACCCTGCGCGCGGACATCGACTACGGCTTCCACGAGGCGAAGACCACCTTCGGCCGCATCGGCGTGAAGGTCTGGATCAACAAGGGCGAGGTCCTGCCCGAGGGCGTCACGGACAGCCGTGGCCGCACCGACATGGACGCGGCCCCGCCGCCGCGGCGCCCGCGCCGCGAGCGCCGGCCCGGTGGGGGCGGCGACCGCCGTGGCGGTCGCGGCGGTGGCGGCGGCAACCCCGGTGGCGGCGGCAACGAGGGTGGCGGCGACGGCTCCGGGGGGTCCGACTGATGTTGATGCCGAAGCGCACCAAGCACCGCAAGCACCACCGCGGTCGCCGCGAGGGCTTCTCGAAGGGCAACCACGTCATCCACTTCGGCGAGTACGGCCTGAAGGCCCTCGAGCCGGCGTGGATCACGAACCGCCAGATCGAGGCCGCCCGTATCGCCATGACCCGCCGCATCAAGCGTGGCGGCAAGGTGTGGATCAACGTGTTCCCGCAGAAGCCCTACACCAAGAAGCCCGCCGAGACCCGCATGGGCTCCGGCAAGGGCTCGCCGGAGGGCTGGGTCGCCGTGGTCAAGCCGGGCCGCATCATGTTCGAGCTCGCCGGCGTGCCGGAGCCGCTCGCGCGCGACGCCATGCGCCTCGCCGCGAACAAGCTCCCGATCCGCTGCAAGTTCGTCACCCGTGAGGACGGCTAGAGATGAAGGCCCAGGAGATCAGGGACCTGTCGGACCAGGAGCTGGAGCGCGCGCTCAGCGAGGCCCGCGAGGCGCACTTCAACCTGCGCTTCCAGCACGCCTCCGGGGCGCTCGAGCGCACCTCGGAGCTGTCCGTGCGCCGGCGTGAGATCGCGCGCATCCTGACCATCGCCCGCGAGAGGGATCTGGCATGAGCCCGGCGACGAAGACGCCGCAGGAGTCGGTGGCCGCCCGCAAGGTCCGTACGGGCTACGTGGTGTCGGCCGCCCGCGACAAGACCATCACCGTGCGCCTGGAGACCTCGCGCCCGCACCCCGTCTACGGCAAGACCGTGCGCAGCTCCTCGAAGCTGCACGCCCACGACGAGCGGAACGAGGCCGGCGAGGGCGACCTGGTGCGCATCGTCGAGTGCCGCCCGCTGTCGCGCCAGAAGCGCTGGCGCCTGGTCGAGATCATCGAGAGGGCCCGGTAGTGATCCAGGTCGAGTCACGCCTCCGCGTCGCCGACAACACCGGTGCCCGGGAGCTGCTGTGCATCCGCATCATGGGCGGATCCCGGCGGCGCTCCGCCACGGTGGGCGACATCATCGTCGGGACGGTCAAGCAGGCCGTGCCGAACGGCGCCATCAAGAAGGGCGACGTCGTCCGCGCGGTCATCGTGCGCACCAAGAAGGAGCACGGCCGCGGCGACGGCACGTTCATCGCCTTCGACGAGAACGCCGCCGTCATCATCGACAACGCCCAGAACCCGCGCGGCACCCGCATCTTCGGGCCGGTCGCGCGTGAGCTGCGCGAGAAGAACTTCATGAAGATCATCAGCCTGGCCCCGGAGGTCCTGTAGGTCATGCCCGCACGCATCCGCAAGGGCGATCGCGTCGTGCTGCTCTCCGGCAAGGACAAGGGCAAGTCCGGCGTGGTCCTCGAGGTGCGCCCGAAGGAGCAGAGGGTGCTCATCGAGGGCGTCAACATCATGAAGCGGCACACCAAGCCGCGTCCGCCCGACGAGCCGGGCGGCGTCATCGAGCGGCCGGCGCCGGTCCACCTGTCCAACGTCGCCCTCATCGACCCCAAGGACAACCGCCCGACCCGGGTGCGGATCCAGGAGATCGACGGCGCGCGCGTCCGGGTCGCGGTGCGCTCCGGGGAGAAGCTGGACTGATGGCCGACGAGACCACCACCGCCGTGGCCGCGCCGCCGGCGCGCCTCAAGGCGACCTACGAGAACGAGATCCGCCCGAAGCTCCAGGAGGAGTTCGGGTACGACTCGCCGATGCAGCACCCGCGCCTCACCAAGATCACGCTCTCCATGGGCGTGGGCGAGGCCAAGCAGAACTCCAAGGCGCTCGACGAGGCCGTGGAGCAGCTGGCGGCGATCGCGGGCCAGCGCCCGGCGATCACCCGCGCCCGCAAGTCCATCGCCCAGTTCAAGCTCCGCGAGGGCATGGCGATCGGCTGCAAGGTCACGCTGCGCGGTGCCCAGATGTGGGAGTTCCTGGACCGGCTCCAGTCGGTCGCGCTCCCGCGGATCCGCGACTTCCGCGGCATCAACCCCGACGGCTTCGACGGGCGGGGGAACTACAACCTCGGCCTGCGGGAGCAGACGATCTTCCCGGAGATCGACTACGACAACGTGGACGCCGTGCGCGGCCTCAACGTGACGATCACGACCACGGCGGGAACCGACGAGGAGGGGCGGGCACTCCTGCGCCACCTCGGGATGCCGTTCCGGGCCGAGGGCTACTCGGCCGAGGAGCGGGCCGCCCGCCGCCGGCGCAAGCAGAAGAAGTACGGCCGCGGCCGTCGCTAGAGGAGACACGTGGCAAAGACCAGCCTGCGGGTGAAGGCCTCCCGCCCCACGAAGTACCCCACGCAGCAGTACACGCGCTGCCATGCCTGCGGCCGCCCCCGCGCGGTGTTCCGCAAGTTCGGCCTGTGCCGCATCTGCCTGCGCGAGTCGGCGCACGCCGGCGTCATCCCCGGCATGACCAAGAGTTCCTGGTAGGGCCGCGCCGATGATGACCGACCCCATCGCGGACATGCTCACCCGCATCCGCAACGCGAACACCGCCCTCCACGACGCCGTGGAGATGCCCGGCAGCACCCTCAAGGCCGAGGTGGCCAAGGTGCTGAAGGAGGAGGGCTACATCACGGACTACGAGCTGCGCGAGGCCCGTGTGGGCACCGAGCTCGTCATCAAGCTGAAGTACTCGCGCGACCGGCGCCGCGTCATCAGCGGCCTGAAGCGCGTGTCCAAGCCCGGGCGGCGCGTCTACGCCGACCGCACCACCATCCCCCGCGTGCTGGGCGGGATGGGCGTCGCGGTCCTGTCGACGTCGCAGGGCGTGATCACCGGGCACGAGGCCCGTCGCCGGGGTATCGGCGGCGAGGTCATCTGCTCGGTCTGGTGAGGGAGGAGGGACGATGAGCCGCATCGGACGCGCGCCGATCCCGATCCCCGACGGGGTGTCGGTCGACATCTCCGGCCAGCACGTCGTGGTGACCGGGCCGAAGGGCGAGCTGCGCCACACCGTGGTGGAGCCGATCCGCATCGCCCAGGAGGACGGCCGCCTGGTCGTCACCCGGCCGACGGACCGGGGCCCGCACCGTGCGCTGCACGGCCTGTCGCGGAGCCTCGTGGCGAACATGGTCGAGGGCGTCAGCTCCGGCTTCGAGCGCAACCTCGAGATCCAGGGCGTCGGCTACCGCGCCCAGCTCAAGGGCCAGGCCCTGGAGCTGGCGGTCGGCTTCTCCCATGCTGTTACCATCGACCCCCCCGAGGGGATCACGTTCGAGGTCCCGGCCCCCACCCAGGTGGTGGTCCGCGGCATCGACAAGCAGAGGGTGGGCGAGACCGCCGCGAAGATCCGCGCGGTACGCCCGCCGGAGCCCTACAAGGGCAAGGGCATCCGCTACGCGGGTGAGGCCGTCAGGCGCAAGGTCGGTAAGAGAGCATGAGCCTCAGCACACTGGAAGCGCGCCGCAGGCGCCAGCGCAGGATCCGCGGCAACGTCGCGGGCACGGCCGAGCGGCCGCGCCTGGCGGTGGCGCGCTCCAACAAGCGCATCTACGCCCAGATCATCGACGACGACCGGGGCCACACCCTGGCCGCCGCCGGCTCCCACGAGGCCGCCCTGCGCGGGCTCGCCAAGGGCCCGGCCGCGGAGGAGGTCGGCAAGCTGCTCGCCGAGCGCGCGAAGGCCGCCGGCGTGGAGAGGGTCGTGTTCGACCGGGGCGGTTACAAGTACCACGGGCGCGTCAAGTCGCTCGCCGACGGGGCCCGCGAGGGCGGGCTCGAGTTCTAGGGGGAGTGACGTAGTGGCCGAGGTGCGCAGAGGCGGCAAGATCAACCCCGACGGGCTCGAGCTCAACGAGCGCGTCGTGCAGGTGAACCGGGTGGCGAAGGTCGTCAAGGGCGGCCGGCGCTTCTCCTTCTCGGCCCTGGTGGTCGTGGGCAACGAGGTCGACACCGTCGGCGTCGGCCACGGCAAGGCCAAGGAGGTCCCGGTGGCGATCCAGAAGGCCGTCGAGGACGCCAAGAAGAACCTCTTCCGGGTGCCGAAGTACCGGACGACGATCACCCACCAGGTGCTCGGCCGCTCGGGCGCCGGCAAGGTCTTCATGAAGCCGGCCTCCGAGGGCACGGGCGTCATCGCGGGCGGCGGCGTGCGCGCCGTGCTGGAGCTCGCGGGCATCCGCGACATCCTCACCAAGTCGCTCGGCACCTCGAACCCGGTCAACCTGGTCGCGGCCACGGTCGCCGGCCTCAAGGACCTGCGCCGGCCCGAGGAGGTCGCCGCGCTCCGCGACAAGTCCGTCGCGGAGGTGCTCGGCATCCCGTCCGGTTCCGGCGCCCCGGCCACCGAGCCGGTCGCGGCCGCCGCGGGGGCCGAGGCGTGAGCCGCCTGGCGATCACGCAGGTGCGGTCGGAGATCGGCACGCAGGCGCGCCACCGCGGCACGCTGCGCGCCCTCGGCCTGCGCCGTATCGGGCAGACGGTGGAGCACGAGGACAGCCCCGTGCTCCAGGGAATGCTGCGGATGGTCTCGCGACTGGTCCGCGTGGAGAAGATCGATGGCTGAGAACGAGATCCCCGAGACCCCGGCCGAGGAGATCCGCCTCGACCGCCTCGCCCCGCGCCCGGGCTCCAAGCGCCCGCGCAAGCGCGTGGGCCGCGGCATCGGGTCGGGCACCGGCAAGACGAGCGGCCGCGGCCAGAAGGGCCTCGGCTCCCGCTCGGGCGGCGGCGTCCGTCCCGGGTACCAGGGCGGCCAGATGCCCGTCTACATGCAGCAGGGCAAGCTGCGCGGCAGCAACCGCAAGATGTCGATGCCGATGGGCCCGTTCCGCACCCACTCGGTGCCGGTCAACGTCGGCAGCCTCGGCGTCTTCGAGGCCGGCGCGACCGTGGACCCGGAGGCGCTCGCCGCCAAGGGGCTCGTGAAGAACAACGCGAACCGCGCCTGGCCGGTCAAGATCCTCGCCCAGGGCGAGATCGACCGCGCCCTCACTGTGCGCGCGCACGCCGTCTCGGCCGCCGCGAAGGCGAAGATCGAGGCCGCGGGCGGGACGGTGGAGCTCATCGGCGAGGCCGGCACCAGCAGCGACTAGGACCAGGCGATGCTCAAGACCATCCTGACATCGCTCCGGTCGGCGGATCTTCGCAAGAAGCTCCTCTTCACGGCCTTCATCCTGATGGTCTACCGGTTCGGCTCGTTCGTGCCGGTGCCGGGCATCGACATCGAGACGCTCCAGGCGGCGATCGACGAGCGCGGCAGCCGCCTGCTGGACTTCCTGAACCTGTTCGCGGGCGGCGCCCTCACGCGCTTCGCGGTGTTCGCGCTCGGCATCATGCCGTACATCACCGCGAGCATCATCCTGCAGCTGATGACCGTGGTGATCCCGTCGCTGGAGCGCCTCCAGAAGGAGGGCGAGAGCGGCCAGCAGAAGATCACCCAGTACACGCGGTACTTCACCGTCGTGCTGGCCCTGCTGCAGTCGATGGCCTACGTCCTGTACTTCCGCTCGCAGGACGCGCTGCCCGACTTCACGTTCGGGAAGTTCTACCTCATCGTCATCTCGGTGACGGCGGGCACCGTGCTGCTCATGTGGCTCGGCGAGCTCATCACCCAGCGCGGCGTGGGCAACGGCATCTCGCTGCTCATCTTCGCGAGCATCGTCGCCTCGGTGCCGGACGCGATCGACGGCTGGCTGAGCCTGCCGCCGGTGTCCCAGGTGCTGATCGCGGCGATCGCCCTGACGGTGGTCGTGGCCGTCGTGTTCATCAACGAGGGCCAGCGGCGCATCCCGATCCAGTACGCGAAGCGCGTCGTCGGGCGGCGCATGACCTCGGGCGGCACGACCTACATGCCGCTCCGCGTGAACATGGCCGGCGTCATCCCGGTCATCTTCGCGTCGTCGGTGGTCATCCTGCCGCCGACCCTCGCGGAGCTCGCCGGGCGCGGGTCGTTCTTCCAGTCGGTGTCCGACTTCCTCGCCCCGGGCTCCTGGTACTACATCATCTTCGAGGCGCTGCTCATCATCCTGTTCACGTACTTCTACACCGCGGTGCAGTTCAACCCGGTGGAACAGGCGGACAACCTCAAGAAGTACGGCGGGTTCATCCCCGGCGTGCGCCCCGGGCGGCCGACCGCCGTCTACCTCGACCGGGTGCTGACGCGCCTCACCCTGCCCGGCGCCATCTATCTCGCGATCATCGCGGAGCTCCCGAACGTCGTGTTCCGGTACCTCCCCGAGTCGAACGCCTTCTTCGGCGTGCTCGGCGGGACGTCCATCCTCATCGTCGTGGGCGTCGCCCTCGACACGATGCGCCAGATGGAGGCCCAGCTGATGATGCGCTCCTACGAAGGGTTCCTGAAATAGCCCGCCTCATCCTCCTCGGCCCCCCCGGGGCCGGGAAGGGCACGCAGGCCGAGCGCCTGCGCGCCGACCACGACCTCCTGCACCTGTCCACGGGCGACCTGCTGCGCGCGGCCGTCGCCGAGGGCACCGACCTCGGCCGCGAGGCCAAGCGCTACATGGACGCCGGCGAGCTGGTGCCGGACGCCGTCGTGGTGGGGATGATCCGCGAGCGCCTGTCCGGCGGGGGCGCGAGCCGCTTCCTGCTCGACGGCTTCCCGCGGTCCGTGCCGCAGGCCGACGCGCTCGACCGGGTGCTCAGCGACCTGGACATGCCGCTCGACGCCGTGGTGTCGATCGCCGTCTCCCGCGACGAGCTGGTGCGCCGCCTCGCGGGCCGCTGGATCTGCCGCCGCTGCGGCCGGTCGTTCCACGAGGTCTTCAACCCGTACGACGGGAGCCCGTGCCCGAAGGGCGACGGGTCGGAGACCTGCGACCTGTACCAGCGCGAGGACGACCGCCCCGAGACCGTGGCCAACAGGCTCGCGGTGTACGAGGAGCAGACGGCCCCGCTGATCGACTACTACCGCTCGCGCGGGCTGCTGCGCGAGGTGGACGGCGAGCGCACGCCGGACGAGGTCTATGACCAGATCGTCGCGCACGTCCCGGCGCCGCCGGCCTAGGGGGACCGGGGGCGTGGCCACCTCGCGCGCGCGCCGCGGGCCGGTGGCCAAGACGCCGGGCGAGCTGGACGCGATGGCCGCGTCGGGGGCGATCCTCGCCGACTGCCACGACCTGATGGCGGCCGAGCTCGGTGACGGCGTCGGGGTCACGACGGCGCACCTCGACGCCCTGGCGGAGGAGTTCATCCGCGGCCGGGGTGGGGTGCCCGCGTTCAAGGGCTACCCGGGCCCGACGCCCTACCCCGCGTCGATCTGCGCGTCGGTCAACGACGAGGTCGTCCACGGCATCCCGCGCGACGAGCCCCTGCGCGACGGCGACGTGCTCGCCCTCGACTGCGGCGTGATCCTCGACGGATGGGTCTCCGACTCGGCCCGCACCTACGGGATCGGGTCCGTCTCCCCGATCGCCCAGCGGCTCATCGACCACACGCGCATCTCGCTGGAGAAGGCCATCGAGGCCTGCGTCCTGGGCAACCGCCTCGGGGACGTCGGCCACGCGGTCCAGGCCGAGATCGAGTCCGCGGGCTTCTCGGTCGTGCTGAGCCTCGTCGGCCACGGCGTCGGCCGCTCGATGCACGAGGAGCCCCAGGTCCCGAACCACGGCCGTCCCGGCACGGGCCTGGAGCTCTTCGAGGGCCTCGTCTTCGCCGTGGAGCCGATGGTCAACGTCGGCGGCCACGAGGTCGTGCTCGGCGACGACGGCTGGACCATCACCACGCGCGACGGCACCCTCTCGGCCCACTGGGAGCACACCGTCGCCGTGACCGCGGACGGGCCGAGGATCCTCACCCTGCGCTGACCCCGGCGTCGCCGGTTCGCCAGAACCGACTATCCGCACGGGTGGGTGCGCCGCCGGGGGACGCCGTATTAGGTTCGCGCGCATGCGAACTCACCGGATCCTCATCGCGGCGGCCATCGGGGCGATGATCGCGGCCCCCGTCGCCTCCGGCGCGACCATCCCCGTGACGACCACGGTGGACGTGGTCCAGAACGGGGACGGGCTCTGCTCGCTGCGCGAGGCAGTGTTCGCGGCCCGTTTCGACGCGTCGACTCCGGCAGCCCTCGGCTGCGTGGCGGGCACGCCCGGTGAGGACGTCATCCAGCTCGCGGCGGCGCAGTACCGGCTGCAGGCCGGCGGGGGGCGCGAGGACGGCAATGAGAGCGGCGACCTGGACACCGGGCCGGCGAGCGCCGTCCGCATCGTGGCAGGGCATCGGCGCGACGGTGGTCGGCGGGACGGGCGACCGCACGTTCGACGTGTTCCCCGGTGCGACGCTCGCCCTGAGCGACCTGACGGTGCGCGACAGCGCCGCCCCGACCGGCAACTCGGGGGGCGCCATCCGCAACCGGGGCGCGTTGCTCCTCCTGCGGGTGGCCTTCGCCAACACCGCGGCCGGGGACGGTGAGCCCCCGGCCGCGGCCAACGACACCACTGTGGAACCAGGAGGTGGCGGTGCCATCTGGAGCGATGGGCGCCTCGAGGCGTCGGACGTCTCCTTCACGGGCACCCGCGCGGGCGACGGCACCGACGCGCGGGCCTTCACGTCGGGCAACGGCACCACCTCCATCGGCCCGAGCGACGGCGGACAGGGCGGGGCGGTCCTGGTGGCCGGTGGCACCGCGTCGTTCATGAACGTGACCGTCTCGGGCGCACGCGCGGGCACGGGCGGGGACAACAACGACGTCCACCCGTACTTCTCGGGTGGCAGCGGTGGCGACGGCGGTGCCATCGCGGTCACAGGCGGGGCTGCCACGATCACGAACGGCACCTTCCAGGGCAACCGGGCCGGCGCGGCCGGCGACCAGCGGTTCGGCTACCAGATCGAGGCGATCCCGGGCTCCGGGGGCGCGGTCCACGCCGAGGCGCCCGCCACGGCGACGGTCACCTTCTCGACCTTCTCGGGCAACGCCGCGGGCGGCAGCGGATTCGGGCTGACCGGATCCGGCGCCTCCGTGTCCGGGGCGGCGGTGTCGTCCTCGATCCTGGCGGACGGCGGGGGCGCGTGCGCCTCCTTGAGCGTGGGCCGGAACGTTGTGCTGCCGGGGGACACGAGCTGTCCGGGTGGGATCGCCGGGGATCCGCGCCTGGGGCCGCTCGCCGCGAACGGCGGGAGCGTGCCGACCATGGCGCCGGGTGCGGGGAGCCCGGCGATCGACGCGATCGTGGGCGTCCCGTGCCCGGCGAGCGATGCGCGGGGTCTGGCGCGGCCGCAGTTCGGTGGCTGTGACGCGGGGGCGGTCGAGGTGCAGCCCGGGGCACCGGGGGCTCCCGGTGGGCCGGGCGGCCCCGGCGCGGGTGGCGCGGCCGCGACGCGGACCCTGACCGGGGTGAGCCTGACCAAGGCGGCGTTCCGCACCTACGGGCGGAGGAAGTCGACGACGGTGCGGTTCACGCTCGGGGAGGCGTCCCGGGTGGTGCTGAGCGTCCGCAAGGCGGCGCCGGGCCGGAAGGCGGCCCGTGGCCGGTGCGTCGCGCCGACCCGGCGGCTCGCAGGGGCGCGCCGGTGCGTGCGGCAGATCACCCTGCCGGGCCGGGTGCGCAAGGCGGGCACCGCGGGTGCCAACAGGCTCCTGTTCACCGGCCGTCTCCTGGGCCGGGCCCTGCCGCCGGGGCGCTACACGATGGTGCTGACGCTCCCGGCGGCCGGTGGGTCACCCCCGGTGGCGGTGACCCGGGCCTTCCGGATCCTGCCCTAGACCCGCGCCTCCAGGATCAGGTTGAACGGGGTCGCCGCGGCGCGGCGGACCTTCGTGAGCCCCGCCCGGCGGCAGACCTCGGCGAGGCGGGCCTCCCCGGCCTGGGCGCCGAGGCCCTCGTGCCCCTCGGACAGCCCGTGGGCGAGGCAGATCGCCGTCGAGGCGGAGTAGTAGAGGCGCCCGACGGAGTTGAGGTTGTCCTCCACCCGGTCGCCGGCGTAGGGCTCGACGAGCATCACGACGCCGCCCGGCGCGAGCGCCCGCGCGGCGTGGGCCAGCACGCCCTCCGGGTCGCCCATGTCGTGCAGGGCGTCGAAGAAGCAGATGAGGTCGTAGCCGCGACCCGGGTAGCCCTGCGCGTCGGCGACGGTGAACGCCACCCGGTCCGTCACGCCCGCGTCCTCCGCGTGGAGGCGCGCCGCGTCGATCGACGGCGCGTGGTTGTCGATGCCGTCGACATGGGCGGCCGGGAAGGCCTCCGCGATCGCGACCGACGAGTGGCCGTGGCCGCAGCCGACGTCCGCCACCGCGCCGCCCAGGGCGAGCGTCTCGGCGACCCCGTCGAGGGCCGGGATCCACTCGCCCGCGATGTTCGTGCGGTACGCGTTGCGGTAGAAGCCCGCGATGCCCTCGTGCAGGCCGTGGTGGCGGTCGCCCCAGGGGACGCCGTGGCCGGTCCGGAACGCCGCGATCGTGTCGTCGGAGTCCAGGAACATCGCGGCCGGGACGTCCCAGGCCGGCGGCACGAACACCGGGCTCTCCGGGTCGGCGAGCACCATGGCGCCCTCGGCGGTGAGCTCGTAGGTCGCGCTGACCGCGTGGTACTCGACGTACCCGCCCGCGGCCTGGGCGTTCAGCCACTCGGCCACGTAGCGCTCGGCGCAGCCGGCGCGGGCCGCGAGCTCGCCCGGCGTGAGCGGGCCGGCGCCGGCCATCGCGGCGTACAGGCCGAGCCGGTCGCCGATGCGCACCATGACGCCGCCGTAGCCGGCCGACAGGTCGCCGACGGCGCGGTCGATCAGGGCCGTCAGCTTCTCGGTGTCCACCTGCTGGATCATGTCCTGCTCCTCTGTGCGGGGAATCGATGGGATCCAGCGTGGCGCCGTCCCGTCGCGCCCACGAGGGCCGCGCTCGCCACGGGGGGTCCGTTCATGCCACGCTGGCCCCGGTGTCCACGCGCCCGCCGACCCGGGTCAGCCTCGTCGCCCTGCCGGAGGCCATGCCGTCCACGCTGGTCGGCCTGCACGACGTGCTCTCGTCGGTGGGCTCCATCCCGACGCTGCCCACGGCGATCGACCCGCCGCCGTTCACGGTGGAGATCGTCGCCGAGCGGCCCGGGCCGATGCCCCTCGTCACCGGGGTGCCGGTCACGCCCGCGCGCACGCTGGACGAGGTGGCCGGGACGGACATCGTCCTCGTGCCGTCCATCGTCGCCGAGGGGGGACGCTGGGAGCGCGGCCGGTACCCGGCGCTCGTGGACTGGATGACGCGGATGCACGCCGGCGGGGCGCTGCTCTGCTCCGCCTGCTCGGGGCTCTTCCCGATCGCCGAGACCGGCCTGGTCGACGGGCGGGAGGCGACGATCCACTGGGACTACGCCGGAGCCTTCCGCGAGGACTTCCCCTCCATCGCCCTCGACCCCGAGAAGGTGCTGGTGGTGAGCGGCGACCACGCCGAGATCGTCACCTCGGGGGCGTCGTCGTCCTGGGGCGACCTGGCGCTCTACCTCATCGCGCGGCGGGTGGGCGCCACGGTCGCCCAGGACGCGGCCCGCTTCTTCGCCTTCCAGTGGCACGTCGACGGCCTCGCCGCGTACGCCCTCTTCCGGCCGCGCACGGACCACGGCGACGCCGTCATCGCCGACGTGCAGGCCTGGATCGACGTGAACCGGGCCGTCGCGCGGCCGGTCGAGGAGATGCGGGTGCGGTCCGGGCTGCCCGAGCGGACCTTCGCCCGCCGCTTCACCGCGGCCACCGGGATGTCCGCGATCGCCTACGTGCAGCGGTTGCGGGTCGAGGAGGCCAAGCTGCGCCTGGAGCGCACGGACACGCCGGTGGAGCGCATCGCGTGGGAGGTCGGGTATGAGGACCCGGCGGCGTTCCGGCGCCTGTTCCGGCGGGTCGCGGGCATGGCCCCGGGGGCCTACCGGCGCCGCTTCCAGCTCCCCGCGTTCGCCCGCCCGCCCGGCTCCTGACGGGACCACCCCGTGCTGCTAACATCCACGGTCGCTCTCGGGAGCCACCCGGGAGCCTGCCTGCGCCCAGAAGGGATGAGTTCGTGAAGGTCCGCGCATCCGTGAAGCCGATCTGCGAGAAGTGCCGCGTCATCAAGAGGCACGGCAAGCTCCTCGTCATCTGCCAGAACGCCCGCCACAAGCAGGTGCAGGGCTGATGGCGCGCATCGCCGGCGTCAACATCCCGCGCGAGAAGCGGATCGAGATCGGGCTCACCTACGTCTACGGCATCGGCCGTCCCACGGCCAACAAGGTGCTGGAGCAGACGGGCATCAACCGCGACACGTACGTCCGCGACCTCACCGAGGAGGAGATCGCGCGTCTGCGTGACGTGATCGAGAAGACGCTCATCGTCGAGGGCGACCTCCGTCGCGAGCGCTCGAACGACCTGAAGCGCCTGATGGAGATCGGCTGCTACCGCGGGCTGCGCCACCGGCGCGGGCTCCCGGTCCGCGGTCAGCGCACGAAGACCAACGCGCGCACGCGCAAGGGTCCGAAGCGCACCGTGGGCAAGCAGCGCAAGGGCTAGAGGCCGAGAACCCGAGGACCGAGGGAGCGCGTTGGCTCGTCAGAAGGTGACCCGTGGCCGCACGCGGCGGCGCACGCGGAAGAACATCCCGGTGGGCAACGCCCACATCAAGACGTCGTTCAACAACACGATCGTCACCCTGACCGACAAGCAGGGGAACGTGATCGCGTGGGAGACGGCGGGCTCCGCGGGCTTCAAGGGGTCGCGCAAGAGCACCCCCTTCGCCGCCCAGGTCACGGCCGACTCGGCCGCCCGCAAGGGCATGGAGCACGGCCTCCAGAAGGTCGATGTCTACGTGAAGGGCCCGGGCTCCGGCCGCGAGACGGCCATCCGCTCGCTCCAGGCCGCCGGCATCGAGGTCGCCTCGGTGACCGACGTGTCGCCCGTCCCGCACAACGGCTGCCGCCCCCGCAAGCGGCGGAGGGTCTGACCGTGGCGCGCTACACCGGCCCCGCCATCAAGCAGTCGCGCCGTGAGGGCATCGCCCTCACCGACAAGGCGCAGAAGTACCTCGACCGCCGCCCGTACCCGCCCGGTGAGCACGGCCGCGGCCGCATCCGCCAGAGCGAGTACCTGCTGCAGCTGCGCGAGAAGCAGAAGACGCGCCGCTACTACGGGATGCTGGAGAAGCAGTTCCGCCGCTACTACGAGAAGGCGAACCGCCAGCCCGGCATCACCGGCGAGAACCTGCTGCGGATGCTCGAGATGCGCCTCGACAACGTCGTGTACCGGCTCGGCTTCGCGGCCACCCGCCGCCAGTCCCGCCAGCTCGTCTCGCACGGCCACTTCCGGGTCAACGGCCGCAAGGTCAACATCCCGAGCTACCAGGTCCGCGCCGACGACGTGATCACCGTCAAGGAGGGCTCGAACGCCGAGCCGATCATCCGCGCGGCGACCGAGCTCGTGGCCTCCGTCGCGCCCTGGCTGCAGGCGGACTACGACGCGCTCAACGGCAAGATCCTCAAGGCGCCCGAGCGCTCCGAGATCGACACGCCCGTGAGCGAGCAGCTCATCGTGGAGTACTACTCGAAGTAACCAGGACGGCCCGGCCCACGGCGATGGCGCCGCACCCTCTGACGCGGGGGAACGGGGCCGATGCCACGGCCGAGGACCGCGTCACCGCAACGTCCGGCCCCGGGCCGGAAGCAAGGAGCACCATGCTGGACATCCAGTCGCCCCGCATGACCTACGAGCCCATCAGCGACACGCTGGGCCGTTTCGAGGTCGAGCCGCTCGACCGCGGCTTCGGGCACACCTTCGGCAACTCGCTGCGGCGGGTGCTGCTGTCGTCCCTCGAGGGCGCGGCCGTCACCTCGGTCCGCATCGAGGGCGTGCAGCACGAGTTCACCACGATCCCCGGCGTCCGCGAGGACGTCACGGACATCATCCTCAACCTCCGCGAGCTGGTCTGCCGGCTCCACGGCGAGGTCGGGGAGATCGAGGTCGAGCTCTCCAAGGTCGGCCCCGGCGTCGTCACCGCCGCCGACATCAGCGCCCCCGCGGACCTCGAGATCCTCAACCCGGACCTCGAGATCGGGAACCTGGAGGCGGGCGCCCGCCTCGACATGATCCTCATGATCTCCCGCGGCCGCGGCTACGTGCCGGCCGAGCTGAACAAGGGCCCGAGCACCACGATCGGCGTCATCCCGGTGGACTCGAACTTCTCCCCGGTGCTGCGCGTGCGGTACGAGGTGAGCCCGGCCCGCGTCGGCCAGCGCACCGACTACGACAAGCTCACCCTGGAGATCCAGACCGACGGCAGCGTGGACCCGCGCGGGGCCCTGTCGGAGGCCGCCGAGACGCTCATCGGGCGCCTCGCGATCTTCGCCGACCCGGAGAGCACCAAGCTGCTCGGGGAGCCGGCCGTGGAGGAGCCGCCGCCCGGCGGTGGCATGCACGACATCATGATCGAGGAGCTCGAGCTGGGCGTGCGCTCCTACAACTGCCTGAAGCGGGTCGGCGTCGAGACCATCGGCGACCTGATCTCGAAGACGGAGGGCGAGCTGTCCGCCATCCCGAACTTCGGCAAGAAGAGCATCGAAGAGGTCAAGGAGAACCTCGCCGCGCACGGCCTCGCCCTGCGCAGCGACGACGAGTAGGGTCCCACCCCTACCCAGGAGAGCACCGTGCGTCACCGCAACAAGGGTCCCAAGCTCAACCGCACCTCCGCGCACCGTTCGTCCATGGCGGCGAACCTCGCGACGGCGCTGCTGACGCACGGGCGCATCCAGACCACCGCGCCGAAGGCGAAGCTCGCCCGCGGCGTCGCGGAGAAGGCGATCACGCTCGCGAAGGAGAACACCCTCCACTCGCGGCGGCAGGCGATCGCCCTCCTCCGCAACAAGGACATCACCTACCACCTGTTCGACGTGATCGGGCCGGCGTTCGCCGACACGCAGGGCGGGTACACGCGCACCCTCAAGCTGGGTCCCCGTCAGGGCGACGCCGCGCCGATGGTGCTGCTGGAGCTGTCGAAGGACGTCGAGGTCCCGGCCGCGCGCTGACCCCGTGAGCGGGTCGGCGGGCCGGGTCCTCCGGCTCGACCTCGAGTACGACGGGGCGGGGTTCGCCGGCTGGGCGCACCAGCCGGGGCTCCGCACCGTCGAGGGCGTCCTGCGGGACGCCCTCACGACGCTCCTCCGCGAGCCGGCGTCGATCGTCGTGGCCGGCCGCACGGACGCGGGCGTCCACGCCACCGGCCAGGTGGCGAGCGTCGCCACGCCGAGCGACCTGCCGGCGCGGCGCATCCTGCGCGGCCTCGCCGGCCTGCTGCCGCCGGACGTCGCCGCCCGCGCGGTCGCCGACGCCCCGCCGGGCTTCGACGCCCGCCGCGACGCGGTCGCCCGGCGCTACGAGTACCGGGTGCTCACCGGGCCCCCGGCGCCCCTGCGCCGCGCGCGGGTGCTGCACCACCCGGTGCCGCTCGACGCGGAGCGGCTCGACGCGGCCGCCGGGCTGCTCGTGGGGCAGCACGACTTCCGGGCCTTCACCCCCACCCGCACCGAGCACGTCTTCTTCGACCGCACGGTCACGGAGTGCCGGTGGGAGCGACGTGGCGACGAGCTGGTGCTGGTGCTGGAGGCCGACGCCTTCCTGCGCCACATGGTCCGGGTGGCGGTGGGGACGATGCTGCTGGTCGGGCGCGGCGCCTGGCCCGCCGAGCGCGTGGCGGCCCTGCTCGGCGGGGCCCCGCGGGGGGCGGCCGGCCCCACCGCGCCGGCGCACCCCCTGACCCTGGTCGGGGTGCGCTACCAGTAGGCGGGCGCCTCCGGCAGCTCGTGCCCGGCACCGCACCGCCCGGCGGCGGCGGGGACCATCTCGTCGCAGTCGGTGCACCGCACCCACATGCCGTTGAGCCGGTGCGGCGTCCACACGCCGGTCTGGGCTCCGGCGCCCAGACCGGACGCGTAGAACCGCTCCATGGCCTCGGCGTGGGCGGGGCTGTCGCGCAGGTTGGCGACCGCCTCGGGGCTCTCCCACGCCGTGATCGTGTAGTGGCGGGTGCCCGCGGTCACGCCGAGCCAGCTGATGAACCCCGGCATGCCCATGAGGTCCACGACGGTGTCGCGGGCGCGCGAGCGGATCTCCTCGTACTCCTCCTGGCCCCGCCGCTCGAGGACCGTGAGCGTGACCGCCCCCGGCTCCGTCCCCGCCTTCGCGGCGTGGGTGCACACGCCGAAGGTGAAGGGGCCGACGGTGCTGGGCTGCACGATCACCTGCATGCCCAGCTGGCGGGGCACGGCCCCGCCGTCGAAGAACCCCTGCACGGAGACCACGGCGTCGCCGGCCACGTGGATCAGGTCGGCGCCCTCGACCGCGATCCGCCGGTCCGTCGGCGGCAGGCCGCGCATGCCGCCGGTGTCGGTGCCGGTCATCGTCCACCGCGACCACACCGTGCCGCCCTCCTCGACGACGTCGTCCACCGCGAACGCCAGGTCCGGGAACACCGTCCAGAGCCCCTCGGCGTAGGCGCCCGTCCCGGCGGCGTCGAGGCCCTCCGGCACCCCGGGGTCGCGGTACCTGCCCCCCGGGGCGAAGGTCGCCTCCAGGGCCTGGGAGTCGTGAGCGTTCCACGCCGCGAAGTAGCGTTCCGCCACATCCGTCGCGTCCACGGGTCCACCCCCCTCGTCAGTCGCTACGGTGTATCTCCGTGCCGCAGATTCTCGTCACCAACGACGACGGCGTCCACTCGGCGGGACTCCTGGCCCTCGCGCAGGCGCTCAGGTCTGCCGGGAACGTCAGCGTCATCGCCCCCGACTCCAACCGCAGCGCCATCGGGCGGGGCATCACCATCCACAACCCGCTCCACGTGGAGGAGGTGGACCTCCCCGACGGCACCACGGCGCTCGCGACCGACGGCACGCCGGTCGACTGCGTCCGCTTCGCGGCCCTCGGGCTGCTGGGCGAGCGCCCCGACCTCATCGTCAGCGGCATCAACCTCGGGCTCAACCTGGGCGACGACGTCACCTACTCCGGGACGGTCGCCGCGGCCCTGGAGGGGGTGCTGCTCGGCGTCCCGGCCATCGCCGTCTCCGCCGCCGCCACGGACCAGACGGCCGACCAGTGGGACGGCACGGCCTACGACTTCCGGGCGGTCGCCGACTTCGCGGCGGCGCTCGTGCCGCGGGTCATGGACCCGGGCTTCCCGGAGCGGGTGATCCTCAACGTCAACGCGCCCGGCCTGCCCCCCGAGCGCGTGAGGGGCGCCCGCGTCAGCCGCCTCGGCCGCCGCATCTACAACGACGAGCTCTCGCTGGTCGCGTCCGAGGGGCGGCGCCGGCGGTACACCATCTACGGCACCGTGGCGTCCCACCTCCGCGAGGAGGGCACGGACTTCGCCGCCATCGAGGAGGGGATGATCTCCGTCACGCCGATGCACTTCGACCTCACCGACATCGCGGGCATGGAGCTGCTGGAGCGTATGGAGCTGGCCTCGCTCCTCGGCCCGGAGGGGCCCCTGTGAGCGGCTTCCGCACCGTCCTGCTCGACCTGGACGGCACGGTCATCGACTCGGTGGCGCTCATCCGCGAATCCCACCGCCACGCGGTCCGCACGGTGCTCGGCGAGGAGTGGGAGGACGCCCGGCTGGTGGCGAACGTCGGGCGGCCCCTGCTGGAGCAGATGGACGCCTTCTCCCCGGATCACGCCGACGAGCTCTACTCGGTCTACCGCGAGTGGAACCACGCCAACACGGCCGCCCTCCTGCTGCCGTACGAGGGCGTCCAGGAGGTCCTGCGGGAGCTGAAGAACGCCGGGGTGCTGCTCGGCATCGTCACCTCCAAGAGCCGCGACGCGGTGGACCTGGCGTGGGACGTCCTGCCCTGGTGCCGGGAGCTGTTCGACGTGGAGATCACCG
Source organism: Thermoleophilia bacterium (assembly GCA_050249835.1). Taxonomy (GTDB): domain Bacteria; phylum Actinomycetota; class Thermoleophilia; order Miltoncostaeales; family Miltoncostaeaceae; genus Miltoncostaea. The sequence continues at coordinate 36,985 of JBFWPT010000031.1, forward strand.
CCGACGACACGACGTTGCACAAGCCCGACGCCGAGCCGGTGCTCGCCGGCCTGGACAGGCTGGGCGTCACCACGGAGGGTGCCTGCTACGTGGGCGACGCGCCGTTCGACATCCAGGCCGGCAAGGCGGCGGGCGTGACCGCCATCGCCGTCACCTGGGGCTTCTTCCCCCCGTCGGACCTCGAGGCGGAGGCGCCGGACGTGATCTGCGCCACCCCCGCCGAGCTGCTGCGGACGTGCCTCGAGGGGGTGTGACGTGAGCGACGCCGCGGCCCGGGCCGCGGAGCTGCGGGGGCTGGTCGACGCGGCCAATCACGCGTACTACGTCCTGGACGAGCCGACCGTCGAGGACATCGTCTACGACGACTGGATGCGCGAGCTGGAGGCCCTGGAGGAGGCCGATCCGTCGCTGCGCACCCCGGACTCGCCCACCCAGCGGGTCGGCGCCGCCATCTCCGGCCGCTTCGCCCCGGTCACGCACCGGCGGGCCATGCTGTCGCTCGCCAACGCCCGCGGCCCCGAGGAGCTCGAGGCCTGGTGGAAGCGGGCGCGCACGGTGATGGAGCAGGAGGGGCTCGGATCGCGCGAGGTGCGGTTCGTCGTCGAGCCCAAGATCGACGGCCTCGCGATCTCGCTGACCTACGAGGACGGGGTCTTCACGCAGGGGGCGACGCGCGGCGACGGCGTGGTGGGCGAGGACGTCACGGCCAACCTGCGCACGATCCGCGCGATCCCCCAGCGGCTGCGCCTGCCCGACGGGGCCGACCCGCCGCCGGTGGTGGAGGTGCGCGGCGAGGTCTACCTGCCGCTGGCGGCCTTCGCCGAGCTCAACGCGACCCGCGCCGAGGCCGGCCTGCCGACGTTCGCCAACCCGCGCAACTCGGCCGCCGGCAGCCTGCGCCAGAACGACCCGAAGGCCACCGCCGAGCGGCCCCTGTCGATCTGGTGCTACGCCATCGGCCACTCGGAGGGCCTCGACCTGCCGACCCAGTCCGCGGCACTCGACTGGCTCCGCGGGGCCGGTTTCCGGGTGAACCCGGACATCGCGGTCGTGGACGACATCGAGGCCGTCGCCGCCGAGTGCGCCGCCTGGGAGGGGCGCCGCGCCGAGGTGGACTACGACATCGACGGCGCCGTCGTGAAGATCGACGACATCGCCGTGCAGGATCGCCTCGGCGCCGTCGGCCGCGCGCCGCGCTGGGCGATCGCCTACAAGTTCGCCCCCACCACGGCCATCACGACGCTCGACGACATCATGGTGAGCGTGGGCCGGACGGGCGCCCTGGTCCCCTTCGCCGTGCTGCGCCCGGTCAACGTCGGCGGCGCCACCGTGAAGCTCGCGACGCTCCACAACCAGGAGGACGTCGCGCGCAAGGGCCTCATGATCGGCGACCAGGTCATCGTGCAGCGGGCCGGCGACGTCATCCCCCAGGTCGTCGGGCCGCTGGTGCAGGAGCGCACCGGGGACGAGCGCCCGTTCGCGATGCCCACGCGCTGCCCGGCGTGCGACACCCCGGTGGTGCAGCCGCCCGGTGAGGTCCAGATGCGCTGCCCCAACCGGTCGTGCCCGGCCCAGATCCAGCAGGGGCTCTTCCACTTCGCCTCGCGCGGCGCGATGGACATCGAGGGGCTCGGCGAGAAGACGATCGCCCGCTTCTTCGAGGAGGGCCTCGTCCGCGGGTTCGCGGACATCTACGACCTGCCGGCGCAGCGCGACCGCCTCGTCGCCATGGAGGGCTTCAAGGACGTCTCCGTGGACAACCTGATCGCGGCGATCGAGGCGTCCAAGGCGCGCCCCTGGGCGCGGCTCCTCTACGGCCTCGGCATCCGCCACGTGGGCGCGGTGACCGCCGAGGCCGTCGTCGCCGTGGCCCCCTCCCTGGACGCCCTGCTGGCGGCCGACGCCGAGGTGCTCGCCCAGGCGGAGGGCGTCGGCCCGGTGGTGGCCGAGTCCGTCCGGGAGTTCCTCGGCTCGGAGGCGAACGTCGCCCTGCTGGAGCGCCTGCGCGACGCCGGGCTCACCGTGGTGGCCGACGTCCCCGCCGCCCCGGTCGACGGGCCGCTGACGGGCCGCACGGTGGTGCTCACGGGCGGCCTGGAGGAGTACTCCCGCGACGACGCCAAGCGCGCCGTGGTCGCGGCCGGGGGCAAGGTCACCGGCTCGGTGTCGAAGTCCACGAGCTTCGTGGTGGCGGGGGTCGATCCGGGGTCGAAGCTCGCCAAGGCCGAGTCGCTGGGCGTCCCCGTGCTCGACGAGGCCGGGTTCCTCGCCGTGCTGGCCGGCGACGCGCCGCCCCCGGAGCGCGAGGACGGCTAGCGGGCCGCCGTGGTGTCGGCGGCACCGGAGGCGAGCCGCACCACGATCGTCTCCTGGATGGTGCGGGCCGCGGTGATGTCCGGCGTGTTGGCGACGACGGCGAAGGCGTACCGCTGGCCGCGCTTGCTCACTACCCGGCCCGCCATCGACGAGACCCCGTCGAGGTAGCCGGTCTTCGCGCGCACCCGCTTGGTGGCGACGCCGGTGGTGAAGCGGCGGATGAGCGTGCCCTCCCCGCCCGCCGCGAGCGAGCCGATGAGCGCCGCCCCCCAGCCGGGATCGGCGTCGGCGGCGGCGATGACGTTGACGAGGGTGCGCGCAGACAGGCGGTTCTCCCGCGAGAGGCCGGACCCGTCGGCGAGGCGGTCCCCGGAGCCCAGGAGGCCGCGCGCGGCGAGCAGCGCCTCGATGCGGTCCGTCCCCGACGCGGTGGTGCCCCTGCCGGTGGCCGCGGCGCCGACGCCCTTGGTGAGCATCTCCGCGATGAAGTTGTCGCTCGCGAGGTTCATGGTGCGGACGGTCACCTTCAGCGGGGGCGAGGTCGCCGTGCCGAGCACCCGCGCGCCTCTCGGGGTGCGGCCCCGCTTCATCGCCCCGACCTGGGAGATGCCGAGCCCGGCGAGCGTGGCGCGCACCCTCTGGGCGGCGGCGAGCGGCGGGTCGGTGGTGTAGCGGGAGCGGCTGTTGCCCGCGTAGTCCTGGTTGGTGGCGACGGCCGACAGCGGGGCTGAATAGGACGCGTAGTACGACGGCCAGCCCGGCCCGAGCCGCCGGGAGTCGAACAGGGACTCGTCGGCCACGATCGGGCCGCGCACCAGGCGGACGCCGCGGGCGCGCAGCGACTTCCCCACGTCGGCGAGGGCCGTCGAGCCCGCGGGGAGCCAGTCGGCCGCGTAGGACCGGGTGGCGAGCAGCGGGTCCCCGGAGCCGCGCAGGTAGACCGTGCCGCGCAGCGTGCGCCCCTCGCGCCGGGCGTCCGGCCCCGCGAGGAGGGAGGTGCGGAACCGGTGGGACGGCCCGAACTGGAGCAGCGCCCCGGCGCCGCTGAGGAGCTTCATCGTCGAGGCGGGGATGTAGGGGGTGCCCGGGCGGTGGGAGGCGACCGGCGTGGCGCTGCCGGAGCCGTCGAGCCGCGCCACGAGGATCGTGGACTGGGGGTTGGAGGCCGCGAAGGAGGAGACGGCGGTCTGGATGTCGGACGGCGCCCCCAGGGCGGAGGGGGCCGCGACGGTGAACGCGAGGGCGGCGGCGATGGCCGCCGCCCTCGGCGTGAGCGGCGTGGTTACGCCGTGGCGCTCAGCAGGCGCTCCGCCTCCTCGGCCGGCAGGCGATGCCCCGCCGCCGTGACCGAGTGGACGAAGAGCGTCTTGTCGATCCGGCCGTTGTAGATCGGCACGGAGGTCTCGACGCACAGGCGTACCACCTGCTTGCGCGCGAGACCCAACGCCTCGGACAGCTCGTCCGGGGTCAGGTGATTGGCCATCAGGATCTCCTCCTCGATGGTTTCTCGACCCGTCTCTCTCAGCCGTCGGGATGTGGGCTGGGGACAGGTCACGGCGAACCGGGAGCTCAGGCCTCGAGGCCCTGGATTCGCTCGTGCATGTACCCAGGGTTATCGACCCGCGGGGCGCCATTGTCAACCACGCTAACCGCTCCGTGCGGACGTCATCACCGGCCCGGGTCCGCGGCGCTCCCCCTCACGGGGGATCGGACTCGCCAGAGCCTGCGGGGCGCCTGGCGCTACACGCGGCGGAACGAAGCGGTGGCGGTGGCCCCGAGGGTCCCGCGGGCCGCCATCCACGCCCAGACCGCGATGAAGCCGACGGCCACCGCGAGGCCGCCGGCGACGGCGTCGATGACGTAGTGGTTCGCGGTGCCCGTGATCGTGATGAACACGGCGACCGGGTAGGCGAGCGCGACCAGCCGCAGCGGCCAGGTGCGCAGCAGCACCATCCCGACCATGCCGATCATCAGGGCGTAGCCGAAGTGCATCGACGGGACCGCGGCGTGCGGGTTGAACCAGCCGGCGAAGATGCCGCCGTGCAGGTCGATGTCGCTGATGTTGTGGAGCGTGTCCACGAAGCCGTCGCTGACGCCCGCCAGCCGCGGCGGGGCGACCGGGTAGAGCATGAAGACGACGAGCGCGATCGCGTTGGTGGCGAGGAACGCGTTGCGGACGTAGGGGTACACCCGGGCGCGGCGCCGGTAGAGCCAGATGAAGAAAAGCGGCGTCACGGTCCAGTGGGCGTACATGTAGAAGTAGTTGAGGACCTCGGCCAGCTCGACGTGGTTGAGGATCCACGACTGGATCGTGGTCTCCACGAAGAGGCCGGAGCTCTTCTCCCAGTGGATGATGCCCGCCGCGTTCTCGAACGCCGTCGAGGGGTCGCCGATGACCAGGGCCCGGGAGCCCTGGTAGACGACGAGCGCCAGCGCGAAGATCGCGACCTCGAAGGTCCACGGGTGGGCCGCGAACGGACGCCGGATCATCGCGCCGATGGACCGCTTCGGCTCCTCGGCGGGGACCGCGACGGCCTGGGCGACCGTGGCGTCGACGGCGGCCGGGGCCGGTGTCACGGCCCCCGCGTCCATCTCGCTGGTCACCTCGGGGCCGTGCCCGTCCACTACGTCACCCGCCTCGCCGCCGACGTCTGAAACAGAAACGTATCGTGAGTGTCGAACATGCAACAAGGCCGGTCGGCCGGGCCTTAACCGTCAATTGGGCGAGCCGGCCCCGTCCCTTCGCGTGTCGACCCCGTGCCGATGCCCGGCACGATCACGGACCCCATGGAGGGCTCCCGCATCACGCGCTGTCTCGCATCACGGGACGGCCACAATGGCCCCCATGGCGCGGTCGGGCCACGCGGATGGCTCACTTGGGCCATGCGCCGGCACCAGGGGGCGGATCATCCGGTACGATGCCCGGACGCCGTCATGGCGGGGTGTGGCGCAGCTTGGTAGCGCGCTCCGTTCGGGTCGGAGAGGTCCCCGGTTCAAATCCGGGCACCCCGATGAGGCTGGTCAGGGCATCCGGTGGAACCGGGTGCCCTCGGCCGTCCCTCAGACCGTGATGACGCCCTCCACCTCGGGCACCGCCCGCCGCAGCTCGGCCTCGATGCCGAGGGTCAGCGTGGCCGTCGACATGGGGCAGCCGCCGCAGGAGCCCATCATCGAGAGGTGGACGAAGCCCTCCTCGTCGAACTCCACCAGCTCGACGTCGCCGCCGTCCGCGTGCAGCGCGGGGCGGATCTGGTCCAGCACGTCCTCGATCTGCGACAGAATCTCCGCCGACATGCACGCCTCCCAGCGCTCGCTCGAACTTCATGGATCGTAGCGCCCTCCGGGTCGCCGCGGTCCAGATGACCAGCGGCGACGACCGCGTCGCCAACATCGCGACCGCCGAGGCGCTCGTGACGCGGGCCGCGGAGGCCGGGGCCCGGCTCGTCGTGCTCCCCGAGAAGTGGCCCTACATCCACGGGCCGCGCACCCGCGAGGGCGCCGAGCCGCTCGAGGGGCCGTCCCTGTCGGCGGTGCGCCGCTGGGTGGGCGCGCTGGGGATCGCGATCCTGGCCGGGAGCGTCATCGAGGACTCCGGCGAGGGCCGCGCCCACAACACGAGCGCCCTGGTCACCCCCGCGGGGACCCTCGCCGGCGTCTACCGCAAGCTCCACATGTTCGACGTGGACGTCGGCGGCGTCTCCTACCGCGAGTCCGCGGCCACGGCCGCCGGGTCGGAGGTCGTCGTCGCGGAGGCGCTCGGCCACCGGATCGGGATGTCGGTCTGCTACGACCTCCGCTTCCCCGAGCTGTACCGGCGCCTCGTCGACGGCGGCGCCGAGATCCTGGTGGTCCCGGCCGCGTTCACGGTGCCCACGGGGCGCGACCACTGGGAGGTCCTCCTGCGCGCCCGGGCCATCGAGAACCAGTGCTTCGTCATCGCCGCCGGCCAGTTCGGCGGCCACGCCGACGGCACGGCCTCCTACGGGCGCAGCATGGTCATCGACCCCTGGGGGACGGTCCTCGCGCAGGCCCCCGACGGGGAGGGCATCGCGGTCGCCGACCTCGACTTCGCCCGGCTGGAGGACGTGCGCGCGCGCCTCCCGGCCCTGCGCCACCGGCGCGCGGACGTCTACGGGGGCTGACGGCGCCATACCCGGCGGGGGCGAGTCGTGTCCCCCTCGTGTCCTACCGTGGATGCACCGATGCGCCGCGTCCTGCTCCCCCTCGCCGTCCTGCTCGCCTGCCTGGCCCCGGCGGCGGCCCTCGCCGCCCCCACGGTCCGCCTGGGGGCGGAGCCGCGCACGGGGGTCTACGCGGCCGGCGCCCTCTGGGTGCTCGCCGACCGCGGCGGCGACCGGGTGCTGATGGAGGTCTCGCCCCGCGCGCTGCGCCCGACCGGGCGCCGGGTGGTCATCGCGACCCGCGTGCCCCGTGACCCGCGTGCGCAGTCGCCGGGGACGGTGCGGCCGAGCCTCGCCTACGCGGACGGGGTTCTCCTCACGATCGACCCGGTCACGAACGTCGTGGTCCGCGTGAACCCATCGACGCTGGCGGTCGCACGCGCCGCCACGTCCGAGGGGACCACGCTTGCGGCCGGTCCCGCCGGCGTCTGGGTGGCCGGCGGCCCGCTCGTGAACAACGAGCACGGGTTCGTCCACCCGATGGCCCGGATCGACCCGGCGACCCTCGCGGTCGGGGACCGGCGCTACACGCCGTCGGGGATCGGGAGCCGGCCCTCGGTGGAGATCGCCGTCACCAGGCGGGCGCTGTGGGTCGCGCGTCCCGCCGCCTCACGCGGCGGCCTGGCCATCGATCTCGGCACGGGGCCGGTGCCGGGGGTCCTCTTCGGCCCGTGGCAGATGCACGCCCGCGGCGACACCCTCTACGGCACCGAGCGGTACGGGTGCGAGGCCTTCGTCACCCCGGACACGACCTACGTCGGGCGCCGCATCGTGATGGAGCCGGACCGTGACCGCTGCGCGCGCCTCTACGCCCGTGACGTCACCGGTGGCCGGGCCGGGTCGGTCTGGGTCGCGTACTCCCGGGGCGGTGTGCGCACGGCGCGCCTCATCCAGCGCCCGGACGACGGCCGTCCCGGCCGGCGGGTGACCACCATCGGCGCCGACCCGGTCGACCTCGTCTCCGCCCCCGGGGCGGTCTGGGTCCTGGACCGGACAGGCCGGACCCTGACGCGGATCCCCGCCCGGCCCTTCCCCGCCAGGGCGGGCTAGTGCTCCGCCGCGGGAGTGCCGTATGGGTTTCGCGAGCGAATCGCCCGCGAGGCAAGGACGCAGATCCTCGGCGATAGCGGTGTCCTATCGCCGAGGTCGAGGACGCCGCCTCGCGATGCGATGCAGCAGCGAAACACCACGGCACTCCCGCGGCGGAGCACTACACCTCGAACGGCAGGTCCGGGGCGGCCCAGGCCACCTCGCCGGCGACGAGGGTGAGCCGGGGCACGAGCCGCTCGTCCAGCACCACCAGGTCGGCGGGGTCGCCCGGCGCGAGCGCCGCGCCCGGCAGGCCCAGCAGCCGCCGGGGCGCGGTCGCCGCCGCCGCCACCGCCGCCGCCCGCAGCAGGCCGGCCCCCGCGAGCACCCCCGGCCCGTCGCCCAGGCCGCGGGCGCTCCCCGCCAGGGTGCCGCCGTCCGTGACGCGGACGCCGTCGGACACCACCTCCCGCGGCCCCAGCCGGTAGCGCCCGGGCGGGGCGCCCGCGGGGGCGGAGGCGTCGCTCACGAGCACGAGGCGCGGCCCGGCGGCCCGGGCGATCGTGACGGCCACCTCGGGCGCCACGTGGACGCCGTCGGCGATCAGGGAGACGTGGGCGCGGCCCCCGGCGAGGGCGGCCGCCAGCGCCGACGGCTCGCGGCTCACGATGCCGCGCATCGCGTTGAGGGCGTGGGTGACGAGACGGGCCCCGGCGGCGACGGCCTCTCTTCCCAAGGCGGCGTCGGCCTCCGTGTGCCCGATCGCCACCACGCAGGAGCGCGCGGCCCGGCGGGTCGCCGCAAGCCCCCCGGGGAGTTCCGGTGCGAGGGTGAGGATCGCCGGCGGGAGCAGGGCGAGCAGCCGCTCCACGGCCTCGGGGTCCGGGTCGCGCAGCACGGCCGGGTCGTGGGCGCCGTGCCGGGCCGGGTTGAGGAACGGGCCCTCCAGGTGGGGGGCGAGCATCCGCGCCGCCCCGGGCGGCGGGGCCGCGGCGGCCAGCGCCCGGGCCGCCCGGCGGTAGCCGGCGTCGTCGCGGCTCACCAGGGTGGGGCAGAAGGCCGTCACCCCGGCCCGGGGGAGGGCGGAGGCCACGGCCACGATCTGGTCCGGGTCGTCGCCGATCTCCGCCCCGCCGAAGCCGTTGACCTGGAGGTCCACGAAGCCCGGCGCCACGAGCCACCCGTCCGGCAGGCGCCGGACGGCGCCGCGGGGGGCGTCGGCGGC
>JBFWPT010000032.1:0-45663 GCA_050249835.1 Thermoleophilia bacterium
GCCTGATGAGCTTCAACTTCGACCTCATCATCCCGGGTGCGGACACCATCTGGACGCAGACGATCGAGCGCACCGCCGAGGACATCGGCGACCTGCTCTTCGCCACGCCGTACCAGTACACGATGCGTCACCGCTTCCCGAAGCCCCCGGGCGTCTAGCCCCACCGCTTCAGAAGCACACGCTCGTCCTTCCGGCCGGGTCCCCCCAGGGGGCCCGGCCGGAGGTGTTTCCGGGGCCCCTCGCGCGCGCCGTCAGGCGAGGCGGGCGCCGGCGCCGCGGGGCGCCCACTCCCGGAACACCCGCAGCCGCTCGCGCAGCGCCTCCGGGGTGGCGCCGGCGGACTCCCACAGGAGCATCTCGATCAGCTCCACCTTGCTGGTGCGCACCCCGTCGCGGCGGAGGGCGTGGATCGCGTCGGCCAGGCCGTCGTCGAGGGGCTTGCGGACGCGTATCGCGAGGTTCACCGGCGGCAGGTCCGCCGCCAGCCGCACATGCGCCGACGCCGCGGTGGGCGTCTCCCCCACCTTCGCCGCCCGGGCCCGCTTCGGCCGCGGCGCCGTCGTGGCCGCCGGGGTGGGCTCGGCCGCCGGTTCGGGGGCGGCGGCCACCGGCGGGGCGTCGCCGCGGGGCCGCCGGCTCGGCGGGGGCTGGCGGGAGGCCCGCTCGATCCGCCGCCGCATCAGGTCGATGCCGCTCGCCTGGTCGGGGCCCTGGTCGGGCCCCTGGTCGGGGCTCGCCTGGTCAGCCACACGCCACCTCCACGGACTCGGCCACCGCGCGCAGCTCGGCGGCCGCGGCGCGCACCCGCACGCCGGGGTTGGGTTGGGTCACCAGCGCCGACCGCCGCAGCCGCCGCCGCAGCCAGCGGTGCTCCGACACCGGCGGCGCCACCTGGATGCGGCCGTCGGCGAGGCCGGCGAGCCGTTCCACGAACCGCTTCGGCGGCACCGGCGGCACCATCGTCGGCGCCAGCAGCAGCCGGTAGCCGGCGAGGTCGGCGACGATCGCCTCGAGGGCGTCCATCTCCCGCGCCCCCAGCACCACCGGCACCACCACCAGGTCCGCCACCTGCATCGCCCCGTCGGTGAGGGCGTTCGCCCCCGGGTGGGTGTCGACCACCACGTACGGGGCGTCCCACGCCGCCGCCCACGCCCCCAGGCAGTCGGCCACCAGGTCCGCGTCGATGCGGCTGGCGGCGAGGTCGGGGTGGGCGGGCACCAGCGGCGGCTGGTTCGCCCGCCGCTTCGGCCGCGGCGGCCGCCCGTCGGGGCCGCGCTCCAGCGCGTCCAGCAGCGGCGCCCGGGCGGCCCGGCCGGGATCGAAGCCCCACATGCGGGTGGCGCCGCCGGCGTCCCAGTCGAGGTCGACGAGGACCCCACCGAGGGCGGCGGCCAACTCGTAGGCGAGGGTGGTCTTCCCCACCCCGCCCTTCGCCGCCGCCACCGTCACGATCCGCCCGCGGCTGCGCGCGGGCTCCGCGACGGCGAGGGCTGCTGCCTGCGTGGTTGTGCTCATGGGGCCATGTTCGCAGCCACGCTCGGATGTCCTGCTGCCCGCCACCATCCGCGCATCCTCGGGTGCATGCATGCATGCACTATGAAGGTGGCGGCGGTCCCGCCGGGCGTGGCGGACGGCGCCGGGTGGGGTGGGTCAGGCGCCGGCGGCGCGGGCGAGGGCGCGGGGGGCCCTGCGGCCGGCGGCGCCGGCGGGGCGGTGGACCAGCAGTTGCTGGCCCCAGCCGTCGTCGGTGGCGACCCGCTCCCGGGTGAAGCGGTAGCCGGTGCCGGGGTGGCCGGCGATCGCCTCGCAGGCCCGCATGAGGGCGGCGACGTTGTCGCGCTCGCGGGCGCAGGTGGAGCCGACGCTGGCGAAGAAGGCGGGGCCGAGCCAGTAGGCCTGCCACTCCTCCCCGTCGTCGCCGGGCTCGAAGCGGTCGTTCTCCAGCAGGCCGAACAGCTTGCGGGCGATGGGGGGCAGGTCCCGCAGGACGTCCCAGTCGATGTAGACGCCCGCCTCGTGACGCAGCTGCTCCAGGAACCACGACCCGAGGAAGATGTAGCCGAGGCGCTCGAGGCGGCCGTCGGACACCACCGGCCACAGCACCCGGTCGATGATCCCGAAGTGGTCCTCGTGGGTCTTGCGGCCGGTGACGGAGTCGTTGACCTCGCCCTCCCAGCGGGCCTCCTGGAGGTTGAGGAGGGTGCGCTTCAGGGCCTGGCGGGCGTTCTTGCCCGACTCCTCCCAGCCGAAGTCGTGCAGCAGCCGGTACTGGGTGAACGGGACGGCGGACGCGCCGGGCTGCTCCAGCTGCAGCCAGCGGGACCCGAGCCAGACGATCGCCATGTAGCCGTGGCGGCCGATCGGCGGGCCGGCGGTCTGGCGGATCGAGCCGAGGCGGTCGGCGATCGCGACGCCGGCGGCCACCTCGAGGCCCTTGCGGGCGCTGGTGCGGTCGGCGAAGCCGTACTTGAGGGGCTGCTCCAGGCGCCGCAGGTGGTCCGGCTCGCAGAGCGCCAGCTGGGCTTCGGCGCCGCTGGCCTGGAGCTCGTCGGCGGGGCCGGCGTTGCCGCGGGGCCGGGCGCCGGGGCGGGCCAGGGGGGAGATGTCCGCGGGGGGTCGGGGTGCGCGCGCCATCGTCGACCGGGAGCATGACGGCTCACGCCGACGTCGCGACCCCGCTGCGGCCAGATAACCGGGGTAGATCGCTCGCGCAGCGGCCGGGCCGCGAAGCGGATCGGCCAGGCCGCTGCCTACTGTTCTTGTCTATAACTGCTTAACCCTAATTCTAGGGGTCGGCGAAAGCGGCGGTTTTGCAGGGATAACGTGCGCCGGTGCGCGAGTCGTCTCCCCCGGTTGGCCGCGAGTCGCATCCCCCGGTCCGCCGCGAGCGGGTTCCCCCGGTGCGAGCCGCATCCCCCCGTCCCGGCGCGAGCCGGTTCCCCCGGTCGGTGGCTCGCGGCGGGGCCGGCCTGTGGAGAACCCGCCGCCGGGTCCCGCGGGCGCGAGTCGTTTACCCCGGTCGCGACCCGGGCCGCGACCCGGCCGCGAGCGGCTTCCCCCGGTCCGCGAGCGGCTTCCCCCGGGTATGGCGCTCGCGCGCCGGCGGCGGGTGCGAGTCGGTTACCCCGGGTGGCGCGAGTCGGTTACCCCGGTTCGGGGTCCGCGCGGCGCGGGGTGGGTCTAGGTGGTGAGCCGCCGGTACAGCTGCGGCAGCTTCTGGGGGAGGGTGCGCACGTCGTCGACGACCACGAAGTTGGCGTCCGAGTACATGTGCGGCAGGTAGTCGGCGCCCTCACGGTCGACCGTCACGCAGAACAGGTGGATCTTCTCCCGCCGGGCCTCGCGGAGGGCCATCTTGGTGTCCTCCTGGGCGTAGGCGTTGTCCTGGTAGGTGTCCGAGTCGTACGGCTTGCCGTCGGTGAGCAGGATCATCAGCTTCACGTTCGAGTCGGCGGCGGCGAGGCGGCGGGTGGCGTGGCGGATCGCCGGCCCCATCCGGGTCTTCTGGCGGGCGTAGATCCCGCCGATGCGGCCCTTCACCCGGTCGTCGTAGCGCTCCCCCAGTTCCTTCACCACGTAGAACTCGCAGTCCTCGCGGCCGGAGCCGGAGAAGCCGTAGATGGCGTACTCGTCGCGGATCGCCTCCAGCGCCTCGCACATCAGCAGGAGGGCTTCCTTCTCGATGTCGATGATCCGCTTGCGGCCGTCGATCTTCCGGTCGGTGCTGCTCGACATGTCCACGAGGAAGGCGGTGGTCACGTCCCGGTCGCGCTTGTCGCGCTTGATGTAGACCCGGGGGGTGGGGGCCACCCGGGCCTTGCGGTCGACGACGTACTCGACGAGGCCGTCGGTGTCGAGGTCGTCGCCGTCCTCCTGGTAGCGCATCTTGCGCAGCGCCTCCGGGCGCATCAGCTGGAAGTTGCGCCGGATCTGGGTGACGATCCCGCCGAACTCGTGGAAGGTCGCCGCCACGAACCCCTCCTGGGTGCGGGTCTGGCGGTGCTCGGTGAGGGTGCACCAGGCGGGGCGGTAGTCCTCGATCTTGTGGTCCCACTCGTCGTACTGGAAGACCTGCTCCCCGAGGTCCTCCTCCCGCGGGTCGGCGTCCTGCTGGGCGACGTCCCCCAGGCCCGTCTGCTCCGGCGAGTCGGAGCCGCCGCCGTCGGCGTCCTGGCTGTCGCCCTCCGCCGCCCCGGAGGGGCCGTCGTCCTCGGAGGCCTGCATCTCGCCGACGTCGTCCTGGTCCCCGTGCCCGGCCTCCACCTCGGTGGTGCGCATCGCCTTCTGGTCGGACCCCTCGGGGATCTCCTGCTCCTGCTCGCGCTTGTCGCCGGTGCCGTCCTCCTGGGGCTCGGCGCCCTCCGCCTCCCGCTTGTAGGGGGCGTCGGAGGGCGGGCGCACCAGCTCCTCCATCACCGGCGTCATGAACGGCGGCAGCTCCATCTGCTCGTAGTCCTCGACGCCGGCGGCGCCCTGCGGCGGGGCCTCCGCCCCGTCCGGCGGGGGCGGGTTGCCGTCCTGGCCGTCGGCGTCGGGCTGGGGCATCCGGTTCGCCGGCTGCTGCAGGCCCTCGTCGATCAGCTGGTACAGGTCGGCGGTGAGGGCGGCCGAGTCGCCGACGCTGGCGTCCTCGGTCGCGACCGCCGCGAGCCGCTCCACCGCCTCGGCGATGAGGGACTGGGTGGCGGCCGGCACGTCGGTGAGGTCGGTGGTGAGGCCGAGGGTGTGCTGCAGCAGCGCCTCCACCACCGCCTGGGCGTCGCTGAGGGTCGCGAGCTCCGGGCGGCGCTCGGCGCTGGCGGCCTGGATCTTCGCCATGTCCCGCCGGATGCCGGGATAGGCGCGGCGGATGGCGGAGTCGACCCGGTGGCCCTCCACGATGTTGAACAGGTCCCGGGCCATCGCCGGCTGCGGGAAGATCGCGTAGAAGCGGGTGAGGTCGGTCTCGGCGGGGGCGCGGAGGGTGCTCATGCCGTCTCCGGGTAGCGCTCGCGGAGGCGGGCGACGGTGTCGGGGATGCTGTCGAGGGTGAAGCCGTAGGTGCCGAACTCGATCCGGCCGGCGCCGTGGGCGGTCGCCACCTTGTAGGCGGTGAAGTTCCCCTCGTCGTCCTCGAGGAAGTGCATCTCCGGCGGCAGGATGATGTGGTCCGCCCCGTACACGTCGACCGCCTGCATCTCGGTGGTCGCCCGGATCGCGACCTCCTGCCCCGACAGGGCGGTGGCGTACAGCTTCAGCACCCGGGCGACGGACTTCAGGGCGAGGCCCTCCTTCAGCTCCTCCAGCACCTGCAGCGAGTACTTGCTGCCCAGCCGGAAGTAGCCGCGGCCGACCTCCTTGTTGCGCTCCAGGACGTCGAGGCCGCGGGTGACCCACTCCGCCGCGCCCTCCGGGGAGACCCGCTCCCCGTTCAGCAGGTCCAGGAGGGTGTCGGCCGCCTCCAGCGAGGCTTCCGGGTCGGCGGCGGCGACCATCCGCACCTGCTCCAGGTACGGGGGCCGGTAGCGGGGCCGCAGGCGGGCGAGGATGGGGGGGAGGGCGGCGGCGAGCTCGACGGCGTGCTTGCGGCGCTTCTCGTCGCGGCGGTCGCGGGCGGCGAGCTGGGTGCGCAGCTCCTGCGCCCGCTTCACCTTCGGCTCCATCTCCCGCAGCTCACGCTCCAGGTCGTCCAGCTCGGTGGCCAGATGGGCGGTCTCGGTGTCCTCCGGCGGGCCGGCGGTCGCCTGGGAGACGATGTCGACGTACGCCCCGGCGAGGGTGGTGTCGGGGGCGTCGTAGAGGTCGGGCAGCTGCTTGGCCACCTCGACCCCGGACTTCCAGCCGGCGGCGGCCACCTCCCGCACCTGGGCGAGGTAGCGGGCCACCCGCTCCGGGTCGGCCTCCGCCAGCAGGCGCGGCAGCTGGCGTGCGACCTCCACCCCCAGCTGGTACTTGAGGTCGCTGATCTCCTCGACCATGCGCAGGTAGGTCTGGCGCTGATCCTCGGGGACGGAGATCAGCATCTCGCGGGCGACGTACATGCCCACGTTGCCGACGGCGGGGCCGAAGGTCATGGCCGCACCCCTTCCTTCTCCGCCGTGGCTAGAACTGGGTGGCGATGATCTCGACGATCGAGCGCTGCATCTCCAGGTCGTCGGTGATCGGCTTGCAGATCGTCGACTCGCACGCCGCGATCGGCTCGACCCCGGACTGGATCAGCTGGCCCGCGTACACCAGGAGGCGGGTGGAGACGCCCTCCTCCAGGCCGTGGGTGCGCAGGTTGCGCACCTTCTCGGCGATCTTCACGAGCTTGGCGGCGGTGTCGTCGTCGATCCCGGATTCGGACTTGAGGATCGACTCCTCCAGGTCCGGGGGCGGGTAGTCGAACTCGATCGCCACGAACCGCTGCTTGGTGGAGTGCTTCAGATCCTTCAGCACCGACTGGTAGCCCGGGTTGTAGGAGATCACCAGCAGGAAGTCGTCGGGGGCCTGGACGATCTCCCCCTTCTTCTCCAACGGGAGGATCCGCCGGTCGTCGGTCAGCGGGTGGATGACGACGGTGGTGTCCTTGCGGGCCTCGACGATCTCGTCCAGGTAGGCGATCCCCCCGGCCTTCACCGCCGTGGTGAGGGGGCCGTCCTGCCAGACGGTCTCATCCCCGCGCAGGGTGTACTTGCCCACCAGGTCGGAGGCGGTCAGGTCCTCGTGGCAGGCGACGGTGACGAGGGTGCGGCCGAGGCGCCAGCTCATGTGCTCCACGAAGCGCGTCTTCCCGCAGCCGGTCGGCCCCTTCAACATCACCGGCAGCCGGCTGTTGTACGCCGACTCGAAGAGCTCCACCTCGTTGCCCAGGGGGAGGTAGTAGGGCTCCTCGGTGAGCTTGAAATCCTCGACACGCTGGCTCTCAACCGCCATCCGGGCTCCTTGTGCGACGGGCGATGGGCGTCCGCTCAGTGTAGCCGACGCCCCCTGCGGGGGACCGCTGCGCGCGGCCGCTCATCGCGGCCGCTCAGCCCTCGGGGGTGGGGTCCTGGGCCTCGGCGGGGCCGGCGTCGCCGCCCAGCGGCCACGTCGACGGCAGCTCCATCTCGAACTCGCCGTTCTCCTCGGCGTGCTCGGCGTACCAGGTCTTGAACGACGGGATCGAGAACCCCACCACCTGCTGGGAGCGGGGCTCCACCCGCACCAGCACACCCCGCTCGGGGTCGTGGACGGTCACCGCCGGCACCGGCGGGCCGTAGGAGACGTGGTAGGTGTCCGATGCCTGGTCGTAGTGCTGCAGCGCCTCGGACGCGATCTTCATCGCGTTCTCCTCGGCGAAGGAGGGACGGCCGTCGCCCCCCTCGGGGCCCCCCTGGGGGCCGCCCTGCGGGCCGCCCTGGGGCGGTGGCTGCGAACTCATCGGGTCATGACTCCTCGGGACGTGGGACTCCCCGCTCCCCGTCCTTTACACTCGGCCGTCCTAGGCAGCACGACCGGGTAGGGGGGACACAGGATGCGCGCGGTTGACGCGACCCTGGCCGCGCTGAAGCGGGCCGGGGTGAATGCGATCTTCGGGCTTCCGGGCGGCCCGGTGATCCCCCTGTTCGACGCCCTCCATGACGATCCGGACATCCGCACCTTCCTGGTGCGCCACGAGCAGGGTGCCGGGCACATGGCCGAAGGGTACGCGAAGGTCACGGGCCGGGCCGGGGTGTGCACCGCCACCTCCGGGCCGGGCGCCACGAACCTCGTCACCCCGATCACCGACGCCTACATGGACTCGGTGCCGCTGGTGGCGATCACCGGCCAGGTGGGGTCCACCCGCGTCGGCACCGACGCGTTCCAGGAGGCCGACATCGTCGGCATCACCCTCCCGGTGGTGAAGCACTCCTGGCTGATCAAGGACGCCGACGACCTGCCGCTCGCCCTCGCCGAGGCCCTCCACGTCGCCCAGACCGGCCGCCCCGGCCCGGTGCTCGTCGACGTCTGCGTCGACCAGTGGGGCCGCGACGTCCAGGACCTCGAGGGGCCCGTCCCGCCGATGCCGGGGTACCGGCCGCCCACCGGCGCCGGCCACCCCCGCCAGCTCGAGGCGGCCGCCCGGGCGCTGCAGCGGGCGGAGCGGCCCGTCATCTACGCCGGCGGCGGGGTCATCACCGGCGAGGCGTCCGCGGAGCTCACCCGCCTGTCGGAGGTCACCGGGATCCCGGTGAACACCACCCTGATGGGCCTCGGCGGGTTCCCCGGCACCCACCCGCTGTTCATCGGGATGCCCGGGATGCACGGCATCGCCGCCGCCACCTACGCCTTCCAGGAGAGCGACGCGATCCTGGCGGTCGGGGTCCGCTTCGACGAGCGGGTCCTGTCCACCGTCATGAGCGAGTGGGCCCCGAACGCGAAGATCATCCACATCGACGTCGACCCGGCGGAGATCAGCAAGAACCGGGCGGCCCACATCGGCATCGCCGGTGAGGCGGCCCCCGTCCTCGCGGGCCTCGCCGACGCCTACCAGGCGCTGCCCGAGTCGCACGACGCCGCCCGCCGCGCCGGCTGGGTCGACCAGATCGCCGGCTGGAAGCGCCAGCACCCCTACCTGGTGGACCCCGACACGTCGGTGATCCAGCCCCAGCAGGTGGTCCAGTCGATCTACCGCATCACCCGCGGCGACGCGATCGTCTGCACCGACGTCGGCCAGCACCAGATGTGGGCCGCCCAGCACTACCTGTTCGACCGGCCGCGGCGGTGGGTCACCTCCGGCGGCCTCGGGACGATGGGCTTCGGCCTGCCGGCGGCGCTCGGCGCCCAGGTCGCCCTCCCCGACGAGCTGGTGGTGGTCGTCTCCGGCGACGGGTCGTTCGAGATGACCCTCCAGGAGTTGTCGACCGCCCAGATGTACGGCCTGCCGGTGAAGGTGGTGATCCTCAACAACGGCTACCTGGGCATGGTCCGCCAGTGGCAGGAGCTGTTCTGGGACGGCCGCTACGCCGGGTCCAGCTTCGAGGGCTTCCAGCCGAGCTTCGAGGGGATCGCCCGCGCCTACGGCGTCCACGCCACCACCGTCCGCCACCCCGGCGAGCTCGACGACGCGATCGCCGAGGCGTTCGCCGCCGACGGGCCGGCGCTGGTCGACGTGCACGTCAACCAGATGGCGAAGGTGTTCCCGATGGTGCCCTCCGGCAAGGGGCCGGGGGCGATGATCGTCGGGGGCTGACCCGGGGGCCCCGCCCCCCGGGTGCGCTCAGGCGCCTAGTAGAACTCGGCGATCCGGATGCCGGAGCGGATCGCGTCCGCGTCGAAGTCCATCTCCTCCTCCAGCGGCGCCGGCACCTTCGCCGGCAGCGTCAGCTCGAACTCGTCGTCCTCGGTCTTGTGGGACTCGTAGTAGGCGGAGAAGTTCGCGATCTGGAACCCCAGGACGTCCTGCGTGTCGGGGTCGAAGAAGACGGTGAGGCCCTCGGAGTTGGTCACCGCGGAGGCGTTGTCGTGGCCGCGGTAGATCTGGCGGTACGTGTCGGTCGCGGCGTCGTAGTTGGGGTCCGAGGACACGGGCGGGCTCTCCTTGGAATGCCGGGTGCGGGAACCGGCGGGATGGTACCGCACGGGTCTCGCACGCCACCCGGCACCGCCCTGTAGGGTTCCGGTCCGCACCGGCCCAACCCGGCGTGCCTCCGGCCCTGCGTAGCCTCCCGTCCCTCTCGGCGGCCCACCGGGCGCGGAGCCCCTTCGGTTGGTCCGACAGCCGACACGAGGAGGATGGATGAGCGAGGCCACGCCCAACCTGGCCGAGGCGCGGCGAATGCTCGGCAAGGGCATCGTCATCGCCGGGGTGGGGGAGACCGAGCAGGGCAAGCTGGACGGGCGGGGCTCGTTCCAGCTCCTCGCCGAGGTCACCAAGATCACCCTCGACGACGCCGGGGTCACCCTCGCCGACGTCGACGGGATGGTCACGGCGTTCTCCTTCGTCGAGTCGACGCTGATGCACGCCACGACGTTCGCCGACTACCTCGGGATGGAGCCCGGCTACTTCGCCTCCGTCGCCGTCGGCGGCGCCACCGCCCCCCTGATGGCGGTCCAGGCGGCCCTCGCGATCGACGCCGGCCTCGCGGAGGTGGTCCTCTGCGTCCGCGGTGACAACACCCGCTCCGGCATCAGCTCCTCCGGGATGATCGCGATGGCCCGCGAGATGAGCCACGGCGCGTTCGAGGCGCCCTACGGCCTGACCACCATCGGCGGCTACGGCCTGCTCGCCCAGCGCTACATGTACGAGCACGACGTGCCGCAGGAGGCCCTCGCCGCCGTCGTCGCCACCCAGTCCGAGCACGCCCACCTGAAGTGGAACGCGATGCTCCGCGACGTCGTCACCGTCGACGACGTCATGAACGACCGCTGGATCGCGACGCCGTTCCACGCGATGGACTGCTCGCTGGTGTCCGACGGCGCCGCCGCCTTCCTGGTCACCACCGCCGACCGGGCGAAGGGCATGAAGCGGACGCCCGTGTACATCACCGGCATCGGCGAGGGCTACTCGCACCAGTACATCTCCTCCGCGACGTCGGTCGACGGGGTCCGCCAGGGCCTCGGCCGCGCCGGCCGGCGGGCGATGGAGGTCGCCGGCATCACGCCGCAGGACCTCGACGTCGCCGAGATCTACGACTCGTTCAGCTTCACGCCGCTGATCGCCCTGGAGGGCTTCGGGGTGTGCGGCCCCGGCGAGGCGGGCGACTGGGTGCTGGAGGGCAACGCCAAGCTCGGCGGCACCCTCCCGATGAACACCCACGGCGGCCTCATCCGCCAGGCCCACCTCGGGGCGATGCACCACATCGTGGAGGCCGTGCTGCAGCTGCGCGGCGAGGCCGACGACTCCGACCGCGGCGGCGGCAACCACCAGGTGCCCGACGCCAAGCTCGCCATCACGAACGGCTCGGGCGGCATCCTCGCCGCGACGAGCGCGCTGGTCCTGTCGAGCGAGCCGCCCTCGGCGGCCTAGGGCACTCAGGAGACGACGATGAGCACCGAGAGCACCAAGCCCGCCTACACCAAGCCCCTGCCCGACATGCGCCCGGAGGGCGAGACCTTCTGGGCCGGCACCCGCGAGCACAAGCTGCTGCTGCCGGTCGACGCCTCCGGCACGCCGTTCTGGTACCCGCGGGCCCTCACCCCCGGCACCCTCGACCCCGTGAGCTACGTGGAGGCGAAGGGGACCGGGACCGTCTACACCTACTCGATCCACTACATCGGGCCGAGCAAGGCCTACAAGGGCGACCCGCCGCACGTCGTCGCCCTGATCGACCTGGACGAGGGCGTCCGGATGATGTCCAACCTGGTGAAGGACGAGCCGGACTACCCGTCGATCGACCCCGATGACGTTTCCATCGGGATGAAGGTGCGCGTCGTGTTCCACGACGTCACCGACGAGATCACCCTGCCCAAGTTCGTCGCCGCCTAGCCGGCGGGGGCACCCGAAGAGCGCCAAGGGGGAGCGAGACAACGATGGCCGACTGGAGCGACTGGTACGCCAAGGAGGACCCCACCACGTGGGTCCTGGCGGAGATCCTGAAGAAGCGTGCGACGGAGACCCCGGACCGGGAGTACCTCAAGTTCGCCGACAACCCGTGGGTCAGCTACGGGGAGGTGAACGCCCGCGCCAACCGCGTCGCCAACGCACTGATCGCCCGCGGCGTGCAGCCTGGTGAGTCGGTGAGCGTGATGCTCCCCAACTGCGAGGAGTTCCTGCCCGTCTGGTACGGGATCCTCAAGGCCGGCGCGGTGATGAGCTCGATCAACACCGCCTACAAGGGCGACTTCCTCTCCTGGACGATCAACCTCGTCGAGGCGAAGAAGCTGGTGATCAGCGACCTGTACCTCGACCGCCTCGACCTGATCAAGGACGAGCTGCCGCTGCTCGAGCACGTGATCGTGATGCAGACCGGCAACCAGGCGGGCCCCGACCCCTCCAAGTGGAAGTGGGAGCCGCTGACCGAGGTGATGACCGCCCCCGACGGCGAGCCCGACGGGGTCGAGTACAAGTGGACCGACGACGCCCGCATCATGTTCACCTCGGGCACGACGGGCCGCTCGAAGGGCGTCATCAAGCAGAACGCCGCCGACTACTTCTCGGCCCGCGGCCTGCTGGAGGTGGTGTCCGCCACCGCCGGCAAGACGGTGGAGTCCCTCGCGGACGACACCTTCTTCAGCTGCCTGCCGCTGTTCCACTCCAACGCCCAGGTGCTGTCCGGCTACCCGGCCCTCGTCGCCGGCGGCCGCGTCGCCTACGTCGAGCGCTTCTCCTCCAGCAAGTTCTGGCAGCAGGTGATCGACGCCGAGGCGACCGTCTTCAACTCGATCGGCGCCGTCAGCTACTTCATCTGGAACATCCCCGCCTCGGACCTCGACAAGCAGCACAAGGTCCACACGTGCTTCGCCGCCCCGGCGCCGAAGGACATCTACAACGAGTTCCAGGAGCGCTTCGGGGTCAAGTTCATCGAGGGCTACGGCCTCACCGAGACCGGCATGGCCACCTACATGGACCCCACCCGGCCCGCCGTGCCGGGGTCGATGGGCAAGGCCAACCCCGGCTACGAGGTCACGATCGTCGAGCCCGGCACCGACAAGCCGCTGCCGCCCGACACCCCCGGCGAGATCGTCGTCGACATGCGCATCCCCAACATCGTGATGCGCGCCTACTACGGCATGCCGGAGAAGACGGCGGAGGACTTCCGCAACCTGAAGCTCCACACCGGCGACCTCGGCCGGATGGACGCCGACGGCTACTTCTACTTCATGGACCGCGTGAAGGACTACATCCGCCGCCGCGGCGAGAACGTGTCCTCCATGGAGGTGGAGCGCCAGGCCTCCGACCACCCGAACGTCAAGGAGGTCGCGGCGATCGGCGTGAAGGCCGGCGAGGGTGCCTCCTCGGAGGACGAGATCATGATCGTCTGCATCCCCGAGGGCGACGCCCCCGACCCGGCCGAGTACACCCACTGGATGGCCGAGCGGATGCCGTACTTCATGGTCCCGCGCTACATCCGGTTCGTCGACACGCTCCCGAAGACGCCGACCGAGCGCGTCCAGAAGGTGAAGCTGCGCGACGAGGGCATCACCGCCGACACGTTCGATCGTGAGGCCGCCGGCATCACGATCAAGCGCTAGCCCGGTGGGGGAGATCATCCGGTACGGGGCGTACCTGCCCCAGTACCGGGCCCCCCTCGGGGAGATCCAGAAGTTCTACGGCCGGCCCGGGCGTCCCCGGGCCAAGGCCCTCTGCACCCCCGCCCTCGACGAGGACGCCCTGACGATGGCCTACGAGGCGTCGGTCGCGGCCCTCGAGGGGGCGCAGCAGCCCGGCACCGTCATCACCGTCAGCCAGTCCCCGCCGTTCGGGCTGCGCAAGCTGTCGGCGACCCTGGCCCGCACCCTCGGCCTCGGCGACGCCACCCCCATCGACGTGGGCGGCCACTCCGGCAGCCTCCTCGACGCCTTCGCGATCGCCTCCGCCCTCACCGGCGGCGGCGACGCCCCGGCGCTGGTGGTGGCCACCGACCACCTCGTCTCCTACGAGGACCGCGTCTGCGACACCCTCTCCGCCGGCGCGGCCGCCGCGTTCCTGGTGGGCGCCTCCGGCGGCGTCGCCCGCCTCGGCGCCCAGGCCCGCGCCGGGCAGGAGGTCTACGACGTGTGGCGCCTCGGCACCGAGCCGGAGGCCCGCTACCGCCTGGAGGTGCTGTTCGACGCGTACGGCGCCACCACCCGGGCGGCCCTCGCCGGCCTCGAGCGGGAGACCGAGCGCGGCACCGGCGACTACGCCGCCGTCTGCGCCAGCCAACCCCACCCCCAGACCCTCCGGGGCCTCGGGAAGGCGGGCGTCTCCGGCGAGCAGCTGGAGGGCACCAGCTTCGTGGGGGAGATCGGCAACCTCGGCGCCGCCTCCGTCGGCGTGGCCCTCGCGATGGGCCTCGACGCGGCAGCGGTCGGCGACCACCTGCTGGCCCTCGGCTACGGCGGCGGCGAGGCGATCGCCCAGGACGTCGAGGTCACCGCCGCCACCCCCGGCTCCGGCGCCGCCGGCCAGCTCGCGGGCGAGGCGATCGACCTGTCGACGTACTACCGTTGGACCCGCGGCCGCCAGGCCGAACCCCACTAGGGAGGCGACGATGCGCGTCGGCGTTCTCGGGATCGGCAAGACCCCGCACAAGATCCAGCACCAGAAGTCGCTGCGTGACCTCGCCGTCGAGTCCGGGCGGGCCGCCATGGCCGACGCCGGGGTCGACCCGTCGGACATCCAGGCGCTGTACGTCGGCAACGTCGGCTCGGTCGGGTTCAACTACGAGAACTCCACCGGCCTGATGGTCGCCCACCACCTCGGGGTCGTCCCCGCCGGCTCCGTCCGGGTGGAGGCCGCCTGCGGGACGGGGGCGTGGGCGCTGCACCTCGGGTGCGTCGCGATCCTCTCCGGCCTCTACGACACCGTCATGGTGCTCGGGGCGGAGAAGATGAACGACCTCGCCACCGTCGAGGGCACGTCGATCATCGCCCAGGCCGCGGACTCCAAGGAGGAGTACTTCAGCGGCCTCACCTTCCCGTCCGGGGTGGCGCTCACCGCCCGCAAGTACATGCAGACCTACGAGCTGAGCGAGGAGGACCTCGCCCACACGTCGGTCAAGAACCACCACTACGGCGCCCGCAACCCGTACGCCCACCTGCGCTTCGAGTGCACCGTGGAGGAGGTCATGCGGTCCGCGAAGGTCGCCGACCCGCTGAAGCTGTACGAGGTCTGCCCCATGACCGACGCCAGCTCGGCGCTGGTGCTGTGCCGGGAGGAGATCCTCCGCGACCAGCCCGACAAGCCGCAGGTGTACGTCACCGCCACCCAGATGGCGACCGGCACCTGGTACGCCGCCACCGACACCCTCGAGGACGCCCACCGCCTCTTCGCCGAGCCCGCCCAGCGGGCGTACGCGATGGCGGGGATCACCGCCGACGACGTCGACGTGGCGGAGATCTACAACTCGTTCGCGATCCAGGAGCCCCTCGGGATCGAGGGCCTCGGCTTCGCCGAGCCCGGCAAGGGCTGGCAGGGCGCCGCCGACGGCTCCACCTGGATCGACGGGAAGGTCGCGGTCAACCTCTCCGGCGGCCTGCTCTGCAAGGGCCACCCCCTCGGGGCGACCGGCGCGACCCAGGCGGTCGACATCGTCGAGCAGCTCCGCGGCACCGCCCCCCCGGACATGCAGCGCAAGGACGCGGAGATCGGGATCTCCGCCTGCCGCGGCGGCCCGGGCGCCGTCGGGGCGATCCACCTGTACCAGCGGATCGAGGACTGAGCCGGTGACCGTCTCCGCCATCGAGTTCAGCCGGCTGGGGCCGCCGAAGCTGCGGCTCTACGCCATGCGCTGCGCCAACGGCCACCTGTCGCCGTGGTGGGAGCACCACCACTGCTACCAGTGCGGTTCCGACACCCTCACCGAGGAGGAGCTCGCCGGCACCGGGGAGCTCTCCAACTACACCGTCGTGTACTACCCGCCGCGGGACTTCCTCGGCCAGGAGCCGTACGTGGTGGGGCACATCACGATGGACGAGGGCGTCCTGATGCCCGCCCCCGTCGTGGGGGTCGCCCCCGACGACGTCGCCGTCGGCACCCGCGTGAAGGCGACGCTGCGGCGGATGAAGCTCGGCCACGAGGGCGACATCTACTACTCGCAGAAGTTCGTGGTCGACGAGGACGCCGCCCCGGAGGGCAGCCCCTCCTAGCCCGCGCTCACCAGCAGGCCATCCCGCCGTCCACGGGCAGCACGTGCCCGGTGACGAAGCGGGAGGCCCCGCTGGCGAGGAACAGCGCCGGCCCCACCAGGTCCTCCGGCTCCCCGCTGCGGCCCATCGGGGTGCGGCCGATGAGGGCGTCGCGGCGGCCGGGGTCCCGCGTCATCGGCGCGTTCATCTCGGTGGGGAAGTAGCCGGGGGCGAGGGCGTTCACCCGGATCCCGTGGGGCGCCCACTGGCGGGCCAGCTCCCGGGTGAGGCCCTCCACCGCGACCTTCGAGGCGACGTAGGCGGCGACGCCGGGGCCGGTGCCCGCCTTGCGGCCCAGGATCGAGCTCATCAGGATCATCCACCCCCCGGAGCCGGTGGCGATCATCGCCCGGGCGGCGGCGGCGGCGAGGGCCGACTGGGCGCCGACGTTGACCTGGAGGACGTCCATGAACGCCTGCGGGTCCTCGTCCTCCGCCTTCGCGATGGTGGAGGCGGCGGCGTTCAGCACCACCCCGTCCAACCGGCCGAATGCATGCATGCATGCATCCACCAGCCGGGTGGGGTGGGCGGGGTCGCGCAGGTCGGCGGGGTGGGCGGCGGCCCGCCCCCCGGCGGCGGTGATGTCGGCGGCGAGGGCGTCGAGGCGGTCGGCGCGGCGGGCGGCGAGCAGCACGGCGCAGCCGGCGCCGGCGAGGCCGCGGGCCATGATCGCCCCGAGGCCGGCGGAGGCGCCGGTCACGATCGCCGCCTGGCCGTCGAGGCGGAGGTCCACCACCGGTGGCGTCACGGGCGGGTCATGTGGCGACGGGGGCGATCAGGTCGGCGACGGCGGTGATCACCCCGGCGCTCGGGGCGCGGACGACGCGGGCGGCGTAGCGGTCGTACTGGGTGGGCTCCTCACCCACCAGCACCAGCGGCACGCCGCGGGTGAGCGGCACGGAGGGGAGGAGGCTGATGGGGGCGGTCCGCAGGTCGGAGTCGAGGACGAGGAACGCGTCGGCGGCGGCGGCGAGCTCCCACGCCCGCTCCACCGCGGGGCGGGGGAGGGTCTCGCCCCACAGGGTCCCCTCCGGCCGCAGGGGGTAGCCGCAGCCGGGGGTGCTGCACCGCGGCACCCCGTCCCCGGAGGCGGCGAGCAGCGCACCCGCCTCCGGCAGGCCGTAGCGCTCCCCGCAGCGCTCGCAGCGCTGCACCAGCACCGTCCCGTACACCTCGACGGGGTCGAGGCTCCCGGCCCGCTGGTGGAGGCGGTCGACCGACTGGGTCACCAGCGCCGACACCATCCCGGCCCGCTCGAGGCGGGCGAGGGCGTCGTGGGCGGGCCCGGGCCGCCGCCCGGCGATGGCGAGGGCGGTGGGGTAGAAGTACTCCCAGAAGCGGGCGGGGTCGGTGAGGAACGCCTCGAGGCTGGCGCGCTGCGCCCACACCCCGCCGGCGTGGGTCAGGTCCAGGCCCTCCGCGCCCCCGAGTCGCAGGCCGGTGAGGACCACCGCCCGCTCCGCCCCGAGCAGCGTGGCGGCGAGGGCCTCGGGATCGGACGCCTGAGGGGCCATCGGGCGGCCGAGTCTACCCGGCCGCCTATTCGGCGGTGGGCCGGGCGACGGCGGCCGCTGCCGGCGGGGCGGGCGTCAGCCCCGACAGGGAGCGCAGCCCGACGGCCCACGTCCAGGCGGTGCCGGCGGCGGCCACCGCGGAGAGGCAGGCGAGCGCCGCGGTCAGTCCGATCAGGTCCGACAGCACCCCCACCACCAGCAGCGGCACCGAGAAGCCCCCCAGGTAGCAGGCGACGTAGTAGGAGGACAGCAGCTTCCCGCGGTCCTGGACGGGGGCGATCTGGGTGCACAGGTCGACGCCGCCCTTGAACACCAGCCCGGCGGCGGCGCCGGTGACCGCCACCGAGCAGAGCGCCAGCGCCGCCGACCCGGTGGGGGACGACAGGACGACCCCCACCGACGTCACCGCCGCGGTGGCGAGGCCCCAGCCGATCGCCCGGTCCGGCGGGAGGCGGGGGAAGATCACCTGGCTGACGGCTCCCGACACCAGCACCAGGAACCCGGCGGCCCCGACGAGGGCGTAGTTGTGGACGTCGAGTGTGCGCACCAGGAACACCGGGATCAGGGAGAGGGCGACCCCGTCGAAGAGGGAGAACAGCGCCCCCGACGGGACCAGCACCCGCCAGAAGACGGCCCGCTCGGCGGCGGGGACCTCGAGGCGCAGGGTGAGGGGCCGGCGGGAGCGGACCCGCACCGTCTCCGGGAGGGTCACCACGATCGCCGCCGCCAGGGCGATCGCCACCAGGTGCAGCTCGAACGGCAGGCGCAGCGGGTTGCCGGAGTACTCGGCGATGACGCCGCCGATGCCGGGGCCGAAGCCGAGGCCGAGGCGGATCGACACCGACCCGAGGACCGCCACGAACGGGGTGCGCCCCGGTGGGGAGGCGTCGACCAGGAAGGCGGTGCAGGTGCCGAAGAACGCCCCCGTCGCCAGGCCCTGGATCGCCCGCGCCACCAGCAGGCCGGTCAGGTCCGGCTCGGTGATCAGGATCACCTGGGCGACCGCCAGCGTCGCGAGGGCGCCGAGCAGCACCGCCTTGCGGCCGATCCGGTCCGACAGCTGCCCCAGGGTCAGCATCGACGGCACGAGGGCGGCGACGTAGCAGCCGAGGAACAGCGTCACGACGGTGTCGCTGAAGCCGAGGCGGTCCTGGTAGAGGGGGATGAGGGGGGTGATCAGGCTGGTGCCGAGGGCGAACAGCACC
This sequence comes from Thermoleophilia bacterium, assembly GCA_050249835.1. Classification (GTDB taxonomy): domain Bacteria; phylum Actinomycetota; class Thermoleophilia; order Miltoncostaeales; family Miltoncostaeaceae; genus Miltoncostaea. Next base: position 18,470 of record JBFWPT010000032.1, read on the forward strand.
AGCACCGACCAGGTGCGCCAGACGCGGCTCACCCGGCGTCCGGCCCGGTGGCGAGCCGCAGGCAGGCGAAGCCGCCGGACTGCCACGCCCCGTCCGGGCGCAGGCCGCGGGCCGCCCACGCGTCGCGCAGGGCGGGGGCGTCGCCCGGGCGGATCCCCGACAGCACCACCGCCGCCACCGCCGCCCCCGCCGCGGCGTGCAGGAGCTCGCGGTGGGCGGGCGCCGGGACGTTCGCGAGGAGCACCGCCCCGGCGAGGTCGGCGGGGGTGAGGGTGGCGAGCTGCCCCCGCCGGACGGTCACCGTGCCGGCGAGGCCGGCGGCGGCGGCGCTGGCGGCGGCGTGGCGGACGGCGTGCGGGTCGACGTCGACGGCCAGCACCGGCCCGCGCCCGAGGGCCGCCCACGCCTGGGCGAGCAGCCCGGAGCCGCAGCCCGCGTCGACCGCCGGCCCCGCCGGCAGCGGCGCGAGGGCGTCGAGGCACATGGCGGTGGTGGCGTGGTCGATAGGGCCGAACCCCTCCCCGGGGACCTGCACCAGCTCCCGCACCCCCGCCGGCGCCGCCAGGTGGCCGGGGCTGCGGCGGTACCAGCCGCCGCCGGCGGCGCCGAGCATCGCCGACGGGGGGTCCGGCCACCCCGGCACCGCCGCGAGCGGCTCCCACGGCCAGGCGAGGCGGGGGAGGGCGGCGGCCGCCGCCTCCGGGGCGCAGCGCGGCGCGCACAGCACCCCCTCCGGGGTGCGGGCCACCGGCTGCAGCGGCGCGAGAGCCGGCCAGGCGCCGGCGAGGTCACCGGCGGTGACCGCGGCCGGGACCCGCACGAGGAGGCCGGGGGGCAGCACCGCCCCGCTAGCCTGCGTCGCCGTGGCGCTCACCGCCCCCTCCGACCTGGCCGCCCGCGCCGGCGCCGCCCAGCCGGCGGTCGCCGCCCTCGGCCTCGACGACCGCCTCGCCGCGGCCGCCCGCTCACGGGCGGCCCTCGCCGACGCCGGTCCGGCGGTGGTGGACGCCGCCGTCGCCGAGGCGGGCCAGCCGCGGCGGTTCGCGGAGCGGGAGCTGCGCTCCGCCCTCGGCCTCCTCGACGCCCTCCCGGCGCTGGCGGAGGCGATCCGCCCCCGCCCGGTCCCCGCCGTGTCGGGGTCGACGACGCTGGAGTGGGCGCCGTACGGGGTGGTGCTCGGCTGGCACGCCGCGAACTCGCCGGTGTGGGTGCCGACCCTCGTCGCCGCCAGCGCCCTCGCCGGCGGCAACGCCGTGCTGGCCCGCCCCTCCCGCCGCACCCGCACCACCACCGGCCTGGTGCTGGAGGCGATCGCCTCCGCCTGGCCGCCGGATGCGGTGACGGTCGTCGACCTGCCGGGCCCGGTGGCGGAGCCCCTGGTCTGGGACCCGGGCGTCCACGCCGTCGTCGCCCACGCCTCCACCCGCACCTGCAAACGCCAGCTCGCCGGCCTCGGCGGCGCCTACGCGCAGGGGGCGCGGCTGCGGCCCTACATCCCGGAGGGCTCCGGCAACGACGCGATGGTCGTCCTCGCCGGCGCCGACCTCGCCGCCGCCGCCGCCGCGGCGGCCCTCGGCGGCTTCGCCAACGGCGGGCAGCTGTGCATGGCGGCGAAGCGGATCGTGGTGGAGGCCGCCGCCTGGGACGGCTTCCGCCCCCGCCTGGCCGCCGCCGTCGCCGGCCTGCGCCTCGGGGACCCGGGCGACCCCGCCACCGACATCGCCCCCCTCGCCGAGGGCCGCGCCCGCGCGGAGGCCCGCGACGCGATGGCCCAGGCCCTCGCCGCCGGCGCCGAGGTGCTGGTGGGGGAGGGGGAGGCCGGCCCGTTCTTCACCCCCACCATCCTGCTGCTGCCCCGCGACGCCCTCGGCGGCCTGGACCTGTGGCGGGAGGAGAGCTTCGCCCCCCTGCGCGGCCTGGTGATCGCCGACGACCCGTCCGACGCGGCCGACCTCGCGAACGACACCCCCTTCGCCCTCGGGGCGGCGGTGTTCGGCCCCGGCGAGGCGATCGTGCCGCGGCTGCGGGCCGCCCGGGTGCTGGTCGACGAGGGGCCCCTCTACCAGGACCCCCACTTCGTGGTCGGCGGCGTCGGCGACAGCGGCCTCGCCGGCGCCCGGCCGAAGATCGAGCAGCTGGTCTGGGCCCGCCGGGTCCACCGCGCGGAGGGCTCCTAGGCCAGGACGCGCAGGTGCTGCCAGTGGACGAAGGCCTCCAGGCCCGGCCGCCCCAGCTCCGCCCCCACCCCCGACCCGCGCCACCCGGCGTACGGGGCGTACGGCAGCACCACCCGCCAGCCGTTGACCACCACCGTCCCCGACTGCAGCTGCTGGGCGGTCTCCAGCGCCCCGCGCAGGTCCCGCCCGCAGACGTAGTTCACCAGGCCGTAGTCGGGGCGGTTCGCCTCCCGGATCGCCGCGTCGACGTCGGGGACCTCCATCACCGCCACGATCGGGGTGAACGGCTCCTCGTCCACCAGCAGCACCCCCGGGCCCGCGCCGGTGACGAGGGCCGGGGAGAGGGTGCCGGGGGCGACCTCGTCGCCACCCTCGATCCGCACCCCGCCGTGGCCGGCGGCCTCCTCCAGCAGCATCCGGTGGCGGGCGAGGCCCCGGCCGGTCGTCATCGGGCCCAGGCGGATCCCGGCGATGCGGGCGCGCATCCGCTCCAGCAGGTCCCCCGCCAGCCCCCGCGGGACCAGCACCCGGTTCACGGCGTAGCAGGCCTGCCCCGAGTTGACGTACCCCTGCATCGTCGCGACCTCCGCCGCGACGTCCAGGTCGGCGTCGGGGAGCACCACCAGCGCCCCGTGGCCGCCGAGCTCCAGGGAGAGCGCCTTCAGGCGCGGGGCGGCCCAGGCGGCGATCTGCTCCGCCACCCGCCGCGACCCGGTGAACGCCACCTTCGCCACCCCGGGGTGGGTCGACAGCGCCTCACCCACCAGCGGCCCGTCGCCGGTGAGGCACGACACCAGGCCGGGCGGCAGCCCGGCGCGCTCCGCAAGGTCGCACAGCGCCCACGCCGCCAGCGGCGCCTCGATCGCCGGCTTCACCACCACCGCGCAGCCGGCGGCGAGCGCCGGCGCCAGCTTCCAGACGACCAGGGCGACGGGGAAGTTCCAGGGGGTGATCGCCGCGACCACCCCGACGGGGGCGGGCCGCACCCACGAGCCGGTGGCGAGGGTGGGGCCGGGGAGCTGCTCCACCCACATCCGCTCCGCCTCGCCCGCGAAATGGTGGATCACCTCCGCGGCGCGGGCGACCTCCGCCTGGGCCTCGGGCAGGGGCTTGCCGGTCTCGCGGTGCACCAGCTCCGCCAGCGCCGGCTGCTCGGCGTCGACGAGGGCGGCGTACGCCTCCAGCGCCCGGGCCCGCCCGGACGGCGGCAGCGCCGCCCACCCCGGCTGGGCGTCGCCGGCGGCGCGGACGGCCCGGTCGACATCCTCGGCGGCGGCGGAGGCGACCTCCGCCAGCAGGGCGCCGTCGCCGGGGGCCCGGACCTCCATCCACTCCGCGGTGTCGAGCCGCCCCCCGCCGGTGATCAGGGGGCGCCGCAGCGGCGGTTCGCTCAGCGCGGTCCCCCGTTGGGGCGGACCCGGCCGCCGGGGACGTCGATGCGGGCGACCTGGCGGATCCGCCACGACGGCTCGTAGCCGGTGACCTTGCGGATCTCCTGCTGGGCGAGGCGGCGGGCGCTCTGGGCATCGGCGGCCCACACGTCGCAGTGGTGGACGTCGACCCGCACGAACCGGTCGTCGTCGTCCTCCCAGCGGGCGAAGGTGGCCCGGTAGCGGTGGGTGCCGGGCGCCATCGGCGTCAGCGGCCGCAGCATCCCCAGGCTCCAGCGGGCCTCGTCGCCGCTGCGCTCCACGAGGGCGGCCTCCGCGGCGCGCCGCGCCTCCTGCAGGTCGGGGGCCTCCAGCACCACCCGGGCGGCGACCCGCGGGCGGCGGGCGCCCGGCGGGCGGCGCAGGAGGGTGACCTCCCAGGAGGGGGTGGCGGCGGTGGTCGTCAGCCCTCCTCGATCCGGATCGCGTTGAGCCGCTGGGGCTCGCGGGGCCGGTCGCCGGGGCCGGTGGGGGTGGTGCCGAGCGTCTCCACCACGTCCATCCCGTCGACCACCTGGCCGAAGCCGGTGTGGGCGCCGTCCAGCCACGGGGTGGCCTGGGCGGTGATGATGAAGAACTGGCTGCCGTTGGTGTTGGGGCCGGCGTTCGCCATCGCGAGCGTCCCCCGCACCAGCTTGCGCTCGTTGATCTCGTCCGGGAAGTCGTAGCCGGGGCCGCCGGTGCCGGTGCCCTTCGGGCAGCCCCCCTGGATCATGAAGTCGTGGATGACCCGGTGGAAGATCAGGTCGTCGTAGAAGCCCTGCTGCGCCAGGCCCACGAAGTTCCCGACGGTCTGGGGCGCGAGATCCGGCCACAGCTCGATCGTGATCTCCCCGGCGGAGGTGTCCATCACGGCGGTGTACCTGGTGCCCGGCTCGGCGGGCGGCGGCAGCTCCGGCATCGGTCCTCTCTGGTCGGCGTCTCACCGGGATTCTGGCACCTCCCGCCGCCGCTGCACCCGGTGCACGCGAACCGCGATTATGTCGCAACGGGTGATGGGTCGACCGGCCCCGGGACTACCCTCGGAGGATGTCCCCCACCGACCTGGACGAGGCGATCCGCGAGGCGATCCGCGCGGATACCGGCGACGCCGCGGAGCCCGTCGAGCCCGAGCCCACCCGGGCCCGCCGGCGGTGGTGGGCGGCGCCCGACTGGTGGCTGCGGACGGCGGCGTCGGCGGCGGTCGGCAAGGTGGTCGGGGCGGCCCTGACCGGGGTCGCGCTGCTGCTGGCGTGGCTGGCGGCGAAGGCCGCCGGCTGGATCAGCTAGCCGCCCGCGTCAGGCGGGGACGGCGGCGCTGCGGAAGGCGGCGCTGAGGCGCTCGGCGAGGGCGATCACCGCCAGGTGGGTGTTCGCCGACGGCACCCGGGCGATGACGGAGGCGTCGAAGATCCACAGGCCCTCCGTCGCCCGGACCCGCCCGCCGGTGTCGACGACGGCGTCGGGGTCGTCGGGGCGGCCCATCCGGCACGAGCCGACGGGGTGGTGGAACGTCTCCACCGTCCGCAGCACCTGGTCGGGGTCGTCGAGGCCCGGCCAGGGGGTGAGGACGTCCGACAGCGGGCGGCTGCGGGCGACCTCCATCAGCCGCCGTCCCGCCGCGATCGCCGCCTCCCGGTCGGAGGGGTCCAGGAACCAGCCCATCTCGATCACCGGCTGCAGCATCGGGTCGCGGCCCTGGAGGCGGATGGCGCCGCGGCGGCTGCGGGCGTCGGCGACCTGGACGTTCAGGTCCGTGTAGCGCTGGCCGCCCTCCACCGTCCCCGAGTACGGCATCACCTGGTACACCCGCCGCTCCCCGCCGACCTCGTGGGCGCCGGTGAGCAGGCACTGGTACCAGGGGCTCGGCCACGGCGGGGCGTCGAGGGCGAGCTCGAAGCGGTACGACACCTTCGGGTGGTCCTGCATCCCCCGCCCCACCGCCTCCACCTCCGCGGCGACGGGGATGCCGTGGCGGCCGAGCTCCCCGCGGGGGCCGACGCCGGAGCGCAGCAGCGCCGCCGGGGTGGCGTAGGTGCCGAGGGCCATGATCACCGCGTCGGCGGGGAGCCGCTCCGCTCCGTGGGGCCCGACGACCTCGACGGCGCGGGCGACGCCGCCCTCCAGCACCACCCGGTCGACGGTGACGCCGGCGCGCAGCGTCAGGTTGGGGCGCTCCAGGGCGGGGTCGAGGTAGCGGTCGGCGGGGGTCTGACGGACCCCGTCGACCATGTTCAGCGGCACCGGCCCGATCCCGACGGCGCCAGGGCGGTTGTGGTCGTCGACCCATCCGTGGCCGGCGGCGAGGGCCGCCTCCGCGAACCGCTCCTGCAGCTCCATCCAGCCGCCGCGGGGGTAGCGGCTGATCGGGATCGGCCCGTCCGCGCCGTGCCAGTCCGCGTCCCCGAAGTCGCGGTCGGCCTCGATCGCCCGGAACCACGGCAGCCAGCTGTCCCACCCCCAGCCGTCGACGAGGGCGTCCCACTCGTCGTAGTGCTCGGGGTGGCCGCGCAGGGCGATCGCCCCGTTCGTCACCGACGAGCCGCCCACCACCCGGCCGCGGGGGACGTGGACGATGCGCGGTGACGCCCCCGCCCGCGCCAGGTACCCCCAGTCGTGGGTCTCCTTGATGATCCGGTGGGAGTGGGTGAGCTCCACCGGCCACCGCCCCGGTCGGTAGTGGGGGCCCACCTCGAGGAGGGTGACCTCGGTGCCCTCGTCCTCCGAGAGGCGGGCGGCCGCGACGCACCCGGCGGTGCCGGCGCCGCAGATCACGACCCGCACGGGCTACCCCTGTGCGAGCCGGCCGCCGTCGACCACGATGGTCTGGCCGGTGAGGAAGCTGGCGGCGTCGCTGAGCAGGAACACGATCGGCCACGCCGCCTCCGCCACCGCCCCCAGCCGACCGAGCGGCGCCTTCTGGACGAGCTTCTCCTTCAGGGCGGGGTTCGCGGTCATCAGCCCCTCCACCATCTCGGTGAGGATGGTGCCGGGGGCGACCGAGTTCACCAGGATCCCGGCGGGGCCGAGCTCCACCGCGAGGGTGCGCGTGAGGGCGTCGAGGGCCGCCTTGGAGGCGTTGTAGGGGCCGATGTTCGGCAGCCCCGTCAGGCCCGCGATCGAGGAGAGGTTCACGATCCGGCCGCCGTCGCCGTTGGTCGCCATCTCCCGCCCCACGGCACGGGCCATCGCCGCGGCGCCGAGGACGTTGACCCGCAGGATCTCGTCCCACTCCGACAGGGGCGTGTCGGAGACCGGGTGGTAGAAGGGGTTGACCCCCGCGTTGTTGACGAGGCCCCACAGCGCCCCGCCGAGGGACTCCGCCGCGTCGAGGGCGTCCGCGGCGGTGGTGGTGTCGGCGACGTCGCCGGCGACGGTCCGCACCGGGCCGCCGAGGCTGCCCGCCAGGTCGTCGAGGGCCCCCTTGGAGCGGGCGACGAGGACCACCCCGCCGCCCTGGGCGACGACGGCGCGGGCGACCTCCGCGCCGATCCCGCGGGAGGCCCCGGTGACGATGACGGTGCGGCCGTCGAGGCGGAAAGGGTCGGTCACGGAGGGCGGAGTCTAACCACCCCCCCGCCGGTAGACTTCATGCGTTCACCGTCGGCGCGCCCGCGGCGACGTCCTACCCCCAACCCGTCCCGAGGGAGCCGCATGCTGAGCTACGCCTTCACGGAGGAACAGGAGGACCTTCGTGCGATGGTCCGCGAGTTCGCCCAGGGGGAGATCCTCCCGCTGGTCGAGGAGGCGGAGCGCACGGAGAAGTTCCCCGTCGAGATCCTCCCGATGCTCGGTGAGCTCGGCCTGCTGGGCATCGTGTTCCCGGAGGAGTACGGCGGCATCGGCGCCGACAAGATCACCGAGTGCATCTTCGTGGAGGAGATGGCGAAGGTGTGCGCCGGGATCACCGCCTCGGTGAACGCCCACGCCGACCTCGCCGCCTTCCCGATCTACAAGTTCGGCACCGACGAGCAGCGCGAGCGGTACCTGCCCCGCTCGATCGCGGGGGAGATCATCGGGGCGTACGCGATCACCGAGCCGAACACCGGCTCGGACGCCGCCGGCCTCGCGTCCCGCGCCGAGAAGAAGAACGGCGGCTACGTCCTGAACGGCCGCAAGAACTTCATCACCAACGGCACCATCTGCGACTACTGCCTGGTCGCCGCCTACACCGACCGCAGCAAGCGCGGCGAGGGCATCAGCGTGTTCATCGTCGACCGGGACACCCCCGGCTTCGAGGTGACCCGCAAGCTGGAGAAGATGGGCCACCGCAGCTCCGACACCGCCGAGCTGGTGTTCGAGGACTGCGAGGTCCCGGAGGAGAACCTCCTCGGCGGCAAGGAGGGGGCGTTCGGGGCGCTGATGGAGGCGCTCATCACCGGCCGCGTCTCCCACGGGGTGAAGTCCGCGGCGATCGCCCAGGCCGCGTTCGAGGCGGCCCGCCAGTACGCCACCGAGCGGGAGGCCTTCGGGCGCAGCCTCTCCAAGTTCCAGGCGATCCGCTTCAAGCTGGCGGACATGGCCACCCGCATCGAGGCGGCCCGGAGCCTCGCCTACAAGGCGGCGTGGCTGTACTCGACGGGTCAGCCGTGCGTGAAGGAGGCCTCGATGGCCAAGTACTTCAGCGCGGAGGTCGCCGACTACGTCTGCCGGGAGGCGGTGCAGATCCACGGCGGCTACGGCTACATCGTGGAGTACCCGGTGGAGCGGTACTACCGGGACGCGAAGCTGGCCTCCATCACGGAGGGCACCAGCGAGATCCAGCAGCTCATCATCAGCAAGGAGCTCGGGCTGTGAGCACCGGACTGCCCCACCCCGCCGGTCTCGACGACGGCCTCGGGTACCCCTTCTTCCAGTCGGTCTTCGACCGAAAGAGCCGCCGGATGGGCCTCGGGATGTCGATGCCGGGGACCCTCGGCTACGACAGCCCCTACGAGGCCGTCCCGCTCACGGAGCTGGAGGAGGCCCTCCTCCTCGTCGCCGGCACCGGCCTCACCGGCCTCAACCTCGGCGACATCGACCCCTCCATGGGGGCCGACGCGATGGTGCAGTGGACGGCCCGCACGTGGCCGAGCAGCTGCTCCAACCACGGCACCGAGCTGTTCTTCACCAACGACGAGGGCCTGTGGTTCCTGGACATGTGGAACCTGATGCCGGAGGGCGGGGAGATCTCCACCCTCCAGAACAAGAGTCGCGACCAGCAGGTCGACTTCATCCTCGAGCTGGTGAAGGGCGCCAAGAAGCAGCTGCATCCGGGGCGGGCCCAGATGCCGGAGGGGCTGCCGGGCCTGTTCGTGTTCAACCACTGGAACGCCAACAAGCCGGGCACGACGCTGTTCCTGCCGGTGTCGAACATGACGCTCGAGTACATCAACCTGCTGTTCATCTACTTCTCGCCCGAGTACCGCTTCACGCTCGTGGACGAGACCGCCGGCTACCAGCCGTGCGGGCTGCAGAAGTGGATCGACTCGGGCCGCCTCGACGCGGGCCGCCAGATGGGGATCGTCGAGATCGAGCAGCGGGTCCTGTCGATGCAGGTCGTCGAGCAGGCGTTCATCTGCCAGAACATCAACCTGGCGCTGCAGGCCCTCGGCCTCGGCGGCTGGACGTACACGGGGTACATCGCCCGGTTCGCCCTCGGCGGCATGGACGTCCCCGGCCTCGGCTTCCGCTTCGCCGACGCGAAGCGCGGGCCGTCGGTCCCCGTCGGCCGCGACGGGGTGTTCGAAGCGTTCACCCCGCCCTACTACGCCGACATGGGCGAGGCGGTCGACGCGTTCCTCGAGCGCAAGTGGTCGCAGTACGAGCCGGACAAGCCGAAGGCGTACCTCGAGCCGGACAAGGTCACCTCCCAGATCGAGCGGCCCACGGAGGAGACGATCCAGATCGTGAAGGACTACTGCCAGTACGTGCACGACACGTACGGCCGTTTCCCCGCCTACCTGGACCCGATGTACCAGCGCCTCACCTGCCAGGCGCAGCACGTCGACACCGACTTCTACGCCCAGTACTACCCGCCGGGCGCGGTGACCGACCAGCACCACCAGCACTTCGAGCGCTGGCACCCGGAGCTGGCGGGCGACGACGGCCGCCCGCCGCTGCGCGGCGACGGCTCCGCCGCCGCCAACGGCGGCGGCGAGCCGGTGCCCCCGGGGGCGCTCTAGACGGTCAGCGGAGGGCGGTGACGCGCGGCCCGCGGGCCCGCGCCGCCACCTCCAGGGCCCGGCTGAGGGCCCGCTCGGCGAGACCCGGGCGGGCCGGCGCCACGAGCGCCCGCTGGAGGGTCGCGACGCGCCCGTTGAGCACGTCGCGCTCCGCCCGCATCGCGGCGAGCTCGGTCACGAGCCGGTCGCGCTCCGCACGCAGGGCGTCGGCGTCGCCGCCGGCGCGGTTGCCGCGGAGGGCGTCGACCGCCTCGGTCGGGATCAGGGTGCGCTGCGAGCCGGGCTCGCCGACGGTCTCGCCGGGGAGGCGGCCGGACTTGAGGTAGCGCCAGACGGTGCGCTCGGAGACCTCGAGGGCCTCCGCGGCCTGGGCGACGGTGATGGTGTGGGTGGGGGCGATGGTGTCCATGGCCCCACGGTTCGCCACGTGACGCCCGACTCCTTGTCAGAGCCGGGCGTCAGGGGCGCAACGGCTGTCAGTCGCCCGTCGGCTGGCGGCTGATCAGCATGTTCCACTGGCCCTTCTGGACGACCTTGTCCTCCTGGTTGAGGACCTCGATCTCGTAGATGCACCACCCCTGCTTGGGGTTCTTGTGCTCCGACTTCTCGCCGATCGTCCGCTTCACGCGGATGGTGTCGCCGAAGAAGACGGGGGCGCGGAAGGCCCACTCCTTCAGGCCCACGAAGGCGGCGGTCGCGATCTTCGGCTCCATCTTCTCCACCTGGAGCCCGGTGGCGACGGAGGTCACCAGCATGCCGTGGGCGACGCGCTTGCCGAAGACCGACTCCGACGCCCGGACCTCGTCGATGTGGAACCAGTTGAAGTCGCCGGACACGCCGCAGAAGTTCACGACGTCGGCCTCGGTGATCGTGCGGTTCAGCGAGACCGCCTCGTCACCCGGGTTCAGCTCCTCCCAGAACAGACGCTCAGCCACTCGGCAACTCCCCCTGTTATTCGGGTCCTCTGACGGGGCCGAACCATACGGGAGACGCCGGGGCGCCCCGGGTGCGTCGGCACCCGGGGCGCGGCTGGCGGACGCGCGGGCCTAGAGGTTCTCGAGGCCCTTGCGGATGCGGTCGAGGCCCTCCTCGAGGACGTCGTCCGGGCAGGCGTAGGTGAGGCGGATGTGGCCCTCACCGCGGTCGCCGAAGGCGGAGCCCGCCACGACGCCGACCTGGTAGTTCTCGATCATGTAGTCCGCGAACTGCTGGGCGGTCATGCCCGTGCCGCGGATGTCGGGGAACACGTAGAAGGAGCCGTCGGGGGTCGGGCACTCGACGCCCGGCATCTTGTTCAGCGCGGCGACGGTCTTGTCGCGCTTGTCCTGCAGCTTCTTGGTGATCACCTCGACGTGGTCCTGCGGGCCGGTGATCGCCGCGAGGGCCGCCAGCTGCACGAACGCCGGCACGTTGGTGACGGAGTTCTGCTGGAAGATGTCCATCGTGGTGATCAGGTCCTTGTTGGCCACGCACCAGCCGATCCGGAACCCGGTCATGATGTAGGTCTTCGAGAAGGTGTCGACCAGGATCGAGCGGTCGGCCATCCCCTCGACGGCGGCGATCGTCTTGTGCTCGGCGCCGGCGTAGACCATGTGGCTGAAGATCTCGTCGGTCAGCACGATCACGTTGTGCTCGGCGCAGATCGCGGCGATCTCGTCGAGCTGGCCGACGGTCATCCCGTTCGGGCGCTGCGGCGAGTTGATGATCAGCATCTTCGTCTTCGGCGTGATCAGCTGCCGCAGCGAGTCGAGGTCGAAGTGGAAGTCCGGCTCGATCAGCGGGGCGTACACGACGGTGCCGCCGGCGTAGGTGATCCAGAACTCGTCCGGCGGGTAGCCGGGGTTCGGGAAGATCACCTCGTCGCCCTGGTCGACGATCGTCAGGAGGGACTGGGTGAGGGCGTGCTTGGCGCCCATCGTCACCAGCACCTCCTCCCGGACCGTCGGGCGGCCGCGCTTGGTGGCCTCCTCGGCGATCGCGTCGCGCAGCTCGGGCAGGCCGGGGCCGGGGACGTAGCGCACGTGGCCGTCGGCGACGGCCTTCGCGCACGCCTCCATGATGTGGGGGGCGGGTCGAAACTCCTCGCCCTGGAAGTCGCCCTTCTCGAAGTGGATGACCCGCTTGCCGGTCTCGCGCTCGAGTGCCTCGGCCTTGCGCATCGACGCCCACTGCTTCGGGAGGACGAAGTGGGAGGTGCGGCTCGAGAGCCGAAGGGGGTTCGTGGCGGTGGTCGCCATGGTCGTTGTGTCTCCTTGGGTGGGTGGGGAAATGCCGGGAGTGGGTCGTCCTCGCCCTAGGGGGGTGGGCGGCTCACGTGCGACTCGGGCCGAACAGCGGCTCGGAGGGGGTGGTGCGGACCCGGAGCGCCGCCGGTGCGTAGGCGCCGGACTGGTGGGCGCCGAGGCGGCGGGAGAGGCCGGTGGCGGCCGTCATCACGAGCTGCGCCAGCTCCTCGACCCGCTCGGGGGTGATCCGGGTGACGGGCCCGCCGATGCCGAGGGCGGACACCACGCGACCGGAGTGGTCGCGGACGCCGGCCCCGATGCAGCGCAGGCCCTCGTCGTACTCCTCGTCGTCGATCGCGTACCCCTGGATGCGGATGCGCTCGAGCTCCGCCTCCAGCTGCGGCAGGTCGGTGATGGTGTTGCGGGTGTAGGACGCGAGGCCGTGGGTGGTGACGATCTCCACCAGCCGGTCCCGCGGCAGGTCCGCCAGCAGCACCTTGCCGAGGTTGGTGGCGTGGGCGGGGTAGCCGCGGCCGATCGCCGACGGCACCCGCAGGGGCCGGCGGGCCTCGACCCGCTCGATGTAGATCGCCTCCCCGCCCTCCAGCACGGCGAGGTGGCCGGTCTCCCCCGTGTCCCGCACGAGGCCCTCCAGGAACGGCAGCGCCTCGTCCCACAGGTTCATCCGCTGCATCACCAGGCCGCCGAGCTCGAAGATGTGGAGCCCCAGGCGGTAGCGGCCGCTGCGGGGGTTGCGCTCCACCAGGCCGGCGGCGTCGAGGTTGACCATGAAGCGATGGACGGTGGACTTGTGCAGCCGGACCCGCTCGGCGATCTCGGTGACCCCGAGCTCCGGCTCATCGGCGGTGAAGACGTTCAGGATCGCCACCGCACGCTCGATCGCCTGGATCCGGTACCGGGGGCTGACCGCCGGGGCCGGCTCCTCCAGCTCGTCGGGGAGGGCGGACTCGATGGGCTGCTCGGTGGTGGCCGTGGGAGCCTCCTGTCTCACATCGTGAAGCCGCGTTTCGTGACTGATGCGACGAAGGGAGTCTGCCACCGGTGTTTCCCGGGCGGCAAGCAGTGGGCGCACTTCGCGAACCACCGTCCCGTATCACGAGACAACCCTTGCGGAGGGGGTCGGCGGGGGCCGCCGGGGTGGCGGTAGGATCCGCGGCGGCCCGCCCATCCCGAGACCAGTGAAGGGGGCCCGTGCCCGACTTCGAGGACGTCCTGTACGAGGTCGCCGACGGCCGCGCGACGATCACGATCAACCGCCCCGACCGGCTGAACGCGTTCCGCCGCCAGACGGTCCGTGAGCTGGCGGAGGCGTTCGAGGCGGCCGCCGACGACGAGGCGGTCGGCGTGATCGTGTTCACCGGTGCCGGCGAGAAGGCGTTCTGCGTCGGCGGCGACGTGCGCGACCCCACCCGCACCGCCGCCGAGAAGCGGAACCTGCACCACCTCCACGACCGCCTCGGGCTGGCGATCCGCAACAACGGCAAGCCGATCATCGTGAAGGTCCGCGGCTACTGCATCGGCGGCGGCAACGAGCTGAACGTGCTGTGCGACCTCACCATCTCCGGCGCGTCCGGGCGTTTCGGCCAGGCGGGCCCGAAGATCGGGTCGGCGCCGCTGTGGTGGGGCTGCCAGCTGCTGCCCCTCACCGTCGGGGAGAAGAAGGCGCGGGAGATCCTGTACCTCACCCGCCAGTACAGCGCCGAGGAGGCCCTCCAGATGGGCCTCGTCAACAAGGTCGTCCCCGACGACGAGCTCGACGCCGAGGTGGACGCCTGGTGCGAGCAGATCCTGCGCCGCTCCCCGCAGGGGCTGCGCCTCGCGAAGCTCGCGATGAACGCCAGCACCGACCAGCTGTACGGCGCCGTCCAGCACGGCCTGGAGCTGGTGGCGCTGAACCACGTGTACGGCCCGGAGCCGCAGGAGGGGATCGCCTCCTTCCAGGAGAAGCGGCCCGCCGACTGGCGCAAGTTCCGCGACGGCCAGGGGCCGGAGCCCTCCTGATGGACACGGCGCCCGGCGAGCCGGCGCTCGAGATGAACGCGCTCGGCGCGTTGCGCCCGGCCCTGCGCGACGCGGTGGAGGCCGCCCTGGAGGGGCGGCGCCTCAGCGACGCCCAGGCGCTGGCGCTCGCCGACGCCCGCGGCGCCGAGCACCCCGCCCTGTGGGCCGCCGCCGCCGCCCTGCGCGACCGCGGCCGGCCGCCGGTGGTCACCTACTCGCGCAAGGTGTTCATCCCGCTGACGAACCTCTGCCGGGACGTCTGCTCCTACTGCACCTTCGCGCACGTCGACAGCGACGCCCGCGCCCACACGATGAGCCCGGACGAGATCCTCCAGGTGGCGGAGGCGGGCCGGCGGCTCGGCTGCAAGGAGGCGCTGTTCACCCTCGGCGACCGGCCGGAGGCGCGGTTCGAGAGCCACCGCCGGGCGCTGCGGCGCTTCGGCCACGACAGCACCCACTCCTACCTGCGGGCGATGTGCCAGGCGGTGCTGGAGCAGACCGGCCTGCTGCCCCACCCGAACGCCGGGATCCTCGGCCGCCGGGAGCTGGAGGAGCTGCGGGAGGTGTCGGCCAGCCAGGGGATGATGCTCGAGTCGGTGTCGGAGAGGCTCTGCGGCCCCGGCGGCCCCCATGAGCACGCCCCCGACAAGAAGCCGAGGACGCGGCTGGCGATGATCCGCCGCGCCGGTGAGCTGCGGATCCCGTTCACCTCCGGGATCCTGATCGGCATCGGCGAGACCACCCGGGAGCGGGTGGAGGCACTGCTCGCGCTGCGCGACCTGCACGAGGCGCACGGCCACATCCAGGAGGTCATCGTGCAGAACTTCCGCGCCAAGCCGGGCACGCCGATGGCGGCGTCCGGGGAGCCGGGGCTGGCGGAGCTGATGACCGCCTGCGCGACCGCCCGCCTGGTGATGGGGCCGGCGATGTCGATCCAGGCCCCGCCGAACCTGTCCGCCGACTACGGGCCGCTGCTGCTGTCCGGGATCAACGACTGGGGCGGGGTCTCCCCCCTCACCCCCGACTTCGTGAACCCCGAGGCCCCCTGGCCGGACATCACCCGCCTCGGGGAGCTCACCGCCGACGCCGGCTACGCCCTCCGCGAGCGGCTCACGATCTACCCCGAGTACCTGCGCGACGACGATTTCCTCGACCCGGGGCTGCGCGGCCACGTGCGGGCCCTCGCCGACGACGACGGCCTCGCCCTGCCCGGCAGCCCCACCCCGATGGCCGCGGCCGTGGGGGTGACGGCGTGAGCGTCACCTTCTGCCGCACCGTCACCGACGGCGCCGCGCCGGGCCTCGCCCGGGTGCGGGAGGCCGGCGGGTGGGACGACGCCGCCGTCGCCGCCTGCCTGGAGGAGCGCCTGCTCCCCGTCGCGACCGACCGCGCCGACGCCCCCGCCCTCGCGTGGGTCGCCGACCCCGGCGTCGCCATGGAGCTGCTCGCCCGCGGCGTCGCCGGCTGGCGCATCACGGTGCGCCACACCCCGGACCGGGCCGCGACCCTCGACGCCCTCGTCCGCACCGGCGCCGCGTTCCTGCGCACCACCCCCGACGGCCTCGAGGAGGCGATCGAGCTGGGGTGGCTGCCGCAGATCACCACCCGCGTGTCGGTGGCGGTCGACACCCCGGAGGCGGCGCTCGACGCGATCGCCGCCGGCGCCGTCGACCTGGTCGTCGGGGACTGGGACGCCGCCACCGTTGGGCGGCTGCGGGACGCGATCGCCCCCCGGGCGCTGGTGGAGCGCACCGCCCTCCCCCCCGAGACGGAGATCGACGACGCCCGCGCGGACCTCGCCCGCCCCCTGTTCACGGCGTGGCTCGGCCACATCGACGGGTCCGGGGCGAGCCGCCCCCGCTACACGTGGGCGCCGGGCCGCGACGAGGCGCCCCCCGTCCCCGCCCGCCGGCTGTCGGCCGAGTGGGACGACGACGCCTGGCGCGACGCCACCCCGGAGGAGGGCCTCGGGCGCCTCGACCCCGACCTCGCCGGGATCCTGGAGCGGTCCCTCGCCGACCAGCCCCCCCGCGTCGCGGAGATCGAGCGGCTGTTCCGCGCCCGCGGCCACGAGGTGGAGGCCGTCGCGAAGGTGGCGGACACCCTCCGCGCCCGCCGCAAGGGCGATGTCGTCACCTACGTCGTCAACCGGAACATCAACTACACCAACCAGTGCTACTTCCGCTGCGGCTTCTGCGGCTTCAGCCGCGGCCCGAAGAGCATGAACCTGCGCGGCGACCCGTACATCCTGAACGTCCACGAGGTGGTGCACCGCAGCGTGGAGGCATGGGAGCGGGGCGCGACGGAGGTGTGCCTGCAGGGCGGCATCCACCCCGACTTCACCGGCGACTTCTACGTCGGGGTGCTCGAGGCGATCAAGCAGCGGCTGCCGGAGATGCACGTCCACGGCTTCACGCCGCTGGAGGTGTGGCAGGGCGCCCAGACCCTCGGGGTCAGCGTGCGGGAGTTCCTCACCCGCCTCCGCGACGCCGGGCTGGGGACGCTGCCGGGGACGGCGGCGGAGATCCTCGACGACCGCGTCCGGGAGCACCTGTGCCCCGACAAGGTCCGCACCGCCGAGTGGGCGGAGGTGATGATCACCGCCCACGAGCTCGGCCTGCGCGCCACGACCACGATGATGATGGGCCACATCGACGGGCCCCGCAGCTGGGCGAACCACCTGGAGGTGCTGCGCCAGATCCAGCGGCGCACCGGCGGGTTCACCGAGTTCGTGCCGCTGCCGTTCGTGCACATGGGGTCCCCCATCTTCCTGCAGGGCAAGGCCCGGCCGGGGCCGACATGGGACGAGGTGGTGCTCGTCCACGCGGTGGGGCGGATCGCCCTCGACGGGCTGATCGACAACATCCAGGCGTCGTGGGTGAAGCTCGGCCTCGACGGCGGGCAGCGGCTGCTGGAGGCCGGCTGCAACGACTTCGGCGGGACGCTGATGGACGAAAACATCAGCCGCGCCTCCGGCGCCGCCCACGGCCAGCTCGCCACCCCCGAGGAGATCGAGGCGGCGATCCGCGGCGCCGGGCGGGTCCCCGCCCGGCGCACCACGGTCTACGACCTGATCGAGGCGCCCGTCCCCTAGTCGGTGCGGGCCGCCGCCGCCGAAGCCTCGGCCGAGGCCTCGGCCTCGGCTTCCGCGGCGGCGGCGGCCTTGCGCTCCTGGAGGGCGTGGAGCATCTCCTCCACCCGGGCGAACTTCACCCGCGGCGCCCCCTGCGCCTCGCCGCGCTCACGCTCGAGCATGTCGATCAGCTGCCAGTCCTCGTAGCTGACGAAGTCCCGCCGCCGCTCCGCCAGCAGCCGCTCCAGGACGTTGCGGGGCGGCACCTCCAGCTTGTGGAGGTTCCCGGCGTGGAGGTCCTCCAGGAGCATGTCGACCGTCTCCTGGCTGTCGGGCTTGTTGGTCCCGATGATCCCCTGGGGGCCGCGCTTGATCCACCCGACGACGTACTCCCCCTCCACCGGCCCGCCGCCGGCGGGGTCGGTGATCCGGCCGCGCTCGTTGGGGATCACGCCGCGCATCGCGTCGAAGGGGATGCCGGGGAGCGGCACCCCCTGGTAGCCGATCGCCCGGAACACCAGCCCCAGCGGGAGGGTGGTGCGCCGGTCGGTGGGGCGGGGCCGGATGGAGCCGTCCTCCGACTCGTACAGCTCGTTGTGGACGATGGTGAGCGACTCGACCCGCTCGCTGCCGATGATCT
Source organism: Thermoleophilia bacterium (assembly GCA_050249835.1). Taxonomy (GTDB): domain Bacteria; phylum Actinomycetota; class Thermoleophilia; order Miltoncostaeales; family Miltoncostaeaceae; genus Miltoncostaea. The sequence continues at coordinate 36,180 of JBFWPT010000032.1, forward strand.
CCACCGGCGACACCAGGAAGTGCAGATGGATCCGCACCGGCGCCCCCGACGGCTCCCGGGCGGCGAACTCCCGCAGGATCTCGAGGTTGCGGTCGCGGGTGCGGTTGGGGTTCGCCGCGACGTAGGCGGCGGAGAGGGGGTCGAGGTCGACCTCCGCCGGGTCGACGATCACGTCGACGCCGGGCAGCTCCCCCAGCTCCTTCAGCTCCTTGTTGGTGAACGCCGCCTGGGCGGGGCCGCGGCGGCCGAGGACGTGGATCTCCCGGATGCGGCTGGCGGCGAGCTCCTCGAGGGCGTGCTCGGCGATGTCGGTCTGGGCGAGGACGTCCTTGGGGCTGGCGAGGATGCGTGCGAGGTCCATCGCCACGTTCCCGTTGCCCACCACCGCCGCCGTCTCCGACTGGAGGTCGAAGTGGAGGTGCCGGAAGTCGGGGTGGGCGTTGTACCACCCGACGAACTCGGTGGCGGAGTGGCTCCCCGGCAGGTACTCGCGGGGGATCCCCATCCGCCGGTCGGTGCGGGCGCCGACGGCGTAGATGATCGCGTGGTAGTACGCCTGCAGGTCGTCGTGGGTGACGTCCCGGCCCATCTCGACGTTCCCGTAGAAGCGGAACTCGGGGTGGGCGGCGATCTTGTCGTACACGCGGGTGACCGACTTGATCTTCTGGTGGTCCGGCGCGACGCCGCCGCGCACCAGCCCGAACGGGGTGGGCAGGCGGTCGTACATGTCGATCTGGACCTCGAGGTGCCCCTGCTCCTGCAGGTGCTCCGCGGCGTAGAAGCCGCTGGGGCCGGAGCCGATCACGGCCACCCGCAGGGGGTGTTCGGGCGTGCCGAGCTCCGGCGTGCCGGTGGGCGCTCCCATCGTCCTCCTCAGGTGCATGGGGGTCGCGGCGGAACGGTCAGACTAGCCCGTGGGCCGCGGCCGGCCAGCCCGGGGGATCAAGTGCGGAACAGGTCATGCTCCGGGTCGCGCACCAGGTCCGCCGCCGACCCGGGCCCCCAGGCGGTGTCCACCCCCGACGCGACGACCGCCGGGGTGCCGGACGCCTTGCCGAGGTAGACGCCGGCGGCGGCGGCGAGCTCGTCCGCGATGCCCTGGTCGGTCGCGACGAGCACCCGGCCGGTGCGGTCCCGCTCGCCGCGGTGGTCGATCACCGCCCGGAACCCCGCCACCCCGATCGCGACGTTCACCAGGCCGCGGCGGAACGCCCGCCCGTGGGTGTCGGTCACCACCACCCCCACCCGGCCGCCGACGGCGGCGGAGACCCGGGCCTGGATGCGGCGGGCGGAGGCGTCGGGATCGACCGGCAGCAGCACCACCGACCCCTCCGCCACGTTCGACTGGTCGATCCCGGCGTTGGCGCAGACGAAGCCGTGGTGGGTCTCGCAGATCACCGTCCCCCCGCGGCGGCGGACGATGCCCCGGCTCTCGGCGAGGATCAGCTCGCACAGCTCCGGCCGCTTCCCCGTCTCCCCCGCCAACGCGAGGGCCGCCGGCCCGGGGGTGACGGCGTCGAGTGCGACGACCCGGCCCTCCGCCTTGCTCACCACCTTCTGGGCGACCATCAGGACGTCCCCGGCGGCGACGCCCTCGGCGGCGGCGCGACCGGCGAGCATCCCGGGCAGGTCGTCGCCGGGGCGGACCTCCGGCAACGCCGACAGCGGCCAGAGCCTCAGCGCAGGCCCCTCAGCGGGCGCTCACCGCCGGGCTGCCGGCGAGCAGGCCGGCGATGTCGAGGCGGGCGCAGGCGGCGAGGGTGGCGCCGCCGCCGCCGCGGGCCATCAGCTCCGCCAGGTCGCGGGGGGTGTCGATGTCGAGCGCCAGGGTCGGGAGGTCGAGGCGGGTGACGGGCACGCCGCGGCGGGCGGCCTGGGCGAGGTGGCGGGCGAGGCTGTCGACCCCCAGGCGGGGGGTGAGCGCCCCGGGGGGCCGCAGCAGCATGGCGTTGGTGCCGGTGCCGTCCCAGGAGGGGGCGACCGTCCCCGAGGGGCCGGGCGGGGCGGCGGCGACGACGGCGTCGAGGTCCTCCGGCCGGGCGAGCGGCAGGTCCGCCGTCAGCACCAGGGCCCCGTCGGCGCCGGCGGCGGCGACCGCCTCCAGGCCCCGGACGACGGCGGCGTTCATGCCCCGCGGCGGCTCGTCGGAGACGACGCGGGCGCCGGCGATCGCCTCCGCCATCCCCCGGGCGGCAGGGTCGGAGGTCACGACCATCACCCCGGCCAGGGCGTGGGCGCCGGCGCAGGCGGCGAGGACGTCGGTGAGCATCGCCACCTGCAGCTCCCGCCGCACGGGTGCGTCGAGGGCGGGGGTGAGCCGCCGCAGCGCCCCCCGCAGCGGCTTCACCGGCAGCACCGCCCACGTCCCCCCGCCGCTCACCCGATCGCCTCCAGCGCGGTGGCGGCGAGGCGGGCCCGGGCGGGCCGGTCGGGCATCAGGGCGTCGGTGAGGACGGCCCGCACGCCGAGGGCCTCGATCGCCGGCACCTCGGCGGCGTCGGCGTCGTCGAGGACGAAGGTGGCGGCGACGTCGGCGTAGATGCGGGCCATCTGGGTGGCGGAGCACTCGGGGAAGCCGGCGCCGCGCAGGAACCGGTCGGCGGGCCCCTCGACGGGGGCGCCGCCGATGATCGGGCTGACGGCGACGGTGTCCGCCCGGCGGGCGCGGATCGCGTCGCGCACCCCCGGCACCGCCAGGATCGTCCCGATCGAGACGACGGGGCTGGAGGGGACGATCACGATCCGCTCCGCCGCGGCGACCTCCTCCAGCAGCCCGGCGGCGGGCCGGGCCGACTCGATGCCCTCCATGCGGATGGCGGTGATCTCGGCGGAGGCGCCGTCGCGGACGAGGTACTCCTGGAAGGTGCGGGGCCCGTCGGGGGTGGTGATGCGGCTGCGGACGGGGTCGTCGGTCATCGGCAGCACCGTCGCCTCCACCCCCAGGCTCGCGCAGATCTCGGCGGTCACCTGCGTGAGGGTCGCCCCCTCGGCGAGGCGGAGGGTGCGGTGGATGTGGGTGGCGAGGTCCCGGTCGCCGAGGCCGAACCAGGCGTCGCGGCCGTAGGTGGCGAGGCCCTCCAGGCACCGGAACGTGTCGCCGGCGTACCCCCACCCCCGCTCCGCGACGACCCCGGCGAGGACGTAGGTGCAGATGTCGAGGTCGGGGCAGACCCGCAGCCCGAAGAAGTCGCCGTCGTCGCCGGTGTTGACCACGGCGGTGAGGTCCGGCTGGCCGGCGACCTGGGCGAGGCCGTCGACCATCTTGGAGCCCCCGGTGCCGCCGGAGAGGGCCAGGATCACGGGCGGCGGGCGGACGCGGGCAGGCTCACGGCGGTGTCGGCGAGTCTACCAACCGGCCCCGCCCCGAAGCCTTCGGGCCGAGCACGAACCACAGGCCGGCGGACACCCCCGCCATCCCCACCAGCAGCTGGGCGGTCGGCGTCTCCCCCAGCAGCGGCCACGCCGTCAGCACCCCCACCACCGGCACCAGGAAGAACCAGGCGGACACCTCCGCGGCGGGGGCCTGCATCAGGGCGATGTAGAAGAGGGCGAGCGGCAGCGCCGACCCGACGGTGGCGAGCAGCACGATCAGGGCGACCTCCCTGATGCCGGTGGCGTCGGGGGGCCCCTCGACGATCAGCCCGGCGACGGCGAGGACGGCGCCGCCGAGGGTCATCTGCCAGCCGGCGAGGGCCAGCGGCTCCGCCCGGCCCCGCACCCCGCGGGCGGCGACGACGGTGCCGATGCTCCACGCCAGCGCCCCGCCCACCACCACCAGGGCCCCCGTGGAGAGCGCCGGCGGCCACAGCGGCCCGTCCCACACCACCACCGCCGCCCCCACCAGCCCGATCAGCAGCCCCGACCACTGGCGGCCGGTGAGCAGCTCGCCGAGGAAGACGGCGGCGAGCACCGCGACGAACAGGGGGTCGGTGTTGGCGAGCACCGCCGGCAGCCCCGCCCCCTCCTGGGCGATCCCCCAGAACACCGCCCCGTAGAACAGCGTCGTCTGGGTGAGGGCGAGCCACCCCACCATCGACGGCCCCACACCCGGCCGCAGGGGGCGGCCCAACATCGCCAGCAGCGCCAGCAGCAGCACCCCGGCGACGGTCAGGCGGGCCCCCGCCGCCAGGATCGGCGGCCAGGTCTCGACGAGCCAGGCCGACGGCACGTACGCCGCCCCCCAGGCGAGCATCGCGGCGACGCCGAGGGCGTCGGCCGTCCGCAGCCTGGTCAGTTTCCCTGGATCAGGTTCGAGAGGGCCAGGACGGCCTCGGTCGGCAGGTAGGTGACCAGGAAGAGCACGACCAGGCTCACCGCCAGCCACGGCAGGATCATGATCGACAACCGTTCGACCGAGACCTTCGCGAGGCTCGAGACCAGGAAGATCACCAGCCCCAGCGGCGGGTGGATCAGGGCCAGGACCAGGTTGAAGACCATGATCAGCCCGAAGTGGACGGGGTCGATGCCGTAGACGTGGATGGCGACCTGGGACAGGGGGTACGCCAGGATGTAGAGCGCCGGCAGCGGTTCGATGAACACGCCGACGACCAGCAGCAGCACGTTCACCAGCAGCAGGAAGACGTACCGGTTGTCGGTGATGTCGCTGAAGAAGTTCGACAGCGTCTGGCCGAAGCGGTCGAAGTAGAGGGCCTTGGCGAGGATCGCCGAGTCGCCGATCAGCAGCATCACGATGCCGGTCTCGAGGCCCGCGAGGGTCAGGACGCGCGGCAGCGCCCGCGGTGACATGTCGGCGAACCAGAAGAGCGCCAGCCCGATCGCGATCAGCGCCGCCACCGCCGCCGACTTGGTCGGGGTGAAGACGCCGCTGAAGATTCCGCCGAGGATGATGAACGGGATCAGCAGCACCGGCAGCGCGCCGAGCCCGGTGCGCCCGACGGTCGCCCAGCCGGCGAAGCGGCGCTTGGCCAGCATGTCCATCCGGCGCACGACGACGTAGACCGTCGCCATCTGGAAGATCAGCAGCAGGATCACCGCCGACAGGCCCGACAGCAGCAGCGCGTTCACCGACGCCCCGGTGCCGAGCGACCCGTAGACGATGAACATGACCGACAGCGGCCCGATCGCCCCCTTGATGGAGGCGCCCGCCACCACGGCGGCGGCCACGTCGCGCCGGTAGCCCTCGCGCTCCATCGCCGGCACCAGCAGCGGGGTCATGATCGCCGCGTCCGCCTGGGCCGAGCCGGAGATGCCCGACACGACCAGCGAGGTCAGCTGCGAGACGTAGGCCATCCCGCCGCGCAGGTGGCCGACGATCGCCGCCGCGAAGGCGATCAGCCGCAGCGACATGCCACTCGCGTTCATCACCTCGGCGGTGACCAGGAACATCAGGATCACGATCAGCTCGCTGCCGCTGTTGAGGCCCATCGCCGACTGGCTGGTGGAGAAGGGCACCAGCGGGTCGGGCCGCGGCCAGAACTCGAGCCCGAGGAAGCTCGGCAGGAACGCGAGGATCCCGACGATCGACAGCATGAAGACGATCGGCATCCCGGCGAGGGTCAGGGCGACGAAGATCACCGCGAGGGCGATCAGCGGGTGGGCCCCCACCGCCAGCAGCGTGGCGACGACCCCCCAGACGACCGCGGCGATCGCGGCGGCGCCGAGCAGGGCCAGCACCGCCGTGCGGATGCCCTGGCGCGGCTCGGCCAGCAGCCGCGTCGCCCCCCGCAGCACCGCCGCGAGGTAGTGGAGGGTGATGAAGTAGTAGCCGATGGCCATCGAGACCACCGGGTAGAACCAGCTCATGTGCAGGCCCGGCGAGGCGCCCGAGCTGGCGTAGGAGCCGGTCGCGTACTGGGTCGAGCGGATGCAGGCGTAGGCGAGCAGCGTCGCCAGGCTCATCCCCGCGAAGGTCCGCACCGCCCGGGTCCACCACCCGGGGCCGGCGTCGGCGACGAAGTCGATGACGGTGACCGCGCCGCGCTTGATGGCGAGCGACACCCCGAGCCAGATCACCCACAGGAAGGCGAAGCGGGCGAGCTCCTCCGAGCCGAACAGGTTGTAGCCGAGGACGTTGCCGGTGAAGACGTCGCCGCCGACCGCCAGGATCGCCACGGACACGCCGATCACCGTGCCGACGCGGGCGATCGACACCGCCGCCTGCGAGTAGACCTCCGCCCAGCGGGCGGCGAACCCGACGCCGCGCGAGACGGCCCCGCCCGCCGCGACCGGCGCGGGCGCGTCGACGAGCGTGGTCAACGTGCCTGTCCCAGGAGAGCCTCCGACAGCGACCGACCCGGCCCCCACGGGGCCGGGTCGGCGGTGTTCCTGTCGTCGCCCGTCATCCCTGCGGGCGTCAGCGCGAGCCTACCCCGCGGGTGGGACGCACTCCCCGGTCTTGGTCGTGGGGAGCGCCGGCGGGGCCGGCGGGGGCGGCAGCGTCTTCGCGAGCGCCTGGATCTGCGAGACGTAGTCCTGGCTCTCGGGGGCCAGGCTCTGGATCGCCGTCTTCGCGGCGTTCGTCAGCTGCGTCTTGTCGGCGTCGGTGGCGTACAGGTACTTGACGCCGCAGTTCACGAGGTCCTGGGCGACGGTGCTGCCCGGGGTCGTGAAGATCTTGAGCGACGCGGGGCCGATGTTGGCGGCCGCGGTGGTCAGCACGTTCTGTTGGTCGGCGCTCAACCCGTCCCAGACGGCCTTGTTGACCACGAGCACCGTCGGGAACGGCCACAGGTTGACGTTGCCGGTGACGTTCTTGGCCTGCTCATACCACTGCTGGGTGTAGATCAGCGGCAGGTTGGCCTCGACGCCGTCGATCGCACCGCTCTGGAGCGCCTGGGTGACGTCCGGCAGCGGCAGCGGGTCGACGTTCGCACCGAGGGCCTTCAGGCCGTCGGCGAGGACCTGCGACTGGGGGGCGCGGATCGTCTTGCCCTTCCAGTTCGCCAGCGTCACGAGCGGGGTCTTGCCGAACGGCTTGCGCAGGCCGCCCTCGTGGATCGCCAGCACGTGGATGTCGCCGGCCTCGCTGTCGGCCGACTGCATCATCGACTTGCCGATGTCGCCGTCGATGACGGCACCCTCGAGCGGGTAGTTGGTGATCAGGAACGGCGCCTGCAGCGCCTGGAAGGCCGTCACGCCGGCGGTGTCCCAGATCGCGCTCGAGACGGTCGCCATCGGCACCACGCCGCTGCGCACGTCGGCGAGCAGCTGGCCCTCGGCCTGCGGGTAGGCCGGCTGCGGGTTGACGGTGATCTTGCCGGACGCGTTCACCTCTTTGGCGAACCCGTCGATCGCGATGCCGTACGGGTGCTGCTGCGTCGTCACATAGGCGACGTCGAGCGCGGTGCCGCCACCGCTGGAGGTGTTGCTCGCGGCCCCGCTGTCGTCGTCGTCGCCGCCACACGCCACAAGCCCCAGTGCCAACGCGCCCACCGCGGCTACCGCGGCCAGGCGCCAGGCCCACGAGCGTCGTGTCACGTCCCGCCCCCTTGTCGTGCTGTCACGGTGTCCGAGCGCCCGTTGCGCGCGCGCAGATCGGCGCGAACATACCGGAGCCGCCGCGGAGGTTGTCAACATCGGCACGAAGTCCGTCCCATTCTGCGCAACCCCGCATGGGCAGCGGGATCTCGCCCACCCGCACCCCCCCTGTAACGGGGCCGGGACGCGTTGACGACCCTGGGTAAGTGACATATGCTGCTTTCCATCGCCAGCCGGTCGAGGCCCTCCTCCGGTTCCACGGAAACGAAGGGGCCGAGGACAGTCCCGGACGGATGGCGGTTCGTGTGCAGCTGCCCTTTCCGAATAAGGGGGAAGACCGTCTATGGGCGAGCAGTTCGCCGTGACGCAGATCCCGGGTGCCGAGACGGGTGAGATCCCGCCGTCGCCCGTCGACCGTGACGAGAAGACCGCGTTCATTTACTCGCTGGTCGACCCGATCTGGGACATCGACACTCTGCCGCTGACCTACACCAACTCCCGGTGGTCAGCATTCTTCTACCGCGCTGATGAGAAGCAGCTTCGGCGCGTGCTTCCCGACTGCCTCGAGCTCGAGGACGACATCGTCGAGTTCTGGTACGTCGACCACAATCACACCATGCTCGGCCCGTACGGCGAGATGGGTGTGACCGTGGCCGCCAGCCACAAGGCCGGGGATGGTCGGACGCTCTACGCCGGCTACTACCCGTACATGTACCTGACCCAGGACGCCGCGATCGACGCCGGTCGCGTGCTCGGCTTCCCGAAGAAGGAAGCCTTCATCCGCGTGCTCGAGCACGGCGGGGCGCCTGACGACGGTTACGGCGTGATGGACGGCAAGAACTACCAGTTCGACTACTTCTCGTTCCTGATGATCCGGAACGGGTACGTGATCCACTCCGCCACCGGCAAGTACGACGACGCCGACCTCTCCGCGAAGCCGAAGTTCTACGGCAACACGGAGTACGGCCGGATGAACATGAAGGTCGTCACCGCGCCGGACATCTCCAGCTCCGAGTGGCAGCTCGTGTACCTGCCCTCGCTGGTGACCAAGGACCTCGCCACGGCGATGGGCCGTCCCGACTCCGAGGGTTCGCACCGCTTCCAGGTGAAGCCCGAGTCGATCCGGACCGCCAGCCCGGCGAGCATCAACTGGTTCATGCAGGCCACGCCGTACGACAACCTCGGGCACGAGCTTCCGCCCAAGGAGATGATCGGCCTGATGACCTTCAGCTTCGACCTGATCATCCCGGCAGGCGAGGTCCCCTGGACCGAGACCTACACCCGGGACGCGACCTGGGCGGGCGCGGCCAAGCCGTACCGCTTCGGCCTGCGGCACCGCTTCCCGAAGCCCATCGGCCTCGGCGCGTAGGGTCCGAAGACTCCAAAGGAGGAACGAGAAACATGGCGGAGCTGAACGTCACGAGCGTTCCGTGGATTGACTCCGGCGACGCGCCGCCGCTTGCCCTTGACCGGGACAAGCGCGACATCATCAGCCAGGGCATCGCGGACCCGCTTGTCGACTACGACATCGTCCCGCTGACCTACACCAACTCGCGTTGGTCGGCATTCTTCTACCGGGTGGACGAGGCCGCGCTCCGGCGCATCCTCCCCAAGTGCCTGGAGCTTGAGGACGACGTCGTCGAGTTCTGGTACGTGGACCACCTGCACACCGGTCTCGGCCCGTACGGCGAGATGGGTGTCACGGTGTCCGCCTCCTGCAAGGGGCAGGACGGCAACACGTACTACGCGGGTTACTACCCGTACATGTACCTCACGCAGGACGCGGCCGTGTTCGCCGGCCGTGAGCCCTTCGGGTTCCCGAAGAAGATCGCGTACATCATCACCCAGGAGCACGGCGGCAAGGAAGACGACGGCTACGGTGGTTTCGGGAACGACTACTTCAACTTCACGATGGAGCGCCGCGGCTACCTGATCCACACCGCGACCGGCCGTTACGACGACGCCGAGCTCCCCGCGAAGCCGAAGTTCTACGGCGACCCGCGCTACGGGCGGATGAACCTCCGGCTCATCACCGACCCGTCGCTGA
>JBFWPT010000033.1:0-45096 GCA_050249835.1 Thermoleophilia bacterium
CCCGCGTCGGCGGGGGCGTCGTGATCCTGCCGGGCATCGAGATCGGCGCGGAGGCGTTCGTCGCCGCCGGGGCCCTCGTCACCCGCGACGTGCCGGCGGGCAAGCTGGTCGCGGGTCTCCCGGCCCAGGTCTGGCGGGACGTCCCGCCGGAGGAGATGGTCGACTCCCCATGAGCCGGCGGCGGCTCGCGCTGCAGGCCCCGGACGGCGTCGTGACCGTCACGGACCTCAGCCGGCCGGGTGCCCGCCTGCTGGAGATCACCCTTCCCGACGGGGCCACCGTCCACGTCGCGGAGCACCTCTGCGGCTGGGCCGCGGGGGACGGCGGCCGGGGCGACGAGCCCGAGCCGCTCTGGCCGACGATGGCAGACGCGGTGGCCGCCCTGTCCGGCCGCACCCGCGACGGAGAGGCGTGGATCAGCGTCCTGGAGGAGTTCGCGACCACCCTCGCCCCCACGACCGGCACGCCACTGCCCGCCGCGGACGAGGAGCGCCTCGCCGCGCTGCTGCGGCGCCACCCGGCCCTGTACGTCGACGGGCCCCGGGCCCACGACTCGGGCGGCTGGTACCTGTTCGTCGGCGGCCTGCCGGACGACACGTGGGTGCTGGAGATCGACGACACGCCCGAGGGCGCCGCCCGCGCCGCCCTCGCCCGGGCCGAGGCGGCCCTGGACGAGGCGGGCCTGTAGTGCGCCTCCAGCACGTCGCGGTCACCTTCCCGCCGGGCGCCGGCGACCGGGTGCGCGCCTTCTACGGCGACCTCCTCGGGCTCCCCGAGATGCCGGTGCCGGAGGAGGTCGCCCACCTCGGCTGGATCTGGTTCGCCACCGACGACGAGGGCGTGGAGCTCCACTTCGTGCCCCACGCCATCGAGCCGGACCCGGCCCGCATCCACCACTTCTGCCTGGAGGTCCCGGACCTCGACGGACTCCGGGCGCGACTGGAGGCCGCGGGCTCGGAGGTCAGGGATGCCGCGAGCCGCATCCAGGGCCGCGACCGCGCCTTCGTCCGGGACCCCCTGGGCAACCTGGTCGAGCTGGTCGAGATCCCCTAGCCGGACCGCTGTCCCGGGTCCGATCACTTCCGGTTTCCCCCGGCGATCACTTGATCGGGGAGGGGAGGGTCGAGCGATCGATTCCCCCTCCGGGCCGGCCGCGTTCAGTTCCGGCACCCCCGGCGATCACTTGATCGCCGGGACGGAGGTCGAGTGACGTGTGCCGCGCGGCGGCGCCCTTCCGTCGCAGAGACGGCACAGGTGGGTGCGGACACGCGGCCTCGCGCGGCGGCTTCGCCGCTGATCGCGCGGTCTCGGCCGCGCGGGCGGACGAGCGGCCTCGCGCGGCGGCTTCGCCGCTGATCGCGCGGTCTCGGCCGCGTCCGGCATCACCGGCTCCCGCCGGGGATGGATGCCGGGAACTCCCGCCTAGGGGCGGGGGATCCTCACCACGGCGCGGCCGCCGTAGATGACCCACGGGACGGGGACGGTCGCGCCGGCCTCGGGGTCCTCGGGGTCCTCCCCGGGACCGAGGACGCGGACGGCGTCGTGGCGGGGCTCGAGGGTGCGGCGCATCCCCGCGACGAGGCGCTCCAGGCGCGTCCCGGACTGGCGGCGCGCGGCGCGCTCGGCGGCGGTGACGGCCTTCGTGCGGGCGGCGAGGCCGGTGGATGCGCCGAGGTCCTGGGTGAGGTCGGCGGGCAGGGGGTCGAAGCCGTCGGTGGAGGACGGGATCACGCGCACGGTCGTGACCTTCCCGCCGCCGGCGGGGACGCGGAAGGGCACGCGCACGGGGCGGGCGGCGCCGCGCCACGGCTGGACCCGCAGGACGAGCGTCGCGCGGGAGCCCGGGCGGGCCTTCCGCGGCTCGACGGAGGCGCCGACGATGCGGGCGGCCCGGATGCGGGGCTCCAGCGTCTCCGACACCGAGAGCGAGGTGATGCGCACGGAGCGGACGCCGTTCTGCATCAGGATCGCCATGATCCGCGGCACCTCGCCGCTCGCCAGGCTCGCGACGTCGCCCGCCGCGGCGTAGACGTTGCGGTAGCGCACCGGCTGCGGCAGGTCGGGGCTCGTGATCGACACGTGCAGGGTGAGGGTCCCCCCGCCGACCCCGTCGCGCACGCGGAAGGCCGGCTCGTCCTGGAGGAGCCCGCCCACGATCGGCGCCGTGCGCTCGTCGGGGGCCAGGACCGCCTGCACCACGCTGCGGGTGCCGCGGCCGGTGTCCACGGCGGTGGCGGTGGCGCTGATCCCGTCGACCGGCCCGAGGCGCCCGGTGAGGCCGTCGGAGGAGTCGCGGATGACCATGCCGCGCAGGTTCCCCGGCTCGGCGAGCTTGTAGGAGCCGCCCGCGATCGGCGCGGGGATCGTCTGGTACACGTAGCCGTCGCCCAGCAGGAAGCGGCTCGCGCCGGCGCTCAGGAACGGGTGGCCGAAACCGAGCACCGTCGTCCCGTCCACATAGGTCACGGTGCCCACCGCGCCGAGCGTGAGGTCGCCGCCCGCGAGCATCGCGGTCATCGACGCCCCCGGCACGAGCGGGACCTCGGGGCGGGGGGTGCGCGGGCCGACCGAGGAGAGCGTGATGCCGGAGCGCTGCAGCTCGCGGGCGAGGGGCCCGACCAGCGGGCGCGACACGCCGCTCAGCGCCCAGCGCGCCAGGGGGTAGACGCCGATCCGCGACGGGTCGCGGCGCTCCAGGGCGCGGGCCGCGGCGCGGTCCGCCACCCGCTGCGCCCGGCGGGCCGCGCGCGGCGCGACCTCGTTGGCGCGGTGGCCCGAGGACGAGTCGATCATCTGCTCGATCGGCGTGATGCCGGCGATGACGTTGGCCTGGTCGCCCGTGCCGTAGGCGATCGCCCCGATCACCCGGGGCACGCCGTCGGCGCCGGTCACGTACACGGGGCTGCCGCTCATGCCCTCGGCGACGCCGCCGGTCTGCTCCATGAGCGGCCCCTCGGCCCGCGCGAGCACGAGGGAGCCCCCCGGGCCGTCGAAGGACCGCTGCACGTCGAGCACGCGCACCGGGAAGGTGACGATCTCCGTGCCCTGCACCACGGTGCGGGCCTCGCCCACCATCCCGGGCTGGACCTCGGAGAGCGGCATGATCGGGTCCCCGGCGGCCGAGGCGGGGGCCGAGGCGGCGAGGCCGCCGGCGACGGCGAGGACCGCGGCGGCCGCGGCGCGCGCCCGGGTCCTCACGGGGCGGCCGGGGGCCGGCGGGTGACGGTGAACCACGAGTCCCTCAGCCCCAGCAGGCGCCGCAGCTCCAGGCCGCCGAAGGTCTTCGACCGGCCCGACGCGGTCGTCGCCCGCGCGCTCACCACCCGGGGCGAGACGCCGCGCTTCAGCACCGTGAACTCCGTGACCGGGGCGCCCATCCCGAGCATCCTGCCCATCTCCGCCGCGGTGTGGGTGGGCGGGTCGGGCCAGCTGCGGTGGTACGGGGAGACGCGGTCGTACGGGTCCGGCACGCTCACCAGGTACGGCCGCCGCGGCGCGCCGGGGAACATGTTCTCGATGTTCTCGGTCCGGCCGCCGGAGCTGGAGTAGAAGAACGCGACGATGACCTCGCCCTGGTACGTGAGCACGGTGCCGCGGGTGCTGTCCACGGCCCGGTTGGTGCGCGGGTCCTCGGCCGTGCGCCCACCGTACACCTGGCTGCGGGTGTCGTCGAAGATGTCGTATACGGCCGTCGGCGACATGGTCGCGATGGCGTAGGAGCGGGCCGCGACGGCCTGCGCGACGAGGGCCGCCGGCGCGTCGTCGCCCCAGTCCGCCGGCATCTCGCGCGGGACGACGCCCTTGAGGTAGTCCTCCAGGTCCACGACGTTCACGAGCGAGAAGTCGCCGCCCGTCGGAACGACGCGCAGCGCGCCCCGGTAGGTGCGGTCGGCCTCGGGCGCCGAGGGTCCCCACGACACCGTGCCGCCCTTCTTCACCGCCTCGACGCGCGGGGCTCCGCGGAAGAGCGCCACCCGGCGCGCGCCGCGCATGAGGGCGACGCGGCCGTCCGCGCGGATCCGCAGCGTGTGCGGCACGCGGGGGGGCAGGGCCGTGACGCGCGGGCCGTCGACCCGGGCGCCGACGGCGCGCCAGCGGCCGGCGCTCGTGACGGCGACCGAGCGCACGTCCGGCGCCAGCAGCACCCGCACCGTGCGGCGCTTCACCACCGAGAGCGTGGTGCCCCGGTAGTAGAAGCGCACGATGCGCCCGCCGTCCCAGCCGGCCAGCGCGCGGCCGCGGGCGCCGTACTGCGGCATCCCGACGCCGTGGCCGAACCCGCGCCCCTGGAAGGTGTAGGTGACCTCGCCGCCCGCCTGGTGGGAGGCCGCCGGGGATGCCGGGGCACCCGAGCCGCCGGCGGCGAGGGCGGCGCCGGCGGCGAGCGCGACGGCGGTGGTGGTGGCGAGGGTTCGGGGCGTCATCGGGGAGGGGGCGCCGCGGCGCCCCGGGAACCGTAGCGGCGCGGGAGGCTCCGGACGACGGCATCCGGTCGCCCCGGGGCTAGGGTTGCCCCGTGGACCCGACCAGGTGCCGCGCGGCCAGCGCGATCCCGGCGGCGATCGCCGCCCCCGTCGACGAGCCCAGGCGGCGCAGGTCGGCCAGGGCCGCCTCCCGGTCGCCGGGGCCGAGGAGCCGGTGGACCGGCTCGGGCGCCGCCCCGCGCCCGGCGGCCAGCTCGAGCAGCGTCGCCGCCAGCGCCCCGGTGCGCGCCCGCGCGTCCGGCGGGCAGAGCGCCGCCGCCAGGCGGGCCGCGGCCGCGGGCGCGAGCCCCGCGGCCGGGCCGAGGGCGTGCAGCCCCGCGGCCGCCCCGGCGAGCACGTCGTCCCCCTCGGGCGTCAGGCCGGGCCCGCGGCCCAGCAGCCGCGCGGGCGCCTCGCGGAGAGTGAGCGGGGGCGGCGCCGCGCGCGGCACGAGCCAGGCCGCGAGGCCCTCCAGCGCGGCGCGGCCGCCCGCGAGCGGCGGGGGGGCGGGGTCCCAGAGGGGCGGCGCCGCGGGGTCCCAGGCCACCACGGGCGCCGGGGGCAGCCGGTCGCAGGCGACCCCGTTGGGCATCCACGGCACCCCGGGGCCGGTGAGCGTCACGACGAAGCCGCCGAGGTCCAGGTGACGGGCGCCGCGCCCGGTGCCCAGCACCCGCAGCGCGACGGGGACGGCGCGGAGGCGGGCGGCGACCTCCCGCGACACGGCGAGGGCGACGACGTCTGGTTCGTCCCCGCCCCCGGCACCCGGGTGCGCCAGACCGTCACCGCCGGCCCCTTCGTCGTCCAGCACCGCGAGGACCTGGGGGCGGGCGCCGTGAAGCTCACCCGCCACCGCGGGGCGACCGCCACCGTCTTCGAGGTGGTCGGCTACGAGGAGCGCTCCGAGATCGGGCTGCCGTGCCACGTGGTGCTGCTGCGCGACGAGGCTGACGACCGGCGGTACGTCGTCGACACCGGCCTCTGCGGCCCGGGCCTGCCGGCGGACGCCTTCAGCGCCGGGACGACCAGCCCGTGACGCCGGACGTGCGGGACACGATGCGCTTCTTCAGGCCCCAGGGGATCTTGGCGTAGACCGGCGCGAGGACCGCCCGCCAGATGCCGGGGGCGGTGGCGTGCGGGGCCGGCGCGCCGGTGGCGGCGCCCAGGCGGCGCTGCGAGGCCTCCATCAGCGAGCGCTCCCCGGCGGACCGCATCTTCCGGGCCATCCTGGGCTTCGGCGGGAGCACGGCGGGGCGGTCGCCGGGTCGGCGGCCGGGGGTGCCGGCCTTCGCGGTGCCGTCGGCGACGGCGTTCTCCCCCGCCTTGCGGGCGGTGGAGCCGGGCGGCGCGGGCGGGGCGGCCGGGAGGCCGCCGGTGCCGTGCAGCGCGACCTTGTCGTGCCCGAAGTACTCGCGCACCGACTCGGGGATCTCCTCGGCGCGGCTCACAACTGCGCCATCCCGTTCTGGGCCGCCACCGAGAGCGGCTCGTAGAGGGCGCCGATCGGCGGGGAGTAGACGTTCTCCATCCAGGCGATGTCCTCGAGCGTCGCGCCGCGCTTCAGGGCGAAGGCGAGGAAGTCGGCGCGCTCCTTGATGCCCTCGCCGCCCACGAACTGGCCGCCGATCAGCTTGCCGGTGCCCGGCTCGGCGAGCAGCTTGACCCGCACCTGCTGGACGCCGGGGAAGTAGCGCGCGCGGCTGATGCCGTTCGCGGCGCCGACCACGTAGGGGATGCCGAGCGAGGTGGCGAGGTGCTCGCCGAAGGAGGCGCCGCCGATCTGCACCTGCCCGCCGACCATGCCCCAGGGGATCGTGACCGGGTCGTAGCGCCGGTCGCCGCCGCCCGCGTTGGCGCCGGCCACGCGGCCCTGCTGCATCGCGTGGGAGCCGGTGAGCCCCTGGACCGCGACGCCGGTGAGGCCCTGCGGCACCTCCACGCAGTCGCCGGCCGCGTAGACGCCCTCCATCGAGGTCCGCATCCGCTCGTCCACCACGAAGGCGCCGGTCGAACCGGTCTTCAGGCCCATCGACCGGCCGAGGGTCGTCTCGGGCTCCTTGTGGGTGGAGATGACGCAGATGTCCGCGTCGATGACGCCCTCGCTGGTCTCGACGCCGGTGAGCTGACCGCCGGACCCGGCGAACCCCGTGAGGCCGACCCCGAAGTGCAGGTGGCAGCCCAGCTCCTCGAGGCTCTTCTGCACCGGCTCGGCGATCTCCGGGTCCGCCACCTGGGCGAGCAGCCACGCGTTCTCGTCGACGAGGTGCGTCTCGATGCCCCGGTGCGCGAGCGCGGTGAGCATCTCCACGCCCAGCGGGCCGGCCTCCAGCACGACGGCCTTCTTCACCCCGTCCAGCGTCTTGTCGAGCTCGATGCCGCGCCGGATGTTCTTCACGAACGTGAGCCCGGCGAGGTCGTTCCCGGGCACGTCCGGCAGCGTGTAGTTCCAGCCGGAGCAGACGATGAGCGTGTCCCAGGGGATCACGTCGCCGTTCGCGGTCATCGTGCGGGCGCCGGCATCGACCGCCGTGACGGTCGTCTCGCGCCGCAGATCGATGCCCGCCTCCGCGTAGTTCTCGGGACCGGCGAGGAACAGCCGCTGGAAATCCGGGATCTCGCGGCCGAGGACGTAGGGGATGCCGCACGGCGAGTAGGCGACGTCCTCGAACTCGGTGCAGACCGTGACCGTGGCCTCGGGGTTCGTGCGCTTGGCCATCGAGCCCGCGCTGATCCCCGCGGCGCCGCCGCCGATGACGCAGATGCGCTGGGGCACATGCACTCCTGTTCTCGGGCAGGACGAGGGGCGAGGCCGCGAGGCTACCCCACGGGCGACCCTGTGCGGTAGTCCAGAACGGGAGGGGTCGCGATTGTGTTGGTCACCCAGCAGTAGCGCTTGCCCAGCTCCACGGCGGGGGCGAGCGTCTCCGGGTCGGTCGAGGAGTCGACCCAGACCTCGTAGCGGCCGTGCCGCGGCTCCCCCGGAGCGCGGGACGGGCGGACGTGGACGCGCAGGTCGTCGAGCGGGATCCGCTTCTTCCCGGCCGCCCAGGCCACGGCGAGGCAGAAGCACGACGCCAGGGCCACCACCAGCATCTCGGTGGGCATGGGCCCGGTGTCCCCGCCGCCGAACTCGGGGGGCTCGTCCACCCGCACCGTGTGGCCGCGCCCGCTGACGTCCGTCGCCATGCCGCCCCGCCACTCGGCGGTCCACCAGGCGTACTCGTAGGCGTCGTCGCGCTCACCCACCGCCGGCCACCCCCGCGTAGACGGACTCGTGGGCCGCCGCGGCGGCCTCCCAGGTGAAGCGGGCCGCCGTCGCCCGGCCGCCGGCGACGAGGCGGGCGCGCAGGGCGGCGTCGCCGACCACCTCCGCCAGGGCGCCGGCCAGGGCGGCGACGTCGCCGACGGGGACCATGCGGCAGTCGCGGCCGTCCCGGAGGAACCCGCGCAGCACCGGCAGGTCGCTCACCACGCACGGCAGCCCGGCGGCCTGGGCCTCCAGCACCACGAGCCCGAAGCCCTCCCGCTCGGAGGGGAAGGCGAGGACGTCGGCGGCGCGCATCAGTGCGGGCATCCGCTCGTCGGGCACGGGGCCGAGCACGGCGACGTCGGCGTCCGGCGGGGGCTCCGGGCCGCGGTGGACGGCGAGCCCGTGGGCGGCGGCCTCCGCGTCCCATGCATCGCGGTAGTCGGCGTAGTCGAACAGGGTCTCGCCGCCGGCGATGACCAGCACGGCCCCCGGCCCGAGGCGCTCCCGCGCCGCGGCGAAGGCGGCGAGCAGCGCCCGGCTGCCCTTGCGCGGCTCGATGCCGCCGATGGCGAGCACCGCCGGGCGCAGCCCCCAGCCCATCACGGCGCCCGCGGCGGCGCGGTCGAGCGGGCAGTCCGCGAAGCGCGCGCCGTCGACGCCGTTCGGGATCACGTCCGCGTCCATCCCGTGGTCGCGGCGCAGCACGCCGGCCCACCAGTCGCTGACGCAGATGCGGTGGTCCACGTCCTCGATGGAGGCGCGCTGGCACTCCTGCAGGACCGGGGAGGCGAAGTCGTCGACGTGGTGGATCGTCCGCACGACGGCGGGGACCCGGCCCTCGGCGCGCAGCGCCAGCAGCGAGCGGGCCGACAGGCAGTCCTCGGCGTGGTGCACGTCCGCGGGCCCGGCCGCCCGCAGCCCCTCGGCGAGGGTGGCGGCGTAGCGGAGGATGCGCGGCTCGACGTCCTCGCCCGGGCGGCGGTCCACGGGCACCAGGTGGGCCGGCACGCGCGGCTCGCGGAAGAAGCGCGCGCCGTCGGGCGAGAGGGCCCAGAGCTCGGCGTCGTGGCCGCGGCCCGCGAGCGCCTCCGCCAGGTGCAGGGCGTGGACGACGCCCCCGCGCGGTTTCGTCGAGTAGGTGACGATCCGGATCCTCACCCGGCGAGCGCGGCGGCCAGGCGCGCGGCGGCGGCGTTCGTCTGCG
This sequence comes from Thermoleophilia bacterium, assembly GCA_050249835.1. Lineage (GTDB taxonomy): Bacteria > Actinomycetota > Thermoleophilia > Miltoncostaeales > Miltoncostaeaceae > Miltoncostaea. Next base: position 8,918 of record JBFWPT010000033.1, read on the forward strand.
CGAGCCGGGCGCCGGCGGCGCGCAGGGTGTCGCGCTGGGCCGAACGGACCTGCGGGTCGTCCTCCGTGCCGAGCACGTAGGCCACCACCACGAGCTGGGGACGGGCCTCCAGCGCCGCCCGGATGACGGGAGCGAGCACGCCCGCGGGGTCGGGGTGGCTCGCGTACCCGAGGACGACGTCGAGCAGGACGACCCCCACCTCGGGGTCGGCGGCGTCCACCTCCAGGCGCTCCGCGCGGGCGGCGGGGTCGATCATCGGGTGGGGGCGGCCGCGGGTGAACTCCTCCTCCCCCATGTCCAGGCAGACGTGCCCGCCCGGCGGCCCCACGAGCTTGCGGGCGGCCCCCGCGGGCACGTTCGTCCACACCCGGTCGAGGTGCTCCGCCAGGATCGCCGCGGCCTCGGAGCAGAGCGTCCCGCCCGAGAACAGGCCGCGCACTGCGCGCCCCGAGACCCAGTCGGGGCGCGGCGGGTCCGGCGGGGCGACCGCGTGGCCGGCGAGGGCCGCCGCGGTGAGGGCCGCCTCCTCCAGCGTGGCGGCCACCGTGACGCCCTCCACCGGCGCCGCCCCACCGCCCACCATGCAGGCCACCGCCGGCTTCCCGCAGGCCGCCAGCGCCCGGAGCACCCGCTCGGCCACGGCCGGGGCGGGCGGCTTGGAGACGCACACGATCACCTCGGTGCCGGGGTCGGCGGCGAGGCGGTCGATGGCGTCGAGCGCCGTGATCGCGCCGACGTCGTCGTAGAGGTCGCGGCCGCCGGTGCCGTAGCAGCGCGAGACGCCCGCGCCCGCCCGGTCGAGCAGCACGGTCACCTCCTGCGCGCCGGTGCCCGCCGCCGCGACCACCCCCACACTGCCGGGGCGCACGACGTTCGCGAAGCCCAGCGCGACGCCGTCGACGATCGCGGTGCCGGCGCCGGGGCCCATCACGATCCGCCCGAGGCCGTGGGCGCGGCGCTTGAGGGCGACCTCGTCCTCCAGCGTGACGCCGTCGCTGAACAGCAGCACGTCCATGCCCGCGCCGAGGGCCTTGTGGGCCTCCAGCGCCGCGTACTCGCCGGGGACCGAGATGACCGCGAGGTCCGCCTCGAGGCCGGTGAGGCTCCGCACCGGCCTGGCCGCCGCCGCGCCGCCCTCCGCCGCCGCGGCCGGACCGCTGTCGAGCAGGTCCTCGGCCGCCGCCAGCCCGTCCTCGGCCGCGTCGCCGCTCACCACGATGACGAGGTCGTCCGGCCCGGCCGCCTCCACCTCCGGCCCGCCCATCCCGAGCGACGCCGCCTCCTCGCGGTTGGCGGGCGTGCCCATGAAGCAGAACGCGCGCTCCACCCCGTCCACGGCCTCGGCGGCCCGCGCGGCGGCCATCATCTTCGCGCTGTCGGCCCAGCGGCCGGCGCGGACGCTGACGGCCGTCACCGGACGGGGACCACGCGGCCCTCCGGGCCGGTCAGGAGGGGCTCGGCCTGCGCGCCGAGCGCCTCGTCGTCGGTCTCGCGGGCCCGCAGGAGGGTGGCCCGGCCCCCCTCCAGGAGGACCGCGGCCGGGCGCAGGTGGATGAACGGCGACGCCTGCGCCATGGCGTACGCGCCGGTCTGGCCGATCCACACGAGGTCCCCCACCGCCAGCGGCGGGAGCGGCACCTCGCGGGCGACGGCATCGTGCTGCAGGCAGAGGGGGCCGTAGAGGTCCGTGGGGCGTTCCTCGCCGTCGCGGTGCGCGGCCGGGTGGACGGGCGAGCGCTTCCACTGGACGCAGGGCACCTGGGTGATGCCGGCATCCACCACGTAGCGGCCGGGGCCGCGGCGGGCGACGACGCGGGTGAGCAGCCAGCCGGAGTCGCGGATCAGGGCCCGGCCCGGCTCGAGGATGAGGGGCGGGTGGCCGGGCCCGAGGGCGGCGCGCGCGGCGTCGAGGTGACCGGCGAGGGCGGCGGCCGCCGGCCAGCCGCCCCCGAGGTCGAGCCACTCGATCCCGCCGACGCGGTCGGCCGTCGCGCGCAGGTGGGCCGCCGCGGCGGCGAACCGCTCCACGGGGACCGGGTACTGGACGGTGACGCCGTGGATCGGGGGACCGGAGGGGGGCATCGGCCCGAGCTGGTAGGCGCCCAGGTGGATGTGGAGCCCCGTGAGCGGGAGCCCCGCCCGCGCGAGCAGGGCCGCCACCGCCGGGACGACGCGGGCGGGGACGCCGAACCGGTCCGTGCCCACCCGGTCGGGCGGCACGAGCCGCAGGCCCACGCGGGCCCCGGCGGAGGCCCAGGGGGCGAGGGCCGCGATGGCGCGCACCTGCTCGATGCCGTCGGCGATGACGGTGGCGCCCTCCGACAGCGCCCGGCGCAGCTCGTCATCGGTCTTGAGGGGGCCGTTGAACGCGATGCGCCCGCCGGGGACGCCGGCGCGGCGCGCAAGCCGGTACTCGTGGCCCGAGGCGACCTCCGCCCAGCACCCGGCGCGGTGCAGCCGCGAGACGAGGCCCATCAGGGTGTTGGACTTCAGCGAGTACGCGACGGTCACGTCCGGCCCGGCGGCGGCGCGGAACGCCTGGGCCTCGGCGGCGATGCGCTCCCCGTCGAAGGCGTAGAGCGGCGTGCCGAACCGCTCGGCGAGGTCGTCGGCGCGCGCCGGCGGGCGGGCGTCCATGGGGACCACGTTCGACGGCACCGGGGCGGCGGCACGGCGGGACGGGCGCGGCGCGGGGGCCGCCCCGGCGAGGCGCGGCCACACCTCGCGGCCCACCCGCTCCACCTCCTCCAGGTGCGGGTAGCCGGACGCGATGACCATGTCGACGCCCGCCTCGGCGTAGCCGTCGAGGAGCCGGGCGACCTGGGCGTAGGACCCGACCAGCGCGGTGCCCGCGCCCCCGCGCACCGCGCGGATGCCAGCCCAGAGGCCGGGCGCGACCCAGCCCTCGCCGTCAGCGGGGATCGCGTTCATGCGCGCCTGCCCGACGCTGTCGAACCCTGCGTACTCGGACGCGCGCTCCCCGGCGACCTCGGCCCGCGACAGCAGGTCGGCGGCGGCCTCGCGGGCCGCCCGCTCGGTGCCGCGCGCGATGATGTGGATGCGCAGCCCGAACCGCATCGGCCGGTCCGCCCGGGCCCGCACGGCCGCGACCCGCTCCGCGATGCGCTCGGCCGGCTCGCCCCACATGAGGTAGGTGTCCGCCCGGGCGACGGCCAGCGCGACGGCCGCCTCGGAGGCGCCCCCCAGGTAGAACGGCCCCCGGAAGCGCTCCCGCACCTCCGCGGCCATCGCGTCCAGGCGGGCGTAGCGGGCGGCGTGGTCGAGCTCCTCGGTGCCGTAGAGCCCCTGCGGGCCGCCGCCGGCGACGAGGTTGATGGCGATGCGGCCGGGGGCGATGCGCTCCAGCGTCTCGGCCTGGTGGGCGACGAGCGGCGCCGCGAGGCCGGCCGGGTTGACGGCGGCGATGACCCGGATGGCGCCGGTGAGGGCTGCGAGGGCGCTGGCCGTGGTCCAGCTCTCCATGAAGGGCGCGTCGCCGGAGAAGGAGTCGTTGACCGTCCCCGTGGGCACCAGGATCTCGGACGCGCCCGCGCGTTCGGCGGCGCGCGCGACGCGCGCCAGGTAGCGGGCATCCGGCGTGCGCTCGGCGCGCCGCGTGCCCAGCCATCGCCCGTCTCCTTCCGACGGGCAGTACCAGCCGAGAACGGTCAAGGCGCAACCTTATCCTCCGGCGCCGGTCGCTACGCTCGGGCGGGGCGACAAGCGAGGTGCGCGTGGCCTGGGTTGTGATCCTGGAGGGCCCCGACGGCACGGCCGGCGGGACCCGCAGCGACGTCTACGAGGTGACGCCGCCGCCCGAGCGCGGCCGGGAGCGCGAGGAGCTGGGGCGCCTCGTGCGGGGCATCCACCCCGGCGCGGTCGAGGTCGGGTGGGACGGCGCGCGGGCGGTGTTCGACGACGGCGGCCGCGCCGTCACGGCGCGCTTCGCGCGGGCGGGCGACGACGGGCCCGCGGGCGGCGCGCCCTCGCAGGGGACGCTGTTCGACCGCTGACGGCCCGTCAGGCGGAGAGGGCGATCCTCCGCAGACGGTCGGCCACGCCCCGGCGCGCCATGTCGAGCGGCTCCTCGCTGCGGACCACCAGGTAGAGGCCGTTCGCCTCGCCCAGCATCGCGTTGATCTCGAAGGTCACCTGCACGGCGTCGGCGTCCGGGTCGGCCTCGCCCGCGGCCTGGGCCTCGCGCACGCCGCCCTCGATGAGATCCCACCAGCCCTTCTGGACGCCCACCAGGCGGTCGCGCAGGCGCCCGGGGCGGGTGTCGAGCTCGGCCATCGCCGAGGCGAAGAAGCAGCCGCCCGGGAAGACGTCCCGCCCGACGTGGGAGAGGAATCGCTCGCAGAGCAGCTCCACGCGGCGGAGGCCCGTCGCCTCCGTCGCCGGCGCGAGCACGTCCTCCTCGAAGATCTCCTCGGCGGTGTCGATGACCGCGAGCTGCAGGTCCTCCTTCGACCCGAAGTGGGCGAAGAGGCCGCTCTTGCTCATGCCGGTCTCGGTCGCGAGCCGCCCGATGGTGAGCCCGTCGAGGCCCTCCACGGTGGCGAGGCGGGCGGCGGTCAGGAGGATCGCGCGGCGGCTGCGCTCGCCGTCGCTGCGGCGTCGTCGCGGGCTGGAGGTCGTGGTCATGCTTGACAACTTAGCACGACCGTTCGTAATGTCTTCGCACTGTTAGCACGAACGGTCGTCCTATCTTCACGTCAGGAGCTGTCATGAGCGCCATCGCCCCCGCCCGCGGCCGCGCCGTCACCGGCCTCGACCTCGCCGGCATCACCTCCCGCCAGCGCACCGTCTGGGACGCCGGGGACTACTCGGCCGTGGGCACCCGCATCACGCTCGTCTCCGAGCGCCTCTGCGAGGCCGCCGACCTGCAGGCCGGCACCCGGGTGCTCGACATCGCCGGCGGTAGTGGCACGACCGCGCTGGCCGCGGCGCGGTGCGGGTGCGAGGTGGTGTCGCTCGACTTCGTGGCGTCCCTGCAGGAACGGGCGCGGGCGCGCGCCGCGGCGGAGGACCTCTTCGTCGAGTTCGTCGCCGGCGACGCCCAGGCGCTCCCGTTCGGGGACGCGAGCTTCGACGCGGTGGTCTCGGCGGTCGGCGCGATGTTCGCGCCGGACCAGCGCGCCGTGGCCGGGGAGATGCTGCGCGTGTGCCGTCCGGGCGGCCCGGTCGCGCTCGCCGCGTGGACCCCGGACGGCTTCATCGGCGGCCTGCTCCGCGCGGTCACCGCCCACGTCCCCCCGCCGGCCGGGCTCGCGTCGCCGCTGCTCTGGGGCTCCGAGGACCACGTGAAGGCCCTGCTCGCCGACGGGGTCGACGAGATCGCCTTCCGCACGCGCACCCACGTCTTCCGGTTCCCGTCGGCGGAGGCCTTCACGGAGTTCTTCCGGGTCAAGTACGGCCCGACCTTCATGGCCTTCGCGGCCCTCGACGGCGACGGCCGCCGGGCGCTGGCGGAGGACATCACCGCGCTGGTGCGGCGCCACGCGCGCACCGGCCCCTCCGGCGCCGTGGCGATCCCCGCCGAGTACCTCGAGGTGGTCGCGCGACGGCGGCGGGGCTAACCCGCCGGACCCCCCTCGACCAGCGCCGCGATGCGCCGTCCGCGATCGGTCCCGTACGAGAGGAACAGGTCGCGGACCGCCGCGCGCCAGGTGCCGGCGGCCGCCTCCTCGACCGCCTCCGCCCACACGGCGGCCAGGCGGTCGAGCGCCCCCGGATCGGGGTCGCTCAGGTTGAGGCGGATCGTGGTCGTGGCGCCCACGTCGCCGAGGCCGTCGCCGGGGTAGACCGCCACCCGCCGCGCGCACAACGACACGGTGAGCTCCTGGGCGGTCGCCCCGGTGCCGGAGACGTCCACCACGCAGGAGAAGCCGTACGCGGGGTCGATCACCGGGGTCGCGATGCGGCGCAGGCGGGCGAGGTTGCCCCGGATCACCTCCTCCCCGGCACGGACCCAGGCGTCGTCGCGCAGGGCCGCCGCGGCCCCGACCTGCGCGAGCCGGTTCGTGTTGAGCCGCACGGCCGCGATCTTCACCTGCAGGCAGGCGCGCACCAGGGCCGGGTCGCCGCCCAGCGCGCCGACGCGAGCGCCGGCCATCCCGTAGCCGTGGGCCAGGCCGCTGGACACCAGGAGGGTCGCCCCGGGGTGGTCCCGCTGCACCTCGGCGACGGGGTGGTGCCGGGCGGCGGGGTCGACCCGGTGCGCCGAGTGGGTCGTGTCGGCCAGGATGACGATGCCGGTCTCCTCCGAGAGCCGCAGCAGGGCGGCGAGCTCGTCGCGCGACTGGACCGTGCCGAAGGGGTTCACCGGGTCGCAGACGACCACCATCCGGGTGCGCGGGGTGACCGCGGCCCGCACGGCGTCCGGATCCAGGCGCCAGCCGCCCGACGCCGAGAGCCGCAGCCACACGGGCACGCCGCCCGCCAGGCGCAGGGCGGGGACGAAGTGGAAGTAGCCCGGGTCGGTGACGATGACCTCGTCGCCGGGGTCGAGGCAGGCGAGCGCCGCGTAGCCGACGCCCGCCTGGGCGCCCTCGGTGCCGATCACGTCGAAGCCCTCGTCGCGCTCCCGGCCGAGGAGAGCCGTGGCCATCAGGTCGCGGAGGTCCTCGTCCAGGTCCGGCGAGTACGGGCCGACGTGCTCGGCGTCGACCGCCGCGCGCATCGCGTCGAGGGCGCGCGGCGAGGGGCCGATGTGGTTCGCCATCCACCCCAGGTCGGCCCACTCGTCGCGGTCGAGCGCGATCGCGCCGTCCCGGTAGACCTCGGACGGGTCCCAGCCGAGGATGCGGTAGGCGTCCCGGTAGGTCATGTAGTTGCCGAAGCCCTGGGGGTCCTCCAGCAGGGCGCGGGCCCGCGCCGAGGCGGCGGGGACCGCCTCCGGCGCCGGCGGGCGCCAGGTGAGGACCGAGCGGCTGCGGGCCATCAGGGCGTCACGCGCGTGCCGGCCCGCCCGGCGAGCGCCTCCTCGGCCCTCTCGAGCGAGGTGATGAGCGAGACCCCCCCACTCGAGGCCGCGAAGCGCGCCGCCGCCTCGACCTTCGGGCCCATGCTGCCCGGCGGGAACTGGCCGTCGCGCAGGTGGCGGCGGGCCTCGTCCACGGTCATGGCGTCCACCGGCCGCTCGGCGGGCGTGCCGTAGTCGAGCATCACCCCGTCGACGCCGGTGAGCAGCACGAGCCGGTCGGCCCCGACGAGCTCCCCCACGAGCGCGGCGGCCGCGTCCTTGTCGATGACCGCGTCGACGCCCGCGAGCTCGTCGCCCTCGCGCGTGACCGGCACGCCGCCGCCGCCGCAGGCCACGACCACCTCGCCCGCGTCGAGCAGGCGGCGGATCTCGGGCGCCTCCACGATCTCCAGCGGCGCCGGGGAGGCGACCACGCGGCGCCAGCCGCGCCCGGAGTCCTCGGCGACGGTCCAGCCGCGCGACTCGGCGAGGCGGCGCGCGCGGCCCTCCGGGAAGAACGGCCCGATCGGCTTGGTGGGCGACGCGAACGCCGGGTCGTCCCGGTCCACGACCACCTGCGTCATCACCGCGGCCACGCCGCGCTCCACGCCGGAGGCCGCCATCGCGTCACCGACGGCCTGCGCGAGGAGGAACCCGAGCTGCCCCTGGGTCATCGCCCCGAGCGCGAAGAGCGGCTGTGGCGGGATCTCCCGGGCGACGGCCTCCTGCGCCATCGCGAGGGCGCCGACCTGCGGGCCGTTGCCGTGGACGATGAGCAGGCGGTCGCCCGAGGAGACGATCCGCGCGACCGATTGCGCCACCGCCCGGGCCCGCTCCTCCTGGTCCGCGAAGGACCCGAGGCCTGCAGGCGCGAGGGCGTTGCCACCGATCGCGAGCACCACCGTCGCCACCCGTTCCTCCCTCATGCAGATGATCCATGCCGACGGTACGGGCTTCGGGAGGTTGCGCCAAGGGTCCCGCCATGGAAAGAATCGCTCCTCATACCAGCAGCGGCGTCCCGAGAAGCCGAGTGGACGCCGCAGTGCCCATCCGGGAGGTGTCGTCGTGGCGAAGATCGAGGGGATGAAGCCCGAGGCCGGCCAAGAGCTGTACGACGTCGCGGAGAAGGTCTTCCCCGACATCAAGGCCGAGCCTGGTGAGGAGGCATGGATCTTCATGCACACCGTGCCCTATGAGGGCTCGGTGGGCCTGGTGAACCTGCTCACGGCCACGCGTCTCGGCCGCAAGGGCTTCAAGGTGAGCCTCGTGCTGTACGGGCCGGGCGTGCTGATGGCCTCCGGCACCCGTGGGTATCCGGCCGTCGGCCAGGAGGCCTTCCCGGGTCACATGGCCATCAACAACCAGCTCAAGACGCTCCTCGCCGAGGGCGCGACGATCTACGCGTGTCGCTTCGCGATGGGGGCGCTCTACGGCTTCCGCGAGGACGACCTCATCCCCGGCGTGACGGCGTTCAACCCGCTCGACGTGCTCGACTCGGCGCTGACGGCGTGGCGGAACAAGGCCTTCCAGCTCAACACCTGGACGGTCTAGGCCGGAGCGACGCCCGGTGGGCGAGCGCGACGACACGATGCGGCGATGGCGGACGGGTGAGGAGCGCCTCTACCCGGTCGCCACCGTGCGACCCGACCTGTACCAGGCGGTCGTCGGCATCGTGCGCGCGCTCGCCGACCATCTGGGGCGCGTCCCGGACATCGACGCGCTCGTCACCACGTTCCGCGCGTCGGATCGCGACGCCGAGCTCGCCGCGGCGGGCGTCGACGTCGCCGGCCTGCCACCGGAGATCGACCGCGACCTGGTGCGCGACGCCGCGTACCAGGTGCGCGTGCGGGAGCTGCAGGTGCGGGCATCGGTGGAGCGTGCCGAGACCACGATCCGGCGCGCACGGGCCGCCGGGGAACGCGTCGCGGTGGTGTGGGCGGAGGGCGAGCGCGAGGAGTGGCCGCCCTGGCGGCGCGTGGAGATGTCCGTCGCGACCGGGAGGGCCGTGGCGCTGTCGGCCGAGCTCGACCCGGACACGATGACCGCGCGCTGGGCGGTCGAGGGCCTCGCCCTCGACCCGGAGACCGGTGCCGCGCTGGAGGGCGAGCCCCTGGCGCCGCGCCGCGAGTTCACCGAACCGGAGAGCTGGCGCGCCGCGGCGGACGCGTTGCGCCATGAGCTGTTGTCGACCTGACGAGGGGAGCGGACGTGGGATTGCCGGACGGCATCAAGCGCAACGTGATCGACGGCCACAGCCACATCGGTGAGATCGAGGCCTGGCCCTTCTACGGGATCGACCATCCGGTCAAGCCGATCGTCTACGACTTCCCCCGCACCAAGGACTTCCTGAAGTACATGGACCGGTACGGCATCGAGCGGAGCCTCGTGATGTCGAACTACGGCATCCCGAAGCCCGAGCAGCCGTTCTCGCTCAACCCGGTGGTGATGGACGCCGCCACCAGCACCGACCGCATCCGCGGCCTGCTGTGGGTCTCGTTCCTTCCGCGGGACAAGGAGCACACGCTCGAGTCCCTCAAGCACTGCGGCGAGGCCGGGATCGTGGGCCTCAAGACCACCTTCCTCCTGGGCGGCAACCCGAACCCGGAGGAGTGGGACGAGGAGACGAAGGCCATCGCCGACATGTGCTTCGACGCGGCCGAGAAGCACGACTACGTCTTCCACTTCCACACGTCGGCGGGCGGCAACAGCGACATCAACAACTTCATCCCGATGGTCGAGGCCTACGGGAAGCGCGTCAAGATCCACCTCGTCCACTTCGGCGGGGGCGTCAGCGGCCACATCAAGCTGGTGCCGAAGTTCCTCCAGTGGGTGAGGGACGGCTACAAGGTCTACACCGACACCTCGTGGGCCATCGGCTTCGGCGCGCGCTGGCTGCTCGTGGAGATCGAGAAGCAGGGGATCGGCGGCGACCGGGTGCTCTTCGGCTCGGACGAGCCCTGGTCGGACTTCATGAGCGAGTACTGGAAGATCGAGGGCGCCCCGGTGTCCGAGGAGCTGAAGCGGATGGTGCTCGTCGAGAACGCGGTGAAGCTCCACGAGAAGCACTGGTGAGCACCACGGCCGGACTCCCCGACCTGAAGACGCTCGCCGTCGAGCTGCAGTCGCTCGGTGTCCGCACCCGGGTGCCCGACGGCCCGGGCGCGACCCGCGCCGGCGGCGCCGGGCCGTCCGACGCCGGCTTCCTCTGGATCGACGGCGCGCCGCTGACGGTGCCGGTGCACGGCGACTACGTGGCCTCCTCGCCCTACGAGCTGGAGATGCACGGCTCGGGGCAGGTGGGCACGCTGACCCGCGCGGGCCGGGAGATCGGCCGGGTGCGCCTGCACCCGCGGCCGCGGATCTACGACCTCGAGACGGCGGACGGGGTCCCCTACTGGAAGATCGCGCTGATGCACCTGGACAGCCTCGCGTCCACGGTGTTCCAGCGGTGCGTCTACTGGGGGACGTCGGAGCAGTGCCACTTCTGCGCCATCGGCACGAGCCTCCAGAACGGCCGGACGGTCCCGGTGAAGACGCCGTCCCTGCTCGCCGAGGTGGCCGAGGCGGCCGCGCGGCTGGACGGCGCGAAGGACGTGACCCTCACCACCGGCACCCCCAACCGGGACGACCGCGGCGCCTCCTACATGGCCCGCTGCGCCGAGGCGATCCGGGACCGCAGCGGCCTGCCCGTCCAGGTCCAGCTGGAGCCCCCGGCCGACTTCACCTGGTTCGCGACGCTGAAGGACCACGGGGTCGAGGCCCTCGGCCTGCACCTGGAGGTCTGGGACGAGGACGTGCTCGCCCGCGTCGCGCCCGGCAAGCACGCCCAGGGCCGCGACCACTACCTGCGCGCCTGGGAGGCGGCGGTGGAGGTGTTCGGCCGCGGGCAGGTGTCCACCTACTTCATCCTCGGCCTCGGCGAGAGCCCGGAGTCGGTGATGGAGGGCTGCCGCGCCGCGATCGACCGGGGCGTGTACCCGTTCGTCGTGCCGCTGCGGCCCGCGCCGGGGAGCATCGTCGCGACGCAGACGCCGCCCCCCGCCGAGTACGTGCGCGAGGTCTACGAGCTCGTTGCGCCGCTGCTCGCGGAGGCGGGGATGATGAGCCAGGACGCGCGCGCCGGGTGCGTGCGCTGCCAGGCCTGCTCGGCGCTCTCCACCTTCGAGCGGGCGTTCGGCGGGGGCCGGGACGGCCTGCCGGCCGCCCCGAGCGAGGCGGCGGCCTGATGCGCGCGGGCGCGTGGACGTCGGCGGTCGACGTCCGGGTGGCCCGCGACGAGGCGGACGTCGCCGCGCACCACGCGGTGCGCAGGGCGGTGTTCGTGACCGAGCAGGCGATCTTCGACGACGACGACCGGGACGCCTGGGACGACGCGGCCGTGAAGGTGGTCGCGGTCGCCGGCGACCGGGTGGTCGGCGCCGTCCGCCTCTACCCGCTCGACGAGGCCGGCCTGTGGAAGGGCGACCGGCTCGCCGTGCTCCGCGACGCGCGGCGGCTGCGCGTCGGCGCGCCCCTCGTGCGGTTCGCGGTGGCGACGGCCGGGGCGCAGGGCGGGACGCGCATGATCGCCCGCATCCAGCGCCGCAACGTCGCCTTCTTCGGCCACCTCGGCTGGACTCCGCTGGGCGACGTCCACGACTTCCACGGCCGCAGCCACCAGGACATGACGATCCCCCTGGAGGCCCCCCGGGCGGAGGCCGCGCCCGCGGCCCGCGCCTGGGCGCTGGGGGCCTAGGAGCCTGTCCCAGCCCGACTAACCCCCGGTCCAGTCGACCGCGGGCCCATGGCGTCCTACCGTTCCCTGGGCCGTGCCCGACCGCGGCAGGGGGAGGCGTGATGGGGGTCACAGGGGGTCCCGGGTCCGTGCGACCGCCGGCGCGCGCCGTGTGCGCGGCCGTCGCCTGCGCCGCCCTCGCCCTCCCGGCCACCGGCTGGGGCGCCCCCGGTGCCGTCGCCCCGCTCGACCTCTCCGCCCCCGGCGCGACCGCCACCGGGCCGCGCACCGGGATGGACGCCGAGGGCGGCCTGGTGACCGTGTGGCAGGAGCGGCGGGCCGGGGTCACGCGCGTGGTGGCCGCCGCGCGGGCCCCCGCCGCGTCCCCGTCGCCGCCCGCGCCCATCTCCCCCGACGGGACCGGGCCGCCGGCCCTGGCGGTCGCGCCGAACGGCCGCGCCGTCGCCGCCTGGTGGCACGCGACGGACGCCGGCACGGTCGTGCAGGTGGCCGAGCGGCCGCCGGGCGGTGCCTTCGGCGCGCCCCGGACGCTGTCGGAGCCGGGCGCCTCCGCCCCGCAGGTCGCCCTCGCCGCCGACGGCGGGGCCCTGGTCACCTGGCTGCGGTTCGACGGGGAGCACACCGTGGTGGAGGCCGCCCTGCGGCCCGCGGGCGGCGACTTCGGCGAGCCGGTGGTCGTGTCCGGGGGCGGCGACGCGTTCGCCTCCCAGCCGGTCGTGACGGCGGGCGGCCGGGCGGGCGTCGCCTGGACCGGCGACGAGGACGGGGAGATGCGCATCGCGGCGGCGGAGGGGACCCTCGCGGCCGGGCTCGCGCCCGGTCGGCCCGTGTCGGCCGCCGGCCAGGACGCCTTCGACCCCCGCCCCGCGCTGGTGCCGGACGGCGTCCTGGTCGCCTGGGTCCGCTCCGACGGCGACCACGACCGCGTGCAGGCCGCCGTGCTGCCGCCCGCCGGCGCGGCGTCGCAGCCGCAGACCCTCTCTGCCGCGGGCGCGGACGCCACGGGCCCCCAGGTCGCGGTGGGGCCCGACGGCAGCGGCCTCGTGGGGTGGCAGCGCGACGCGGCGGGCGGCGCCCGGGTGCAGGTCGCGCCGCGCGCGGCCGCCGGTACGTTCGGCGCCCCCCTCGACATCTCGCCCGCCGGGTCCGCGGCCGCCGACCCGCGCGTCGTGGCGGACGGAGCGGGGCGGGCGATCGTGGCCTGGCGCCGCGCCGACGCCGCCGACCCCCGCGTGCAGGCCGTCGTCCGCGCGGCGGGCGGAGCCTTCGGCGAGGTGATGGACCTGTCGCCCCGCGGCGCCGTGCCCGCCGAGCCGGCGGTCGCGCTCGATGGCTCCGGCAACGGCGCCGTGAGCTGGCGGCGACTCGCCGGCGCCGACGACGTCGTGCAGGTGGCCGGGATCGACGACGCCCCGCCCGCGCTCCTCGACGTGTCCGTCCCGGCCTCCGCGACCGCGGGCGAGACGGTCCGCGTCGCGGTGCGGGCGCGGGACGTCTGGTCGCCGCTCGCGCCCGGCCCCACCTGGACCTTCTCGGCGCAGGCCGGCGCGGTCGGCGCCTCCGTGGAGCACGCCTTCCCGGCCCGCGGGAGCTACACCGTGCGGGTCGTCCAGGCGGACGCCGGCGGCCGGGTCGCCGTGGCGGAGCGCGTCGTGGAGGTCGCCGCGGCCCGGCCCGTGGCCTCGCTGGCGCTGCCCCCCTCCACGGCCGCGCCCAGCCGGCGCGCCGTCCGGCTGCGGGCTTCCTGGACCGCCGGGCGCCTCGGGCGGACGGCCTGGGTGCGGCTGCGCGGCAGCACGGTGCGCCGGCTCGGGGGTGCCCCGGTCGTGCTGGAGCGCCGCGCCGGGCGGCGCACCGTCACCCTGTGCCGTGGCGTGGTGGGCGCCCGCGGGGGCTTCGACCGCCGCTGCGTCGCCGGCCGCCTCGCGCGCGGCCGGACGATGACCCTGCGGGTGCGGGCCCGGCTGCCGCGGACCACCACCACGAAGGCGCGCACGACGCCCTGGGTCAGCCTGAAGGTGCGCCTGCCGAGGGCCCGAGCCCGGTGAGGGGGGTGGCGCCGAGGTCCCAGACGGGCTCCTCCGCGCCCCCGGCCGCCAGCCGCACCACGCCCGAGCCGTCCAGCACGCCGACACGAGCCGCGGTCAGCCCGCCGGCGGCGGCGCGGGCGGCGACGGCGGCCGGGTCACCCGCGACGAGGAAGCCGTAGGAGGGGAAGGCCAGCAGCCACCTCTCCAGCGGGACCCCCGCGGGGACGGGGAGCGCGTCGAGGTCGAGGGCGCAGCCGAGCCCGCCCGCGCTCTCGCAGAACTGCAGCAGCGACCCCGCCACCCCGGGCATCGACACGTCGCGGGCCGCCCACGCCTCGCCGGCCTCGGCCAGCTCGGGCAGCAGCGCCAGATCGGCGGCCGCCCGGTCGCGGCGGGGGCCGCGCAGGTGGCTGAACGAGTCCCCCTGGGGGCCGGCGACCAGCTCGCCCTCGAGGCACGCCAGCAGCGTGACGGCGTCGCCGGGACGCGCGTCGGCGGCGCGCAGGGTGGCGCGGGCGCGCCCCGCCGCGAAGGTGCAGAGGGCGGGCGCGAGCCCCTCCTCCACCGTGGTGTGCCCGCCGGTGACCGGGACGCCGTAGAGGGCGGCGCCCGCCCCCAGGCCCTCCAGCACCGCCGCGGTCGTGGCTGCGTCCCCGGCCACGAGGCAGTCGAGCAGGGCGAGCGGGCGGGCGCCGGTGGCCGCGATGTCGTTGAGCACCGTCACCACCCCGGCCACCCCGGCGACGCGGGGCTGCTCGGCGACCAGCTCGGGCCGGATGGCCTCCGCCGCGAGCGCCAGGAACCCGTCCCCGTCGGCCACGAGCGCGGCGTCGTCGCCGTCGCCTCCCACGGTCGCCGCGACGGCCGCGAGGTCCGCCTTGCCCGTGAGGCCCGGATGGCGTCGCACGAGGGTGGCGAGACCGGATAGGTTCATGGTGTGACACTACGCATCGCGACCGTCGGCCTCGACCTCATGGCGGACGCCCTCCGGGCCCAGGACGTCCCCGTCTCGCCGGTCGACTGGCGCCCGCCCGCCGGGGGCGAGCCGGAGCTGGTGCGGGCCCTCACGGTCACCTACGGCGACCCGCGGGTGGACGCGGCGAACGCGACCGCCCTGGCCCGCCTGCAGGAGGCGCGGCCGGCGATCGTGGGCGCCGGGCGGGCGGGCGACCTGATCCCCGGCCTGGAGGGACGGACGGTGCTGCACGCCGGCCCCCCGGTGGACTGGGAGGAGATGTGCGCGCCGCAGCGCAACGCCGTCGCCGGGGCGTGCCTGCTGGAGGGCTGGGCGTCGACGCCCGCGGAGGCGGCGGCGCTCGTCGCGGCCGGCGGGGTGCGGCTCGCGCCGGCACACTCGCTGGAGGCGGCGGGCGCGATGTGCGGGGTCATCTCCCCCTCCATGGCCTGCTGGGCCGCGCGCGACGAGGTGCACGGCGGCGTCGGCTACTCCCCGTTCAACGACGGGCCGGGGGACGCGTTCTGGCTGGGCGCCGGGTCGCCCGAGGCGGTGCGCCGCCAGCGGCTCATGGCCGAGGAGATCGCCCCCGGCTTCGCGGCCGCGCTGCGGGCGGAGGGGCCCATCGACGCCCTCGCCCTGTGCGCCCAGGGCATCGCGATGGGCGACGACTGCCACATGCGCCACCAGGCGACGACGATGCTCCTGCTGCGCCAGACGCTCCCCGCGATGGCGGAGGACGCGCCCGCGGCGGTCGCCCCCACGGCGCGCCTGCTGCGCGACAACGGCCACTTCGCCCTCACCATGACCATCGCCGCGGCCCGGGCGGCGCTCGCGGGCATCCGCGGCATCCCCGCCTGCAGCCTCGTGGTGTTCATCAGCCGCAACGGCGTCGACGCGGCGGTGCAGCTCGCGGGCCTCCCGGACCGCTGGTTCACCCACCCGGCGCCGCTCGTGGGCGATCCCCTCTACCGCCCGGGCTTCGGGGACGAGGACGCCGCCCCGGACATCGGGGACTCCGCCCTCGTGGAGTGCGCCGGGCTGGGCGCCGCGGCGAGCGCCGCGAGCCCCGGCGTCGCCGCCTTCCTGGGCGGCGGGCTCGCGGACGCGATCGAGCGCACCCGGCGCATGGGCGACATCTGCGTCGGCCGCAGCGAGCGGCTGCGGATCCCCACCCTGGACGGCGAGGGCACCCCCCTCGGCGTCGACGCCCGCGCCTGCGTGGACCTGGGCGAGACGCCCCTCATCAACACCGGCATCCTGCACCGCCGCCGGGGCGGGCAGATCGGCGCCGGCATCGCGCGCACCCCGGTCGAGCCGATCCGCGCGGGCCTGGTGGCCCTGGCGGACGCGCTCGACGCCGACCGTCCGTGATGGCCGAGCCGTCCGACTGGGACGCGGGGACATACCAGCGGGTGTCCGAGCCCCAGCTCGCCTGGGGCCGTCAGGTGGTGGGACGCATCGCCCTGGAGGGCGACGAGGACGCCCTCGACGCCGGATGCGGCACCGGCCGGGTCACGCGCCTGCTGGCGGAGCGGCTGCCGCGCGGGACCGTGCTCGCCGTGGACGCCTCGCCGGCGATGGTGGAGGAGGCCGCCCGGCAGCTCGCCGACCTGCCGCGGGTCCGCATGATGGTCGCCGACCTCACGACGCTCGAGGTCCCGGAGCCGGTGGACCTGATCGTCTCGACGGCCACCTTCCACTGGATCCTCGACCAGAGCCTCCTCTACCACCGCCTCCACGGGGCGCTGCGCCCGGGCGGGCGGCTGGTGGCCCAGTGCGGCGGGGCGGGCAACATCGCGCGAACCCTGCGCGCCGCAGCGGCGGTCGCGGCCCGGGTGCCCTACGCCGCGTCGCTGGAGGGGATGGAGGACACCTGGGTCTTCGCGGACCATCACGCCACCGCCGAGCGCCTGGAGGACGCGGGCTTCGGCGACGTGCAGGCGTGGCTGGAGGACGCCCCCGCCCACTTCCCCGACGTGGACGCCGGCACCGAGTTCCTGGCGACCGTCGTGCTGCGGCCCCACCTGACGCGGCTGCCGCCGGCCCTCCGGGGCGCCTTCGCCCGCGACGTGGCCGAGCTCTGCGTCATCGATGACGGCCGCGTCGAGGTGGACTACGTGCGCCTCAACATGGAGGCGCGCCGCCCGGCCTGAGGGGTCAGCGCACCCCGACGCGGCCGACCGCGCCCACGAGCCCCTCGCAGTTCACGCAGCCGATGCAGCCGACGCATCCGCTGCAGTTCACGCAGCCGATGCACCCGGCGCACCCGGCGCACCCGACGTTGACGAGCCCCGCGACGACGCCGGCCGACCCGACGACGCCGGCGCTGAACGCCACGGCGGCGCTGCCCACGGCCGCGACGGAGCGGAGGATGCTCGCGCTCGCGCTCACCGCGACCGAGCCGACGACCCCGGCGGAGCCGATGACCCCCACCGAGCCGGAGACGCCGGCCGACCCGACCACCGCGCGGGAGCCGGAAACGCCGGCCGACCCGACGACCCCCGTCGAGTCGCGCACCGCGGCCGATCGCCAGACCCCCGGGGCCCCGTCCTCGTGCATGGGGGCAACCTAGCGCCGGCTACGCCCGCGCGCGCGTGTCGGCCACGGCGACGGCGACGAGGACGGCGGTCGGCGCCGCGATCCCCGCGAGCAGGGGGAACGGCGCCGACGCGAACGCGAGGACGGCGAGGGCTGCCAGCGCCACGGCCCGCGACCGCGTCAGGGCGCGGGCCGCGTCGCCGATGAAGAGCACCTGCGCGAGCAGGAAGAGGGCCGGGCCGCCGAAGGCCAGGAGGGCGAACCCGAGCGTGGCGTCGTCGCCGGGGTGGGCGATCGCCATCTCGTCGGCGACCGCGACGGCGATCAGCGCGAGCAGGACCAGCGTGAGCGTCCAGGTGCCGCGCAGGGCGACGGCGCCGGAGTCCCGGGCGGCGCCGGCCTGCGCGGCGGCGATCCCCTCGGCGCGCTGGAAGTAGCACCACCACAACGCGATCGTCCCCGTGAACGCGACCGCCAGGGCGGCCACCCGGGCGCCCTCGACCGGCTCCGCGACGAAGGCCGCGCCCGCGATCAGCACGGTCTCGCCCAGGGCGATGATGAAGAAGAGCCGGAAGCGCTCGACCAGGTGGGGCGCGGTGATCCCGGTGTGGCCGATGTCCACCGCCCGCCCGCGCCCTGGGAGCCAGTGAAGCGTCTGCACGCCCGCGAGGGCGCCCGCCACGGCCAGCGCCCAGAGCACCAGGCGCGCGTCCCCGTCCGCGATGGCGCCCGCGACCCAGAGGACGCCGGTGGCGACCTCCCAGACGAGGTCGTTGACGAAGTGGGCGCCGAGCGGCCGGCCGCGCAGCGCCACCGCCAGGAACGTGGCCCGCCCCGCCTGGAGCGCCAGGTAGCCGGTCACGAAGAGCCATGCCCGGTCGTCGAAGGCGTCCGCGATCGACACCGACATGAGCAGGCTCGCGAAGGCCAGGCCGGCGAGGAGGAGTCGCTCCGGGACGGTGTCGGGCGCCAGCAGGTTCGTGCCCCACGCCGTCATGAACCACGCGTACGCGACGGCGAGGGTCATCACGACCGTCTCGATGCCGGTCCGCAGGTCGACGTGGGCGACGAGGTGGTGCGCGAGCTCGCACCGCGAACACGTAGACCAGGTCGAACAGCAACTCGAGCGCGGTGACGCCCCGTCCGGCACCCGGCGCGCGCGAGATGGTGACCCTCACCCGCGCGATCCTAGGCGGGCGGGGCCGTCACGCCCTAACGGCCCCCGTACTGCTCCTCGTAGTACGCCTTGTAGGCCCCGCTCTTGATGGGCTCCCACCAGTCACGGCGCTCGGCGTACCAGGCGACGGTCTCGGCGAGGGCGTCCTCGAAGGAGTGGGCGGGCGCCCAGCCCATCCCGCGCAGCTTGGCCGTGTCGAGCGAGTAGCGCCGGTCGTGGCCGGGGCGGTCCTGGACGTGCCGGATGAGCGACTCGTCGCGGCCGGTGAGCTCCAGCACGCGGCGGGTGATCGCCATGTTGGGCTCCTCGTTGCCGCCGCCGACGTTGTAGACCTCGCCGGCGTCGCCGCCCTCCATCGCCGCCCAGATGCCGGAGCAGTGGTCGTCGACGTAGATCCAGTCGCGCACCTGCATCCCGTCGCCGTAGACCGGCAGGCTCTCGCCATCGAGGGCGTTCGTGACGAAGAGCGGGATGAGCTTCTCCGGGTACTGGCGCGGCCCGAAGGTGTTGGAGCCCCGGGTGATGATGGCGTCCATCCCGAAGGTGCGGTGCCAGGCGAGCACCTGGAGGTCGCCGCCGGCCTTGGAGGCGGAGTAGGGGCTGGAGGGGCTGATCGGGTCGGTCTCGCGGAACGAGCCGGCCGGGATCGAGCCGTAGACCTCGTCCGTGGACACCTGCACGAAGCGGCGGACGCCGGCGGCGCGGGCGGCGTCGAGCAGCACGGCGGTGCCGACGACGTCGGTCGCGATGAACGCGGCCGGGTCCAGGATCGAGCGGTCCACATGGCTCTCGGCGGCGAAGTTGACGACGACCTCGCAGCCCTTCACGGCCTCGGCGACGGCCGCCGCGTCGGCGATGTCGGCCTGGACGAACGAGTACGCCTCGTCGTCGGCCACGTCCGCGACGTTGGCCGGGTTGCCCGCGTAGGTGAGCTTGTCGAGGTTGACGACCTCGGCCCCCTTCGACAGGGCCAGGCGGACGAACGCGGATCCGATGAACCCGCAGCCGCCGGTCACGAGAAGCCTCACCGTGCCTCCTTCATGTAGTCGTGCAGCGCCTCGCGCCAGGGGCGCAGGCGGGGGGCCTCCGCGCGGGTGACCACGAGGGGCGAGTAGGCGGGGCGGGGCGCCGGGCGCCCGAGCTCGGCCGTGGTGATGCGGCGCACGCGGCAGTCGATGCCGCCCTCCTCGAAGACGGCCTCGGCGAAGCCGGCCCACGAGACCGCCCCGCCGCCGGCGGTGTGGTAGACGCCGGGCGGCCGGGAGACGAGGTCCTCCAGGGCCGGGGCGAGGTCGCGCGTCCAGGTCGGCGAGCCCACCTGGTCGTCCACGACCGACACCTCGTCCATCTCCCCGCCGAGGCGCCGCATCGTGTCCACGAAGTTCTTGCCGCTCGCCCCGTAGAGCCACGCCGTCCGCGCGATGCGCGTGCCCTCCGGGTGGCCCGCGAGGGCGGCGCGCTCGCCGGCGAGCTTGGTGCGGCCGTAGGCGCCGAGCGGCGAGGGCTCGTCGTCCTCGGCGTACCCGGACCCGCGCGCGCCGTCGAAGACGTAGTCCGTGGAGGGCACCACGAGCGCCGCGCCGACGTCCTTCGCGGCCGCGGCCACGTTGGCGCAGCCGTCCTCGTTGACCGCGCGCGCGGCGTCCTCGCGGTCCTCCGCGCCGTCCACGTCGGTCCAGGCGGCCAGGTGGAGGATCGCGGCGGGACGCACCTCGCGGGCGCAGGCGAGCACCGCGGCCGGGTCGGTCACGTCCACGTCGAGGTCGACGGCCGTCACCTCGTGGCGCCCCTCGAGGTGGGCGACGACGTCCCGGCCGAGCATGCCGGCCGCGCCGGTCACGAGGACCCTCACCGGCGGAGGCTCAGACGAGTCCGATGGACGAGGAGTCGCCCACCATGAACCGGTAGGCCCGGGGCTTCTCCTCGGTGCGCGCGATGGTGACGCCGCGGCCGATGAGGCTGCTCTCCACGCGGGCGTCGAGGTCCTCGACCCGGCTGTCCTCGAGCAGGATCGAGTGCTCGACCTCGGCGCGGCGCACGACCACCCCGGACGAGATCGCCGAGTACGGGCCGATGTAGGCGTCCTCCACCACCGCGCCGGCCCCGATGATCGCGGGCCCCCGCACGGACGACCGCTCCAGCCGCGCCCCCTTCTCGATGACGATCCGGCCCTCCAGGGAGGTGTCGGTGAGGTCGCCCTCGATGCGCGGCTCCAGCACGTCCAGGATGAGGCGGTTCGCCTCCAGCATGTCGTCGAGCCGGCCGGTGTCCTTCCACCAGCCGGTGACCTCGTGCGGCTCGACGGTGAGGCCGCGGTCGATGAGGTGCTGGATCGCGTCGGTGATCTCCAGCTCCCCGCGCGCCGACGGGCTGATCGCGTGGGCCGACTCCATGATGGAGGGGCTGAACATGTAGACGCCGACGAGGGCCAGGTCGCTCTTCGGCTCCGGGGGCTTCTCGACGAGGCGCACGACCCGCTCGCCCTCCAGCTCGGCCACCCCGTAGGACTCGGGGTCGGAGACGCGCTGCAGCAGGATCATCGCCGCGGCGTCGGAGGCCCGGAAGCGGTCGACCAGATCCGTGATGCCGTCGCGCAGAAGGTTGTCGCCCAGGTACATCACGAAGGGGCTGCCGGCGAGGAACTCCTCGGCGGTGAGCACCGCGTGGGCCAGGCCGAGCGGGGCCGACTGGCGGATGTAGGTGGCCCGGATGCCGAGGGCCGAGCCGTCGCCGACGGCCGCCTCGATCTCGGCGTGGGTGTCGCCCACCACGATCCCGACGTCCGTGACGCCGGCGTCGCGCAGCGCCTCGAGCCCGTAGAAGAGGACGGGCTTGTTCGCGACCGGGACGAGCTGCTTCGCGCTCGTGTGGGTGATCGGTCGCAGCCGGGTGCCGGCGCCGCCGGAGAGCACGAGCCCCTTGAGTTCCCCGGCCACGCGGGCACATTACCAGCCACCCGAGGGACGTCCGGACCCCTGGCCGGCGCTACCATCCCGCCCGTGGAACGCGAGGAGTGGCTGCGGCGGCGCACCTACCGGGGCGCGGACTACGACCCCGAGCGCCTGGCCCGGTCCGCCCGCGACCAGGGGCTCACGGTGTCCGTGGTGCTGCCCGCCCTGGAGGTCGAGGGGACCGTCGGGGCGATCGTCGACGCCGTCCGGCGGCGCCTGGTCGAGGAGACCCCGCTCGTGACGGAGATCCTGGTGGTGGACTCGCATAGCCGTGACGGCACGGCGCGGGTCGCGGCCGCGGCGGGGGCCCGGGTGGTCCAGGACGACGAGGTGCTGCCGGAGGCCGGGCCGGGCCGCGGCAAGGGCGAGGCGATGTGGAAGAGCCTCGCCGCCACCTCCGGCGACATCGTCGTGTGGCTCGACTCGGACGTGGTCGGCTTCGACCCCGCCTTCGTGACCGGTCTGCTCGGCCCCCTGCTCAACGACCCCGCCGTGGGGTACGTGAAGGCGGTCTACCGCCGCCGCCTGGGCGGGGACGCCGACGGCGGCGGCCGCGTGACCGAGATCTGCGCCCGCCCGCTCATCAACCTCTTCCACCCCGCCCTGGCCGGGTTCGCGCAGCCCCTCTCGGGAGAGGCGGCGGGACGCCGCGGGCTGCTCATGTCGGTCCCGTTCTCGACCGGATACGCGGTGGAGCTCGGCCTGCTCATCGACCTGCTGGGCGCCGCCGGGCTGGGCGCCCTCGCGCAGGTCGACCTGGGCGAGCGGGCCCACCACAACCAGCCGACCGCGGCGCTCGGGGCGATGGCGCACGCGATCACCCAGGCCGTGCTGCGGCGCGTCGCCGCCGAGGGGCGCGCGCCGGAGGCCCTCGCCGGCGACGGCCGCTACGCCCGCCCGGTGCGCTCCGCCGACGGGGGCTGGGCCCTCACGGTGCGCGACACGGCGACGGCCGAGCGCCCCCCGATGGCGTCGGTCCTGCAGGCGAGCACGGCCTGAGCGCGGCGAACGGCAACGGCGCGGCGCCCCCGGGCGTCGTCTACCTCGACCTGGACGGGACCCTGCTGGGCCCGGACGGCTCGCTCCTGCGCGGCACGGGCGGCGCGTTCAGCACGGCCGGGGTGCGCGCCCTGGAGCTGCTGCACGCCGCGGGCGTCCCGGTGGTGCTGGTGAGCGGCCGCAGCCGGCCCCGCCTGGAGGCCGTCGCCGGGATGCTCGGCGCCGTCGGCGTGCTGCCCGAGCTCGGCGCGACCGATGCCGGCTACCCCACCCGCCCCGGCCAGACGGTCCACGAGGCGATCGCCGAGAGCGGCGTCCCGCAGGCCCTGGCCGAGAGCGAGCCGGGCCTCGCCCCGCACCCGCTGGCCGCCTGGGGGCGGGAGGGCAGCCACGTCCTCATCGGGCGCGCGGGCCCGGAGGCCGCCGACCTGGTGACCCGGCTCAGCGGCGGCGCGTTGCGCCTGGCCGACAACGGGGAGATCCGCGACGACGGCGCGCACGTCTACCACCTGCTCCCCGCGGCGGCGAGCAAGGCCGCCGCCGTGGAGCGCGACCTGGAGGCGCGCGGCGCCGACGGATCCACCTGCCTGGCGATCGGCGACAGCCGCCAGGACCTCGACATCGCGCGGGTCGTCGGGAGGGTCGCGATCGTGGCGAACGGCGCCGCCGCCGACGCCGACGTGGCCGCCGACGCCGGCTGGGTGACCCGCGGGGCCTACGGCGAGGGCGTCCTCGAGGCCGTCGAGGAGTGGCTCAGGGGATGACGATGGGCTGAGGCACCGGCGTCGCGCAGACGCGGGCGACCTCGGTCCAGGAGCGCAGGGCCGCCTTCGCGCGCTTGGCGCGCGGCGTGGCGGCCGTGGTGCGGCGGGCCTGGGTGATCACCTTGTGGGCCGGGCGGGCCGTGGGGCAGAGCCCCCACTGCTTCTGCAGGCTCCCCGCCAGGGCCAGGGTCGCCTCGGTGCCGGCCCGCGGGGCGGGGGCGGAGGAGGCGGCGACGGCCGACGCCGGCAGGATGGCGGCGAGGGCGACGAGGGCGGTGAGGAGGGCGAGGCGCACGAGGTTCTCCGGGGGGTGTCGATCCGTGACGCCATCCAGGGTGCCCCGGGGCCGCGCGGGATCCCCGGGGCGCGCGGCCAGGCCTGACCCCCCCGCGGGTCTAGTGGTCCGCACTAGCTCGTGGGCGCCGCCGAACGTCCTCCCCGCGGCCACAGCGTGTAGGTGAAGCTCACGACGAAGTCGATCACCAGCACGACGGTCCAGACGCCGAGGAGCTGCCACATCGCGGCGGTCCGGCCGATGTCCCCGGCCGCCAGGACGGCGAGACCGATGAGCCCCGCCCCGACGCCCCACGCCAGGAGGTGGCGGTACCAGTCACGGCGCTCCTTGCGGGCGTGGGCGAGGCCGGCGCGCGGGCCCGGATCGGGCGCCGGGCCGCCCGCGAACCGGTGGGCGAAGCGGACGTCGGCCCAGCGGACGATGCGGTGCCCGAAGGCGACGGAGACGCCGATATAGACGGCCGCCAGGCCGTGCGCGGTGCCGGCGGTGGCGCCGCCCCGCAGGTCGATGACGGTCGCGCCGAGCAGCACCAGGTCGGCGAGCGGGACGGCGACCAGGAGCGCGGCGCCGAGCCGCGGGCGGCGCAGCGGGTAGCGCGCGGTGAGCCCCGCGGCCAGGAGCACCCAGAACGCGACCTCGGCCGCGAGGATGAATGCCAGGATCACGACCGTCCTCCCTTCTAGTACGGCTGTGCTACTACCTGGCGCGATGCTAGCACGCGTGTGCTAGAGAGGCCCCGTGCCACGTCCGCCGCGACGCGCTGGCCGCGTTCCGCGAGCTGCCGCCCCGGCCGACCCGCCGCGGATCAGGCCGTGCCGCGGATCCCCATGACCGACGCGGCGGCGGCGGCGAGGTCCGCCTCGGCCGCCGCGAGCGCGACGTCCAGGGAGCGGATGCCCCGGCCCACGGCGAGGGCGGCCGCGAACCCCGCGCGCCGCACGGCACCGGGCCCCAGGGCCAGCTCGCCGCAGAGGGCGACGCAGGGCACCCCGGCCGCGGCGCAGTCGGCGGCTACGGCCGCGGGGGCCTTGCCGGCGAGGGTGGTCTCGTCGATGCGCCCCTCCCCGGTGATGCAGAGGTCCGCGCCCCGCAGGCGCTCCGCGAAGCCGACGGCGTCGAGCACGAGGCGGGCGCCCGGCCGCAGCTCGGCGCCGAGCAGGGCGACGAGCCCGCCGCCGGCGCCCCCGGCCGCGCCGGATCCGGGGATGCCCTGCAGGTCGGTCCCGGTGGCCTCGCGCACGACCCGCGCGAGGTTCCCCAGGCCCGCGTCGAGGCGCGCCACCGCCTCCGGCGAGGCGCCCTTCTGGGGCCCGTAGACGTGGGCCGCCCCGTCCGGGCCGTGGAAGGGGTTGTCCACGTCGCAGGCCACCTGGATCACGGTGTCGTCGAGGCGCGGGTCGCGCCCGGACAGGTCGAGGCTCGCCACCCGGGCCATGTCGGCCCCGGTGCCCTCCAGCGCCCGGCCGTCCGCGTCGCGCGCGGTGATCCCGAGGGCGGCGGCCAGCCCGAGACCCCCGTCGGTGGTCGCGCTGCCGCCCAGGCCCACCACGATGCGGCGGGCGCCGAGGTCGAGGGCGGCCCGGATGAGCTCCCCCGTCCCCCGGGTCGTGGTCCGCTCGGGGTCGCGCTCGGAGGACGCCAGGCGCTCGTAGCCGGACGCCTGGGCCAGCTCCACCACGGCCACGTGCCCGGGGAGCTCGCCGAGCCCCGCCTCCACCGGGCGGCCGAGGGGGTCGGCCACCGTGGCGCCGCGGCGGCGGCCCCGCCCCGCGGAGACGAGCGCGTCGAGCGTCCCCTCGCCCCCGTCGGCGACCGGCACGGACCGGATCTCCGCCCCCGTCTCCGCCAGGCGCACGCCCGCGGCGATCGCCCGTGCGGCGCCGGCCGCCGGAAGCGCCCCCTTGAAGGGCCCCGGCGCCACCACCACGACGGTCACTGCGGCGGGCGCCGCGGCCAGTCGAGGGTCAGGAAGGAGGCGATCTCGTCGTGCCAGGCGTGGTCGTCGGGCGCGGCGTCGCGGGCCGCGGCGAGCGCCTCCGCGTCCTCGCCCACGTTCACGCGGAACGGCGGGTCGGGGGCCTCCGCCGCGGCGACGATGGCCGCCGCCACCTCGTCCGCGGGGGTCGGGTTGCGCTCGCGCCAGGCGGCGAAGCCCCGCCGCAGGTCGCCGAGCAGCGGCAGGTAGGGCCCCTCCCCGGCCGCGAGTGCCCCCGTGGGGCGCGTGGCCCGCGGGAAGTCGGTGTCCACCATGCCCGGCTCGATCGAGGAGACCCGGATGCCGAAGGGGCGCGTCTCCACGGCGAGCGCCTCGCACATCGCCAGGAGGGCGTACTTCGAGGCGTGGTACATCCCGAGGAGCGGGTTGGAGAGGCGCGCCCCGATCGACGAGGTCACGATCACCCGCCCCGCTCCGGCGTCGCGCATCGCCGGCAGCGCCGCCTGCAGGACGGCCACCGCGCCGATGAAGTTCACCTCGAACATCGCCCGCACCTCGCCGAGGTCCACGTCCTCGACGGGTCCCAGCACCGCGTAGCCCGCGTTGCAGACGACGGCGTCGAGGGCCCCGCCCGCGAGCCGCTCCGCCTCGGCCACCCCCGCCGCGACCGCCGCGTGGTCGGTGACGTCGAGGGCGACGACGTGGACCCCCTCGCGCCCGGCGTGGTCGGCGCGGGCCACCTCCACGTCGCGCACGCCCGCGACGGCGCGCCAGCCGGCGGCGGCGAACTGCTCCACGGCGCAGCGGCCGATGCCGCGGCCGGCGCCGGTGACGAGGACGGTCCGGGGGGCGCTCATCGCCCCCAGGCTACCTATGAGCCCGGAGTGGGCGCCGGAGGCGCGGCCGACAGGTCCGGGATCGGCGACTCCTCCGTCACTGCGCCGGCGTCCTGGAGCGGCAGGCGCAGGGTGAAGGTGCTGCCCTCCCCCGGCGCGGAGGCCAGGTCGATCCCCCCGCGGTGGGCGGCCGCCAGGCCGCGGGCGATCGGCAGGCCGAGGCCCGCGCTGCGGCCCTCGCGCGACGCGTCCCCCCGGTAGAAGCGGTCGAAGACGAAGGGCTGCACGTCCGCGGGGATCCCCTCCCCGGTGTCGCGCACGGCGAGGGTGCCGTCCTGCCCGTCGCGGCCCACGATCACGTCCACCCGGCCGCCCGGGGGCGTGTGCCGCAGGGCGTTGTCGAGCAGGATCAGGAGGATCTGCTCGACGCGGGCGGGGTCCACCTCCACGAGCACCGGGTTCCCCGCAGCCGGGATGACCGACAGCGTGACGCCCTCGCGGGTGGCGAGGGGCACCCGCGGGGCGACGACCACCTCGGCGAGGTCGTCCAGGTCGATCAGCTCGCGCTCGAGCGGCAGGGCGCCGGCGTCCAGGCGCGCGAGCTGGAGCTGCTCCTCGACGAGGCGCTCGAGGCGGGCCGTCTCCTGGCTCATCGCGGCGAGGAACTCGCGGCGGTGGCGCTCGTCCACCGTCCCCTCCTCCAGCAGCTCCAGGAAGCCCTTGAGGGCCGCGATCGGCGTCTTGAGCTCGTGGGAGACGTTGGCCACCAGGTCCCGGCGGGCCCGCTCCAGGCGCCGCTCCTCGGTGACGTCGCGGAGCGTGATGACCGTGCCGGCGCCCTCGTCGCCGCTGAGCCGGGCGACGTGGAGGTCGAGCTCCAGGCCGTCCTGCAGCACCACCATGCGCCGCTCGCGTCCCGCCCCGGAACCGCGGGCCGCGAGGACCGCGTCGATGAGGGCCGGCGGCAGAGACTCCAGCCGCAGCGGCGTGGGGACGTCTCCGAGCCCCAGCAGCCGGGTGGCCGCGTCGTTGGCGACCGTGACCGTGCCGTCCGGGAGCACGGCCAGCACGCCCTCGGCGAGGGACCCGATCATCGCGCGCTCACGGTCGCGCTCGCTGGTGATCTCGTCGACCAGGGACTGCAGGCGCCCCGCCATCCCGTTGAGGCTCTCCCCGAGCGTCACGATCTCCTCGGGGGCGATGCGGCCCCGCGGGTAGCGGGCCGAGAGGTCCCCGGCGGCGAGGGTGGACGCGGTCGAGGCCAGCCGGCGGATGCGGCCGCCGAGCACCCGGGCGATCGCCACCCCGGCGAGGGCCGCGAGGCCGAGGACGACGATCATGGCGAGGATCACGCGCTGGCGCACGACGGCGAGCTCGGGGTCGAGGCCGCTCACGTCCCGGGCGGCCGTCACGCGGACCACGCCCTGGGAGCCGCCGGCCTGCTCGGACGCCGCCACCGCCCGCCCGCCGTCGAAGGCGGTCGGCTGGGACAGGGGCACGCCGCGGAGGTCGTCCAGCAGGTTGCCGCTGTCCGGCGCGCGCGCCTGGGCCTCGAGACCGGAGATCAGTGACCGGTAGGCCACCGCGACGTCGGCGTCGAGCTCCTCCCCGATGCGCTCGGCCACCGCCTGGATGTCGGCCGCCGGGTTGATCGGCGAGATCTGGGGGAGGGCGGACTCGGCGGCGGCGTACGCCTCGCGCCCGAGGTCCGTGGCGTCGCGCTTCGCCCGGTCCTCGCGGACGTTCGACTCCAGGGTCGGCAGCACCACCAGGAGGACGGCCAGCGAGGCCGCCACGCCGACCGCGAGCAGGGCGCCGACGAGCCAGACCTGCAGGCCGAAGGCGCGCGGCCGGCTCATCCCGGCGGCCCGTCCCCGCCGAAGGCGTACCCGACGCCGCGGACCGTGCGGATCAGCACCGGGGCCGACGCGTCGTGCTCGACCTTCTGGCGCAGGTGGCGCACGTGGACGTCCACCGAGCGGAGGTCGCCGAAGAAGTCGCCCTTCCAGAGGTGGTTCATCAGCTCCTCGCGCGTGAACACGCGGCGCGGGGAGCTCGCCAGCTTGTGGAGGATCTCGAACTCGGAGTAGGTGAGCGGGATCTCCTCGCCATCGCGCACCACGGTGCGGGCCACTGCGTCGATCTCCAGGTCGCCGGCGCGCAGCGGGGTGGAGCGGTCCGGCTCCAGGCGCGCGCGGCGCAGGTTGGCCTTCACCCGGGAGACCAGCTCCCGCGGGGAGAAGGGCTTGGTGACGTAGTCGTCGGCGCCGAGCTCGAGGCCGAGCACCTTGTCGAGCTCCTCGCCCCGGGCGGAGACCATGATGATCGGGATCGTCCGATGGGCGCGGATGCGCTTGCAGACCTCCAGGCCGTCGAGCCCGGGCAGCATGATGTCGAGCACGACGAGGTCCACCGCCTCCCGCTCCACCACCTCCAGCGCCTCGTCGCCGCGCGCGGCCGAGAGCACCGAGAACCCCGCATCGCGCAGGGCGTACTCGATGATCGTGCGGATCGACTGCTCGTCCTCGACCACGAGGATGCGGTCGGACATGGGGCCTTCCTCCGGGCGCGCCGCTGACGGTGCGGATGGTAGCGGGGCCCCGCTCCCGGGCGGCCGTCCTTCTCGGAGCCTTAAGACTCGGCCGCTACCCTGCGCCGGTGCCGCCGTACGGACCGCCGCGCACGAACCCCTACGCGCCGCCGCCGCGGCGGCGGGCGCCGCGCTGGCTCGTGGGAGGGCTGCTGCCGGCCGTGGTCGGCGGCGCCGTCGCGCTCGGCGGCGCGGCCGTCACGGGCAACCTCGGCGGGGACACCACCGTCGTGCGCGCCGACCCAACCCCGCTGCCCGCGGCGGTCGACCCGCCCGCGGCCGCCGCCGTGGCCGAGGGCGCGGGGGACGACGGCGCCCCCACGGTCCAGGCGGTCGTGGCGGCCTCCTCCCCTGCGGTCGTGACCGTGACCGTCGGCGACGTGGCCGCGGGGGGGCGGCTCGGCTCCGGCTTCCTGGTGGACGGGCGCGGGCGCGTCCTCACCAACGCCCACGTCATCGACGACGCGGAGGTCGCCGACGTCACCTTCGAGGACGGCACCGAGGCCGAGGCGCGCGTGCTGGGCACGGACCCGAGCTCCGACCTCGCCGTGCTGCAGGTGGAGGAGGTCCCCGAGGGCGTGGCGCCCCTCCCGCTCGGCCGCAGCACCGGCCTCGTGGTCGGCGACCCGGTCATCGCGATCGGCAACCCCTTCGGGCTGGACCGCACCGCGACGACGGGCATCGTCTCGGCCATCAAGCGGCGCATCACCGCCCCCAACGGCTTCGAGATCCAGAACGTCGTCCAGACGGACGCGGCCATCAACCAGGGGAACTCGGGCGGGCCGCTGCTCGACGCCCGCGGCCACGTCCTCGGGATCAACTCGCAGATCGCGAGCGAGAGCGGTGGCAGCGACGGCATCGGCTTCGCGGTCCCGATCGACACCATCCGCCCGGTGGCCGACGCGATCGTCGCCACCGGCGAGGCGGAGCACGCCTGGCTCGGGGTCACGGGCCGCCAGATCACGCCGGCCGTGGCCGAGGGCCTCGGCGACCCGGACGTGCGGGGCGTGGCCGTCGTCGGGGTGGACGAGCGCGGCCCGGCGCGGGAGGCCGGGCTCCGCCCGGCCGGCGACCCGGACGCGGACGTGCCGCGGGGCGGCGACCTGATCGTCGCGGTCGACGGGCGACCGGTGGTGGACATGGCCGACGTCAGCCTGGCCGTGTCGTCGAAGGCCGTCGGCGCCCGGCTGGCGCTGACCCTGCAGCGCGACGGGGACCGCCGCGAGGTGGAGGTCGTGCTGGCGGACCGCCCGGACGACGTCGGGGTCAGTCCCGCCGCCCCCTGAGCCTCAGCGGATGCGGACCTTGACGGCCTTCGAGGCCCGGGGCCGCATCTGCGCCGTGCCGAGGAAGCGGGCGCTCACCACGACGCGCTTGGCGGCGCGGGTCCGCTTCGGCCGCAGGACGGTCCCGTAGCGGCAGGCCCGCTTCACCCGCTTGAGGGCGACCGTGCGCTGGGCCACGGTCCGCTTGCCGACCTTGGCCATCACCCGCACCCGGCCGCTGCAGCGCGACGCCGGGAGCCCGCGCGGCAGGAGCAGCGACCCGGTGACCGTGATCGTCCTCGCCCGCCCGCGCTTGGGCTTGCGCACGGCCTTCATGGCCAGGCGGCGGGGGAGCAGCCGCAGCGTCGTCGGCGGCGTGGCGGCGACGCCGGGCGCGACGAGGGCGACGACGGCCCGGTCGTCCTCGGCCGCTCCGTTGGCGGGCGTCGAGTCCGGATCGTGGACGCCCGAGCCGGTGACCTCGGCCGAGATGGTGTGGGTGGCGCTCACGGTCGGCGTCGCGGCGAGCTGGAGCGAGGCGGTCGCGCCCGGCGCGAGCGATCCGACCTGCCAGGCCCCCGCCTCGAAGGAGCCCTGGGTCGCCGTGACGCCCCCGAAGCCGACGCCGGCGGGCGCCGGCACCGAGAGCACGACCCCGGAGGCCGCGTCCACCCCGCTGTTCACGACCGTCACGCCGACCGTTGCGGAGGCGCCGACCTCCACCTGACCGGCGCTCAGGCCCATCGCGACCGACAGGTCGGCGACGAGCGGCGGGACGGCACCGGGCACCGGGACGGGGCCGGCGGTGGCGACGCTTCGCGCGGGCGAGTCGCCGACGCTGGTCTCGTTGCCGTACCCGAGGCGGCCGGAGCCGCCGAAACCCCAGCAGCGGACGGTGCCGTCGTCGAGCGAGGCGCAGGTGTGGGAGTAGCCGACGCTCAGCGTGCGCGCGGTGCGGCCGGGGCCGAGCGAGACCGGTCCGGACCCGCCGGGCTGCTCGCCGGGGTCGTCGCCGATCGAGTCGGTGGCGCCGTAGCCGAGACGGCCGTTGCCGCCGAAGCCCCAGCAGCGGACCGAGCCGGAGTCGAGGATCGCGCACGAGTGGGCTTCGCCGCTGCCGATGGCCACGGCGGTGCGGCCGGGGCCGAGGTCGATGGCGGGGGCGGCGGCGGCGCTCGTGATGTTGGACTCGGAGCCGTAGCCGAGGCGGCCGTCGGCGCCGAAGCCCCAGCAGCGGGCAGAGCCGTCGTCGAGGATCGCGCAGGTGTGCCCCTTGCCGCCGGAGACGGCGCGGGCGCGGCGGCCGCCGAGGTCGACCGGGCCGGCCTGGCCGGGGGTCTCGTTGTCGCCGATGTCCGACGTGCCGCCGCGGCCGAGCTGCCCGCCGGAGCCGAAGCCCCAGCAGACGAGCGCGCCGTCGTCGCGGATGACGCAGGTGTGGAAGTCCCCGGCGGTGATCGCGACGGCCCTCCGGCCGGCGCCGATGTCGACCGGCCCGCCCGCGGCGGCGGTCTCGTTGTCCCCGATGGACGACTGGTTGCCGTAGCCGAGGCGGCCGGACACGCCGTTGCCCCAGCAGATGACCGAGCCGTCGTCGCGGATCGCGCAGGTGTGCGACGCCCCCGCGGTGATCGCCACGGCCCTCCGCCCGGGCCCGATGTCGACCGCCGGCGCGGTGGCCGGGGAGCGGACGTCGCCGGTGCCGCCGTAGCCGAGGCGGCCGTTGGCGCCGAAGCCCCAGCAGCGCACGGTGCCGTCGTCGAGGATCGCGCAGGTGTGGAAGTCGCCGGCCGTCACGGCCCGCACGGTGCGGCCCGCGCCGACGTCGACGGGGGCGGCGGCGGCCGCGTTCATCACGTTCGCCTCGGTGCCGTACCCGAGGCGCCCGGCGAGGCCGCGGCCCCAGCAGCGGACGGTGCGGTCGCCGAGCACCGCGCAGGTGTGCTCGTCGCCCACGTCGAGGTATCCGCCCTGGACCGTCCGGGTCACCGACGACGCCTGCTCGGCGCCGGCGGCGGTGACGACGGCCAGGACCGCGACGATGGCGGCCAGGACGGCGACCGCCACGCGCGCCCGGTGGATGAGTGGGCTGCTCATTGAATCCGCCTGCTTCGTACCACAGCGACACCACCACGTCATCACACCGGGGGAGCAGCCGGGCACGCGGGGACACGCCCGTGCGCCGGCCGGCGTCAGGCTATATTCGTACGACGTGCCCGTGCCGCTCATGATCCGTCCGGCCCGCGACGCGGACGCCGGGGCGATCGGGGCCATCTACGACGAGGCCGCCGCGGGCGGCTCGGCGACCTTCGCGACCGGCCCCCACACCGCGGACGAGCGGCGCGCCTGGCTCGCAGGACGAGACGCCAGAGCCCCGGTCTGGTGCGGGCTCCTGGACGGCGACGTCGTCGCCTGGTCCGCGCTCGCCCCCTTCTCCCACCGCTCCTGGTACGCCGGCGTGGCCGAATACACGGTCTACGTGGCCGCGGCGCACCACGGGGAGGGGATCGGGCGCCGGATGCTCGACGACCTGGCGCGCGAGGCCCCGGGCTTCGGGTACTGGAAGCTGGTGGGGATGATCCTCGCCGACAACGCCGCGGGGCTCGCGCTGGCGCGCGGGGCCGGCTTCCGCGAGGTGGGCACGCACCGCGCCCACGGGCGCCGCGAGGGCGCCTGGCGCGACGTGACCATCGTCGAGCGCCACCTGGAGATCGCGTGAGCCGGCCGGGCCTGCTCGTGCGGACGCCGTCGATCGGCTACCGGGAGGCGTGGGCCGCCCAGGAGCGACTGGCCGCCGCGCGGGCGGCGGGCGCGATCCCGGACGTCGTGTGGCTGCTGGAGCACTCGCCGGTCTTCACGGCCGGCCGCCACGGCCGCCGGGCGGACCTGTTCCTCTCCGACGAGGCGCTCGCCGGGGCCGGCGGCTCGTTCGTGGAGAGCGACCGCGGCGGGCAGCTCACCTGGCACGGGCCGGGGCAGAGCGTCGGCTACGCGATCTGCGACCTCCGGCCGGGCCGCCGGGTGCGGGCCTTCGTGGAGGCGCTGGTCGGGGCGATGGAGGACGCCGCCGCCATCGCGGGCGCGTCGCCCGGCGACGACGCGATGGGCCTCTACTCGGGGGGCCGCAAGCTCGGCAGCGTGGGCATCCGCGTGCGCGGCGGGGTCACCACCCACGGCCTGGCGCTGAACCGCGACCCCGACCTGGAGTGGTTCCGGGTGATGACCGCCTGCGGCGCACCGGGCGTGGAGGCCACCTCCATCGCGGCCGAGGGCGGCGACCCGGACCGCGGCCGGGTGGAGGACGCCCTGGCGGCGTCGCTCGCGGAGCGGCTGGGCCTTGACCTGGCCCCCGCCCGGCTGGAGGACCTGCTCCTGGTGGCGGACGCGGCTTAGAGCACGCGGGAGAGGAAGCGCTTGGTGCGCTCCTGGGTGGGGGCGCCGAGCACGGCCTCCGGCGGGCCCTCCTCGACGATCACCCCGCCGTCCATGAAGACGACGCGGTCACCCACCTCGCGGGCGAACCCCATCTCGTGGGTGACGACCACCATCGTCATGCCGCCCTCGGCGAGCGAGCGCATCACGGCGAGCACGTCCTTGACGAGCTCGGGGTCGAGGGCGCTGGTGACCTCGTCGAAGAGCATGGCCTGCGGCTCCATGGCGAGCGCGCGGGCGATGGCGACGCGCTGCTGCTGGCCGCCGGAGAGGCGGGCGGGGTGCTCGGACGCCTTGTCGGCGAGCCCGACCCGGCCGAGCAGCTCCGTGGCCCGGGCGTCGGCCGCGGCCCGGTCCACCCCCAGCACCGTGACGGGCGCCAGGGTGACGTTGTCGAGCACGGTGCGGTGCGGGAAGAGGTTGAACGACTGGAACACCATCCCGAGCCGCCGCCGGAGCGCGTCGACCGGGGCGTCCGGGGCGGTGAGCTCGTCGTCGCCCAGGAACACCCGCCCCGCCGTGGGGCGCTCGAGCAGGTTGAGGCAGCGCAGCAGCGTGGACTTGCCCGACCCCGAGGGCCCGATGACGCAGACCACCTCTCCCGGGGCCACGTCCAGGTCGACCCCCGCGAGGACGGTGTTGTCGCCGAAGACCTTGACGAGCCCCTCCGCCCGGATGGCGCTCACGGCGACACGATCCCGCCGCGGCTGGTCCGCCGCTGATCCCGGGCGATGATGCGGTCCAGGAGCCAGATGAGCGGCAGCGTGAACGCCAGGTAGAACAGGGCCGCCACGGTCAGGGTGGTCGAGTTGAAGGTGATCGACTGGGCGTCCCGGGCGACGCTGACCACGTCGCCGACCGCCAGGACGCTCACGAGCGCGACGTCCTTGGTGAGGGCGATGAAGTCGTTCATGAGCGGCGGCAGCACCCGCCGGACGGCCTGGGGGAGCACCACCAGGCGCATCGCCTGTCCCCCGGACATGCCGAGCGAGCGGGCCGCCTCGGTCTGACCGGGGTCCACCGACTCGATGCCGGCCCGGTAGACCTCGGCCACGTAGGCGGCGTAGGTGATGCCGAGGCCGATGAAGGCGATCTGGAACGTGGTGAGGTCCTGCACCACCGGGATCGGCAGGAAGGGGAAGCTGCCCGCCATGAGCAGCAGCACCACGAGCGCGGGGACCGCCCGGAAGAAGTTGATGTAGGCGATGGCCAGCCCGCGGACCACCTTGCCGCCGATGCGGCCGGCGAGGGAACGGGACTCCCTCCCCGCGCGCCGCGCCACCGCGAGCACCAGCCCCAGCACGAGGCAGAGCACCTCCGCGAGGAAGGCGATCTGCAGCGTGACCCAGAACCCGCGGGCCAGGTCGGGCAGGTAGGGCCGCGCCGCGTCCCAGTCGAAGTACTGACGGACGATCTCGTCCACGGCGCGGCCCTCCCTGTCAGCTGCGGCCTACGGCTGCGGTGCCTCGCCGAACCACGTCGAGTAGATCTCGTCGTAGGTCCCGTCGGCGCGCATCGCCGCGAGCTCGGTGTTGAAGGCCTCGAGCAGCGCCGGATTCGCCTGCGGGAACATCAGGCCGAGCCCGAGGTTGCCGGGCACCTCCGCCGCGACCTTCAGGTCGGGCTTCTGGGCCGCGGCGTAGGCGACGACGGGGAAGTCGGTGATCGCCGCGTCCACCCGGCCCTGCGCGAGGGCGTTGAAGGCGTCGTCGGCCGTCTCGTAGCGCTGGACCGTCGCGCCCGGCACCGTGGCCGCGAGGTCCGCGCCGACGGTGCCGCGCTGCGCGCCGATGGTCGCGTCCGCGAGGTCGTCGAGGCTCGTCACGGTGGAGTCGGCCTGCACCAGGATCGCCTGGTTGGCGCTGAAGTAGCTGTCGCTGAACGCGACCTCCTCCGCCCGCTCCGGCGTGATCGTCCACGAGGAGGCCGACATGTCGAAGCGGCCCTGACGGATGGAGAGGATGATCGAGTCGAAGGACTGGTCGACGAACCGGACCTCGCCGATCCCGAGGCGCTCGGCGATGGCGTTGACGAGGTCGACGTCGAAGCCGATGGCCTCGGACGAGCCGGGCTCGGTGAACTCGAACGGGGCGTAGGGGATGTCGCTCGCCACCGTGAGCACGCCGGGGGTCATGAGTCCGAGATCGGCGGCGGCGGCGGGCGTGCTGGCGGCGGTCGAAGCCGCGTCGCCTCCGTCGTCATCGTCCCCGCACGCCGCGACGCCGAGTGCCAGCGCGGCGATGAGTAGGGCCGTCAGGAGCCTTCGCATTGGGACCTCCCCGTGAGAGAAGTGGGCACCTTACCCCGCAATCCGTATGCGGGGACTTCTACCCCGGGCCCGAATGGATCAGGCCAAGAGCGCCTCCCAGGCGACGAGGGCCGCCGCGACGAGCTCGTCGTCGTCCGGGTCCGCCCCCTGGGCGGTGATCGCGTCGGCCAGGTCGTCCGGCGCCAGCTCGAACGGCTCGGCGTCCGGCAGCGCCGCCCGGAGCCGGGCGGCGAGATCCTCGGCGCTCAGAGGAGGTTGACCGCCGCCGCGGCCGCGAGGACGAGGATCATCCCCCCGTACCCGAGGTAGCCGCTCGCCAGCAGGAGCACCCCGAGCGCCGCCAGCAGGACCGTCAGGACCCCCCAGGCGACCTTCCCCAGCCCCCCGGCCCCGAGCTCCCACCCCGACTCGGGGGGACGCGCGGACCGGCGCGGCTTGGA
>JBFWPT010000034.1:0-43613 GCA_050249835.1 Thermoleophilia bacterium
CTTGGCCGCCGCGTTCTGGGCGGGCAGGTGCAGGCCGCACTCCGTCTTCTCGGCGTCCGCCCACCGCCCGGCGCGGGAGTCCTCGCCCGGCCGGATCGCGCGGGTGCAGTGGGTGCACCCGATGGACGGGAACCCGCGGTCGTGGAGCGGGTTGTACGGCACGTCGTGCGCGAACAGGTAGCCCTTCACGTCCGCGTCGTCCCAGCCGGCGAGCGGCTGCACCTTGACGACGCCGCGCGGGTCGAGCTCCAGCACGCGGGCGTTGGCGCGGGTGACGCTCTGCGCCCTCCGGATGCCCGTGATCCAGGCGTCCATGCCCACGAGCGCCCGCTCCAGCGGCTCCACCTTGCGCAGCGCGCAGCAGCGGTCCGGGTCGCGGCGCCACAGCTCCGGCCCCTCGGTGGCCTCCTGCTCGGCCACGGTCTGGAGCGGGTCGATGCGCTCGATGCGCAGGTCGTACTTCTCGATGAGCCGGTTTCGCGTCTCGTAGGTCTCGGGGAAGAGGAGACCGGTGTCGAGCTCGACGATCCGGATGTCCGCCCCGAGGCGGTGCAGCATGTCGACCAGGATCGACGACTGGTGCTGCCAGGAGCAGGTCAGGAGGATCTTGCCGGCGAAGCGGTCGACCGCCCACTCCAGCAGCTCCTGCGCCGTGCGCTCCTCGAACTCGTCGGCGAGCGCGTCGACATCGGCGCGCGAGAGCGAGAGGCTGTTCACGAGGTGCAGGCTAGCAGAGGGAAAACGGATGGCAGGGATAAGCGACGACGATAGCCGGCTGGTGTACTCGACCGAGGGCGGCCGCGTGCCCGAGCGGCGCGCGGCGGCCCCGTCGCCGGCGAAGGGCGACGGCGTCGTCCGGGTCGGGCGCACCTCGTCCGGCCGGCGGGGCAAGACGGTGACCCTCGTCACGGGCCTTCCGGCGGGCGACGTCGCGGGGGTCGCGAAGGAGCTCAAGAGGCTCTGCGGGTCGGGCGGCGCGGTGAAGGACGGCGTCGTGGAGATCCAGGGCGATCAGCGGGCGAGGATCATCGCCCACCTGGAGGGGCGGTACCGCGTGAAGGCGACGGGAGGGTGACCCGCCTGCGGGCATGGCTGACCGACCCGGGGAGCCCGTCGTGGGCGGCCGTCGCGCTCCGCGTCGTGCTGGGGCTGGTGTTCCTGCAGGCGGGGCTCGGCAAGTTCGTCAACTACGACGAGTACGTCGATCGCTTCGACCGATGGGGCTTCGGCTTCGCGCCGGGGGCGATGGCGATCCTGGTCGGGATCGTCGAGACGCTCGGGGCCCTCGCGCTGCTGACGGGCGTCCTGCCGCGGGTCGTGTCCGTCGTCCTCATCGGCAACATGGTGGGCGCGGTCCTCACCGCCGGCCGGGTCGAGGGGGGCGGCACCAACGTCTGGCTCCCGCTCGTCCTCATCGTGCTTCTCGCGGTGCTCGTCGCCGTCGGGTCGCGCCGCTACGCGCTCCTGCCGGCCCTGCCCGCCCGCCTCCTCCCCGGGGGCCGATCGGACTAGGACCACCCGTGTTCGGGCACACTTGACCACGTGCTCCTGATCGACGGCCTCACCAAGAGCTACGGGGAGAGGCGAGCCCTGGACGGCCTCTCGATCGAGGTGCCCCGCGGGCAGGTCGTGGGACTCCTCGGCCCGAACGGCTCCGGCAAGACGACCGCGATGCGGATCGTGTTCGGGGTCATCGACGCCGACGCCGGCTCGATCACCTACGACGGCGCGCCCATCACCGCCGACGTGCGGCGGCGGTTCGGCTACATGCCGGAGGAGCGCGGCCTCTACCCGGACATGCGGGTGCGCGACCAGCTCGTCTACTTCGGCCGCCTCGCGGGCATGGAGCGGGCGCGCGCCCGCGAGCGCGCCGACTCCCTGCTGGAGCGCCTCGGCGTGGCCGAGCGCGCCGAGGAGGAGGTGCGCAAGCTCTCGCTGGGCAACCAGCAGCGGGTGCAGCTCGCCGCGGCGCTCGTCCACCAGCCCGAGGCGCTGGTGCTGGACGAGCCGTTCTCCGGTCTCGACCCGATCGCCGTCGAGGGGCTGTCGGAGATCGTGCAGGAGGCCGCGGACGCGGGCCGCCTCGTGCTCTTCTCGAGCCACCAGCTCGACCTGGTGGAGGGGCTCTGCGAGTCGGTGGCCGTCATCGACCACGGCCGCGCGGTCATGGCGGGACGGGTCGACGACCTCAAGGCGGAGAGCGGGCGCCGGGTGCTGCGCGTCGAGGTGGAGGGCGACGGGACCGGGGACTGGGCCCAGGGGCTGCCGGGGGTCGACGGGGTGCGCGCGGCGGCCGACGGCGCCCGCATCGCGCTCGCGCCCGATGCGGACCCCCTGGCCGTGCTCGACCGGGCGCGCGCCACGGGGGCGGTCCGCGACTTCGGGCTGGAGACGCCGAGCCTCACCGAGCTGTTCCTGGACGTCGTGGACGGGCGCCGGTGACCGGCCGCCGCCGCATCGGGCTGGTGATCGAGCGCGAGATCCGCGAGTACGTGCGGACGAAGAGCTTCTGGGTGGTCACCGGCATCCTGGTGATCGCCGCGCTGGCCGCCGTGATCGTGCCGTCGATCGTCGGTGGCGGCACGGACCGCTCCACCGTCGCGGTGGCCGGGGGCCCGGAGGGGCTGCCGGAGGCGCTGCGCGCCGCGGGGAGCGTGCAGGACATCGAGATCACGGTCGAGCAGGTGCCGGAGGCAGAGGCGCGCGCGCGGGTGGGGTCCGGGGACGCGGACGCCGCCCTCATCGACCGCGGCGCGGCCGCGGACGCCGTGGTCGTCGTGGAGGAGGAGCTCGACGCCGAGTTGCGGGCCACGATCACCCAGGCGCTGGGGGTGAGCCGCCTGCGCGCCGGGCTCGCGGAGGCCGGGGTGCCACCGGGTGAGGCCGACCGCCTGATCGCCCCGCCGGCGATCACGGTCGAGGCCACCGAGCCCGACGGGCCGAGCGGCGGGGAGGTCGGCGCCGGCATCCTGCTCGCCGTCCTCCTGTACGTCGCCCTGCTGTTCGCGGGGAC
Source organism: Thermoleophilia bacterium (assembly GCA_050249835.1). Taxonomy (GTDB): domain Bacteria; phylum Actinomycetota; class Thermoleophilia; order Miltoncostaeales; family Miltoncostaeaceae; genus Miltoncostaea. The sequence continues at coordinate 3,014 of JBFWPT010000034.1, forward strand.
CGTGGTGGCGGCGGGGGTCGCCGAGGAGAAGACGAGCCGCGTCTCCGAGGTGCTGCTCGCCAGCCTGCGGCCGATCGACCTGCTCGTGGGCAAGGTGGCGGGCATCGGCCTCGTGTCGCTCACGCAGCTCCTGGCCGCCGCCATCCCCGCGCTCATCGCGGCCTTCGCCATCGGCACCGCCGACCTGCCCGACGCCACGGTCCCGGCGATCGTCTGGGGCGTCGTCTGGTTCGTGGCGGGCTACGCGCTGTACGCCTCCGCCTACGGGGCCCTGGGGGCGCTCGTGGGCCGCCAGCAGGAGGTCGGGATGGTCACCGCCCCGCTGGCGATCCTGCTTCTCGTCGCCTACCTGACGGTGGCGGTCGTCGGCGCGGGGGACCCCGACGGGACCCTCATCGCCGTCCTGTCCTACATCCCGCCCTTCTCGCCGCTCGTCATGCCGCTGCGCATCGCCACCGACACGGTCGGGATCGGCGGCGTCCTCGTCGCCCTCGCGCTCACGCTCGCGGCGGCCGCGGCGGTCCTGTGGTTCGGGGCCCGGGTGTACCGGGGCGGCATCACCCGCACCGGCGCGCGCATCTCCATCGGCCAGGCGCTCGGCCGCAAGGCCTGACGCCCGGGGCCGCCTCTCAGGCGGTCGTGACCGAGATGTCCAGCCGCCGGTCGAAGGCCCGCTGCACCGCCGGCGTCTCGAGCGCCGCGCTCCACAGGGCGACGGAGGGGTCGCCCTCGGCGGTGACCTCCAGGCGCAGGGCGCCGTCGGGCGCCGCGACGCTCACGGCCGTGACGCCTCCGGCGCGGCCCCGCTCGAGCTGCTCGGCGATGCGCAGGCAGCACGCGAGCCGGTCGAGGCGCTCGGCGTCCTCGGACTCCAGGACGTCCTCCAGGGGGGAGGGGCTCGGGAGCGCCTTGCGGTGGGCGCGGACCAGGAGGGCGATGAGGGCCAGCTCGGAGTGGCGGAACCCCGGCAGGCCGGCGTTCAGCACGAGGTAGTACCCGTGCTTGTGGTGGTCGTTGTAGTCGACCATCACCCCGCAGTCGTGGAGCATCCCGGCCGCCCACAGCAGCTCGCGCTCGCGCCGGTCGACGGTGTGCAGGCCCACCCGGGCCAGCTCGTCGTAGATCGCGACCGCGAGGCGGCAGACGTGCTCGGCGTGGGGCACGTCGCAGCGGTAGATGTCCACCAGGTTCAGGACGCTCTGGCGGCGCACCCCGCGGATGAGGGGCGGCTCGGCCGGTGCGAGGAAGCGCTCGTAGAAGATCCCCTCGCGCAGGCCCTGGGAGCAGATCTCCACGGTCTCGGCGCCGATCCGCTCGAGCGTCGTCGCGATCACCGTCGCGCCGGCGAGGGTGATGTCGGAGCGGTCCTGCTTGAGACCCGGCAGGCGGCTGCGCTCCGAGGCCGGGAGCTCCAGCATCGCGTCGATCAGCTCCTCGATGCCGCGCCGCGGAAGCGGGTATCCGTGGAGCTCGTCGATCGGGTACCGGTTGGCCCGCAGGTGCATCGCCGCCAGCGTCCGGATGGTGCCCCCGACGCCGACCAGCCGGCCGCCCACGTCGTGCAGCCAGGGGACGTCGGCCAGCTCCTTCATCACGTGCTTGCGGAGCGGCTTGAGGTCGGCGCGGGTGTGGCGCTCGCCGGGGAGGAAGCGCTCGGTCATCCTGACCGCGCCGAGGGGGCGGGAGATGATCCGCTCCAGGCCGCGCCCGACGACCTGGCTCACCTGGATCGAGCCGCCGCCCAGGTCGAGCACGTGACCGTCGCCGAGGGTCGTGCTGTTGACCGCCCCGAGGAAGCCGTACCAGGCCTCCTCCTCGGCGGAGAGCACGCGCACCTCCAGGCGACCGCCCGCGGTGAGGGCGTCCATCACGGCGTCGCGGTTGGCCGCGTCGCGCGCCGCGCTGGTCGTGACGGCGGCGACGTCCTCGATGCCGGCCGCGTCGACGAAGGCCGCGTAGAGGCGCACCGTGTGGGCGGCCCGGTCGAGCGAGTCCGGGTGAAGGCCTTCCGGCCCGGCGCCGGCCGACAGCCGCACCGCGTCGCGGATCTCGTCCACGAGCTGGAAGGAGCCGCCGGTCCGGTACCGGAACACGACCAGCCGGAACGTGTTCGACCCCATGTCGATGACGGCCAGCCGCCTCTCGGCGGAGGGCTCGCCCGTCGCTAACCTAAGGTCCATGGGTCCCACTCCGCTGCGTCCGCCGTCCGTCAGTGACGTCGGCGAGCGGGGCCCGCACAGCGCCGAGGGGCGCGCCTGGCCCGGCACCTTCGACGCCCCCGACACGGTCGAGCGCGTCTGGGTGGACTTCGTCGCCGGGCTCGCCGACCCCGAGCAGCGCCGCTCCCTGAGCCGCGCCCTCGCCTTCGCCTGGGCGCGCCACGGCACCCAGACCCGGCGCGGCAGCGACACCCCCTACTGGGTGCACCTGGTGCGCGTGGCGATGGAGCTCGCGAGCTGGGGCGAGGAGGACCCGGTGCTGCTCCAGGCGGCCCTCCTGCACGACACCGTGGAGGACACCGCGACGACGGTGGGGGAGATCCGCGTGGGTTTCGGCCCCGAGGTGGCCGACCTCGTGGACTGGCTCACCGCCCCCGAGGGCGACGAGCGCCTGCGCGTCTACTACGAGCGGCTGCGCGCCCAGGCCCCGTTCCCCGCGCAGATCCTCAAGCTGGCCGACCGGGTGGACAACCTGCGCAGCATCCAGGCGCTCGTCATGCGCACCGGCGACCGCTACCGCAACTGGGCGGCGACCTACCTCAAGCGCACGATCTGGCAGGTGCTGCCCCTCGCCGCGGGCGCCCCGTCGGTGGCGCGCGTGGCCCTCGTCACGGCCATGGCGGACCTGGCCCCGCTCGTGGACGACGGCTTCACCGAGCCCTAACGCCCGCGCAACCGTCGGGACACGCGGCGCGGATTGGATGGGCCCCGCTCGATGAGAGCGAAGCCATCCGAACCCAGGAGACGACATGTCCCCCAGCCTGACCGCCGCCGAGACCACCCGCATCGCGTCGCTGCTTGATCGCCTCGACCCGCAGCCCGCGGCCTGCCAGGTGCCCGGCTGCCTCCACGCGCACGGCCCCTCGAGTCTGCGGGAGGACGCGCCGGCGCTCGCCGCGTAGCGGATCCTCCCGAGCACCCCACCGGCCGGCCGCCCCGCGGGGGTGGCCGGCCACGTCCCTCCCGGCGTCAGCTCCGCTCGCCCGGCGGGACGAGGAGGACCGGGCAGGGCGCGTGATGCGCGACGTGCGAGGCGAACGAGCCGAGCAGCGACCGCTCCACCAGCCCGCGGTGGCTGGCGACGATCATCACGTCGACCCCCTCGGCGGCGGCCCACTCGCAGGCCGTGTCCGCCGGATGCCCCTCCAGCAGCACCGCCTCCGCGCCGTCGCGGCCGCGCACCTGCTCGTCCAGCCACATCTCGGCGGCCTGGCGCTCGAGCTCCGGGTCGTGCACGGCGGCGCCACCGAGCCCGGCCGCCAGCGACACCAGGAAGGCCGGCGGGGCGAGGATGTGCACCACGCTGAGACGCCCGCCGCTGAGCGCGTGCAGAAGGTCGGCCTGGGCGAGCGCCCGGGCGGCCGCATCGGAGTCGTCGACGAAGCACGCGATGTGGGCGTAGGAGGTGGGGGCGGTCACGGTGGTCCCGGACTCTACCCGTCGTCCCGGCGGAGCTCGGCCAGGTAGGGACGCTCGGGGTCGGCGCCGAGCGCCAGCCGGCCTTCGGCGAGCTCGACGAGCGCCGCCCCCACGATCTCGCGGCGCCAGCCGCCCCCGAGCGGGTGGGTGGCGCCGTCGCCCTGCAGGACGGCGGCGAGGAACGACGAGATGTCGTCGCGGGTGGCGAGGAGGCTCGGCGCCAGGTCGACGCCGGAGGCGCGCGCGGCCACGAGCACCGCGCCGAGCGGGGCCAGCACCTCCAGGCGCTGCTGCACGTCGTGCCCCAGGGGGGCGTCGTTGGTGATGGGCGGCGCGTCCCCGCCGGCGCGGATCGCGGCGAGCAGCGCGTCGGCGTCGGCGCCCTGGATGCGCGACGGAAGGCCACGCTCCTTCTCCAGCGCGCGCCGGTCGGCCGGGCGGCGGTGGGCCATCTCGACCAGCGTGCGGTCCGGGATGATCCAGGAGGCGGGCTTGTCGCGGCGGGCGGCCTCGCGCTCGCGCCACTCGGCGATCGAGGCGAGGACGGCGCGGTCGCGGCCGTTGAGGCGCCCGCCGCCCTTCACGCGCCGCCAAGCCGTGACGGGATCGGGCACGAGGCGCGCGTCGGGCCCGTAGCGGCGCTCGTGCTCCTCGCGCACCCACTCGGTCCGGCCCAGCCGGGTGGCGCGGGCCGTGAGCTCGTCCGCGAGCCGCAGCAGGTCGGCCACGTCGCCGGCCGCGTAGGTGAGCTGGGCCGCCGAGAGGGGGCGCCGGCTCCAGTCGGTGTAGCGCTCGCCCTTGTCGAGGCGCACCGACAGCACCCGCTCGAGCAGCGTCGCGAGGCCCTGGCCGGCGCCGAGGCCCACGAAGCCGGCCACGATCTGGACGTCGATGAAGTTCTGCGGCCGCGTGCCGAACGCCAGCCCGAGGAGGGTGAGGTCGGCCGAGGGCGCGTGCATCACGACCTCCACCGACGGGTCGGCCACGAGCTCGGCGACCGGCCGGAGGGGCGCGCCCTCGATGGGGTCGATCATGTGGACGCCCTCGGGCGTGGCCACCTGCGCGAGGCAGGCGACCGGCGCGTAGGTGCGCTCCCAGAGGAACTCGAGGTCGATGGCGGCGCGCCCCGTCGCGCGTGCCTCCGCCACCACGGCGTCCACACCGGCGGCGTCGGTGATCGGGGCGGTCGGCGGCATCTCCCCCAAGAGTAGAGACTCGAGGGCCGCATCGGCGGGAGGGGGGCGGCCATCGGCTACCCTGGGCGGTCGTGCAGGCGATCCAGATCAGCAAGGCCTTCGGGGCGCGGGACGTCCTCAAGGACGTCTCCTTCCGCGTCTCACCGGGGGACCGGCTGGCCGTGGTCGGCCGCAACGGCGAGGGCAAGACGACGCTGCTGCGCATCCTGGCGGGGCGCCTGCCGGCCGACGGGGGCACCGTCTCCCTGCCCCGCGGGGCGACGATCGCGCTGCACGATCAGCGCCCGCCCCTCGGGTCCTCGCTGACCCTGGGCGAGTACGTCGCCGAGGGCATGGAGGCGGCCCAGGCCGCCGAGGCGCGCCTGGCCGAGCTGGAGGGCCGGATGGCCTCCGGCGACGCCGGCCCCGAGGTGCTGGAGGCCTACGAGCGGGCCCACGCCGACCTGGAGCGGGCCGGCGGCTACGCCTGGCGGTCATGGATCGAGCGCGTCCTGCGCGGCCTCGGCATCGACGAGGACCAGCTCCCGCGGCCCCTGGAGGGCTTCTCCGGCGGGGAGCTGACGCGGGCGTCGCTCGCCCGGTCGCTCGTCTCGCGGCCGGACGTGCTCCTGCTCGACGAGCCGACCAACCACCTCGACATCGGCGCCGTGGAGTGGCTGGAGCGCACGATCGCCGACCTCGGGGCCACCGTCCTGTTCGTGTCGCACGACCGCTGGTTCCTGGAGTCGGTCGCGACCGGCGTGCTCGAGATCGACCGCGGCCGGGCGAAGCTCTGGCCCATGGGCTACTCGGCGTTCCGCCGGGAGCGGGCGCTGGCGATCGACCGGCAGGGCGCCGAGGCGGAGCGGCAGGCCGCCGAGATCGCCCGCCTGGAGCGGTTCGTCACCCGCTGGCGCGCGGGCACGAAGGCCCGGCAGGCCCAGTCGCGGCAGAAGCAGCTGGACCGCATACAGCGGGTCGAGGCGCCGCGCCGCCAGTCGCATCTGGCGTTCGGGTTCCCCAAGGCCGAGCGCAGCGGCCGCGTCGTGATCGAGGCCGACGGCCTGGACGTCGAGGTCCCGGGGCGCCGCCTCGTGACCGGCGCCGGGTTCACGATCGAGCGCGGGCACCGGGTGGCGCTCGTCGGCCCGAACGGTGCCGGCAAGACCACCCTGCTGGAGACGCTCATCGGAAACCGCACCCCCGCGGGCGGGCGCGTCTCGATGGGGCACCGGGTCGTCCCCGCCTACTTCACGCAGCAGAGCGAGGAGCTCGACGACAGCCGCACCGTCGTGGAGACCGTGCTCGTGGCGAGCGACCTCACCCAGACCCAGGCGCGCACGCTGCTCGGCGGCTTCCTGTTCCGCGGGGCCGAGGCCGACGCGCGCGTCGAGCGCCTGTCCGGCGGCGAGCGCCGCCGCCTGTCGCTCGTCACGCTCATCGCGCGCGGCGGCAACCTGCTGGTGCTGGACGAGCCGACCAACCACCTGGACACCGAGAGCCGGGAGGCCCTGGAGGCCGCCCTGGAGGCCTTCGACGGCACCGTCCTGCTCATCTCCCACGACCGCGCCCTGATCGACGCCGTCGCCACGCACACGCTCGCGCTGGAGGACGGCGCGGCCGTGATGCGCCCGGGCGGCTACGCCGACCTGCTGCGCGTCCGCGCCGAGGCCGAGGCGGCGCCCGCGCCGCCCCCGCCGGCCGCGGCGAAGGCGGCCCGCGGGCGCCGGCGGCTCTCGGCGGCCGCCCCGGACCCCGCCCGCCCGCGCGGGGGCAAGGGCGAGGTGCGGCGGCTGGAGAAGGAGATCACCCGCGTCGAGGAGACCATCGCGGAGCTGGAGCAGGCCCTCGCCGACCCGGTCGTGATGGGGGACCGCGACGCGGTGGCGGCCCGGGGCGAGGAGCACCGGGGGCTGCAGGAGGAGCTCGCGTGGCTCATGCGCGAGTGGGAACGGGCCGCGGAGGCCGTCGAGCGCTAGTGCTCCGCCCCGGGAGTGCCGTATGGGTTTCGCGAGCGAATCGCCCGCGAGGCAAGGACGCAGATCCTCGGCGATAGCGGTGTCCTATCGCCGAGGTCGAGGACGCCGCCTCGCGATGCGATGCAGCCGCGAAACACCACGGGACTTCTGGGGTGGAGCACTAGGCAGAGGAGGGCCGGGCCGTGGAGGGCCGGGCCCTCCAGCGCAGGGCCATCGCGGCCCCGCCCAGCAGGATCGTCGTCAGCGCCAGGGCGCAGCCGGTCGTCGCGAGCGACATGCCGATGCCGGGGCGGCCCTCGCCGACGCCGATCCCGGCCCCGAGCACGAAGGCCAGGGCCATCCCGCCGAGCCCGCCGGTGAGGGCGGCGGCGGCCGTCGCGGCCCCGTCCTCGCCGGAGCGGGCCACGACCCAGGTGAGCACCGAGGACGCCGCCACCGCGAGCGCGATCGGCACCAGCCACCCGCCCGCCTGGAAGCCGTCCTCGAAGCCCCCGAGGTCGCTGAACGGCGTGTGGACCCAGGTGAGGGGGGCGCCCACCACCGCCAGCAGGCCACCCAGGCAGCCGCCGGCGGCGAGCAGGGCGGCGGGCGCGGCGGTCGGCGCCGACGGGCGCCGCCCGGCGGTGTCCCCGACGACGCCCGCGACCGCGCAGCCGATGACCGCGACCCCGGCCAGCACCAGCAGCACGAGCCCGGCCTCCGGGCTCACGGGGCCGAGGTCGAGGGCGGCCAGGAAGAGGGGCAGCCCGGCGATCAGCCCGCCGCCCACCGCGGTCGCCGCTGCCCCCGCCACCTGCAGGCGCGCCGGGGCGACGCCGGTGGAGGCCGCCAGCCACAGGCCGGCCGCCGCCCCGGTCACGAGGGCCGACAGGAGCCCGAGGACCCCGAACCCGGCCTGCTCGAGCTGCCAGAGGCTCTCGGTGCCGCTCGAATCCCCCAGGACGGGCATCGCCAGGGCCACGAGCGCGAAGACGGCCAGGGCGAGCGCGACGATCGGCAGCAGCACCTCCCGGCGGGCGAGGGGGGCCGCGGGCGGCGCCGCCGCGGTGGCGGGCGCGGCAGGGGCCGGCGCGGGGGGTGGGGGCGCCGCGGCGACGGGGGCCGGGTCCGGGGGAGGGGCGGGCTCCTCGTAGGAGCCGCCCGGGGTCCACAGCACGGTCAGCTCGGTCGCGCCGAGGCCCACGCGGTCGCCGGGGGCCAGGGTCGTGGTGGCCCGGATGGGGACGCCGTTGACCGTGGTCCCGAGCGCGGACTCCAGGTCCTCCACCACCAGCGCGCCCTCGCGGACCGCCACGCGGGCGTGGCGGCGCGACACGCGCGGGTCGGTGAGGACGATGTCCATCACCGGCCCGCGGCCGATGGTGGCCTCGGATCCACGGAGCCCGAAGCGGGCCCCGTGGTCCTGGCCGGCGGTGACGCGCAGGACGTCGGCCGTCACGGCCGGGCGGCCTACTCGGTCGAGATGTTCGGGTCGGCCTGCTGCGTGACCGGGTTGATCGCCAGGAAGTGGCTCTCGGGGTCGTCCAGCAGGGGGGCGAGCGCGTCGGCCGTCTCGGTCTGACCGGAGTCGCGCAGCGCGTCGCGGTAGCTGCCGAGCAGTTCCTGCACGGTCGCGACGTCGGACTCCTCGAGCGACAGGAGGCTCACCTTCGCCGCCTTCGAGAGACGGCGTCGCACCGCGGCCTCGTCGAGGTTCCAGTCGGGGTTCTGGCGGACGTAGACGACGCCGCCGGTCATGCCGGAGCAGAGCCACGGGCCCGGGTCGCCGAGCACCACCACGCGGCCGCCGGTCATGTACTCGAACGCGAAGCCCTTGCAGTTGGCGCGGGAGGCGAGCGTCCCGAGGCGGTCGTCCAGGGGCTGAGCGGGCTCGCCGCCCAGCACCATGTCCGCGCCCGACAGGCGGATGCCCGCGCGGGCGTCGGCGTTGCCCTGGATGAGGAACAGGCCGCGCTGGGCGCCGTAGGCGAACGACTTGCCGACGTGCCCGCCGACCCACTCGCCGTCCCCGTTGCGCGCCTTCAGCACCTGGATCTCGCCACCGAGGGCGCACTTGCCGACGCCGTCCTGCGCGCCGCCGAAGACGCGGACGCGCACCCCGTCGAGGGTGAACGCGGCGAGGCCGCTGCCGACCGCGGCGCCCTTGGTGAACGCCAGGTCCACGAGCGTCGGGCGGTGGCCGTTGCCGTTCCCGGCGCCGTTGCCCGCGCCGTTGCCGGCCGCGTCGCCGTCGCCGTTCCCGCCCTCGTCCGGCGCTCCGTTCGTGGGGGAGACGCCGCCGCCGGCCCCGTTCACCCACGCGTTGTGGACGCCGGTGGTGGCCCGGGCGATGAGCCCGGCGAGGTCGGTGCCGAGGTTGCGGTCGGCGGCCGTCGTGGCCTCCTCCTCCACCGCCAGGGCGGAGCCGGCGGCGAGCCGCTCGGCGGCGACCTCCGGGGCCCGGTGGGGCGGCGGCGGGGTGAACGGCCGGAAGAAGCGCGGCGTGCCGGCGGGGGAGGTGATGACCCGCTGGTCGACCGGGGTGAGCAGGCCGGACATGTCGAGGCGCTCGTGGTGGGAGACCTGCACGAGGCGGTCGGCCTGGCCCACGAGGTCCTGGACCTCGCTCACGCCCATCTGGCCGGCGAGCTCCCGCATCGCCTCGCCCATCTCGGTGAAGTAGCGCACGAGGGCCTCCACCGACGGGTCGAGGACCCGCGGCACGAAGCGCTTGAGGCCGCGCTCGCGCGCCTCCTCCTCGTCGAGCTGGGTGGCGATGCCGACGTGGCAGGTGTCGAGCTGGCAGCCGCGGCAGATGGTGCAGCCGATCGCGACCATCGAGGCGGTGCCGAAGCCGAGCCGGTTGGCGCCCATGCAGATGAGCTTGATGGCGTCCGCGGCGCTGCGCAGGCCGCCGTCCGCCCAGATCTCCACCCGGTCGCGGATGCCGGCCTCGGTGAGGGCGTGGTGCGCGAGCACCGTGCCGATCTCGCAGGGCAGGCCCGCGCGGCGCAGGGCGTGCTGGCGCGCGGCGCCGGTGCCGCCGTCGTAGCCGGAGAGCGTGAGGACGTCGGCCCCCGCCTTGGCGATGCCGATCGCGATCGTGCCGATGCCCGGCACGACGGGGACCTTCACGATGACCTTGGCGTGCGGGTTCGCCGTCTTGAGCTCGTCGATGAGCTGGGCGAGGTCCTCGATCGAGTAGAGGTCGTGGTTGTTCGACGGCGAGATGAGGTCGCTGCCGACGGCCGCGTTGCGCGCCAGGGCGATCGCCTGGGTCACCTTCGACCCCGGCAGGTGGCCGCCCTCGCCGGGCTTGGCGCCCTGGCCGATCTTGATCTCCACCCACTCGGACGAGTTGAGCAGCAGCGACGAGACGCCGAAGCGGCCGGAGGCGATCTGCTGCCCGCGGTGCTTCGGGTACTTCCCGTACATGTCCGGGATCTCGCCGCCCTCGCCGTTCATGGAGAGCATGTCGGCCTGCGCGGCCGCCTCGGCGTAGGAGCGGAACGCGATCTCGCCCTGGGAGCCGAAGCTCATCGAGCTGATGATGAACGGCAGGGTGTGCTCGCCCACCCGCGACGACACCCGGTCGGCGGGGATGCGCTCGCCCTCGGGGGCGAGCTGCGGCTGAAGGGAGTGGCGCAGCGCGACCGGCTGCTCCGTCTCGAGCTTGTCGAGCGTCTCGGCGAACTCCTCGTACCCCCGCTCCGAGGTGGCGACCCTCGCGAGGGCCTTCCAGACCTTCGGGTACATGCGCGGGAGCTTCACCTTGGACGGGCTGTCCTCGCCGGCGCGGATCTGCCGGCCCTGCTCCGCGAGGCCGTCGAGGTCGTCGAGGCCGAGGCCGCGGCCCTCGGAGGCGCAGAAGCCGGGGATCGCGAGGATGCCGAGCACCTCGGGCGTCACGCCGATGGCGGACACGAGGCGGCCGTACCCGCGCAGCTCGTGGATGCCGAGCGTCGAGAGCACCTTCTCCATGCCCTTCTGCAGGCCCTGGAGGACGTTGGTGGCGGCGGCGAACGGCGCCGGCGCGCCGTCCATGGCCTTCTCCATCATCGCGTAGGGGCACAGCGCCTGGGCGCCGAAGCCGAGCGCGACCATCACGTCGTGCACGTTGCGGATGCCGGCCGCCTGCAGCACCAGCGAGGCGTCGCGCCGGTACGAGGAGCCGTCCTCCTTGAATGCCTCCCGCAGGGCCTTGTCGACCGCGGCGACGGCGAGGTGCGGGTCGCAGACCCGCTCGCCGGGCCCGGCGCCCAGGTCGTGCAGGACGAGGAGCTCCGCGCCCTCCTGGACCGCGGCGACCGCGGCCTGCGAGAGGTGCTCCAGGTGCTCGCGGACGCTGCCGTGCTTCGCGAAGTGCAGCGGCAGGCGCGCGGCCCGCCAGTCCCAGGCGGCGAGCACGTCCTCCATGCAGGCGACGCCCTGGCCGACGGCGACGCGGCGCGTCTCCGGGAGCGACAGGGTGGCCGTGCCGGGCCGCATCCCGCCGAGGATGATCGGCATGCGCAGCTCGCAGCGCTGCGGCGGCTCGGGCTCGACGCCCTCGATCGGGGGCCGGCGGCCGAGCACGACGCGCGTGGAGAAGTGCTCCACCTCGCGCTCGCGGTCGATGGCCGGGTTGGTGACGACCGCGACCGTCTCCTGGAGGTAGTCGGAGAGCGGCATCGGGACCGGGGTGAAGGGGCCCAGGGGGCCGTCCCAGCCGAGCGAGCCGATCGGCTCGGCGCCGCGGTCGGCGTGGAACTGGAGCTGCTGCTTGTCGCTCTCGATCCAGCCCGCGGAGGCGAGCAGCGTCTCGAGCTCGAGCTCCGGGGTGGCGTCGTCGTCGTCCGGGTACTCCTCGACGGCCACCGGGTCGAGGCCGCCGGCGAGGCGGGCGCGCGTCTCGGCCGTCGGGAGGGCGCCGCGGCCCTTGGCCCGCTGGTAGACCTCGCGCTGCACCTCCCAGTAGTCGAGCACCACGGGGGCGCCGTCCTCGCCGGTGATGAGGGCCACCTTCTCGCCGGGGGCGAGGGGGGCGGGGTCGCGGGTCAGCTCGGTGACGGGGACGATGCCCGGCTCGGAGGAGATGACGAACATGTCGTCCGTCTCGATCCACCAGAGCGGGCGCAGGCCCATCGCGTCCACGGCGAACACCATCTCGCCGGCGGCCCGCGTCGCGAGGCCCACGGGCCCCTGCGCGTAGGGGCCGAGCGCCTCGCGGTAGTGCACGTAGAGGTCCTGCAGCTTGGCCGGCAGGCGGTGCACCTCGCCGAGGATCGGCGGGAAGGCGAACTCGACGGCCTCGAGCAGGGAGAGGCCCTTCTCGAAGATCAGGCCCTCCAGGAGCCGGTTGAGGTCCTGGCTGTCGGAGCCGTTGCGCGTGATCGGCAGGCCGAGCTGCTCGCTCTGCTCGCGGAGCTGGGCGATCGTGTTGATCTCGCCGTTGTGGCCGAGGATCGAGAACGGCTGCACCCGGCTGAACGTGGGGTACGTGTTCGTCGAGTAGCGGTTGTGGGCGATGATCCGCGACGACGCGAAGTCGGGCTCCTGCATCTCCGGGTAGAACCGGGCGATCACCTCGGGCTGGCCCTGCACCTTGTAGACCGCGTCGTTGGCCGAGAACGAGGCGACGTGGCAGTCGAGCTCGCGCTCCATGCGGCACATGGCGCGGTAACAGTGGGTGGAGGCCGGGATGCCCGGCTCGGCGAGGCACGCGATCTGCCAGAAGATCGGCGGCGTCTCGGAGGCGCGGGGGCCCAGGGCGCCGCGGTCGATGGTGCCCTCGCCGCTCCACACGACCTCGAACCCGAACTCGCGGATGATCGCCTCGATCCGCGGGATCTGGGCGTCCACGTCCTCCTGGGAGTCGAAGAAGATGTGGGCGACCGTGAAGCGCGCGTCGTCGGCCACGGCCGGGTCCAGGCCCTCGGACACCAGGCGCCGGCGCCAGGCCGGGAGCGGGAGGTCGATGAGGAGGCCGCTGCCGTCGCCCTCGCCGTCCACGCTCCCGGAGCGGTGGACCATCATCTGCAGCGAGGTCAGCGCGTGCTCCAGCATGGCGCGGCTCGGCTTGCCGTCGCGGGTCGCGAAGGCGGCGAGGGCGCACGCGTCGTGCTCGATCAGGTCCGGGAGGCCGCTGGGCGGCGTGGTGGCGAACGGGGGCGGAACGGTCATATGCCAGGGGGCCTCTCGGTCACGGGGCCGGCGGACACGCTGACGCCGGCCCCCGTGGGGACCGGCGTGCGAAGCCTGAAGTAAACTCGTCGCGCGAACGGAGGTCAACGCGCCGCACCGGCGCTCAAGTCTCCCGCCATGATGCCGAGGGAGGCGGCATGCCGCCCTCCGCCGTCACCGACGAGGACCTCGCCGTCGTCGCCGCCGTCGCGATCCGCGAGGGATGGACGGACCTCTCGGCCCCGCCGGAGGCCCACGGGCCCCGGACATTGGGCGAGGAACGGGCGGTCGCGGCCTTCCAGGGCGCCGTGCCGCGCCCGGCGAAGGACCCCCGCAGGGCCCGCATCCGCGCCCGGATCATCGTGGTCGCGCTGAGCGTCGTCGTGCTCGGGGCCTGCTGGATGGTGAGCCCCACCCGCACCGCGATCGGGCTCATCGGGGCGGGGCTGTTCAGCCTCATCGCCCTACGGCGCGCGAAGCGCAGGGCCGAGAAGGGGATCCCGCCGAAGCCCCCGAGGCGGGCGCTCCTAGGTCGGCTCGGGGCGGGGTAGGCGCCCGCCGACCACGTCGTCCCCGGCGATGACCTGGGAGGCGAGGTCGGCGACCGCGCGGCGCTCGTCGCGGGCCGTCCGGCGCAGCGCCCCGAACGCCACGGGGGCGTCCACCGCGTGGCGCTCCATCAGCACGCCCACGGCGCGCTCGATGGTGACCCGCTTCTGCAGGGCGGTCTGCAGCTGCTCGACCACGACGCCCTGGCGGTGGGCCGCGACGGCCGTGGCCAGGATCCCCTCGACCACCTCGTTGAGCGCCGCGATGGCCGAGACGTCGGAGGCGTCCCACTCGTAGGCCTCGGCCCGGTACACGTTGAGGGAGCCGACGGCGACGCCCCCGATGTGGGTGGGGACGCCCAGCACGGCCACCACGCCGGCGGGGACGACGCGGCCGGAGAGCTCCGGCCAGCGCTCGTCGCGGGCCAGGTCGCTCGTCTCCACGGGCGTCGCGGTGACGAAGCTCTCCACGCAGGGGCCCACGCCGAGCTCCTCCTGGGCGGCCTCCAGCGCCCGGGCGGCGGCGTCGGTGCCGCCGACGTAGCGCAGCCCGCCGCCGGCGTCGGTGAGCATGAGACCCGCGCCGGCCACGCCGAAGAGGCCGCGGGTGGCGTCGATGACGCCCGCGAGCGCGGCCTCCACCGGGGGCGGCTCCCCCGTGCCGGGGGCGAGGGCGTTGAGGCTCGCGGCGAGGGCGTCGGGGTCGATGTGCACGCCGTCCCCCCTCACCCGTCGGCGTCGATCGCGTCCAGCTCCTCGGTGAGCCCGAGCAGCTCGATCAGCCGGCGCGCCGCCCCGTCCCCCTGCAGCACCCCGGAACGCAGGCCCGCCGCGACCGCGGCGTCACGGGCCTCCAGCAGGATGCGGATGCCGGTGCTGCCGAGGAACGAGACGTCCCGCAGGTCGGCGGTGACGCCGGTCACGGCCCGCGCCCGCGCCTCCGCGAGGGCGGCCTCGGCGCGGCCCGACTCCTCCAGGTCGAGCTCGCCGGAGAACGCGACCACGACCCAGCCGTCGTGCTCCTCCGTGGCGATCCGCAAACCCACCTGGGCCCCGGGCGCGCCACGGTCCTCGGGCACCTCTCCCGCCGTCATCATCACGACTCCCCGGACACGGTCCGCGGGGTCAGGGCGGACGACTCGAACCACACTGCGCGCCAGGCTAGCGCAGGGCGCAAGCCCCGGGGGGCGGTCCGCCCGTCCGCCGCCGCGCTACGCTGGCGGCGGATGGCGACCGAGCCCGAGACGCAGGCCCCGGACACGGAGCACTGCTACCGCCACCCGGACCGCGAGACGCTGCTGTCGTGCTCCTCGTGCGACCGGCCGATCTGCACGTCCTGCATGACGCAGGCGGCGGTCGGGATGCGCTGCCCGGAGTGCGCCCGCGGCGGCGCGGGGGGCCCGTCCGCGGCCACGACCGCCGCCCGCCGGGCCCGGTCCGTCACCCGCGGGGACGCCGCGATCGCCACCGGCGTGCTGGTGGCGGTCAACATCCTCGTCTACCTCGCCGAGATCGCGCAGGGCGTGGGCTACAGCGGCGTCGAGGGCTCGCAGATCGTCCGGGACGGCGCCATCTACGGCCCCGCGGTCGCCGACGGCGAGTGGTACCGGATGGTCACCGGCGCGTTCCTGCACGCCGGGATCATCCACATCGCCTTCAACATGTACCTGCTGTGGTTCCTGGGCTCGGCGCTCGAGCGCTACGCCGGCCCCGGCCGCCTGCTGGCGATCTACTTCTCGTCGATCCTGTGGGGCTCGGCCGGCGCGCTCCTGATGAGCCCGGACTCGATCACCGTGGGCGCGTCGGGCGGCGTCTTCGGGCTCATGGCGGCGGTCTTCCTGCTCGAACGCCAGCGGGGCGTGGCCCTGCTCGGCTCCACGGTCGGGATGCTGCTGCTCCTCAACCTGGTCATCACGTTCCTCCTGCCGGGCATCTCGGTGGGCGGCCACCTCGGCGGCATCGTCGGCGGCGCGGCCGCGGGATTCATCCTCTCCGGCTTCGGCCGGGGGCACATGGCCTACGGCAAGGCCGGCCCGCAGGTCTGGGTCTCCATTGCCGCCCTCATGGTGGGCGCCGTGGTGCTCGGCGTCTCGGTGGCCTGACCTAGCCCAGGTCGAGCTCCCCGACGCGCTCGACGAACGCGGCGACCAGGCGGGCCGCGTTGTCGACGTCGTCGGGGTGGCAGGCCTCGACGCTGGAGTGGACGTAGCGGGTGGGGATGCTCACGCAGCCCGCGATCGCCCCGTCGCCCGAGAGCTGCAGGCTCCCCGTGTCCGTGCCGCCCCGGTTGGCGACGTGGAACTGGTGGGGGATGCCCTCCTCCTCGGCGATGCGCGTCAGCAGCTCGACCAGCCGGTGGGAGCCGATGGCGCTCGCGTCCATGATCCGGATGGCCGCGCCCTGGCCGAGGCGGGTGGACGGCCCCGACGCCGGCGTCCCCGGCCCGTCGTCCGCCGTGCAGGTGTCGATGGCCAGGGCGATGTGCGGCCGCACGCGGGCGGCCGCGACGCGGGCGCCGCGCAGGCCCACCTCCTCCTGCACCGTCGCCGTCGCCCACACCTCGGCGGGGGAGGGCTTCGCGAGCCGCAGGGCGGCCAGCATCACGTAGACCCCGACGCGGTCGTCGAGGGACTTCCCGGTCACGAGGTCCCCCAGCGGGCGCAGCGCCCGGATGCGGGTCACGCCGTCGCCCGGCCGCACGAGCTCCTTCACCCGCTCCCCGGGCAGGCCCAGGTCGATGCCGAGGTCGCCCACCTCCAGGTTCTTGCCCCGGTCCTTCTGGTCGAGCAGGTGGACCGGCGTCAGCCCCACGACGCCGTCCAGGTCCTCGCGCCCGTGCACCCGCACGCGCTGCCCCACCAGCGTGCGCGCGTCCCAGCCGCCGACGGGGATCACCTTCAGGAACCCGCGGTCGTCGATGTGGGTGACCATCAGGGAGATCTCGTCCATGTGGGCGGCGATCATCAGCCGCGGCCCGTCGCCCTCCCGGATCCCGGACAGGTTGCCGAGCGGGTCGGTGTCGACGCGGTCGCAGAGCGCCGTCAGCTCCGGCTCCACGACGGCCCGCACGCGCTCCTCGCGGCCGGACGGGCCGGATGCCTCGCAGAGGGCCCGGAGGAGGTCGAGATCCACGGCGGCGAAGCCTAGCGGTGCGCCGGGCCCCCGGTCTGCCACGCTGCCCGGGTGCTCCGGCTCGACCACGTCTCGCTGGCGTTCGGCCCGCGCCGCGTGCTCGGCGACGTGTCGCTGCTCGTCCCGGACGACGCCCGCATCGGCGTCGTGGGGCCCAACGGCGTCGGCAAGTCGACGCTGCTGAAGGTCATGGCCGGGCTCCTGGAGCCCGACGAGGGCTCGGTCACCCGGGCCCCGCCGGCGCTGCGCGTGGGCCTGCTGGACCAGCGCGCCGGGATCCCCCCGGACGAGACCGTCGCCCAGCACATCGCCCGCCGCACCGGGGTCGCCGCGGCCTCCGCGCGCCTCGACGCGCTCACCCGCGCCCTGGAGGACGACCCCGGCCGGGTGGAGGAGCACGCGGCGGCCCTCGACGCGTTCCTCGGGCTCGGCGGCGACGACCTGGACGCCCGGTCCGCGGCCGCCCTCGCCGACGTCGGCCTCCCCGCCGACCGGCTCGGGGTGCCGGTGGGGGCTCTCTCGGGCGGCCAGGCCGCGCGCGTCGGCCTCGCCGTGCTCGCCCTCGCGCGGCTCGACCTGCTACTGCTGGACGAGCCCACCAACGACCTCGACTTCGCCGGGCTGGACATCCTGGAGCGCCTCGTCGACGGCCACCGCGGCGCCATCGTCACCGTCTCCCACGACCGCGCCTTCCTCGACCGGTGCGCGCGCCGCATCGCCGAGATCACGGAACCGGACCACGGCCTCCGGGAGTTCGCCGGCGGCTGGACGGACTACGTCCTGCAGTCCGGCGTCGCGCGCGACCGGCAGTACGGGGCCCACGGCCGCTACACGGCCGAGCGCGACCGCCTGCAGGCCCGGATGCGCCGCCAGCGGGCGTGGTCGGAGGAGGGCGTGCGGCGCGAGAAGAAGCGGCCGCGCGACCCGGACCGCATCGGCCGCGCCATGCGGAGCGAGCGCAGCGAGCAGCAGGCGTCCAAGGTGCGCGCCACCGAGCGCGCGCTGGAGCGGCTCGACGTGGTCGACAAGCCGTGGGAGGGCTGGCGGCTGCAGCTGCGGCTCGCGCCGGGCACCGGCGGAGGGGACGTCGTCGCGGCGCTGGAGAGCGCGGTGGTGCGGCGGGGCGCATTCACCCTGGGCCCCGTCGACCTGGAGGTGCGCCGCGGGGACCGGGTCGTCGTGACCGGGCCGAACGGCGGCGGCAAGAGCACGCTCATCGCCGCGCTGCTCGGCCGGGTGCCGCTGGACGCCGGGCGCGCCCGGACGGGCCCGTCGGTGGTGGTGGGGGAGGTGGAGCAGGAGCGCACCAGCCTGGTCGCGGCGCCCACTCTGCTCGACGCGGTGACCGGCCGGGCCGGGGTGACCGCCCAGGGGGCCCGGGGGCTGCTCGCCAAGTTCGGGCTCGACGCCGACCGGGTCGTGCGGCCCGCCGGCGACCTGTCGCCGGGCGAGCGCACCCGGGCGCTGCTCGCCCTGCTCGCCGCACGGCCGGTCACCTGCCTCGTCCTCGACGAGCCCACCAACCACCTCGACCTGGAGGCGATCGAGCAGCTCGAGGGCGCCCTCGCCGACTTCGGCGGCGCCCTCCTGCTCGTGACCCATGACCGCCGGATGCTGGAGAACGTGCGGGTGACCCGCCGCCTGCGGGTGGAGGACGGCTCCGTTACCGAGATACGGTAACGCCCGCCTCCCAGAGCGCGGCGAGGTCGGCGTCGGCGGCCTCCAGGGCCGCCTGCAGGCCGGCCACGTCGCGTTCCACCGCGGCCAGGCTGTCGTGCAGGCCGCGCCCGGCGGCGTGCCGGGCGCTCGCCTCGGCGCGGATGAGCGCGTCGCGCAGGTCCTGGCGCTCGGCCTGCCGCGCCAGGAGCCGCCGGGCGGCGCCCGCCAGGGCCGGGTCGGCCGGCCGCGCCAGGCCCGCCGGCGCCGCGTCGCCCAGGTCCGCGAGGGGGCCGGCCGCCACGGCGGCGGCCCAGGCCCCGGGCTCCCGCAGCGCGCGCCACGTGGCCGGGCCGAACCCCGGCAGCAGCACGCGGCCCGGGCCGTCCGGCACGAGCTCGCCCGCCAGCAGCAGCTCGTCGACGGCGCCCAGGGCCACGTCGAGGCGCGCCCGCCGCGCGGCGCGGGGCCCCTCGCCCGCCGGGTCGGCCATCGGATGGCGGCGGCGCAGGGCCGTCAGGGCCGCGTCCAGGTCGGCGCGGGCGTCCGGGTCGGCCTCCACGCGCGCCGCGAGGGCCGCGGCGTCGAGCGCGTCCTCCGGCCCGCCGCGGGCGGCCCGGGACCCCGTCTCGGCCCGCGCCGCGGCCAGCACCCGCGCCGCGAGCGGGTTCACGCGATCGACAGGACCAGCTTGCCGAAGTGCTCGCCGGCCTCCTCGCGGGCGTGGGCGTCGGCCGCCTCGGCCAGCGGCCGCACCGAGTCGATGACCGGCGCCCAGCCCTGGTGCCCCACGGCGGCGAGCAGGGCGGCGAAGTCGCGCGGGCTGCCCATGGTCGTGCCGAGCAGCGACACCTGCCCCATGGTCACGGGCCGCACCATCAGCTCCACCTTCCCGCCGCCCGTGCCGCCGAACACGACGACGCGGCCGCCCGGGCGCGCACAGGCGATGGAGTCGGCCCAGGTCGAGCCGACGGAGTCGACGACGACGTCCACGCCGCCGCCCGAGGCCTCCTTCACCTGCGCCACCCAGTCGTCCTCGCGGTAGTTCACGCCGGCGGCGGCGCCGAGGTCCCGGGCGCGGGCCAGCTTCTCGTGGGATGACGAGGTGACGATGACCCGGCAGCCGGCGGCCCGGGCCAGGTGCAGTGCGATCGTGGCGACGCCGCCCCCGATGCCGATGATCAGGACCGTCTCGCCGCTGCGCGCCCGCGCCCGGGAGAACAATGCCCGGTAGGCCGTGAGCCCGGCCAGCGGCAGCGCGGCCGCCTCCTCCCACGACAACCGGACGGGGCGGGGCAGCACGTTCTCCGCGGGGAGCAGGACCTGCTCGGCGTAGGTGCCGTCGTCCGGGCCGCCCAGGATGCGGAAGCCGGGTGCCGGGGCGTCCTCGCCGCCGCCCCAGCCGAGCGAGGGCAGCACGACCACCTCGTCGCCCTCCGCCACGCCGCTCACGCCCGCGCCCACGGCGCGCACCACCCCGGCGCCGTCGGACCCGGGGATGACCGGTAGCGGGCTCGGGGCGATGCCCTTGCGCACGAACACGTCGCGGCGGTTGAGCGCGGCGGTTCTCAGGTCGACCACCACCTGCCCGGGGCCGGCGACCGGGTCGGGGGCGGTGCCGACGCGGAGCACCTCGGGGCCGCCGGTCTCGGTCAGGACGATCGCGTTCACTGCGGGGCCTCCGGGTCGGGTGGGTGGCGCCGTCAGCCTACGACGATCGGCGGCGCCGCGACCTCCGGGCGCGGGCCGCCGGCGTCCCACTCGGCGAACGCCCGCACCAGGTCGTCGGTCGCGTCCCGCCACGCCGAGATGTCGCACCCCATGTGGCCCGGCGGCGCCCCCTCCAGGTTCCGGAGCGCCCGGCCGAGCAGCACCCGGGCCCCGTGGCTGTTGCCGCGGCGGTGGTGCTCGAAGGCCACGGACCACTGGATGAGGCCCTGCAGGAAGCGCATGTCGAGGTCCGGCGAGCGCCGCCAGACGGTCTCCAGCTCCTCGTGGGCGTCGAAGAACCGCCCGGCCCCGTACAGCGCGGCGAAGGCGTGCAGCGCCCGGGCGCGCTCGGCCCCGGCCACGCCGGGCCTCAGGCCGTCGGCGGCCGGGTCGCCTGGAGGAGGGGGAACGGGTTGACGCGCGTCCCGCCGCGCTCCCAGGTGACGCGCAGCCAGCCGGCCGTGGAGCCCAGGTGGGCGCCCGGGCCGACCGCCGTCCCCTCGCCGACCCCCGGCTGGTACGCGGCGAGCGGGCCGTAGCCGAGGCGGTCCCCGCCGGGCGTCTCGATCCAGAAGGCGATGCCCGCCTCGCGCTCGGCGGGGGAGGCGCCGCGCAGGGTGCCCCCGGCCATCGCGACGACGGCGTCGCCCGGCCCGCCGGTGATCGTGATCGCGCACTGGTGGCGGCCGTCGCCGCACGTGTCCGGGCCGGGCTCGGAGAACGCGTCGTGGTAGGCGGCGGCGCCGCCCTCGGGCAGCGCCAGCGGGAAGGCGAAGCCCTCCAGGACGGCCGGCTGGCCGGTCGCCGGGTCCGCGCCGCCCTCGGCGCCGGGGCCGGTGGCCGCGGGGGCCTGGCCGCCCCAGACCGTGACCACGGGCGGGCCGGCCGGCTGATCCGAGGCGGCCGACGCGGCCTCCGACGGGGCCGGGGCCAGGGACGGGGTGCCGGCGCAGGGCGGCGCCGCCTGCTGGTCGGCGAGCAGCACGGTGAGGTCCGGGTCGCCGCCGAGCGCGGCGTAGTAGAGCCCGGTGCCCCGTGTCCAGTTCCGGTTGAGCCCGGTCGGGTCGTTGGCGACGCCGATCGGCGCCCACTTGGACCCGATGTCCGCGAGCGTCACGCGGCCCTCGGCGAGGTAGTAGGCCCCGAGCGTCCGCGCGGCGCGGCGGATGGCGGCCCTCTCGCTGGGGAACGCGATCCCGGGGCCGAGGCCGAAGGCGTTGTTGATCGCCTGCGACGGCACGTAGGTCTCGAGCATCGTCTCGTGCGCGGCGATCGCCACCAGGGCCCGCGGGTCGAGACCGACGGCCGTCGACGCCTCGACGAACGTGGCGCCCTCACCGGCCAGCGGGCTCGCGGCCCTCTCCAGCATCGCGTCGATGCCCGCCGCGTCGGCGGGGGCGATGCAGGTCATGTGCGCGATGACCCCGGTCTGGGCGCCGGCCGGGGCGACGCCGGCAGCGGCGAGGGCGGCCGAGCCGAGCAGGGCCGCGAGGACGGGACGGACGCGCATCGGGCGGGAGCATAGGACAGCCCGCCGCCGGCGCGGGTGCCGGTGTGTCACGCCGCCGTTACGATTCCGGTCATGGCCGGGGACGACGCCTCACGCCGCCGCATCGCGATCGTGCTCGCCGTGGCGGCGCTGCTGCTGTTCATCGGCGCGCTCGTCGCGCTGGCGCTGGGATCGCTGGAGATCGCCGCCGGCATCTTCGTCATCTTCGTCATCGGCTGGTTCGCCCTGAGGAGCTGGCAGCGGCGCCAGGGCATCGGCGGGGGCTGACCGCCCGCGGGGCTCAGGGCTCCCGCACCACCGACAGCGTGATGCCGTCGCCGACCGTGAGGACGGCCGTGGCGAGGCGCGGGTGGCCGACCGCGATGCGGCTGAACTCCGCGAGGGCGGCGGCGCTCTCGTCGCGCTCGTCCGCCGGCAGGGCCACGCGGCCGCCGGCCAGGACGTTGTCCGCCACGATGAGCCCGCCCGGGCGCACCAGCCGGACGGCGTGCTCCAGGTAGGCGGCATAACTGGTCTTGTCGGCGTCGATGTAGCAGAGGTCGTAGCCCGGGCTGAGCCCCGGCAGCGTGTCGCCCGCCGGCCCGCGGTGCACGGTGATCGCGCCGGCGATCCCCGACCGCGCGAAGAACCGCTCCGCCCGGTCGGCCCGCTCCGGGTCGGCCTCCAGCGTGTCGATGTGCCCGTCCTCCGCCAGGCCGCGGGCGATCCAGGCCGCCGACGTGCCCACGAAGGTCCCCACCTCCAGCACCCGGCGGCCCCCGGTGGAGCGCGTCAGCACCTCCAGCAGGGCGCCCAGGTCGGGGTGGGTCATCATCACCTCGAAGGGGTCGCCGTCCATCTCGTGGGACAGCGCGGCGATCTCGTCGGGGACCCGGGCCAGGCGGTCCAGGTGCGCCCCCAGCGCCGCGTCGATCACCAGCCGCTCGTCGGCCATCGTCATCTCCTCCCGAGGGTCCGGAGCCCCGTCAGCGCCCACAGCCCGAGGACCGCGACGAGCCCCGTCACGGCCACGACCCCGGGCCACAGCTCGTCCCATCCCAGGGTGCCGAGCTCGGCCGCGCGCGAGGCCTCCAGAACGTAGGTGACCGGGTTCACCCTCGCCACGCGGGCGAGCCATCCGGTGAGGAGCTCCTGCGGCGCGTAGGCCACGGAGGTGAACACGGACATGAACACCACCACCTGCATCAGCGGGGCCGCCTGGATCGTCCGGGCCCGCAGCGCGACGCCCATCGCCCAGCAGGCCGTCGCGGCCGAGAAGCCGATCGCCAGGAGGTACACCGTCAGCGTGCCCCCGGCGCCGGGCAGCCCCACGCCGCCGATCAGCCCGGCGGCGAGCACGACGGTCGTCGTGAAGACGCTCCGCACCGCCGCCGCGGCGAGCGGCCCCGCGATGAGCGTGATGCGGGGGGCCGGGCTCGCGACGAGCCGGTCCACGAAGCCGCCCTCGATGTCGCGCGCCAGCGTCATCCCGGCGTTGATCCCCGCGAAGCCCGCGCCCATCACCGTCGCCAGCGGGATCGTGAACGCGAGGTACGACTCCCCCGCGAAGGCGGGGAGCGCGGAGATGCCGCGGAAGGCCCCCGCCGTCGTGATGAGGATGAACAGCGGCATCACGAGGGAGGGGAGGAACACCGACGGCATCCGCCGCACGAGGATCAGGCTCCGCCAGGCCAGGCCGCCGCTCACGGACAGGGCGTGCCTCACGCGTCGCCCCTCAGCCGCCGGCGGAACGCCAGGTGGCAGGCGCCGATCGACAGGCCCGCCAGGCCCACCGCGACGCCCAGGCCGATCAGCGTGACCCGCGTGTCCACGCCGGAGATCACCTGCTGGCGCATGGCCTCGACGAGATACGAGATCGGGTTCCAGTCCGCCACCACCCGGAACCACCCGGTCATCGTCTCCCGGGGGAAGAACGCGGACGAGAAGAACATCAGCGCGAAGAAGAGGGGGAACGTGCCCTGCACCGCCTCGGCCGAGCCGCTGCGCAGCGCGAGCCAGATGCCGAGGCCGCTCATGGCGATGGCGAGCAGGCCCGCGAGCAGCAGGAGCATCGCCAGCCCGGGGACGCCCCCCTCGATGCGGGCGCCGAAGGCGACGCCGATCGCGACGAAGAGGACGGTCTGGGCCATGGCGACGGCCACCCCGCCGGCGATGCGCCCGGTGAGGATGGCCGAGCGCGACACCGGCGACGCCACGAGCCGGTCGAAGAAGCCGCCCTCCATGTCGAGCGCGAAGGCCGCCCCCGCGGTCGTGCCGCCGATCAGGACGCCCTGCAGGATCGCCCCCGAGAGGGCGAAGTCCAGGAACCCGCGCACCGGCGGGAACCCGGGGATCGCCCCCGGCGCGTCCGCGAAGGACGCGGAGAAGGTCGCCAGCAGGAAGAGCGGGAAGAACAGGCTCGGGATGAGCGCCTGCGGCGTGCGCAGCGTCCCCATCACCCCGCGCCGCGCGAGCGCGACGGTCTGCGCCAGCGCGAGGCTCACGCGGCGGCGGCCCCGGGTGGCGGCGCCGCCTCGGGCTGGTCGGCCTCCAGGCGGCGGCCGGTGTGGGCGGCGAATACGTCGTCCAGTGTCGGCTGCGCGAGGTCGAGCGACGCCGGGTGGACCCCCGCCTCGTCGAGCGCCCGCACCACCGCGGCGAGCGCGGGCGCCCCGGCGGGCAGCCGCACCGCGACGGCGCCCGGGCGGGCGGGGACCGGCGGGCCGAACGGCGCGAGGGCGGCCGCGGCGCGGCCCGGGTCGTCGTCCTCGCCGAGGACGATCTCGAGCGTCGGGTCGCCCACCTCGGCCTTCAGGGCGGCCGGGGTCCCCTCGGCCACGATGCGGCCGCCGTCGATGATCCCGACCCGACCGGCGAGCTGGTCGGCCTCCTCCAGGTACTGGGTGGTGAGGAAGACGGTGGTGCCGGCCTCGCGGTTGAGGCGCCGCACCTCCTCCCAGAGCGTCGCGCGGGAGGTGGGGTCGAGGCCGGTGGTGGGCTCGTCCAGGAAGAGGACGGCCGGCTCGTGGACGAGGGCGAGCGCCAGGTCGAGGCGCCGGCGCATGCCGCCCGAGTAGGTGCCGACGCGCCGGTCCCCGGCCGCGACGAGGTCGACGCGCTCCAGCAGCTCGACGGCGCGGGCCCGCCCGGTGGCCCGGTCGAAGCCGTGGAGCACGGCCTGCAGGTGCAGCAGCTCGCGCCCGGTCATGTAGCGGTCGATGGCCGCGTCCTGGAGGGCGACGCCGATCGAGCGGCGCACCCCGGCCGGGTCGGACAGGAGGTCGTGGCCGGCGACGCGCGCCCGGCCGCCGGTGGGGCGCAGGAGGGTCGTGAGCATGCGGACGGTCGTGCTCTTCCCGGCGCCGTTCGGCCCGAGGAAGCCGTACACCTCGCCCTGCTGCACCGCGAGGTCCACGCCGTCCACGGCACGGATCCCGCCCTTGAACTCGCGCTCGAGCCCCTCCGCCTCGACCGCCGCCGCACCGGTCACGCGTGGTCCTCCCGTCGCCTGGCCGCCCGGCAGGCTAGCGCCCGCCCCGGCGACCCGCCTGGGAGGCGTGTGGCGGTCCCGCTACCATCGCGCCATGCCCGACCGGAGCACCCCCATCGAGGGCCAGGCCGAGCGCCTGGAGCGCCTGCGCCAGGAGGTCACCGCCGCCCTGCAGCAGCGCGACCTGTCGACGGACGAGGAGCGCGGCGACGGGCATCACCACCCGGCGGAGGCCGCGACCGACGCCGAGGCCCGGGAGCGCGAGCTGCGGCAGCAGCTCCAGTGGAAGGAGCGCGAGGCCCGCCTACGCGCCGCGCTGGAGGCGATCGACGCCGGGACCTACGGGATCTGCGTCGACTGCGGCGCGGAGATCCCGGAGGGGCGGCTGAGGGCGCTGCCGGACTCGGTGCGCTGCGTCCCCTGCCAGAGGGTGGCGTCCCGCCGGCCCTGATCGGCCTCGCGCGCCGGGCGCGCGATCCCCCAGCAGGCGGCGACGATGACGCCCCACACGAGGGCGGCCGTCGAGACGTGGACGGTGACGACCTGCCAGGGCAGGCCGTTGCGGTACTGGTACTCCCCGAGCCCGATCTGGAGGGCGATGAGCGGGACCGCGACCAGCGCGAGGCGCGCGGTCAGGCGGTCGACGCCCCCCTCGCGCCAGACCCACACGATCAGGATCAGCGCGAGGGCGCTGAACGCGATCGCCGCCCGGACGTGCACCTGGAGGGCGAGGAGCAGGTCGCCGAAGCGCTTGGTGACGTCGTCGTCGCCGCTGTGCGGGCCCGCGGCCGTGACGATGACGCCCGTGACGAGCACCACCGCCGCGCTGAGCGCGACGAGTCCGGCCATGACGCCGCGGCGCGGGCTCCACGCCCGGGTGCGGCCGTCGCGCAGGTCGCGGGCCGCGATGAAGAGGATCGTCCCGCACGCCAGGGCGATCATCGACACGAGGAAGTGGGTGCCGACCGCGAGGGGGTGGAGGCCGCTGAGCACGGTGACGGCGCCGAGGGGCATCTGGATCGCGGTGGTGAGGGCGATGCCGGCGGCCGAGCGGCGCAGCGCCGGGCCCGCGCCCGGCACGCCGCGGGAGACGAACCAGGTGCCGATCGCCACCGCGCCCACCACGCCGGAGAGGAGGCGGTTGGCGTACTCGATCGCCGCGTGGCCGGCCGCGGCCGGCACGACGCCCCCGTCGCAGAGGGGCCAGTCGGGGCAGCCGAGGCCCGACGCGGTGAGGCGCACGACGGCCCCGCTGGGCACGATCACCCAGAGCAGGACGAGCGCCCACAGGGTGAGGCGGGCGAACGCGGCGGGGTCGCGCAGGCGGGCGAGGAGGGCTCGCATCGGGAGCCATGGTAGCCAGGGGGGCCGGGGCGGCGGGGGTGTCAAGATCACCCGATGCCGGCGTCCGACGACCCCACCGCGAACGCCCCGGACGCCGAGACCCGGCGCCGCGTGGGGACCGCCGTGGGCCTCGCGATCACCGCCGTCGCGATCGTCGTGGCGGTCGCCTTCGGCGTCGGCCGCGCCGACGACCCGGGCCGCGTGGTGGTCGGCGTGGTGAACATGCAGGAGCGGCCGGCCCGCGGCACCCCGGACGCCGCCCAGGGCTCCGGCTTCGCCCGGCGGGCGCTGTCCCAGGGCTGGCTCCCGACGGGCGCCCGCACCGACGACGTGGAGGGACGGACGACGACCACGGTCGTCTGGGAGCGCGCCGGCCGGCGCATCGCCCACACCACCGTGAGCGGCGACCCGGTCGACGCCCCCGCCGACGCCCGCCGCACCGGCCGCCGCGGCGTCCTCCTGCGGAGCTTCGAGTCCGACGGCCGCACGGCCGTCGCCTGGACCGCCAACGGCCACACCGAGGTCATCTCCGCCGTCGGCGTCTCCCGTGCCGCCCTCTACGACCTCGCCGGGGGGCGCCCCCTCACCTGAGGGCGGGTCCGCGGGGTTCGGGGCGCCCCCCGGTCTCGGTTCGAGGCCGCTCGGACCTCGCGTCGAGGGCCAAGTGGACCTCGACGCGAAAACCCCTGCACAGGGCCGACGTTGGCCGATCCTGGACGACCGTTCCCGACGAGCCGAACCACCCCCCGCGCCACTCCCAGGGACCCTCATGTTCCACTTGGACCCCGGCACGAGGGCCGAGCGACGCGTGACCCCGCCCGGCACGGAGTCGGCACGGAGCCGGCACGGATGGGGGGCGTCCCGGCACGTCCCCCGGCCCCGCGAACCCACCCGCCCGGGGAGTCATGTCCGGCGCCGGGACTGCCGAGAACGGTGGTGACAGACGTCACCACGATCGGGAGCCCCCGATGGTCCTCCGCCCGCTCCGCCTCGCGGCCAGCTCGTTCGTCATCACGTCCATGGCGATCATCGCGCTGCACCTGCTCCTGAAGTAGACCGCCGCCCGGTCCCGCGACGGGGCCGGGTGCTACGGTCGCCGCCGTGCGCGCTCCGACGTGGCTCGCCGGCGCCCTCATCGCGGCCGCCGCCCTCCTCGCGCCGGCGTCCGCCCTCGCGCACGCCGTGCCCTCGTCCGGCGAGCCCCCGCCCGGCGGCACCGTCGCGGCCGCCCCCGAGGACGTCCGTCTTGTCCTCACCGTCCCCGTGGAGAGGGCGTTCCTCGAGCTCCGGGTGACGACGACCGACGACGTCGACGTCTCCGGCCCGGCCGAGCGTGACCCGCTCGACGACCGCGCCATCCAGGCCCCCGTGGACGTCCCCGCCGCGGCGGACGGCCTCGTCGTCCACTGGCGCGTCCTCTCGGAGGACGGCCACGCCGGGGGCGGGGTCTACGGCATCGGCGTCGGCGGACCGGCGCCGGACGTGGCGGGGGAGGCCTCGCCCGTGCGCTCCGACCACGACCCCCTGTCGGTGGCCGCCCGCTTCCTCGCCCTGTCGGCGCCCATCCTGCTGCTGGGGATGGTGGTGCTCGGCGCGGGCATCGTCGGGCCGGCCGTCGCCCGGGGCGGGGTGGGGCCGCCGGGGGAGGCCCCGGCCGTGCGGAGCGCGGTCCGCGCCCGCGCCGCCGAGGCCCTCGTCGGGACGGTGCGCGGCTGGTGGACCGCCTGGTTCGCGCTCCTGGCGGCGTGGGCCCTCGGCCTGGTGCTCACCCCGGTCGTCACCCTGCGCGCCCTGCGGGAGGGGCCCGGCGGCCTCGGCGACCTGCTCGGCGACACCGCGTTCGGCGCCGCCTGGCGGATCCAGGTCGCGGGGCTCGTGGTCGCCGTCATCGCGACCGTCGTCACGCGGCGGGCGACCGGGCCGGAGGGCCTCCCGGACGAGATCGTCCCCGCCGTCGGCCTCGCCTTCGGCCCGGCCGGAGCCCTCTACGGCATCTCGTCCTCCGGGCATGCCTCCACGGGCGGCGACCGCACGCTCAACATCGGCATCGACCTGCTCCACACCCTCGCCACGGCGGCCTGGTTCGGCGGCCTGCTCGCCCTCGCCGTGCTCGTCGTGCCCGCCCTCGCGCGCCTCGGGGACGAGGACCGCACCCGCTTCGGCGCCGGGGTGGTCGTGCGCTTCTCCGCCCTCGCCCTGACCGCCGTCGCGGTGCTCGTCGTGACCGGCGTGTACCGCGCCCTGGCCGAGATCTCCCCGGGCGAGCTGCTGGACACGGGGTACGGCCAGGCCCTGCTCGTGAAGCTCGGGCTGTTCGCGGTGCTCCTGTGCGGGGGCGCCTACAACCGCTTCGTCGTCCACCCGCGCCTGGAGCGCGCCGCCCTCGGGCTCGATCCCGGCGACCGCGGCGCCGCGACGGCCCTGCGCGTCAGCGTCCGCGCGGAGCTGGTGCTCGCGGCCCTGCTGCTGGTCTCCGTCGCGGTCCTGGTGAGCCTGACCCCGCCCGGCTGAGCGCCCGACGCCCGTCCCGCGGCCCGCTAGGCTGCGCTGCGTGATCGACGACGCCACGGTACGCCACGTCGCCCGCCTCGCCCGGCTCCGGCTGGAGGGCGAGGAGGAGCACCGGATGCAGCAGGAGCTGTCCGGCATCCTGGGCCACATCGACGCGATCCAGGCGCTCGACCTGGACGACGTCCCGCCCACGACCCACGTCATCTCGATCGAGAACGTGACGCGCGAGGACGTCCCGCGGGCCGGCCTGTCCCAGGCGGAGGCGCTGCGCGAGGCGCCCGAGGTGGTGGAGGGCCGCTTCGCGGTCGTGAAGTTCGAGGCGTGAGCGCACCGCACGAGCTGACCGCGCACGAGCAGGTGCGCGCCCTGCACGCGGGCGAGATCGCCGCCGCCGACCTCGTGGAGGCGCACCTCGCCCGGGTGGGGGACGACCGCTGGGGCTCGTTCCTGGCCGTGGACGCCGAGGCCGTCCGCGCCCGGGCCCGTGAGATCGACGCGATGCCGCAGCGCCCGCCGCTCGGCGGCGTGCCGATCGCGATCAAGGACGCCCTCTCCACCCGCGACATCCCCACAACGGCGGCCTCGCGCATCCTGGAGGGCTTCCGGCCGCTCTACACCGCGACCTGCGTGGCGCGGCTGGAGGAGGCCGGCGCGATCGTGATCGGCAAGACCAACATGGACGAGTTCGCCATGGGGTCGAGCACCGAGAACTCCGCCTACCAGCTCACCCGCAACCCCTGGGACCCCGACCGCGTGCCCGGCGGCTCCAGCGGCGGGTCCGCCGCGGCCGTCGCCGCGTTCCAGGCGCCGTGGTCCCTGGGCAGCGACACCGGGGGGTCCATTCGCCAGCCCGCCGCCCTCTGCGGCATCGTCGGCCTCAAGCCCACCTACGGGGCCGTGTCGCGGTACGGGCTGATCGCCTTCGCGTCGTCCCTCGACCAGGTGGGCCCCTTCGCGCGCACCGTCGCCGACGCCGCCCTGCTGCTCTCCCACATCGTGGGACACGACCCCATGGACTCGACCTCGCTCGAGTGGCGGGAGTCGGTCGCGGTGCCGACCGCCCAGGACCTCTCGGGCGTGCGCGTCGGCGTCGTGGAGGAGCTGATGGGGGAGGGGGTGGACCCCGGCGTGCGCGCCGCGGTCGACCGCGCGGTCGGCCTGGTCGAGGAGCTCGGCGGGTCGGTGGAGCGCGTGAGCCTGCCGTCGAGCGAACACGGTGTCGCGACCTACTACCTCATCGCCCCGGCCGAGTGCTCGGCGAACCTCGCCCGCTTCGACGGCATCCGCTACGGCCCGCGCGCCGAGGGGGCCGCCGACGTGCTGGAGCACTACGAGCGCACCCGCGGCGATCTGTTCGGCGCCGAGGTGAAGCGCCGCATCATGCTCGGCACCTACGCCCTCGCCTCCGGGTACTACGACGCGTACTACCTGCGCGCGCAGAAGGTGCGGACGCTCATCCGGCGCGACTTCGAGGCCGCGTTCTCGCGGGTGGACTTCCTGATCTCGCCGACCTCGCCGTCGACCGCGTTCCGCATCGGCGAGCGGATCGCCGACCCGCTGGCGATGTACCTCTCGGACGTCTGCACGATCCCGGTGTCGCTCGCGGGCCTGCCGGCCATCTCGATCCCCTGCGGGCTGTCCGACGGCCTGCCGGTCGGCCTCCAGATCGCCGGGCCGGCCTTCAGCGAGAACCGCCTGCTCGACGTGGCCCACGCCCTGGAGGGCGCCCTGGGCTTCGACCCGTCCCCGCCGGGGGTCCGGTGAGCGCGCCGGCCGGCTGGGAGCCGGTCATCGGCATCGAGATCCACGTCCAGCTCGCGACGCGGACGAAGATGTTCTGCGGCTGCGAGCTGTCGTTCGGCGACCCGCCGAACACGCACACCTGCCCGGTCTGCCTGGCGCACCCCGGTGCCCTGCCGGTGCTGAACGGCGAGGCCGTCCGCCTCGCCGCGATCACGGGGCTCGCGCTGGGCTGCGAGATCGCGCCGCGCTCCGAGTTCCACCGCAAGAACTACTTCTATCCGGACCTCTCGAAGGCGTACCAGATCTCCCAGTACGACGAGCCGATCTGCATCGGCGGGACGGTCGTGGTGCTGTCCGAGGACGGCGACTTCGAGGTGGGCATCACCCGCGCCCACCTGGAGGAGGACGCGGCGAAGCTGGTCCACGCGGGCGCCGACGGCCGCCGCGCCGGGGCGCAGAGCTCCTCGGTCGACTTCAACCGGGGCGGCACGCCGCTGCTGGAGATCGTCACCGAGCCGGACCTGCGCACCGCCACGCAGGCGGGCGCGTTCCTCCGGCAGCTCCGCGCCACGCTTCGCCGCCTGGGGGTGAGCGACTGCAACATGGAGGAGGGCTCCATGCGCGCGGACGCCAACGTCTCGGTGCGGCGCGCGGGCACGACCGGGCTCGGCACGAAGACCGAGCTCAAGAACATGAACTCGTTCCGCTTCCTGGAGCGCGGCATCGAGGCCGAGATCGCCCGCCAGGTCGAGATCCTGGAGGACGGCGGCCAGGTGGTGCAGGAGACGCTGCACTACGACCCCGAGACGAACGCGATCCACTCCCTCCGATCCAAGGAGGAGGCCCACGACTACCGGTATTTCCCGGAGCCGGACCTCGTGGACGTGGTTCCGGACCGCGCCTGGGTGGAGGAGCTGCGGGCCGGGCTGCCGGAGCTGCCGGCCGACCGGCGGCGCCGCTGGATGCGCGACGAGGGGATCACGTTCGAGGACGCCGAGGTGCTCGCCGAGCCGGCCGAGCTGGGCGACTACTTCGAGGCCGTCGTCGCCGAGGGGGCCGACGCGAAGTCCGCGGCGAACTGGATCCGGGGGGAGCTGCGCGCCCAGCTGCGCGAGGGCGGCACCGAGCCCTGGGACAGCCCCGTCACGCCGGCGCGCCTCGCGGCCCTGCTCGGCCTGCTCGCCGACCGCACCCTCTCGGTGCCGCTGGCGAAGGAGGTCCTCGCGGAGGTGATCGCGACGGGCGCCGAGCCGGCCGAGGTCGTCGAGAGCAAGGGGCTCGGCCAGATCAGCGACGAGGGCGAGCTGGTGGCGCTCGTCGAGAAGCTCCTCGCCGACAACCCCGGCCAGGCCGAGCAGCTGCGCGGCGGCAAGGACAAGCTGGTCGGCTTCTTCGTGGGCCAGGCGATGAAGGCGACCGGCGGCCGCGCCGACCCCGCCCGCGTGGGCGAGCTGGTGCGGGAGAAGGCCGGACTCTCCTAAGCGGGTCTCAGGTCCCGAGCAGCCCCTCGACGCCCGCGGCGGCGCGGACGGGGTTGTACTCGCGGATCTCGTACTCGGAGTACCCCGCGACGTGGAAGGGGTCCTGGCGGACCATCTCCCACATGGCCTCCATGCTCTCGCCCCGGGCGAGGATGAGCCCGCCGATGAGCGGCTCCTCCCGCGCCGTCAGGAGGATCGTGTCGGCGTTCGCGCCGATCCAGGCCTTGTGCTCCTCCAGGAGCGTGTCCACCTTCTCGGCGGGGACGGTGTAGCGGGCGAGCAGGACGAACACGGCGGCCTCCCGGCCTCGGGATGGACGGGCTAGGGGATGGGCTCCCAGACGAGCTCGGCGACGTCGATGACGAAGTCCACGGCCGCGCCGACGACCTTGCGCGCCTCCACCGTCCCGCCGTCGCGGGGGCGGAACTCCCCCGTCCCGACGCAGACGACGTCGTTGAGCCACACGTAGCGCTCGTCGCCGGTGACGTGGGTGATCGCGATGACGATCTGCCGGTTCTCGGGCGGGTACGGCCGGGCGAAGCCGCGGGCGTCGAAGATGATCGTCGCCCCGTCGGCGGTCTCGATGGCGCCCTGGATGTTCGGCAGCGCGTTCTTGTCGATGCGCGACCGGGGATGGTTCGCCCCGGTCAGCGTGCCGGTCACCCGGCCCTCGACGGTGCCCTCGGCCACGAAGAAGTAGTGGCCCTCGGAGCCGGCCTCGCCCTCGAGCACGGTCCCCCGGCCGCCGTCGGGGTAGTGGAACACGGTGCGGTAGAGCGGTTCGAGCCTCACGCCGGGACCTCCCTCGTCCCGGGGGACCCTACCCGCCCGGTGCGCTCCGTCGCTCGGGGTCCACTTGGCCCCGGACGGGAGGTCTCAGTGGCCGATCCCCGGAGCCGGAGGGGCGCTCCAGGGCCCCTGGACGTCGTGCTACACCTCGTCATCCCGATCCCCGACGGAGGAGAGCGAAGGACTCCGAGCAGCCCATCGACTTCCGGAACATCGCCGACGAGCTCGACCCCCCGCAGTTCCGCCTGCTCTACGAGCGCATGCGGGATCAGGCGCCGGAGGGCTTCGTCGTCTGCATGAGCGCGGACGAGGAGATCCTCCTCTTCGACATCGAGTGGGGTGACGTCGAGGTCCTCTGCAGCGACCTGACCGCCATCACCCTCATCGCGCACTACGAGGACTTCATCGCCGAGTCGATCCGGGACGGGTTCGTCTTCGTCTGACCCTCAGGCCAGGGGGAGCCGCACCTCGAACCGCGCCCCGGCCACCGAGGGGAGCAGCCGCAGCGAGCCGCCCCAGCGCTCCGCCGTGGCCCGCGCGATGGGGAGGCCCAGGCCGGCCCCGGGGGAGGAGCGCCGCCCGGCGGCCCGGTAGAAGCGGTCGAACACCCGCTCCCGGTCCTCCGGGGCGATCCCCGGGCCCTCGTCGCTCACCTCGACCACGGCGTCGCCGCCGTCGGCGCGCACCGCCACCCGCACCGCCCCACCCCCGTGGAGGCGCCCGTTGTCGATGAGGTTGGCGAGCATCCCCCGCAGGGCCGCCCGGTCGCCGAGCACGACGACCCCGTCCGGCAGGTCGCCCGTCTCCCCGGGCCCCGCGATCTCCCCGACCATCTCGGCCAGGTCGACGCGCTCGGGCTCGGAGTCGCCGCCGTCCACCCGGGCCAGGCCCAGGAGCCCCTCCACCAGGTGGTCCATCCGCTCCACCGAGCGGGCCATGTCGGCGAGGGCGGCGTCGCGGTCGGCCTTCGGCGGGTCGTAGACCTGCAGCGTCTCGATCTCCCCGCGCAGGGCGGTGAGGGGGGTCCGCATCTCGTGGGAGGCGTCGGCGGCGAAGCGGCGCTGCTCGGCGAGCGTCGACTTCAGCCGGCTCTGGGCGTCCTCCAGCCGGCCGAGCATCCGGTTCATGGCGCGGGCGAGGGCGCCGACCTCGTCGGCGCGGCCCTCGGGCACCCGGAGGGACGGGTCCTGGCTCTGGGCCACCGTCTCGGCGGCGCGGCGGGCCGCGAAGAGGGGACGGAGCGCCCCCCGCGAGATGAGCAGCGTCAGCCCGGTCGCGAGCAGGGCGGCGAGCCCGGCGGCGACCCCGAGCACCAGGGCCACCTCGTCGAGGGTGCGCTCCACGTCGGTCAGGGGGCGCGCGACGGCCACGCTGCGGCTCACCCCGTCGCTCCCCACCGGCAGCGCCTCCACCAGCAGGCGGTAGCGCTCGCCGTCGAGCGTGACCGTCCGCGGCCCGCTCGGCTCCATCTCCCCGCCGGGCTCCACCTCCACGCGGGTCCCCGCGGGCCCCGGTTCGTCCGCGGGCTCGACGGGGGCGCCCGCCGTGGGCGGCTCGGCGAAGTCGCGGTCGCCGACGTCCGGGCGCGTGATCTCCTGCGCCACCCGGGTCGCCGTGTCCTCCAGGGAGTCGTCCAGGCGGTCGTACGCCCGCTCCGAGATGAGCTGGTAGGCCCCGACGGCGAAGAGGCCGACCGCCACGAGCACGGCCGCGCCGGCGGCGAGCGCGATGCGCGTCTGGAGGCGCATCAGCCGCCCGGCGGCTGCCGCAGCACGAAGCCCACCCCGCGGACCGTGTGGATGAGCCGCGGCTCCCCGCCCTCCTCCAGCTTGCGCCTCAGGTAGCCCACGTACACATCGAGGGCGTTCGTCTCGACCGCGGAGGCGTAGCCCCACGCCTCCACGAGGATCCGGTCGCGCGGCATCACCGTCTCCGGGTTGTCGAGGAGGAGGGTGAGGAGGTCGAACTCCCGCCGGGTCAGCTCGATCGGCCGGGCGCCGCGGCGCACCTCGTGGGTGGCGGAGTCGAGCACCAGGTCCCCGAACCGCCGCACGTGCCCGGGCTGCCGCGTCCGCGCCCGGCGCAGCAGCGCCCGCACCCGCGCCACCAGCTCGGCCGTCGAGAACGGCTTCACCAGATA
Source organism: Thermoleophilia bacterium (assembly GCA_050249835.1). Lineage (GTDB taxonomy): Bacteria > Actinomycetota > Thermoleophilia > Miltoncostaeales > Miltoncostaeaceae > Miltoncostaea. The sequence goes on from JBFWPT010000034.1 coordinate 37,980, forward strand.
GTCGTCCGCGCCGGATTCCAGTCCCTCGATGCGGTCCGACACGGTGTCGCGGGCCGTGACCATCAGGATCGGCACCCGCGCCCCCGACGCCCGCAGCCGGCGGCACACCTCCACGCCGTCGTCGTCCGGCAGCAGCAGGTCCAGGAGGATCAGGTCGGGGGCCGCCTCGCGCATGGCGGCCATGGCCGTCCCGGCGTCCCCGGCGGCCGCCACGTCGAAGCCCTCGTACGAGAGCGCGCGCGTCAGCATCGCCCGGACCTGGGGATCGTCCTCAACGACCAGGAGCCGCCCGTCCATGACACAAGCGTAGTGCGGACCCCGGGGGACCCGGCCGCGTCGGGTATGCTGCCCGGCCGTGAAGCACACCCTCTCGGTCCTGGTGGAGAACAAGCCGGGAGTCCTGTCGCGTGTCGCCGGCCTGTTCACCCGCCGCGGCTACAACATCGACTCCCTGGCCGTCAGCCCCACCGAGGACCCCGACACATCGCGCATGACCATCGCGGTCGACGCCAGCCGGTTCCCGGTCGAGCAGATGACGAAGCAGCTCGACAAGCTGGTCAACGTCATCAAGATCCGCGACATGGACCCGGACAACATGGTGTCCCGGGAACTCGCGCTGATGAAGGTCCAGGCCGACGCGCGCACGCGCAGCGAGGTCATCCAGCTCGTCGAGATCTTCGAGGCGCGGATCATCGACGTCACCCCGGAGTCCCTCACCATCCAGGTGACGGGGGAGTCCGACGAGCTGCTCAACTTCGAGCAGCTCCTGCGCCCGTTCGGCCTGATCGAGCTCGTGAAGACCGGCGTGGTCGCGCTCGGTCGCGGCTCGTCGGCCACCTAGCCCCGCCGGGCACCCGTCCGCCACACCACCGCACCCGGAGCGCCACCGTGCCGATGTTCTACGACGACGACGCCGACCTCGACCTGCTGAGCGGCAAGACCGTGGCCGTCATCGGCTACGGCAGCCAGGGCCATGCCCACGCCCTCAACCTCCGCGACTCGGGGGTGTCCGTGGTGGTGGGCCTCCGGCCGTCGTCGTCCTCCGTGGCCGCCGCGCAGGAGGAGGGCCTGGAGGTCCTGCCGCCCGCCGAGGCCGCCGCGAAGGGCGACCTGGTGATGGTCCTCGCGCCCGACGAGTTCCAGGCGAAGATCTACCGCGAGGAGATCGCCCCCGGCCTCGTCCCGGGCAACGTCCTGCTCTTCGCCCACGGCTTCTCGGTCCACTTCGGCCAGGTGCCGCTCGCCGAGGGCGTCGACGTGATCATGTGCGCGCCGAAGGGCCCCGGCCACCTCGTCCGCCGCACCTACGCCGAGGGCGCCGGCACGCCGGGCCTGGTCGCCGTGGCGCAGGACGCGAGCGGCAAGGCCAAGGACATCGCCCTCGCCTACGCCAAGGGCATCGGCTGCACCCGCGCCGGGGTCATCGAGACGACCTTCGCGGAGGAGACCGAGACGGACCTCTTCGGTGAGCAGGTCGTCCTCTGCGGCGGGCTCTCCGAGCTGGTGCGCGCCGGCTTCGACACCCTCGTCGAGGCGGGCTACAACCCGGACCTCGCCTACTTCGAGTGCCTCCACGAGCTCAAGCTGATCGTGGACCTGATGTACGAGAAGGGCATCAGCGGCATGCGCTACTCGATCTCGAACACGGCCGAGTACGGCGACCTCACCCGGGGCCGCCGCATCATCACCGACGACACCCGCGCGGAGATGAAGAAGATCCTCGGCGAGATCCAGAGCGGCCAGTTCGCGAAGGAGTTCCTCACCGAGAACCTGGTCGGGAAGCCGCAGTTCCTGGCCCTCGAGCGGCGCGACGCCGAGCACCAGGTCGAGGAGGTCGGCAAGCGCCTCCGCGGCATGATGAGCTGGATCGACACGGAGTTCTGATCCTGACCCCCTCCACCACCCCCACCGCAACGGCCGCCCCCGCCACCGTCGGGGCGCTCAAGTCCGCCCTCATGGTCCCGGGGCCGACGGCCCTGCCGCCGGAGGTCGTCGCCGCCGGCGCGCGGCCGATCCTCTACTCGCGCTCCGCCGACTTCGTCGCGATCTGGGACGACGTCACCGAGCGCCTCAAGCGGGTCTTCCAGACCGAGGGCGACGTCCTCATCTTCGGCGCCTCGGGCACCGGGGCGATGGACTCGGCCGTCGTGAACCTCGCCCGGCCGGGCGAGAAGGTGCTCGTCGCCTCCTGCGGCAACTTCGGCGACCGCTGGGCGAAGATCGCGGCCGACTACGGCGTCGAGGCCGTGCACCTGCAGGGGGAGTGGGGGCAGCCGATCGACCCGGCCGCCGTCGCCGCCGCGCTGGAGGCCGACCCCGGCATCGAGGTCGTCTACGTCACCCAGAGCGAGACCTCGACCGGCGTCGTCTCGGACCTGCCCGCGCTGCGGGCCGCCGCCGGCGACCGCATCCTGGTCGCCGACGCCGTCTCGGGCCTCGCGGTGGTGGACCTGCCGATGGACGCCTGGGGCGTCGACGTCGTGGTCTCCGGCTCGCAGAAGGGCCTCATGACCCCGCCCGGCCTCGGCTTCGTTGCGGCGAGCGCCCGGGCCATCGAGCGCTCGGCGGGCCTCGGCGCGGGCGGCTTCTACCTCGACTGGGAGCGCACCCGCAAGGGCGGCTCGCGGAGCCCGTTCACGCCGGCCGTGACCATCGTGGCCCAGCTCCAGGCGGCCCTCCAGCTCATCGAGGACGAGGGCCTCCAGAACGTCTTCGCCCGCCACCGCGTCATCGGCCGCATGTGCCGCGTGGGGGTCAAGGCGTGCGGCCTCGAGCTGCTCGGCCCGGAGAACCCGGAGGCCAACGTGGTCACCGCGGTCCGGGTGCCGGAGGGCGTCAACGGCAAGGCCATCCCGAAGGCGATGCGCGACCGCTTCGGCATCACCATCGCCGGCGGCCAGGGCAAGCTGGCCGAGCAGATCTTCCGCATCGGCCACTGCGGCTACTACGACTACCGCGACATCGTCGCCACCATCGGGGCGCTGGAGATCGTGCTGGACGGCCTCGGCCACGCGGTCGAGCCCGGCGCGGGCGTCACCGCGGTCCAGCGCGTCCTCGCCGACTCCGGCCTCCCGGGCTGACCGCCATGACGGAGCCGAACGCCACGCTGGCCCGTGCCGATCTCCGGGTCCTCATCTGCGAGAAGATCGCCCCCGCGGGCGTCGACCACCTCTCCGGGCTCTTCTCGGTCGACCTCGGCCTCGACTGGACGGCCGAGGAGCTCGCCGACCGCATCGGCGCCTACGACGCGATCGTCGTCCGCAGCGCGACCAAGGTCACGGCCGACCTCATCGCGAAGGCCGGCCGCCTGAAGGTCGTCGGCCGCGCCGGCACGGGCGTCGACAACGTGGACGTCCCGGCGGCCACCCGCCGCGGGATCGTCGTCTGCAACGCCGCCGGCTCCAACGCCCTCTCGGCGGCCGAGCACGCCGTCGCCCTGCTGCTCGCTCAGGCGCGCAACATCCCGCAGGCGCACTCCAGCCTGGTGCAGGGGAGGTGGGAGCGCTCGAAGTTCGGCGGCATCGAGGTGACCGGCAAGACGCTCGGCGTCCTCGGCTTCGGCCGCATCGGCCAGATGGTCGCCGAGCGGGCCAAGGGCCTGGGCATGAACGTCGTCGCCTACGACCCCCTCGTCGCGGACACGCGCTACCGCGAGCTCGGGGTCGACAAGGCCGACACTCCCGCGGACCTCTACCGCGTCAGCGACTTCATCACCCTGCACCTGGCCTCGACCCCCGAGACCCGCGGGTTCGTGGACGCCGAGGCGTTTGCCGCGATGAAGCCGGGCGCCCGCATCATCAACGCCGCCCGCGGCGACGTGGTCGACCAGGAGGCGCTCGTCGAGGCGCTCACCTCGGGCACCCTCGGCGGGGCGGGCATCGACGTCTTCCCGCAGGAGCCGGTCACGGAGAGCCCGCTCTTCGGCCTGCCCGGCGTGGTCGTGACGCCGCACCTCGGCGCGTCGACCGAGGAGGCCCAGGACCGCGCGGGCGTCGTGGTGGCCGAGCAGGTGGCGGCCGCCCTCACCGGCGGCGTCGTGACCTCGGCGGTCAACCTGCCGTCCGTCGGCCCGGAGGCCCTCGCGGTGCTCGGCCCGTTCGTGCCGCTCGCTCGTCAGCTCGGCCAGCTCATCACGGTCCTCACCGGCGGCGTCGCGCCCCTGGAGATCACCTACGAGGGCGACCTCGCCACGCAGGACACCCGCATGCTCACGAGCGCCGTCCTCGCGGGCGTGCTCCACGGCCGGGTGGAGGAGGCGGTCAACGTCGTCAACGCGTCGTCCCTCGCCGCCGAGCGGGGCATCGAGTGGTCCGAGATCGCCACCCCGCGCTCCCGCGACTACACCAACCGCCTCTCGCTGCGGGCCGGGGACGTGAGCCTCAGCGGCACGACCGTCGGCACCACCTCGCGGCCGCGGCTCGTCTCGGCGTTCGGGCAGGACATCGACATCGAGCTCGCCCCGCACATCGGGATCTTCCGCTACCTCGACATCCCCGGTCAGATCGGCCGCATCGGCACCATCCTCGGCCTCGCCAACGTCAACATCGCCTCGATGGCGGTGTCGCGCTCGCGCGCGGAGGGCGGCGCCGTGATGGCCGTGACCGTGGACTCGCCGGTCTCCGAGGAGACCGCCCGCGAGATCGCCGGGGTGGACGGCTTCGACCGGGTCTGGTTCGCCGCGCTCGACGTCGAGTAGGGGACGGCGGTGACGGGCGCGCCCGGGCTGCCGGAGTTCGCGCTCGAGCGGTGGTTCGCCCGCTGGGAGTTCACGGCCCGGCGGAACCTGGGGGCGTCCGACGTCGAGCCGGTCACGATGGCCGAGTTGCTCGCGCTCGCCGACGACGAGGGCCGGGACCTGTGGGACGGCCTGTCTCTCGGGTACACCGAGAGCGCCGGGCACCCGCGGCTCCGCGAGGAGATCGCCGGCCTCTACGAGACGGCCGGCCCCGACGACGTCCTCGTCTGCTCCGGCGCCGAGGAAGCGATCCTGCTGGTGGCCGGCGCCCTCGCGGAGCCCGGCGCGCGGGTGGTGTGCCTGCAGCCCTCGTACGCCTCCCTGCACGAGGTGGCCCGGGCCCGGGGCGCCGACGTCCGCGACGTCACCCTCGATCCCGCGCGCGGCTGGGCCCTCGACCTCGACGCGTTCCGGGACGCCCTCGGGGGCCGGGCGCGCATGGCGGTCCTCAACCTGCCGCACAGCCCCACCGGGGCGCTGCCGCCCCCCGGGGACCTGGCGGCGCTCGCGGAGATGACCGCCGCGGCTGGCGCCCACCTGGTGGGCGACGAGGTGTACCGGCTGCTGGAGCGCGACCCGGCCGACCGCCTCCCCGCCGCCGCCGACGTGCACGAGCGCGGCGTGAGCATCGGCGTGATGTCCAAGGCCTTCGGGCTGCCGGGCCTGCGGATCGGGTGGGTGGCGACCCGCGACCGGGCCCTCCTGCGCCGGCTCGCCGCCATGAAGGACTGGACGACCATCTGCGCCGCGGCGCCCTCGGAGGCCCTCGCGATCATCGCCCTGCGCGCCCGCGAGGCGCTGCTCGACCGCGCCCGCGCCCTGGTGGCGACCGGCCTCCGGGCGGCCGAGGACCTGGTCGCCGCCCACCCGGGGGCGCTCGAGTGGATCCCGCCGCGGGC
>JBFWPT010000035.1:0-43152 GCA_050249835.1 Thermoleophilia bacterium
TTGGCGGTGATGGAGCGACCATGAGCCGCAGCCCGGACGGCCCCGACATCCTCGGGGCCGCCGGTGCTTTCGGGGTGCATCTCGCGACAGGCGACTGTCGCGAGATCCCGGAGTCAGTTCAGACTAGCCCGAGATGAAGGAGGCGATCTCCCGCTCGTTGCGGTCGGGGTCCGTCCCGACGACGTAGGAGACGCCGTCGATCGTCAGCACCTCGCCCGACAGCAGGATGCGGTCGCCCGGGCGCTGCTCCAGCCGGGCCTGCAGCCAGCCCATCTTGGCCATCTCGATCGTGCCGATGTCCGTCTGCAGGGCGCGGACCACGTCGGCCCCGCGCCACGGCGCGAAGAACAGCGCGCTCGGGGAGAGGATCTTGCTCTTCATGGCCGCCACCACGGCCTGCTGGCGGAGCGCCCGGCCGAAGTCGCCGCCGCACTCGCCCTGCCGGGCCCGGGCGTACTCCAGGGCCCGCGCCCCGTCGAGCTCGATCCTCCCCTGCGGGAAGCTCACGGTGCGGCCCTCCTCGTAGGGGCAGTCCGTGAGCGCGGTGGGGTTGTTGACCGTCACCCCGCCGACGGCGTCCACCATCTTCGGGAAGCCGTTGAACTTGATGACGATGATGTGGTGGATCGGCAGGCCGGTGAGGCGCTTCACCGCCCGGATCGCGCCGGCCTGGCCGTAGAAGAAGAACGCCGCGTTGATCTTCTGGGTGCCCTGGCCCGGCAGGTCGATGCGGAAGTCGCGCGGGATGGAGAGGTACTTGATGCGCCCGGCGTCGGGGTCGGTGCGCATGACGAGGATCGTGTCCGCGCGGCTGCGGGTGGCGCCCTTGCGGGCGTCGACGCCCAGGATGAGCGTGTTGGTGGGCGTCCCGAGCATCCCGCCGCCGGCGTCGTCGAGGGACGCGCGTGCGGAGGACGTGATCTTCCCGTTCGCCTCGCTCACGGCGCCGTTCAGGGCCATGTAGCCGAGGCCCGCCCAGACGAGGAAGCCGACGAACAGCACGAGCAGCACGCGGGCGATCCAGCCGCCGGGGCCGAGGCCGCGCAGGGAGTACCAGCGGCGTCCGTCGCGTTGCAGGGCGCGGCGCTGCTCGCGCTCAAGGCGGCTCGGCTTCGCCTTGATCGGGTCGCCGGCGTCGCGCGGCGGCGCGGCGACACCGCCGCCGCCCCCGTCCGCCTCCTGCCCGTTCTCGCGGGCGACGAGCTTGCGCAGGTCGTCGAGGCCCTGGTCCTGGGCGCCCTCGGACGCCGACCCGCGGGCCTTGTAGCGCTTGTAGGGCTTGCTCGTCCGGCTCATCGGCGGGTGATGGTAGCGTCAGTCCTGGCGCAGACCGTCGAACTCGGGAAGGGGCCGCCGTGGGGGGTGCGGGAGGCCTGACGGTCGTGGGGACCCCCATCGGCAACCTGGCCGACCTGGCGCCCCGCGCGGCCGAGCGCCTGCGGGATGCCGACGTGGTCGCCTGTGAGGATACGAGGCGGACCGCCACGCTCCTCCGTCACGCCGGGTCGGAGGCCCCCATGGTGGCCGTCCACCGGCACAACGAGGCGGCCCGCACCGAGGACCTGGTGCGGCGCATGCGCGACGGCGCCCGCGTGGCCCTGGTGAGCGACGCCGGCATGCCGCTGGTGAGCGATCCCGGCGCCCGCCTCGTGGCCGGGGCGGTGGCCGCCGGCCTGCCGGTGGAGGTGGTCCCCGGGCCGAGCGCCGTGACCGCCGCGCTGGCCGTGTCCGGCCTGGCGACCGGCGACGGGTTCGCCTTCATCGGCTTCGTGCCGCGCAAGGGCGCCGAGCGGGCCGCCGCGCTCGACGCCGTCGCCGGGTCGGCCGTCCCCGTGGTCGGCTTCGAGAGCCCCCAGCGGCTCCCCGCGCTGCTCGCCGACCTGGCCGCGCGCGTGCCGGACCGCCCCGTCGCGGTGTGCCGCGAGCTCACCAAGCTGCACGAGGAGGTGCTGCGGGGGACCGCCGCCGATCTCGCCGCCGCGGTGACCGAACCGCCGAAGGGCGAGGTGGCGGTGGTCGTCGCCGCCGCGCCCGGCGCCGGGGAGGGCGATGGGGGCCAGGGCGCCGCCGACGACGCGCTGCGCGCGGCCCTGGAGACGATGATCGACGGCGGCCTGGGCGCCGGCCGCGCTGCGGAGGCCGTCGCCGCCCTCGGCGCCGCGGCCCGCAACCGCGCCTACCGGCTCGCCCTGGAGGTGGCCGAGGAGAGGCGCCGGGCGACCTGATCGGCGCGCAGCGGGGCGGCTCCCGGGCCGGCCCCGCGGGCGATCCTCGCCAGGCGATCCCAGTCCCCGAGCACGAGCGCCCGGGCGACGGCCTCCTCGGGGGGCGCCAGCAGGATCTCGCGGCCGGCGAGCGGTGCGCGCGGCCCCGCGATCAATTGATCGTCGGGGAGGGGGTCCAGTGACAGCTCGGGCCCCGTGGCCGCGAACCCCGCCGTCACGTCCACCTCGACGCCGGCCAGGACGGTGCCCCCGCGCAGCGACGACCTCCCGGCCCCGGCGCTGTGACGGAGCGCCACCCCCAGGGCCCGGCCCGCGGCGGCGGCGTCGGCCACCGCGACCTCGACATCGACGTCGCGGGGGCGCACGGCGTGCCCCAGCAGGGCGCGGCCGGCGCTGCCGCCGAGGCACCAGCGCACCCCCGCCGCGTCGAGGCGCGCGGCGACCGCGAGGACGGCGGCGTGGATCCGCGGGGGCAGGGGCTGTCGCACTACACTCCGGGGTCGTGGCCGACGGACGCTTCTACCTCACGACGCCGATCTACTACGTCAACGCGGACCCCCACATCGGGCACGCGTACACGACGATCATGGCCGACATCCTCGCGCGGCATCACCGCCAGCTGGGCGAGGAGGTCTTCTTCCTGACCGGCACCGACGAGCACGGCGGCAAGATCGCGGCGTCGGCCGAGAAGGAGGGGCGCACCCCCCGCGAGCAGGCCGACCTGCTGTCGGCGCGCTTCCGCGACCTGGGCGGCGTGCTCGACGCCGGCTACGACTTCTTCATCCGCACCACCGACTCGGAGCACGAGGCCGAGGTGCAGCGCATCCTGGCCGCGATGCACGAGTCGGGCGACGTCTACAAGGGCTCCTACGGCGGTTGGTACTGCTCGGCCTCCGAGGCGTTCTACGCCGAGTCGGACCTGCTGGAGGGAAACCTCTGCCCGGTCCACAAGACGCCGGTCGAGTGGGTGGAGGAGGAGAACTGGTTCTTCCGGCTGTCGGCCTACCGCGACCGGCTGCTCGCCCACTACGACGCCGACCCCGGCTGGGTGCAGCCGCAGGCCCGGTACAACGAGGCCCGCAAGATGATCGAGCTGGGGCTCGAGGACCTGTCGGTGTCGCGGGCGCAGGTCGAGTGGGGCGTGCCGGTGCCGTGGGACCCGGGCCAGACGATCTACGTCTGGATCGACGCGCTCCTCAACTACCGCACCGCGCTCGGCTACGCGCGGCCCGGCGAGGACCTGGTGGACCGCTTCTGGCCGCCCGACCTCCAGCTCATGGCGAAGGACATCCTCAAGTTCCACGCCGTCATCTGGCCGGCGATGCTGATGTCCGCGGGGTACGAGCTGCCGCGGCAGCTCATGATCCACGGCTACGTCCTCAAGGGCGGCGAGAAGATGAGCAAGACGACGGGCAACGTCGTCGACCCCTTCCCGTTCATCGAGGCCTACGGGATCGACGCGCTCCGCTACTACCTGGCGCGCGAGGTGCGCTTCGGCGAGGACGGGACGTTCACGGCCGAGGGCTTCGAGAGCCGCTACTCCCAGGAGCTCGCGAACGAGCTGGGCAACCTGCTCAACCGCGTCGTGAGCATGATCGGCCGCTACCGCGACGGGGTCGTGCCCGCCGACCGCGGCGACGACGCCGAGGTGGCGGCCGAGGTGGCCGCCGCGGCCGAGGCCTTCGCGACGGCCTTCGGGAAGCTCGACATCTCCCGCGGCCTGGAGGACGTCTGGCGCCTCGTGCAGCGGCTCAACCGCCTGGTGGAGCAGCGCGCCCCCTGGGCGCTCGCCAAGGACCCGGACCGCGCGGCCGAGCTCGACCAGACGCTCCACACGCTCGCCGAGGGCCTGCGGGCCGTCGCGATCATGCTGTGGTGCGTCATCCCCGGCTCGGCCGAGCGGGTGCTGGCCGCCCTCGGCCAGGACCCGGCCGCCGTCGCGCTGGGGGACGCCCGCTGGGGCGCCGGGATCGCGGGCGCGACCGTGGCCCCCTCCGGCCCGCTCTTCCCCCGCGTGGAGGAGGAGGCGGCGTAGTCGACACGCACGCCCACCTCGACTCGTGCGACGTGCCCGCCGCGGAGCTCGTGGCGGAGGCGGCGGCCGCGGGGGTCGGGAGGATCGTGGCGATCGGCGTGGGGCACGCGTCCAGCCTGCGCGCCGTGGAGCTGGCGGGGGAGCACGAGGGCGTGTTCGCGGCCGTCGGCGTGCATCCGAACGACGCCGACGGGTTCACCGAGGACGACCTCGCCTGGCTCCGGGAGCTCTCCGCGCACCCGAAGGTCGTGGCGATCGGGGAGTGCGGCCTCGACTTCTTCCGCGACCACGCCACGCCGCAGAACCAGCGCCGCGCGTTCTCGGCGCAGATCGCCCTGGCCCGCGAGACGGGGCTGCCGCTCGTCATCCACACGCGCGACGCGGCCCGCGAGACCCTGGACGTCCTGGCCGCGGAGGCCGGGGGCGTCCCGGTGATCCTCCACTGCTTCTCGATGCCGGACCACCTCGACGAGGCGGCCGAACGCGGGTACATGCTCTCGTTCGCCGGCCCGGTCACGTTCCCGAAGTCGCTCGACCTGCAGGAGGCCGCCCGGCGCGCGCCCGCGGAGCTGCTGCTGGTGGAGACCGACAGCCCCTACCTCGCCCCGGTCCCGCGCCGCGGGCGGCCCAACCATCCCGCGAACGTCGCCCACACCCTGCGGTTCATCGCCGGGCTGCGCGGGGTCACCGAGGCGGAGCTCGACGCCCTCACCACCGCCAACGCCGCCCGCGTCCTCGGCTGGTGAGCCCCCGGCCGACCGGGTGGGCGTCATGCGCCTCCTGGCCGACCACGGGCTCCGGCCGGACACGGACCTGGGGCAGCACTTCCTGCTCGACGAGAACCTCGTCGACCTCGCCCTGCGCGAGGCCGCCGTCGGGCCGGGCGACGTCGTGCTGGAGGTGGGGGCGGGCCTCGGCGTCCTGACCGTCGCGCTCGGCCGGGCCGCCGCGGCCGTCCACGCGGTCGAGCTGGACCGGCGGCTGGAGCCGGCGCTCACCGCGGCGGTCGCGGGGCTCGAGGCCGTGCGGATCGTCTGGGGTGACGCGATGAGGATCGACCTGGGCGCGCTCGACCCCGCGCCGACGGCCCTCGTGGCGAACCTGCCCTACTCGGTCGCGACGCCGCTGATGATCGAGAGCCTCGCGCTGCCGTCCCTCGACCGCTGGTGCGTGATGACCCAGCGCGAGGTGGCGGACCGCTGGCTCGCGGAGCCGGGCGGGCGGCTCTACGGGGGGCCGTCGGTGCTGCTGCAGGGGGCGCTGGAGCCGACCTTCCGGCGCAACGTGGGGCGCGAGGTGTTCACGCCCCGGCCGCGGGTCGACTCGGCGCTCGTGGCGTTCCGGCGCACCGGGCCGCCGCCGTCCGCGGAGCTGCGCCGCCTGGTGCGCGCCGCGTTCGCGGCCCGGCGCAAGACGCTCGTCAACGCGCTCGCCCAGGCGGGGTGCCCGAAGGACGAGGCGCTGCGGGCGCTGGAGGCGATCGGCGCCGCGCCGGGCATCCGGCCGGAGGCGCTCAACCCGGGCGGTTTCGCCCGGCTCGCGGGGGAGCTGCGCTGGCCGGGCTGACCCTCCTCGCGCCGGCGAAGCTCAACCTGCGGCTGCTGGTGGGGCCGGTGGGCGCCGACGGCTACCACCCGGTGCGGACCCTGATGGTCGCCCTGGACGGGCTCGCGGACCGGGTGCACCTGGAGCCCGCCGCCGAGCGGTCGGTGCGCTGCCCCGAGGCCGACGGGCCCGAGAACCTCGCCTGGCGGGCGCTCGACGCGCTGGAGCGGGCGCTGGGCCGGCCCCTGCCGCTGGCGGTGCGGATCGAGAAGGCGGTGCCGAGCCGGGCGGGGCTGGGAGGCGGCTCCTCGGACGCTGCGGCGGTCCTCGCCGGCGCCGACGCCCTGCTCGGCCTCGGCCTCGGGCCGGAGGCGCTGGAGCGGGTCGGGGCCGAGGTGGGCGCCGACGTCCCGTTCTTCGTGCGCGGCGGCGTCCAGTGGGGGGAGGGCCGCGGCGACCGCCTGCGCCCGGGCTCCGCGCCGCCGTTCGCCGCCCTGCTGCTGCGCCCGGACCTCGGGCTCTCCACCCCGGCCGTCTACGGCGCCTTCGACCGCCTCCCCGCCCCGCCGCCGCCCCGCGACGGCGACGACGCGCCCCCCGCCACCTTCGCCGGCCTCGCCGCCTGGGTGCGGAACGACCTCTGGGCGCCCGCGCTCGCCCTGGAGCCCCGCCTCGGCGCGACCGCCCGCGCCCTCTCGGCGGCCGGCGCCCCGGCCGTGGTGATGAGCGGCAGCGGCTCGTGCGTCGCGGGCCTCTTCCCCGACGCGGGGGCCGCCCGCGCGGCCGCCGCCCGGCTCCCAGAGGGGGGTTTCCGCGCGGTCGTCACCCCCTCCGCCGGGGGCGTCAGAACCCTGCCCTGAGCAGGCGTTTCCGCGTGTGCGATCACTTGATCGCCGGCGCGGATGTCGAGCGAATTCCTCCCCCGCGCCGGGGCAGGCCCCGCATCCCGGACGGCGAATACCCGCCCTCATGGAGAACGCCCCCCGCTCTACTAGGCTCGGCCCCGTGAGGAGGAATCACGTCATGGGGATCCTGTCGTCGGTGATCGTCGCCGCGCTGCTCGCCACCGGTGCGGGCCAGGCGGCGGCCGCGCCCGCCAAGCCCCGGGTCACGGTGATCGGGGACTCGGTCCAGGCTTCGTTCTCGTACGTACCGAAGGCCGTCGCGCGGCTCCGCAAGGGCTACGACCTCAAGATGGACGCGTACGTGTGCCGCCGGCTCATCCTGCCGAGCTGCACGTACAACGGCGTCACGCCGCGGACCGTGCTGCAGACCGTCCAGGCGAAGGGCCGGGCGCTCGGCAAGGTCGTCGTCGTCAACGTCGGCTACAACGAGTCCGCGGGCGGCTACGACATCAACCGGGTGATGAAGGCCCTCCGCTCCGCGGGGGTGGAGCAGGTCATCTGGGTGACCCTGCGCGAGCGGCGCTCCGAGTACCCGGGCATCAACACGGCCATCCGCCGGGCGGCGACCCGCTGGAAGGGCTTCACGGTGGCCGACTGGAACGCGGTCTCGAGCGGCAGGCCGTGGTTCGGGTCGGACGGGCTGCACCTCAACAGCGCGGGCGCGATGGCCCTCTCCGGGCTGCTCCGCCAGAAGGTGCTCGCCGTCACCTGATCCAACCGGTTACGGGCCTGCCGGCGGCCCGGATCACGGGCCGGTTCCCTCCGGACACCGCCTGAACGGAAGGTGAACGGAACGGGTCCCGCGGAGGTATCCCCGGTCAAGGAAACGACCGAGGAGACACCACGATGGCACGCCGCCCCGTCATCCGGACGGGCCTCGCCCTGGGCGCCGCGCTCGCGCTCGCGCTGCCCGCCGCCGCGCAGGCCCGCGACATCTTCGTCACCGACACCGCGGGCAACCTGCACCGCATCGACTCCCGCACGCCGGGCATCGTCCTCGACACGGTCCCGGTCACGGGCCTCCCGGCCGGCGTCTCGCTCGCCGGCATCGACGTGCGCCCCGCCACCGGCGACCTCGTCGGGGTGGGCTCGAACAGCGTCGTCTACGCCCTGAACGCCGACACGGGCGCCGCGACCGCGATCGGCACCGGCTTCGCGCCGGGCCTGAACGGCACCGCCTTCGGCGTGGACACGAACCCGGTCCCGGACGCGCTGCGCATCACGAGCAACGCCGAGCAGAACTACCGCATCTCCTTCGCCACGGGCAACCACGGCGCCGGCAGCCCCGACGGGGCCCTCAACCCCGGCGACCCGGCGATCGTCGCCAGCGCCTACACCAACTCGACGGTGTCGGCGGTCCGCCCGGCCACCACGACGCTGTTCGGCATCGACGCGACGTCCAACGCGCTCACGACCCAGAACCCGCCGAACGCGGGCACCCAGGTCGACCCGAAGCCGCTCGGCGTCGACGTGGGCGAGGCGACCGGGTTCGACATCGCCGGCGCCGGCAACCTCGGCTTCCTGGCCACGACGCCCGCCGGGCGCACCGGGGCCGTGCTCTACCGGGTCGACATCACCACCGGCACGGCCACCGAGCTCGGGCCCATCGCCACCGGAAGCATCCTCCGGACGAAGGGCACGCCGCGCCTCACCGTCACCGGGATGGCCGCGCGCCAGGAGGTGACGTCGCCGAGGGGCAACGTCGCCCCCAACGTGCAGATCGTGAAGACCACCCTGCGGCCGCGTCCCGGCCAGCGGGCGGCCTACATCGCCCAGGCCGCCGACCCGGACGGCGCCATCGTCAAGATCGAGTGGGACACCGACGCCGACGGCGCGTACGACGACGCGAGCGGCGCCTCCCTGCGCCTGCCGCTGCCGGCCGGGCGCCAGACCCTCGGCGTCCGCGTCACGGACGAGCGGGGCGCCCGCACCGCGACGACCACCCGGGTGCTCATCACGCGCTGAGCGCCGCCCGTGACCCCGGCGGCGCGGGAGCCGCCGGGGTCCGGCGCTACACTCGGCGGGTGGATCCGTACGTCATCGAGGCCCGCCCGACCTCGGCGCGCGAGCGCATGCGCCGGTGGCTCCGGGGCCGCCGCCTCATGCTCGCCGGCGTCCTCGCGCTGGCCGAGATCATCGCCTTCTTCATCTGGCGCCCGAGCACCGTGCTGTTCGTCACGGCGGCGGTGCTCGTCCTCATCCTCGGGGTGATGGCCGCCACGCGCGTGCGCGCCGGCCTGCTGCGGGACGTCCTCTGGATCGTCGCGATCGCCCAGGGCCTCGTCGTCTTCATCCCGCTCGTGGTGGGCATATCGATCGTCGCGGCGATGGTCGTCGCCATCGGGCTCATCGTCGCCCTGGTCGCGATCGCGGCCCGCTGGCGGGTGTGACCCCCGCCCAGCAGCCGCCCCCACCCGCACCGCCCGTCCTCGACCGGCCGGGCCCCGCCACGCCCGCGCGCGCGGCCGATGCACTCGACCCGCTCACCGGCCGCCAGGGCTTCCTGCCCCGCATCAACTGGACCCCGCCGGCCCCCGGCGGGCGCCGCCCGGTGGTGGCCGTCCTCGACACCGGGGTCGACCCGAGCCACCCGGACCTCGCCGGCGTCGTGATGACCGGGGCGGGCCGCTCGTTCGTGCCCTCCTCGCCCGACCCCACCGTCGATCCGGAGGGCCACGGCACCCACGTCGCCGGGATCATCGCCGCGACCTCCGGCAACGGGGTCGGCGGCAGCGGGATCGCGAACGCCCGGATCCTCCCGGTCACGATCGCCGACGCCCAGGGGCGCACGACCACGACCGCCCTCGTGCGCGGGCTGCGCTACGCGTCGGCGCGCGGGGCCCGGGTCATCAACATCTCCTTCGGGGGGCGCGGCTTCTCCCGCCTCGAGCAGGAGGCCATCGACCTGGCCACGCGCCGCGGCGCGCTGGTGGTGGCCGCGGTCGGCAACTCCGGCGGGCAGGGCGGCGGGCCGGGCTATCCCGGCGCGTACCGCCAGGTGCTCGCCGTGGCCGCCCTCTCCGCCGACGGCCGCGCCCTCGGCATCTCCGAGCGCGGCGCCCAGGTGGCGCTCGCCGCCCCCGGGTCGGCCATCGCGTCCACGGGGCCGCGCCGCCGGGGAGGGGCGCCTCCCGCGGGGCTCACGCAGCGCACCGGGACCTCGATGGCCGCCGCCGTCGTCACCGGCGTCGCGGCGCGCGTCATCGCCCAGCGCCCCGGCCTCGGCGCCCAGCAGGTCCGGGCGCTCCTGGAGGAGACCGCCCAGGACGTCCCGCCCTCGGGCCTCGACACCGCCACCGGGGCCGGCTCCGTCGACCTCGCCGCGGCGCTCGCCGCCCGCCCGCCGGCACCGGCCGACCCCGAGCCCAACGACGACTTCGGCCTCGCGCTGGCCACGAAGCCCCTGCTGCGGGCCACCGGGCCGTCCTCGGCCGCCCGGTCCGGCCGCACCGGCTCGTGGGCCGACCCGCGGGACATCCACCGGGTCGCGCTGCGGGAGGGGGACCGCGTGACGATCACCCTGGCGCCGTCCGGGGAGGCGACGGGCGACCTCGACCTCGCGCTCTGGCGTCCCGGCACTCCGGCCGGCGCGCGCGGGGCGGCCGCGGCGCGCTCCTGGCTGGTGGCCGCATCGCTCGGGCCGCAGGCGCAGGAGCGCATCACCGCCGTCGCGACCACCACCGGGGTGCACCTGGTCGAGGTGCGCGGCGTCCGCGGCGGCGAGTCCGGGAGCGGCCGCGGCGCGATCGCGTACACCCTGACGGTCAACCGCGGCGTAACCGCGGCGGAGCGGGACTACCCGGCCGCCCCGGATACGGACAGAATGGGACGACGATGACGACCACGCACGATCCGCGCGTCTCGCCCGACCTCTCGGACCCGGCGCTCTACATCAACCGCGAGCTCTCCTGGCTCGACTTCAACGCCCGCGTGCTGGAGTTGTCGCGCGTCCCCTCCACGCCGCTGCTCGAGCGCTGCAAGTTCCTCGCGATCTTCTCGAGCAACCTGGACGAGTTCTTCATGGTCCGGGTGGCCGCGGTGCAGGACGCCATGGAGGCGGGGCGCCTGCCCTCGACGCCGGACCAGCTCCCGCGGGAGGACGTGCTCGACCGGGTCGCCGAGCGCGTGCGCGAGCTGACGACGGAGCAGAGCCGCATCTGGTCCGAGGACCTCGTGCCCGAGCTGGCGGACTCCGGCATCCGGGTGATGGGGTACCGCGACCTGCCGGCGGCCGCCCGCCGCGAGGTGGACGACCGCTTCGACCGGGCCGTCTATCCGGTGCTCACCCCGCTCGCGGTGGGGCCGGGCCTGCCGTTCCCCTACATCTCCGGGCTCTCGCTCAACCTGGGCCTGCGCGTGCGCGACCCGGTGACCGGCGAGACCCGCTTCGCGCGCATCAAGGTCCCGCCCCGGCTGCCGCGCCTGCTGCCCGCCGGCGAGCACATGGTGCCGCTGGAGGACGTCATCGAGGCGCACGTCGACCGCCTGTTCCCGGGGATGCGGGTCGTCGACACGAGCCGCTTCCGGGTCACGCGCGACGCGGACTTCTCGATCTCGGATGAGTCCGACGACCTCATCGGCGCCGTCGAGGCCCAGCTCCGGCGCCGGCGCTTCGGCCACGTCGTCCGCCTGGAGGTGCAGGACGGCGCCCCCGACGGCCTCGTCGAGGACCTGATGGAGGCGATGGAGGTCGGCGAGCGCGACACCTTCGAGGTGCCGGGCATGCTCGACCTGACGGCCCTCTGGGCGCTCGCCACGCTCGACCGGCCGCCGCTGCGCGACACGCCCTGGGAGCCGCGCACCCGCCCGCGGCTGCGCCCCGAGGAGGGCGAGCGCATCGACATGTTCGCCGCGATCCGCGCCGGCGACATCCTCGTCCACCACCCCTACGACGACTTCTCCACCAGCGTCGAGCGCTTCGTGGAGCAGGCGGTCGAGGATCCGAACGTCCTGGCCATCAAGCAGACGGTGTACCGCACGAGCGGCGACTCGCCGATCGTCCCCGCGCTGATGCGGGCTGCCGAGCAGGGCAAGCAGACCGTCTGCCTCGTGGAGGTGCAGGCCCGCTTCGACGAGGAGCGCAACATCCAGTGGGCGCGCGCGCTCGAGCGCTCGGGCGTCCACGTCGTCTACGGGCTCACCGGGCTCAAGACGCACGCCAAGCTCGCCCTGGTCGTGCGCCGCGAGGGCGAGCACGTGCGCCGCTACGTCCACATCGGCACCGGCAACTACAACCCGTCCACGGCCCGCCTCTACACGGACCTCGGGCTGTTCACCTGCCGCGACGACCTCGTCGAGGACGTCGCCGACCTCTTCAACCACCTCACCGGCTTCGCGCGCCCGCCGATGTACCGCCGGGCGCTCGTCGCCCCCGCGCACCTGCGCGACGGGATCATCCGCGAGATCGACCGCGCCATCGAGGGCCACTCCGCCGAGAGCCCCTCGCGGGTCGTGATGAAGATGAACTCCATCATCGACGGCCCGGTGATCGCGGCGATCTACCGCGCGTCCCAGGCCGGCGTGGCCGTGGACCTCATCATCCGCGGCATCACCGGGCTGCGCCCCGGCGTGCCGGGCGTGAGCGACAACGTCCGCGTCATCTCGATCGTCGGGCGCTTCCTCGAGCACGCGCGCATCTTCGCGTTCACCGTCGGCGGCGAGACCCGCTACTACATGGGCTCCGCGGACATGATGGCCCGCAACCTGGACAACCGGGTGGAGCTCGTGACACCGGTGGACGACCCCGTCGCCTGCGCCGAGATCCAGGCCGTCATCGACCTGCAGCTCGCCGACACCCTGCTCGCGTGGAACCTCGGCCCGGACGGCACCTGGACCCGGGCGACGCCGGCCGACGGGACGGAGCCGGTCGACTCCCAGGAGGCCCTGATGGATCTCGTGAGCCGGCAGGCGCGCGCCGGCTGAGCCTGAATCCGTCGTATCTCGCGGCGCGGATGCGCGAAATCGCTCACGCCATGCGGAATTCGGCGCGACCGCAGGGGTCACCCTTGCGGTGCGACGCCGAATCCCGCCTGGCGCGGCGCTTTCACGCCCCGCATCCACGAGCTCCAACGGATCCAGGCTGAGCCCCGCCGGGACGGCCCCCCGCGGGCGTGCGGTATCGTCCCTGCGATGAGCAGCGACACGCCCACCTGGACCCCGCCGACCAAGCCGAGCTTCAACTCGCCGGCGGCCGATCTCAACCAGCTCCGCAACGAGGCCAAGCGCATCGCCGAGTCCGCGCCCGGGCAGGCGGTCCACAAGGCCGTCCTCGAGCGCGCCCGCGCCCTCGCGACGGCCATCGACCATGACCTCGGCCTGCCCGAGACGCCCGAAGGCCTCGCCTACGCGGACCTGGCGGTCCTGCTCTCCCAGTCGAAGTAGCTCACCCGTCCGGCAGCTCCACGGTGAGCCGGGCGATCGCGCCGTAGTCGAGGTCCGGGTCGACCTGCTCCAGCAGGTCCCGCGCGATGTCGGCGAGCGGCGGGTCACGGTCGTCGAGGTCGCGGGCGTGGCCGAGGTCCTTGAGCAGGTTGCGCACCGTGAAGCGCGGGGCGTGGTCGCCCTCGATGACGCGCGCGAACACGGTGCGCAGCTGCCACGAGTCCCCCGACGAGGACATGAGCACCTCGCGCGCGAGGGCCGGGTCGAGGCCCGCCGCCTGGCCCCGGCCGATGGCCTCGGCCGTGGCCGCCGTGATGGTCGCGACGAGCATGTTGTTCACGAGCTTGGCCACCAGGCCGGCCCCGACCGGGCCGCAGTGGAAGCGTCGCTCGGGGTCGCCCATGGCCTCCAGGGCCGGCTCGGCGATCGCGAGCGCGGCGGCGTCGCCCCCGCACATGAACGCGAGCGTCCCGTCCGCGGCGCCGGACGGCCCGCCGCTCACCGGGCAGTCGACGTACGCGATCCCGCGCGCGGCGCAGGCCGCGGCCAGCTCGCGTGCGACGGCGAGCGCGATCGTGCTCATCTCGACGAGCACCGGCGGCGGCGCGGAGGCGCCGAGCAGCCCCTCCACCACGGCGCGCACGTCGGGTGAGTCGGTCACGCACGAGCAGCCGAGGTCGACGCCGTCGAACGCCTCGGCCACGGAGCCGGCGAGCGTGACGGGCAGGCCCTCGGCCCGGGCCGGCGTGCGCGCGTACAGCCGCACCTCGTGCCCCGCCTCGGCGAGGTTCCGGATCATCCCCGAGCCCATGAGGCCCGCGCCCACGAAGCCGATCAGCATGGCCCCGACGATACCGGGCGGCGGCGCGCCCCCCGGCGGGGGGAAAGACTGAGGGCCGTCCCGGCGCTCGACCACGAAACCGTGGGAGCGATGCCCAGAAGGTGCGATCGGCTGTGCCCGAGCCTCTCGACCTCCGAACTGCCGCGCGGGGGCAGTAGGACGACCCTCGATGTGGAGGATGCCTTCGGCACTCGGGCTTTTCGCCCCCCGAGGGGACGGGAAAGGTGGGGTGAGACCGGCCGAAGGGGGGGTTCGACGCCCCGTCCGGGGGGTGGGACGACGCAGCCCATCGCACCCTTCGCACAAGGTCCTCCGCTCCCGACGGATAATCCATGCCCGTGACCACGTTCCCGACCACGACATCCCGGGTCCGATCGGTGACGCGGCCGGTGCGCCGCGTGGTGACCTGGTTCGCCGACGTGGTGGCCGGGACGATCCGCCGGTCGGTGGCCGACGACATCACCGGGGTCGCCAGCCAGTTCGCGTACAACGCCTTCCTGGCGACGGTCCCGTTCCTGTTCGTGCTGGTCTCGATCATCGGCCTCGTGGCCGAGCAGGACACCTTCGACGAGTTCCTCGCCGACGACGCCGACAACGCGATCCCGGTGGAGCTGCGGCAGACGCTGCGCAGCGCCCTGGCGTCGGCGACCGACAACACCGGCCAGGCCGCGCTGTTCCTGGTGCTGGGCCTCCTGGGCGCCCTGTACGTGTCGGCCAACGTGATGGGCGCCCTCGTCGGCGGCCTCGACCGGGCCCGCGGCGTGCGGCACCGGCCGTGGGTGCGCGGCAAGCTCGCGGCCCTCGCGATCGCCATCGCGACCAGCGTGCTCGTCGTGGCCACGACCCTCGCGCTCATCGGCGGCTCGCGCCTGGTGGAGAGCGTCGCCGAGGCCATCTTCGGCAAGGGGGCCCCGAACGTCGCCGGACGGGTCCTCTACCTCATCGGCACCGCCAGCCTCCTGCTGTTCACGATCGCCGTGTACCACTTCGGCCCGAACGCCGCGCGCCGGCGGATCCTGGCGTCGATACCGGGGGCGCTCGTCGGGGTGGCCATCTGGATCGGCGTCACGCGGCTCTTCGCGCTCTTCGTCGAGAACTTCGACTCGTACCAGACGGTCTACGGGGCCCTGGCCGGCGCCGCGATCTACCTCATCTTCCTGTTCCTCACCTGCGTGGCCCTGCTGATCGGAGCCGAGGTGAACGAGCAGATCTACCGCATGCGCCACCGCGATCGCGGCGGCGGCGACACGGCCCGCGCGGACGCGCCGACGAAGGTGCTCTAGCGCGTCACCTCTGGCAGGCGGGGCACCAGTAGGTCGTGCGGTTCGCGTCCCCCTGGCCGCGCGAGCGGATGGGGGTCCCGCAGCGCCGGCACGGGCGCCCGCGGCGGCCGTACACCCAGGTGCGCTCCCGCGCCCACGGCGGGGCGTCGGGCGGCCGCCAGGTGCGGATCGGCCCGCCGTCGGCCACGCCGAGCGCGAGCAGCCGGGCGGCCTCGGCCCCCAGGGCGGCGGCCTCGCCGTCCGTCAGGCCGCCCACCGGGCGCCACGGGTCGATGCCGGTGAGGAAGCAGGTCTCGCTCTTGTAGACGTTGCCGATGCCGGCCACGACGCGCTGGTCCATGAGCGCCTCGCCCACCTCCCGCGTCGGTTCCAGGCGCCCCAGCGCCGCGGCGGCGGCCGGGCCCGGGTCGACGCCGGCGCCCAGCAGGTCCGGGCCCGTCGCGGCCACCGCGCGGGGGAGCGGCTCGCCGGGCTCCAGCAGGCGCACGGCTGGGCAGCGGTAGAGGGCGGCCACGTGGTCCGTGGTCCAGAGGGCCAGGAACAACCCGACGGGGCGGGGCGTCCGCTCCGCCGGGAGCAGCCGCCAGACGCCGGTCATCATGAGGTGCGAGTGGAGCACCCGGCCGCTGGCGAAGCGCAGCAGGTGGTGCTTGCCGACGGCCTCCGCCGACTCCACGACGTCGCCCGCCAGGCGCCCGGGCAGGCGCTGGTCCCGCAGGCGGGGCTCGGGGGCCTCCACCCGTACCAGGGGGCGGCCGGCCAGGGCGGCACCGAAGCGCAGCGCGTTGCGGTGGCTGACCTGGCCCTCGGGCATCGTCCGACGATAACCCCGGCGGGCTGCCTGGCGCCGGGTGTCCGCGGCGGTAAGAATGCCGCCGTGGCCGATCAGGACGCAGCGAGCGCGGAGGACCGCGCACCGGCGAAGGGCATGCCGCTCGGCAAGCGGGCCCTGCTGATCGCCGGCGTGCTCGTGGCGCTGATCGCCGCCTACTTCATCGGCGCGGCGACCATCCCGCGCTGGTGGGCGCAGCGCATCGGCGACCAGGTGGACGGCTCGCTCGCCGCGGGCACGGGCCTCGGCCTGTTCTACGGCTTCGTGTTCACCTTCCTGCCGCTGTTCGTGCTCTCGTTCGCCCTCCGCCGCGGGCGCTCCTGGAAGACGCGCGGGTGGCTCGCGGCCGCGGCCGTCGTGCTGGCCATCCCGAACCTGATGACGCTCGGGATCGTGATGGGGGACGGTTCGGCGGCCCACGCCGGCGAGCGCATCCTGGACGTCGACGGCCCCAACTTCCGCGCCTTCACGCTCGTCGGGGCCATCCTCGGGGCGATCGCAGCGGTCGGGGCCTGGTACCTCATCGACTCCCGCCGCCGGGCCAAGGGGCGCGCGTCCGACCTGCGCGCCGAGATCGGCCGGCGCGACGAGGCCGAGCGGGCGGCCGCCGAGGCGGCGGGCGGCGACGGGCCGGGAGACTGACCTGCCCGTCCGGGTCTGCTTCGTCTGCCTCGGCAACATCTGCCGCTCCCCCACCGCCGAGGCGGTGATGCGCGCCCGCGTGCGCGAGGCCGGCCTGGAGGACGAGATCCTCATCGAGAGCGCCGGCACCGGCGCCTGGCACGCCGGCCACCCCCCGGACGCCCGCGCGAGCGCCGAGGCGGCCGCGCGCGGCGTGCGGATGGAGGGGCGCGCGCGGCAGTTCGAGCCCGAGGACTTCGCCCGGTTCGACCTGATCCTCGCGATGGACGAGCGCAACCTCGGGGACCTGCGCGCGATCGCCCCGGACGCCGCGGCCCGCGCACGGGTGCGGATGCTGCGCGACTTCGACCCCGCGCGGCCGGACGACCGCTCCGTCCCCGACCCGTACTACGGCGGCCCCGACGGCTTCACCGAGGTCTTCGACATGGTCGACGCGGCCTGCACCGGGCTGCTCGACCACCTGCAGGCCGGGCCGCCCGCCGCGCGGTGAGCCTCCCGCCGGCCGTGGAGGCGGCGCTGGGCGAGGCCCTCGGGGCCGAGCCGGTGTCCGCCCGGCCGGTCGGCGGCGGCAGCATCAACCGCGCCGCGCGCGTCGCGCTGGACGACGGCCGCGAGGTGTTCGTCAAGCACCACCCGGAGGCGCCCCCCGGCGCCTTCGCGCTGGAGGCGGACGGGCTCCGCTGGCTCGGCGTGCCGGGCGCGCCGCGGGTCCCGGAGGTGCTGGCGGTGGGCGACGCGCCGGGCGCCCGGTTCCTGGCCCTGGAGTGGATCGCCGACGGGGGCGGGGGCGGCGCGACGGCGGGCGAGGAGATGGGGCGCTCGCTGGCCGCCCTGCACCGGGCGGGCGCGCCGTCGTTCGGCTGGGAGCGCGACAACGTCATCGGGCCCCTGCCCCAGGCCAACGACCCCCTCCCGGACTGGGCGGGTTTCCACGCCGAGCGGCGCCTGCTGCCGATGGCGCGGGCCGCCGCCGACGCCGGGGGCCTGACGCCCGCGGGCGCGGCCAGAGTCGAGGCCGTGGCGGCCCGCCTGCCGGACCTCGGGGGCCCGCCCGAGCCGCCTGCGCGCCTGCACGGCGACCTCTGGGGTGGCAACGCGATGCTCGGCGCCGAGGGCGGGCCGGTGGTGATCGACCCGGCCGTCTACGGCGGCCACCGGGAGATGGACCTGGCGATGATGCGCCTGTTCGGCGGGTTCCCCGCGTCCGCCTTCGCGGCCTACGAGGAGGAGCACCCGCTGGCGCCGGGCCACGAGGACCGGGTGGAGCTGTGCCAGCTCTACCCGCTGCTGGTGCACGCGGTGCTGTTCGGCGCCTCCTACGGGGCGTCGGCCGAGCGCGTCGCCCGGCGCTACGCCGGCTGAGTCCCGGGCGGCTCGAGCGGCGGAGGCTCAGGGCCGGTCCAGTACTCCTCGATCTCCTCGAGCGACTTGCCGCGCGTCTCGGGGACGTTGCGCATGATCCAGAGGTAGGACAGGACGCAGACCCCGGCGAGCACGAAGAAGGTGGCCGAGGAGCCGATCGCGTCCACGATCGTCAGGAAGAACTGGGTCACGAGGAACGCCGCCAGCCAGTTGGCCGCCGTGGCGATCGAGACGGCGCGGCCGCGGACCCGGTTGGGGTAGATCTCGGAGATCATCGTCCAGACGACCGGGCCCAGGGAGAACGCGAACGACGCGATGAACACGACGAGCGCGACGAGGGTGAAGATGCCCGCCGCCGTGACATGGGTGTCGGCCCCGGCGGTGGTGTCGAAGGCGGCGAACGAGACGCCCACCGCGGCGAGGCTCGCCGTCATGCCGACCAGCCCGGCGAGCAGCAGGGGCCGCCGGCCGAAGCGGTCGACGTACGCGATGGCGATGAACGTGGCGAGCACGTTGACGAGGCCGATCGCGTAGAGGGTCGCCTCCGCCTGGTCCTCGGCCGTGGCGAAGCCCGCGTCCGCGAAGATGTCGTTCGCGTAGTAGATGACCGCGTTGATGCCGGTCACCTGCTGGATCACCGAGAGCCCGATGCCGATCATCAGCGGGCGGCGCATGCCCGCGGCGAACACCTCGCCCCAGGACGCCTGGCCCTCGGCGTCCTCCTCGGCGAGGTCCTCCTCCATCGCGGCCAGCGCCGCGTCGCCCTCGGCGTCGTCGCCGGCGATCTTGCGCAGCGACGCGCGGGCCTCCTCGCGGCGGCCGCGGTGCAGCAGCCAGCGGGCCGACTCGGGCACGACCAGGAACCCGATGATGAGCAGGACGCCGGGGATGATCGCCAGCGCGAACATCGTGCGCCAGTGGTCCCCGCCCGTGAGCGCGTCGTCGGCCAGGTAGGCGAGGAAGATCCCGACCGTGACGGCGAGCTGGTACGAGGAGACGAAGCGCCCGCGCAGGCGCGCGGGGGCCATCTCCGCCGCGTAGAGCGGGGCGACCGTCGAGGCGAAGCCCACCGCCACGCCCGTGATGACGCGGCCGAGGGTGAGCAGCCCCGCGCCCGGGGCCACGGCCTCCAGCACGGCGCCGCCGGCGAACAGGACGCCGGCGAGGATCGAGGTGTGGCGGCGGCCGATCCTGTCGGCCAGGGTGCCGGCGATGAGCGCGCCGATGAGGGCGCCGAGCGTGACCCAGCTCGTGATGATCTCGGCCGCGAACGTGCCGAGGCCGAGGTCCTCCTTGACCAGGGGCAGGGCCCCCGAGATGACGCCCTGGTCGTACCCGAAGAGGAGGCCGGCGATGAACGTGACGACGCCGACCGCGAACAGCCAGACGGGCATCCGGCGCCGCCCCGGCGGCGCGGCCCGGGTGGCGGCGTCGGGAGGATCCTGCGATTTCACGCGCGCGACCATACCCCGGCGCCGCCGCGCCGCGCCAGAGCGAGATCGCGCTCCGTCCGCGCGATCTCCACGCACCGTCCGAACGGACCAGCCGTCCGCGGGGCCCTCCCCGCCCGCCCGGGGTGGACCATCCGCCCGTGCGCCGCACCCGACCAGCCCTCCTCGCCGCCGCCGCGGCCGCCGCCGCCCTCGCCGCGGGGGCCGTCCCGGCCGCCGGCGCGGACGGGGTGCTCACCGGTGGCGCCATCCCCCGCCTCGAGCCCTTCACGGCCCGCGCCGTGCCCTGCGGCGGCACGAGCTGCCTGGACATCGCCTGGCGCGTGCGCGGCGAGATCGGCCCCCGGCTGCGCTGGCACCTGACGGTGACGCGCCCCGGCGGGGACGTCGTCTACGCCGGCGGCGGCAGGAGCGCCCGCGGGCGGCGGGTGTCCGGCCTGCTGCGGCCCTCCGAGCCGCCGGTGTGCGGGCGGCACCGCGTCTCCCTGACCGTGGTGGACGCCGGCGGCGACCACATCGAGGGCGCCGTCACGGCGATCCGGCGCACCCGGTGCGCCCCGCCCCGCTAGGCCCGGAGCACCAGTCCCCGGAGGTCCTGCCGGAAGCCGGCCCCGGCCAGGATGCGCTCCATCGGGGTCCCGAACACCGGCTCCCCGTCCACGCGCTCGATGCCCGCGCGCCGCCGGCGGTCGGCGAGCACCCACGCCGCGAGCGCGGCCACCGCGCGCTCCAGGCCGGCCTCCTCCGTGCCCGGGAAGGTCAGCAGCCCGCGGCCGCCGCGCTCCAGGTAGAGGGCGGGCGCCCCGTCCACCAGCACGACCTGGGCGCCGAAGGCCCGCGAGGGGGCCCGGCCGCCCTCGCGCCGCGGCCACGGCACGGCCGCGCCGTAGGGCTGCGCCGGGTCTGCCGCCCCGATCACCAGGACGTGGGGCGCCTCCCCGGGCGGCGCCTCGCGCAGGTCGCGCAGCCGCTCGACCGCGCCGGGCATCGCGAACTGCGCGCCGCCGAGCCCGTCGACGAAGTAGCCGCGCCGCACCGTCCCGAGCGTCTCCAGGTCGGCGAGCGCGGGGTAGACGCCCGCGTACCCGCCCGGGACCCCCTCCGAGAGCACGGCCGAGCGGGTGAGCACGCCGTGGCGCTCCGCCAGCAGCTCGGCCAGGGCGCGGCGGCGCTCGCCCGGGTCCACGTCGCCCGCGAACAGGCGGTCCGCGCGCGACCAGCGCCCGGCCACGGCCGAGGGCGCGCCGCGCCGGGCGCCAAGGCGGCGGCGGGCGCCGGGGCGGGCGGGGCGCGGCGGGGGCGGCAGGCGCCGGGCCGCGCGCAGGGGCAGCCAGAGGTCGTTGGTGACCTCGCCCGCCCAGACCAGCTCCCACAGGGCCCCGAAGACGTCCTCCCGGGCGGCGCCCTCGCCCGCGGCGGCGAGGAGGTCCTCCCAGAACGAGGCGCCGGACGCCAGCGCGGCCCGCAGGGCGTCCGGGACCGGTCCCTCCGGCGCGGGATCGGCCGGGGGAGGCCCGACGAGGGGCGCGTCCTCGCGGAACAGCAGGGCGACCCGGCCGCCGCCGATCCCGCCCGCGCCGGCCCCCACCCACACCACCTCGCCCCGCGCGGCGAGCTCGTCGAGGTGGGCGGGCTGGTACCCGGGCACACGCCGCGGCAGCACCTCGGCCTCCCACTGGGCCGGCGGCAGGGCGACCCCCTGGAGCGTGGCGAGCGCGTCGCGCAGGGCGTCGGCCCCGGTCGCGCCGCCGGGGCGGTCGACGCGCTGCCAGTCCGGCAGGAAGCGCCCCAGGGCGCGCGGGTCGGCGGGCTCGATCTCCTTGCGCAGCGCGGCGAGGCTGGCCCGGCGCAGGCGGCGCACGACCTCGGCGTCGCACCACTCGCGCCCGGACCCGCCGGGGCGCAGCTCGCCCAGCACGAGCGTGCCGCCGGCCTCCAGCGCCGCGAGCGCCGGCTCCACCGCCCCGGCGGGCAGCCCGTACCGCGTCGCCAGGTCGATGGCGTGGAAGGGGCCGTGGCAGCGGGCGTAGCGCGCGACGATGGAGGCGAGCGCGCCGGGGACGTCCTCCAGGAAGGCGTCCGGCAGGCCGGCCGGCGGCATCGCCCCGAGGCCGTCCCGGAAGCGGCCCGCGTCCTCGGCGGCCACCACCCGCTCCTCGCCGCCGATGCGCATGCGGGCCGCGCGCCGCTCCGCGACGAGGCCCTCGGTCCAGGCCTCCGCCTCGCCCGGCTCGGTGACGCGGGCCGTGATCTCCGCGGGCGAGAGGTCCCCGATGCGCCGCAGCAGGTCGTGCAGGCCGTCCGGCCCGCGCGCCCGGGAGCGCTCGGACAGGCCCTGCAGGTCGGCCTCCAGGGCCTCCAGCGCGCCGGGGTCGATGAGGTCGCGCAGCTCCTCCTGGCCGAGCAGCTCGCGCAGCAGGTCGCGGTTGAGCGACAGCGCCTGGGCCCGCCGCTCGGCGACCGGCGTGTCGTCGTCGTACATGTACGAGGCGACGTACTCGAACAGCAGCGACCCGGCGAACGGCGACGCGGTGGCCGTCTCGACCTCGACGACGGCGAGCTCCCGCGACGCGATGCGCCCGAGCACGGAGCGCAGGCTCGGCAGGTCGAACCAGTCGTCGAGGCACTCCCGGTAGGTCTCGAGGATGACCGGGAACGAGCCGAACCGGCGCGCCACCTGCAGCAGCGACGACGCCTTCAGCCGCTGCTGCCAGAGCGGGGTGCGCGTGCCGGGGCGGCGGCGGGGGATGAGCAGGGCGCGGGCGGCGTTCTCGCGGAAGCGGGCGCCGAACAGGGCGGTGCCGCCCAGCTCGCCGAGCACGAGCTCCTCCAGCTCGTCCGGCGGGATCAGCGCGATGTCCGGCGCCGGCGCGTCGTCGGCGTCCGGCAGGTGGAGGGCGATGCCGTCGTCGCCCCAGATGACGTGCGGCTCCTGCCCCGTCTCGGCGCGGATGCGGGCCCCGGCCGCCAGGGCCCAGGGCGCGTGGACGCGGGCGCCGAACGGGGTCAGCAGGCAGAGCCGCCAGTCGCCGATCTCGTCGCGGAAGCGCTCGACCACGACGGCGCGGTCGCTCGGCACGGTGCCGGTCGCCGCGGCCTGGTCCTCCAGGTACGCGACCAGGTTGCGCGCGGCGCGCTCGTCGAAGGAGCTCTCGGCCCGCAGCCGGGCGGTCGCCTTCTCCGGCCCGGCGGCGACCAGCTCGCGCGCCAGCCGGCCCACCGCCTCGCCCAGCTCGAAGGGCCGCCCCGTGCCCTCGCCCTTCCAGAACGGGACGGCGCCGGGCGCCCCCGGCGCGGGGGTGACGACGACCCGGTCGCGGGTGATCTCCTCGATGCGCCAGGTGGAGGCCCCGAGCAGGAAGGTCTGCCCGCTGCGGGCCTCGTAGACCATCTCCTCGTCGAGCTCGCCCACGCGCGCGCCGTCGGGCAGCACGACCGCGTAGAGGCCGCGGTCCGGGATGGTCCCGGCGTTCTGCACCGCGAGCGCCCGGGATCCCTGGCGCCCGCGCACCGTGCCGGCGGTCCGGTCCCAGACGATGCGCGGCCGCAGCTCGGCGAACTCGTCCGAGGGGTAGCGGCCGGCGAGCATGTCGAGGACGCCCTCGAGCTGCTCGCGCGACAGGTCGGCGAAGGGGTAGGCGCCGCGGACGACGGCCTCCAGCTCGTCCACGGTCCAGCCCTCGTCGCCGGACGCCATCGCGACGAGCTGCTGGGCGAGCACGTCGAGCGGCCGGCGGGGGACCCGCGTCTCCTCGATCGCGCCGCGCGCCATGCGCTCCACGACCGAGGCGCACTCCAGCAGGTCGCCGCGGTACTTGGGGAACACGCGCCCGCGGCTCGGGGCGCCCACCTGGTGGCCGGCCCGCCCGATGCGCTGCATGCCGCGCGCCACGCTGCGCGGGCTCTCGACCTGGATCACCAGGTCCACCGCGCCCATGTCGATGCCCAGCTCCAGCGAGGAGGTGGCGACGAGGGCCGGCAGGCGCCCCGCCTTGAGCTCCTCCTCGATCAGGACCCGCTGCTCCCGGGCGAGCGAGCCGTGGTGCGCCCGCGCCACCTCCTCCTCGGCCAGCTCGTTGAGGCGCAGCGCGAGGCGCTCGGCCAGGCGCCGGTTGTTCACGAAGATGAGCGTCGAGCGGTGGGCCCTCACCAGCTGCAGCAGCTCGGGGTACATGGCGGGCCAGATCGAGCGGCGGCGGCCCTCCGACCCGGCGATGCCGTCCTGGGCGGTGCCCGGGTCCTCGGTGATGGCCTCGCCCAGCTCCCGCATGTCCTCGACGGGCACGACGACGCGGATGTCGAGCTCCTTGGCGGCCCCGGCGTCCACGATCTCCACCGGCCGCGGCCGCCCCTCGGCGTCCTGGCCGCCCAGGAAGCGGGCGATCTCGGAGAGGGGCCGCTGGGTGGCCGACAGCCCGATGCGCTGCAGGTCGCCCCCCGCCGCGGTCACGACCCGGTCGAGGCGCTCCATGCTCAGGGCCAGGTGGCTGCCGCGCTTGGTGCCGGCGACGGCGTGGATCTCGTCGACGATCACCGAGCGGATGCCCGACAGCACGTCGACCCCGCGCGAGGTGAGCAGCAGGTAGAGGCTCTCGGGGGTGGTGATGAGGATGTCCGGCGGGGTGCGCAGCATGGCCTGGCGCTCGCGCTGGGGCGTGTCCCCGGTCCGCACGCCGACCGAGACCGACGGGGGCTCGACGCCGTGTCGCTCGGCCACCGCGGCGATGCCTGCCAGCGGCCCGCGCAGGTTGCGCTCCACGTCGTAGTTGAGGGCCTTGAGCGGCGACAGGTACAGGAGCCGCGACGGCGGCCGTCCCGCGATCCGGTCGGCCACGATGCCGTTGAGGGCCCAGAGGAACGCGGCGAGCGTCTTGCCCGACCCGGTCGGCGCGAGGATGAGCGAGTGGGCGCCGGCGGCGATCGGGGGCCACCCGAGCCGCTGGGCCGTCGTGGGCTCCGCGAAGGCGCCCGTGAACCACTCGCGCACGAACGGGTGGAAGGGCTCCAGGGCCGGGTGATCGGCCGCGGTGGGGGTCCCGAGGGTCACCCGTGGATGGTACCCGCGCCCGCGGCGGGCACTCCGCGCCCCGCCTACTTGTCGAGCATCACCTGGATGCCGAAGGCGACGACCGCGAGGCAGACCACGAAGCAGGCGATGCCGGCCGCCTTGCGCACGCGGCCCACCGTCGCGCCCTCGGCGGCCGTGACCGCGGCGACGCCCAGGGCGTAGAGCCCGACCGCCCCCACGCCGAACGCCGCGCTCAGGGCGGCGACCCGCCAGAGCGCGTCCCAGTCGACCCAGGTGCTCACGCGGCACCCGCCATCGCGGAGCCCTCGGGGGAGTCTCCGTCCGCGGTGACGACCACCGTCGGCGGGGGCGGGCCGTCCGGCGCGACCACGTTGCCCGCGTGCACCGGGTCGCGGCGGGCGAGGAGCCAGATGAGCAGCGACGCCCCGGCGCCGATGATCGCGACGACCACCACGCCCGCGTTCCCCCCGATGCCCGCGGCGATGCCGTACATCGCGGCGGCGACGAGGGCCGCGGCGGGCAGGGTGAGGGCCCAGGCGACCGCCATCCGGCCGGCGACGCGCCAGCGCACGCTGGCGCCCTTCGCCCCGACCCCGGAGCCCATGATCGCCCCGGAGGCGACCTGGGTCGTGGACAGGGGGAAGCCGAAGTGCGACGCGGTCAGGATGACCGTCGCGGCGGAGGTGTCGCTCGAGAAGCCCTGGTGCGGGGTGATCTCGGTCAGCCGGGTGCCCATCGTGCGGATGATGCGCCAGCCGCCCATGTAGGTCCCGGCGCCGATGGCGAGCGCCGCGGAGAGCACCACCCAGGACGGCACCCCCGCGTCCTCGCCGATGGTGCCGTTGGCGATGAGCGCGAGGGTGATGATCCCCATCGTCTTCTGCGCGTCGTTGGTGCCGTGGGCGAGCGAGATCAGGCCGGCCGACGCGATCTGGCCGCGGCGGAAGCCCCCCTCGGCGCCCGCGCGCGGGGTCCGGGACGTGAGCCGCGCGGCGAGGCGCACCGCCATGATCGCGACGGCACCGGCGATGACCGGAGCGAAGAACGCCGGGATCACGACCTTCTGGAGGATCGCCGTCCCGTTGACGGCGCTCGTCCCGAGCGCGGCCAGGGTCGCGCCGACGATGCCGCCGATGAGGGCGTGCGACGAACTGGACGGGAGCCCCAGGAGCCAGGTGACGAGGTTCCAGAGGATCGCCCCGAGGAGCCCGGCGAAGACGACCGTGAGCGTGATCGTCCCCGCGTCCACGATGCCGCTGGCGATCGTCTTGGCGACCTCCAGCGACAGGAAGGCGCCGACGACGTTGAGGATGGCGGACATCCCGACCGCGATCCGGGGCTTCAGCGCACCCGTCGCGATGGACGCGGCCGTGGCGTTCCCGGTGTCGTGGAACCCGTTGGTGAAGTCGAAGGCGAGCGCCGTGACCACCACGACGATCAGGATCAGGTCCTCGGCCATCCATCCGGAACAATCCCGCCGCGGAGCAGGTGTTTCAAGGCTGTCACACGGGTTTCACCACCTGGTCACATTCGCGGGCGGCGGCGCGGCCCGCCGGCTCAAGGCGGGCATCGTCTGCGCCGATCGTGGCGGTGACGTCGTCCGAGGGCCCCCGTGTGACCATCGACACCCAGAGCACCGGCTTCGCGCAGGCCGTCGCGCGCGTGCGCGAGATCCAGCAGACCGTGACCGGGGCGGCCCAGCCGGCGGCCTCCGGGTTCTCGGATCAGCTCACGTCCGCGATGGGCGGCGGCGCCACGACGGCGGCCGGGACCACCCCGGCCACGACGACGACGGCCTCGCCGTACGTCTCGGCCTCCCTGGGCACGACCCCCGGCGTGACCCCGGTGGCCCCGCTCGCAACCGTCGCGGGCGGCGGCGCCCGCGGGCAGCAGATCGCGGCGCTCGCGACGGCGGAGCTCGGCGTGGCCGAGTCGCCGCCCGGCTCCAACGACGCCCCGCGCATCGCCCAGTACCGCACCGCCACCACCGGCTCGGGGGTCGGGCCGTGGTGCGCCTACTTCACCTCGTGGGTCGCGGCGCAGGCCGGCGTGCCGGTCGGCCCGAACGGCAGCGGCCTGGGCTACGTGCCCACCGTCAAGTCGTGGGCGGAGGAGACGGGCAGGTGGATCCCGGCGGGCTCCGGCGCGCCGCAGGTCGGCGACCTGGTGGTGTTCGACCGCGGCGGCGACGGCGTGCTCGACCACATCGGCGTGGTCACCGGCGTCTCGCCCGACGGGAGCATCCAGACCGTCGAGGGCAACTCGAGCAACGCGGTGTCGCAGCGGAGCTACGGCCCCGACGGCTACGCGGGCCTCGTCCGGCTGGTGCCCCCCGGCACCTGATCCCGGGCCCTGAGGCCGCCGGGGTATCCTGCGCGGCGTGGGCACCGAGACACCCGTCAAGCCACGCACGGGGCGACCTGGCACGGGCTCCGGCCATGGCGAGCCGTGCCACGTGATCGTCCTCAACGACGACCACAACACCTTCGAGCACGTCGCCCGCACCCTGGAGCGGTACATCCCCGGGGTCGACTACTCCGCCGGGATGGCGCTCGCGAACAAGATCCACAAGAGCGGGCGGGCGCGCGTCTGGAGCGGGATGCGCGAGCAGGCCGAGCTCTACTGGGAGCAGCTGAAGGGCGCCGGGCTCACCATGGCGCCGCTCGCCTGATCCGGGTGGCGTGATGGACGGCGCCGCCTGGCTTCTGGAGGCGCTGGCGGCCGAGGGCATCACGCGCCTGTTCGGCAACCCGGGGTCGACCGAGCTGCCGATCACCGACGCGCTGGGGCGCCAGGACCGGGTCGAGTACGTCCTCGCGCTCCACGAGGCGGCCGCGATGGGGATGGCCGACGGGCACGCCCAGGTCACGGGCCGGCCGGCGGCGGTCAACGTCCACGTCCAGCCCGGCCTCGCCAACGCGATGTCGGGGATCCTGAACGCCGCCCGCGCCCGGGTGCCGCTGCTCGTGACGGTGGGCCAGCAGGTGCAGGCCATGCTGCCCGGCGCGCCGTTCCTGGGCGGCGAGCTGGTCGGGATGGCGGAGCCCTTGGCGAAGGGCGCGTGGGAGGTGGAGCGGGCCGCCGACCTGCCGGAGGCGCTCTCTCGCGCGCTGGCGCTCGCCGCCGCCCCGCCCGCCGGGCCGGTCGTCCTCTCCCTGCCCCTCGACGTGCAGGTGGCCCCGGCCCCGCCGGCGCACCGGCCCGCCCCGCCGCCCGCCCCCGCGACCCCGGACCCGGCGGCGCTCGACGCCGCCGCCGCCCTGCTGCGCGACGCCCGGGCGCCGCTGGTGGTCGCCGGCGACGAGGTCGCCCGGGCCGGCGATGGCGCGGGGCGCGACCTGGCGGCGCTGGCGGAGCGGCTGGGCGCCCCGCTGCACGGCGAGCCGATGGGCGCGCGCGTGCCCCTGCGCACCGACCACGACCTCTGGCGCGGCCCGCTCCCCCCGTTCGCCGCCCAGATCGCGCCGGTGCTGGCGCCGCACGACGTGGTGCTAGCGGTCGGGATGCCGGTGTTCCGCCTGTTCGGGACGAGCCCGGGGCCGGCGATCCCGGACGGGGTGGCCCTCGTCCACCTGGACGCCGACCCGGCGGAGATCGGGCGCAGCCACGCGCCCGCCGTGGGCGCGGCGGGCGACGTGGGCGCGGCGCTCGCCGGGCTGCTCGACCGCCTCGGCCCGGCCGGCCCGGAGGTCGCGGCGCGGGCGGCCGCGGCGCGCGAGGCGACGCTCGCAGGCCGCCGCGCGGCGCGCGAGCGCGTGGAGGCGGCGACGGGCGCCGCGCGCATCGGCCCGGCCGAGATCGCCCTGGCGGTGGCCGGCGCGGTGGGGGAGGCCGACGTCGTGGTGGACGAGGCCCTGACGAGCGGCCGCGCGCTCCGCGCGGTCGCCGGCCCCCGGACCCCCGCGACCTGGTTCGCCCACCGCGGCAGCGCCCTCGGCTGGGGCCTGCCCGCGGCGGTGGGCGCGGCGATCGCCGACCCGTCCCGGCGGGTGCTGGCGCTGCAGGGCGACGGGGGGTTCGTGTTCGGCGCGCCCGCGCTCTGGACCGCCGCGTCGCGCGGCACGCCGCTCGCCCTGCTGGTGGCCGACAACGGCGGCTACGAGATCCTGCGCGCGGGGCTCGAGGGCCTCACCGGGCGCCCAACCGGGGAGTGGCCGGGGATCGCCCTGGACTCCCCGCGCCTCGACGTCGGCGCGATCGCGTCCGGCTTCGGCGCCTCCGTGGCTCACGTCGCCGCCCCTGGCGACCTGCCCGCGGCGCTCGATGACCTCTGGCGGCGCGCGGCGGACGGCCCGGCGGTGCTCGTCGCGGCCGTCGAGGGCCGCACGGCCCCGGTCGGCTACCCGGTGGAGCCCGGCTCCGCCTAGGACCGCGGGCGGATGACGCCGTTCGCGGCGATCCGCGGGGCCCGCGACCCGAAGTCCGACGCGGACAGGTCGCGCACCACCGCGATCGCGCTGCCGCCGGGCGCCGGGGTGCCGGAGCCGACGAGCAGGGTCGGGTGGATGCGGCCGGTCTGGAGCCGCCCGT
The DNA here is from genome assembly GCA_050249835.1 of Thermoleophilia bacterium. Taxonomy (GTDB): domain Bacteria; phylum Actinomycetota; class Thermoleophilia; order Miltoncostaeales; family Miltoncostaeaceae; genus Miltoncostaea. Next base: position 29,062 of record JBFWPT010000035.1, read on the forward strand.
CGGGGGCGAGGGTCACCTTCAGCACCATGCTGGTGGAGAGCGGCCCGCCGAGGGAGAAGACCTTGTAGCCGGCGAAGTTGCCCAGGCTGTAGGCGATCAGGCGGCCCTTGTACATCTCCATGCCGCGCAGGACGTGGGGGCCGTGGCCGACCACGAGGTCGGCGCCCGCGTCGATGACCGCCCGGGAGAACCGGCGCAGGTCGCCGCGGTTCTCGCCGAGGTACGTCTCGGGGCCGTTCGGGACGTGCCCGCGGTCGCTGCCCTCGGCGCCGCCGTGGAAGGTCACGATGACGATGGAGGCCTTGCGGGCGGCGGCCTGCACGCGCTTGCGGGCGGCGGGGATGTCGAGGAGCGGGTCGGCCCACTCGTAGGGCGCGAAGCCGAGCATCGCGACCTTCTGGCCGTCGATGTCCTGGACGGCCATCGTGCCGGGGCGGCCGGTGTTGCGGAGGCCCACCCGCCGGAGCGCCGCGACGGTCTGCCGCTGGGCGACCGGGCCGAAGTCGTAGGAGTGGTTGTTCGCCAGGTTCATCGTGGTGAACCCGGCCTCGCGCAGCCACTTCGCGTAGGACGGCGGCGTGCGGAAGGCGTAGCAGTTGGTGGAGCCGCTGCCGCACTTCGAGTAGCCGCCGGTGGCGAGTGTGCCCTCCAGGTTGCCGAGCACCACGTCCCCCGTGAGGAGGTGGTCCACCTGGGAGAAGAACGAGGCGCCGCCGTCGGGGGGCAGGCCGTACGGCAGGCTCCCCATCACCGTGTCGCCGGCGGCCGCGATCGTGATCGGCCGGGCGTCCTCGGGTGGCGTCGCGGGGGCCGCGCCGGTCGTCGTGCCGCCGCCAGGCCGCCCGGCCTGGTCGAGGGCCTGACGCGCCGTCGTGGCGGAGCCGTCACCGCCCGACTGCAGCGCGACGGCCACCCCGGCCGCGAGCAGCAGGACGGCGACCAGGACCAGCGCCGTGCGCCGCCGGCGCAGGGTGCGCTGCCGCTGCCGCCGCCGCCGCTCCATCCGGTCCGGTTCCATCGGGTCCATCGTAGTCGTGTTCGTGGCCGGGGCCGCCCCGCCTGCCGTCGACCCGTCAGTCGACGCTCAGGGCCGCGATCAATTGATCGTCGACGGCCGCGACGACCCGTTCCGCCGTGAGGCCGGGGACGAACTCCCGCAGGCCGGCGGCCCGGGCGCGCAGGGCGGAGGCCAGCGGCGGGCCCCCTCCCGTCAGGCGGCCGAGGCGGGCGGCGTCCATCACCAGGGGGATGCCCGCCTGCAGCAGCGTCCCCGGGCGGCGGCGCGTCTGGGAGAGGCCCACCACCTTCCGCCCCTGGGCGAGCACCTCGAAGGGGGAGAGCCCGCCGAAGCAGACGCTCGTGGCGGGGGAGTCGTCGGCGCGGGCGGCGCGCGCCCGGTCGACCGACACCAGGGCCACGCCGGGGACGCCGAGGGCGACGAGGGCCGCGGCCAGCGCCTCGCCCAGCCAGCGGTAGGCCAGCACCACGTCGCGCTCCTCGCGGGGGTGGCCGCGCGGCAGCACCACGTCCAGCGCCAGCAGGTCGGCGTCCCACAGCACCGGGCCCCCGCCGGACGAGCGGCGCGTGAGCACCACGTCCTCGTCGGCGAGGGCGGCCGGGTCGAGGTCGGGCTCCCGGCCGGAGCGGCCGAGCACCAGCGTCGGCCGCACCACGGTGGACCAGGACACGACCGCCGGGCCGTCCGCGGCCGCGGCCAGCAGCTCCACCGGCCGCGCGACGGCGACCTCGGGCTCGAGCGCCTCCGGCCCGAGCCGGATCACGTCAGGAGAGGTAGGGGGCGACGCCGACCGCCTGCTGCGCGGCGTCCATCACCATCTCCGAGACCGTCGGGTGCGCGTGGATGATCTCGCCGAGCTCGGGCACCGTGAGCCCCTCGGCGATCGCGACGCCGATCTCGTGGATCATCTCGACGGCGTGGACGCCCATGATCGTCGCGCCCAGCAGGAGGCCCGTCCCCGTGTCCATGACGAGCTGGGCGTAGCCGTCGGGCTCGCCCTCGCCGAGGGCCTTGCCGGACCCCATGAAGCGCGCCTGGCCGAGCTTGACCGTGTACCCGGCCTCCTTCGCGGCGTCCGCGTTGAGGCCGACGGTGGCGATCTCGGGGTGGGTGTAGATGCAGCTCGGGACGACGGTGCGGTCCATCGGCACCAGGTGGCCGCCCAGCGCGTTCTCCACCGCCCGGTGGCCCTCGGCGGACGCGAGGTGCGCCAGCTGGAGGCCGCCGATGCAGTCGCCCACGGCCCAGATGCGCGGGTTCTTGGTACGGAGGTACTCGTCCACCACCACATGGCCGCGCTCGGTGATCTCGACGCCCGCCTCCTCGAGGCCGATCCCCGCCGCCTGCGAGCGGCGGCCGACCGACACGAGCAGCTTCTCGGCGGCGATCTCGGTGCCGTCGTCGAGCGTCACGGTCACGCCGTCCTCGCGGTACTCCGTGATCTCGGCCTGGCGCCCCAGGTGGAATGTGACGCCCTCGCCCTCCTGGATCTTCTGGAACTGCTTGGCGGTGCGGTCGTCGATCCCGGCGAGCAGGCGGGGGAGGATCTCCACCACCGTGATCTCGGTGCCGAGCGCCGCGAAGAGGCTGGCGAACTCGCAGCCGATGACCCCGCCGCCCACCACGACCATGCTCTCGGGCACCGACTCGAGCCGCAGGATCTCGTTCGAGGTGAGGACCGCCGGGTGGTCCATGTCGTACCCGGGCAGGCCGGAGGGCTCGGTGCCGACGCACACGACCAGGTGGTCGTAGGGGTACCGGGTCCCGTCCACCACCACCGCGTCGCCGTCCACGCGCCCCTCGCCGCGCACCACCTCGACGCCCTTGCGCTTGGCGGCGCCCTCCACGCCCTTGCGCATCTGGAGGACGATGCCCTCCTTGCGCTCCATCATCTTCGGGAAGTCGAAGGAGACCTCGGGGACGACGAGGCCGTACTCGTCGGCGCGGCGCACCCGGCGCAGCAGGTCCGCGGTGGCGAGGAGCGCCTTCGTCGGGATGCAGCCCCAGTTGAGGCAGGTCCCGCCGAGCTCGGCCCGCTCGACCATCGTGACGCTCGCGCCGAGCTGCGCGGCGCGCAGGGCGGCGACGTCGCCGGCCGGGCCACCGCCCAGCACGACGACCCGCGACGGGTCGCTCATGTGGTTCTACTCCTGGTCGGGATTCAGCGCGGCGCGGAGGAGGCGCTCCTGCTCGGCCTGGTGGGCCTGCGGGTACCCCTCGCTCGTGCTCGCGCGCCGGGCGCGCCCGGCGTACTCCAGCGTGACCCCGTCCGGCAGCACGCGCTCCAGCTGCAGGCGCGCGAACTCCCAGGCGCCCATGTTGCGCGGCTCCTCCTGGACCCACGTGACCGTGGTCAGGTTCGGGTAGGAGGCGATCAGATCCTGGATGTGCTCGTCCGGGAACGGGAAGAGCAGCTCGACGCGCCCGATCGCGAGATCCTCCTGGGCGGCGCGCTCCGCGTGCCCCTCGAGCTCGTGGTAGACCTTGCCCGAGCAGAGGATCAGGCGCGTGATGCGGTCGCGCCGCTCCGCCGCCGCGGCGTCGTCGAAGACCGGGTGGAAGGCGCCGTCGGTGAGGTCCGCGAGCGTCGAGGACGCGGTCTTGGCGCGCAGCAGGCTCTTCGGCGTGAAGATGATGAGCGGCCGCTGCTGGTCGGTCAGGGCCTGCTTGCGCAGCAGGTGGAAGTAGTTCGCGGCGGTCGAGCAGTTCGCGACGCGGATGTTGTCCTCCGCCGCGGCCTGCAGGAAGCGCTCGATGCGCGCCGAGGAGTGCTCCGGCCCGTTGCCCTCGTAGCCGTGCGGCAGCAGCAGGGTGAGCCGCGAGGTCTCGCCCCACTTCGCCCGCCCGGAGACGATGAACTGGTCGATCATGATCTGGGCGCCGTTGGCGAAGTCGCCGTACTGCGCCTCCCAGAGCACGAGCGCCTCGGGCGCCTGGGTGGAGTAGCCGTACTCGAAGCCGACGGCCGCCGCCTCGGAGAGCGGGCTGTTGTGCAGCTCCAGCGAGGCCGACGCGCGCAGCAGGTTGCCGAGCGGCGTGTGGACGCGGCCGGTGTGCGGCGTCCAGGTCTCGCCCTCGCCGACGTCGTGCAGCTCCAGGTGGCGCTGGCTGAACGTGCCGCGGGCGGAGTCCTGGCCGGTGAGCCGGACCGGGACGCCCTCGGTGAGCAGCGACGCGAAGGCGAGGGCCTCGGCGTGCGCCCAGGCGATGGCCGGCTCCGGGGAGTCGATCGCCTCGCGGCGGCGCTCGAGCTGCGGCTTGAGCTTCGGGTGGATCGTGAAGCCGTCCGGCACCGCGAGCAGCTGCTCGTTGAGGGTGCGGAGGGTGTCCTCGGCGACGGCGGTCGCGACCGGGTGGGTGCCGCGCGACGGCTGGCGGCCGTTCTCGCCGTTGCCGCCCGCGCCCAGCTCGCCGCGGCTCGTGACGGCCTCGTGGGCGTCGCGCATGTGGCGCTCGGCGGCGGCGATCATCTCGTCCACCTGTGCCCGCGTGACGACGCCCTCGTCGATGAGCTTCTGGGCGTAGATCTTCGAGACCGGCGGGTGCGCCTTGATGGTGCGGCTCATGACCGGCTGCGTGTAGGCCGGCTCGTCCAGCTCGTTGTGGCCGAGGCGGCGGTACCCGATCAGGTTGATGAGCACGTCGCGCTGGTAGCGCGCCCGGTAGGCGGACGCGATCTGGGCGGCGCTGATGCAGGCGTCCACGTCGTCGGCGTTGACGTGGATGACCGGGACGTCGAAGCCGCGCGCCAGGTCGGACACGTGGTACGTCGAGCGCGAGTCGTACGGGTCGGTGGTGAAGCCGATCTGGTTGTTCGCGATGACGTGGACCGTGCCGCCGGTGCTGTAGCCCTTGAGGGCCTGCATGTTGAGGGTCTCCGCGACGACGCCCTGGCCGCTGAAGGCCGCGTCGCCGTGGATGACGACCGGGACGGCGCTCGCCGGGTCGTGGCGCGGGGTGCGGTCGGTGCGCAGCGTCTGGACGGCGCGGGTGTGGCCCTCGGCGACCGCGTTGACCTGCTCCAGGTGGCTCGGGTTGGCGGCGAGGCGCACGGTGACCTGGCGGCCGGCGCGGCTGGTGAAGGTGCCCTCGGCGCCGAGGTGGTACTTCACGTCGCCCGCGGTCTCGCGCATGTCCTCGTCGCCGGACTCGAAGGCCATGTGGCCCTCGAACTCGGCGAGGATCGACTCGGCGGGACGGCCGCAGACGTGCGTGATGAACGCGAGGCGGCCGCGGTGGGCCATGCCGAGCACGACCTCCTTGGCGCCCTCCTCGGCACCGGCCTCGATGACCTGGTCCACGATGGAGACGAGCGCGTCCACGCCCTCGATGGAGAAGGTCTTCTGGCCGAGGTAGGTGCGGCGCAGGAAGCGCTCGAACGCGTCCACGTGCACGAGCCGGTCCAGCACCTCCAGGCGGCGCTCGTTCGCGAGCGGCGAGCGCAGGCGGCCGGACTCGATGACCCCGCGCAGCCAGAGCCGCTTCTGGTGGTCCGAGAGGTGCTCGATCTCGTAGGCGATCGTGCCGCAGTAGGCGTCGCGCAGGTGCGGGAGGGCGGTGGCGAAGGAGTCGCCGGCCACCTTCACGCGCAGCAGCGAGGCCGGGATGCGCGCCATGACCTCGGGCGTCAGGCCGACGTTCTCGGTCGAGAGCGCGGGGTCGCCGGGCGGCTCGGAGCCGAGCGGGTCGAGGCGGGCGGCCAGGTGGCCGTGGCTGCGGTGCGCCTTGACCACCGACATGGCGGCGGCGACGCCGGCGAGCAGCTCGTCGTCGGTGACCGCCGGGACGCCGGCGGGGGCCGCGACGGCGGGGGCCGGGGCGGCGACCTCGGGGGCCGGCGCGGCGGCGCCGAGGCCGAGCGACGCGCGGATGTCCTCGTAGAAGCCGTTCTTCCCGGACAGGAAGCCGTCGATGTCGGCGAGGAACTGGCCGCTCTCGGCGCCCTGGATGACCCGGTGGTCGTACGTCGAGGTCATGGTCATGACCTTCTCGACGCCGAGGTCCTTGAGGGCCTCCGGGCGGACGGACGCGAGGCCCGGCGGGTAGCCGATGGAGCCGGTCGCGACGATGGTGCCCTGGCCGGGCATGAGCCGCGGCACCGAGGCGATGGTGCCGATGCCGCCCGGGTTGGTGAGCGTGACGGTGGCCCCGCGCAGCTCGTCGGGCTTCACCTGGCCGGCGCGGGTGCGGCCGACCAGGTCGTCGAACTGCTCGCGGAAGCCCTGGAACCCGCCGGCGGCGGCGTCGCGGACGACCGGCACGAGCAGGCTGCGCGAGCCGTCCTTGCGCTCGACGTCCACGGCCAGGCCGAGGTTCACGGCCTCGCGCACCAGCTTGGTGGGCTTGCCATCGACCACGTCGTAGCCGGTGCCCATCACGGGCAGCCCCTCGACCGCCTTGATGATCGCCCAGGCGATGAGGTGGGTGAACGACAGCTTGCCGCCCGTGCCGCCGTTCGCGAGGTCCGCGTTGAGCTGGCGGCGCTGGGCGTCGAGGGTCGCGACCGAGAGGGTCCGGAAGCTGGTCGCCGTCGGGATCTTGAGGCTCTCGTCCATGTAGCCGGCGAGCGCGGCGGCGGGGCCGCGGAGCGTGACCGGCTCCTCGCCCGGCACGGGCGGGATCGGCGCCGACGGGGCCGCGGCCGTGACCGGCGGCTTCAGGCTGGACGGGTTGGCCGCGGCGGCGACGACGTCGGCCTTGCGGATCATCCCGCCGGGGCCGGAGCCCGGGATGCGGGCCGGGTCGATGCCGTTCTCGATGGCGAGGCGGCGCGCGACGGGGGAGATGACGGGCCACTCGGCGGCCGCGGCGGCGGACGCGCCGTCGGCCGACGGGGCGGGCGCGGACGGGGCCGGGGCGGCGGGCGCGGGGGCGGACGGCGCGGGGGCGGAGGGGGCCGACCCGGCGGCGCCGGCGGCGATCTCGCCGAGCGGCTGGCCGACGGTGAACGTCTCGCCCGCGGGCACGGCGATGGACGCGAGGCGGCCCGCGGCGGGGGCGGGGACCTCGAGGTCCACCTTGTCGGTCGAGACCTCGAGCACGACCTGCTCGGCCTCGACGGCATCGCCCACGGCGACGCGCCACTCCACGACGACGCCCTCGGTCACCGACTCCATGTCGGGCAGGACGATCGGGACGAGCGTCGCGGGGCCGTCGTCGGCGGGCGCGGCATCCGCCGCGGGGGTCGTGGAGCCGTTGCCGCCGCCGGAGGTGCCGTTGCCGCCGTCGGCGGCGTCGCCCGTGGTGAGCTCGGCGAGCAGCGCGCCGACCTCGATGGTGTCACCGGGGGCGGCGACGATCCGCGCGATGCGGCCGGCCGCCGGGGCCGGGACCTCCACGTCCACCTTGTCGGTGGTCACGTCCAGGAGCGGCTGGCCCGCCTCGACCACGTCGCCCTCGGCGACCCTCCATTCGACAACGATCCCTTCGGTGACCGACTCGCCGAGCTCGGGCAGCACTACCTGGATCGTCTGGGGGGAGGAGGTGGTCGACACGCCGACTTCCTAGGCTATCGCGTTGAGGGTTTCTCCGTGGGGCCCAAAGGCACACCCGGAACTTGTGCGCACGGCCACATGTTCCTGCTCCCGCGAAGAGCCCGGCCCGGGGGCCGAGCGGCGGAGCACTCTACTAGGTGTAGTCGCTCAGGACGTTGTTGACAGGCGGCTGATCGGTGGGCGGCGACCGAGGCTGCTGTGGCGGCGGTGGTTGTTGTAGTGCCAGACCCAGTCTGGCAGGAGGCCGGCGCGTTCGGTGTTGCTGGAGAAGATCCGGCTGTAGGCCCATTCGGTGAGGAGGGTGCGGTTGAACCGTTCGACTTTGCCGTTCTGCCAGGGGCAGTGGGGGCGGATCAGGATGTGGCGGGCACCGAGGGCCTCCAGTTGGGCTTGGAAGTCGTTCGAGAGGCGGTAGCCGAAGGCGTTGTCGGTCATCACCTCCTGGATGCGGGTGATGCCGTGGGTGGCGAAGAAGTCGGCGGCGCGGTGGAGGAAGGCGGCGCAGGTGGCGCCACGTTCGTCGGGGTGGATCTCGCAGTAGGCCAGTCGGCTGTGGTCATCGACGGCTGCGTGGATGTAGTCGTAGCCGGCGCCGTGGCCGCGCGGTGGGGCGGCGGCCCGGCCGAGGGCCCGCCAGCCGCCGCCCGGCCGGATCCGGCCGAGTTTCTTGACGTCGATGTGGATCAGCTCGCCCGGGTGTGCGCGTTCGTAGCGGACCCGGGTGACCGGCCCGCGGCGCACCGGCATTCCGGTGAGGGCGTCCAGGTCGGCCAGGCGCGGCATCCGGTGGCGGGCGAGGACCCGGCCGACCGTCGAGGCCGCCAGGCCGAGCTCGTCGGCGAGCCAGTCGGCGCCGCGGCGGTGCGCGTGGCGGGCCGCCAGGATCCGCTCCTCGGTCGCCGCTGGTGTGCGGTGTGGGCAGCGGTGGGGCCGGCTCGGCCGGTCGTGCAGGCCGGCCACCCCTTCGCGGCGGTAGCGGGCCAGCCACTTGTAGACGGTGGTGCGCGAGCAGCCCAGCTGGGCGGCGACATCCGTCGGGCGGTAACCGGCCAGCACACGGTCGACCAGCAGCCGCCTTCCGAAGACGTTCAAACGGGCGTTACGGTGGGACACGAGGACCCCCAGGCGTGGTGGCGTGAGACACCTCCACACAGCCTCGGGGTCCTCCCCTCGTCAACCCGGAACCGTCAACAACGCTCCGGGTGACTACAACTAGGCGCCCATCTCCAGGATGCGCTCCATCGCCTCGGCGACGGCGTCCCGCTGGTCCTGCGTGAGGCGGCCCAGGCGGGCGACCACGGCGTCGGCGTCCTCGAGCTCGAGGTCGCGGGCGACGCGGGTCAGCTCACGGAGTGCCCCCTGACGCTCCCACTCCTCGATCGGCGGGTCCGTCAGGGACAGCAGCCGGTGGTGGTCGTCGGGGCGGGAGTCCACGGGGAGGATCCTAGCGGCCCCTCTCGCGGAGGCGCCCCCCGATGGTCTAGGCCTTGCCCTCTGGGATATAGTTGACAGCACAATGAATAGGACGGAGCCCCACATGGACATCCCGGCGACCACGACGATGGGCCCGGTGCGCCTCGTCGCGGGCGATCTCGACGCGATGACGGCCTTCTACTCCCGCGCGATCGGCCTGGACGTCCTCGAGCGCGGTGGCGCTCTCGTGCGGCTGGGCGCGGGCGGCGTCCCCCTCGTGGAACTGGAGGGCGACGCGGCGGCGCCGGCCCGCCCGCCCCGGACGACGGGCCTCTTCCACCTGGCCCTGCTCGTCCCCTCGCGCGCCGAGCTGGCGCGGGCCCTGCACCGCGTCTCGGACGCCGGCGCGCGTTTCAGCGGCGCCTCGGACCACCTCGTGAGCGAGGCGCTCTACCTGGACGACCCGGAGGGCAACGGCATCGAGATCTACCGTGACCGCCCCCGGGACGAGTGGCGGCGCGAGGCGGACGGCGAGCTGGCGATGGCGACCCTGCCGCTGGACGTCGAGGGGGTCCTGTCCGCCCTGGAGCCCGGCGGCGCCGACGAGGGCATGCCCGCCGGCACCATCATGGGGCACGTCCACCTGCAGGTGCGCGACACCGATGAGGCGGAGCGCTTCTACGCGGACGGGGCGGGCTTCGCGACGATGGTGCGCGGCTACCCGGGCGCCCTGTTCGTCGCGGCCGGCGGCTACCACCACCACCTGGGACTGAACACCTGGGGCACGCGGGACGCCCCGCCCCCGCCCGCGGGGGCGCGGGGCCTGGCGCGCTTCACGGTGCTGCTGCCGGCGGCCGCGGACGTGGACGCGGTCGCCGGGCGCCTCGCCGACGCCGGTCACGCGGTCACGGCGGACGCGGACGGGGTCCTCGTCCCGGACCCCTCCGGCAACCGGATGCTCCTGGCCGCCGCATAGCGGTTCCCCGCCCGCGGGGCGGGGTACCACGGCCCAAGCGACGGACGGGGGCGGGACCGTGGACAGGCCGACCGGTGACGAGGCGCTCGCGCTGACCTTCGACGACGGGCCGGACCCGGTCTGGACCACCATCGTCCTGCGCGAGCTGGCGCGGCTCGATGCCCGCGCGACGTTCTTCGTCATCGCCCCGCGGGCGGTCGCGGCGCCCCGTCAGATCGAGGCGATGCTCCGCGGCGGCCACGAGGTGGGGCTCCACTGCTGGGCCCACGACCGCCACTCGCGCTCGGCGCGCCACCGCGTGGAGGACGAGACGGATCGCGCCCTCGAGGCGCTCGCGGCCCTGGGCGCGGCGCCCCGCCTGTGGCGCACGCCCTGGGGCGACACCGCCCCCTGGTCCGAGGCCGTCGCCGCGTCCCGCGGGCTGACGCTCACCGGGTGGACCGCCGACACCCACGACTGGCGCGGCGACACCGCCGAGGAGATGCTCGCCGCGGTCCGTCTGCAGCTCGCCCCGGGCGCGTCGGTGCTGATGCACGACGGCATCGGCCCCGGCGCGCGCCGCACGGACTGCCTCCACACGGTCCGGCTCATCCCGCTGCTGCACCGTCACGCGACGGAGCGGGGGTGGCGCCTCGGCCCGCTCGACGCCCCGGTCGCCGCCTAGCGCGGCGAGCGCTCCAGCTTGCCGAGCGCGTCGAGGGCGGCCTCGTCCGCGGTGCCGCCGAAGCCCTCGATGAGCCGGCCGGACACGTCGGCGATCTGCAGGTGCATCCCGGGGCTCGTCACGCGCGCGCCGGGGGTGGGCGTGGTCTCGCCCTGCGTCATGGGGCCGGGCCCGTAGACCCGGTGACCGGTCGCCTCCAGCTCCTCCATGCGGCGGGCGAGGTCCGGGCTGAGCGTCGTCTGGGACACGGGTTGTCCTCCTCCTTCGCTGTGCCCATCGGTTGCCCGGCGGCGCGCCGTGCCAACCACCGGGTGTGCGGCGGCCACCGCGCGGGAAGGACCCCTGCGCCCATGCCGAGCCTGCGCCACAGCTCCGAGGGGGAGCCCGGGTACACCCGCCGCCGCCGCGGGCGCGGGTGGAGCTACCACGACGACCGCGGGCGGGCGGTCACGGAGCCGCGCCTGAAGAAGCGCTTCGCGGCCCTGGCGATCCCGCCGGCGTGGACCGAGGTGTGGATCTGCCGTTCCTCGCGCGGGCACCTGCAGGCGACCGGCACCGACGCCGCCGGGCGGCGGCAGTACCTCTACCACCCCGCCTGGCACGAGCAGCGCCAGCGCGAGAAGTACGAGCGCATCCTGCGCTTCGCCGACGCGCTGCCCCACCTGCGGCGCACGAGCGAGTCGCAGCTGCGCCGCAAGCGCCTCGACCGCGAGAAGGCGCTCGCCGCCGCCGTGCAGGTGCTCGACCGGACCCGCATCCGGGTGGGCGGTGAGGAGTACGCCGACCGCCACGGCACCTACGGCCTGGCGACGCTGCGGGCGAAGCACATCACCCTCGACGGCGACACCCTCATCCTCGACTTCACGGCCAAGGGCGGCGTCGAGCACCACGCCGAGATCACCCACGCCCGGCTGGCGCGCGTCGTGGCCGAGATGGACGCGCTGCCGGGATACGAGGTCTTCGCCTACCGGGACGGGGACGGGGACGTCGTCGATGTGCGGTCGGAGGACGTGAACGCCTACATCAAGGAGGTGGCGGGCGAGGACTTCTCGGCCAAGGACTTCCGCACCTGGGCGGGCACCGTGGCGGCGGCCGTGGCGCTGGACGAGGTGGGGCCGCTGGAGGGCTCCCGCGAGCGGCAGCGCGCCGTGGCGCGCGTGTGCCGCCTCGCCGCGGAGCTGCTCGGCAACACCCCCGCGGTCTGCCGGGCGAGCTACATCGACCCGCGGGTGATCGACGAGTACCTCGACGGCCGCACCATCTCGATGCTCGCCGGGGAGGTCGACCGCTCCATGCGCAACGGCCACTCGGCCGAGGAGCTCGCCGTGCTGGCGATGCTGCGCCGCGGGCTGGAGGACCGCGCGGGGTAGCATCGGCCCGTGGACGCCGCCACACCGCGCATCGCCACCGGCAACACGACGGGGGCCTTCATGGGCCTCGGCATCGCGGCCGCCCAGGACCCGGACGACCCGTCCCGCACCATCGTCAGCCGGGGCGAGAACTACCGGCACATCCGCCACGCCGAGGTGCTCGCGCGCTGGCCGGTGCTGGCGGAGGGCTGGGCCCAGGGGGTGGAGGCCGCCCGGCTCACGCGCCGCTGAGCCCGGGCCGGGGCGCGTGCCCCGGCCCGGTGCCGCTCAGCGTGCGCGGACGGTGCGGACCGCGGTGACCCGCGCGCCGCCGGCCGGCGTCACGGTGATCGCCACGCGCAGCCGCTTGCCGGAGAGGGCGGCGGCCCGGCGGGCGCCGACCTTCGACAGGGCCACCCGCACGACGCCCGCCCGGCGGGCCTTCGCGGTGCCGGCGGCGACGCGGCGCCCGGCCGACGTCACGACCACGCGGACGCGGCCGGCGGACGGGGCCGTCACCCTCACGACCATGCCGCGGCGCAGCGACGCGCGGGTCGGCCGCGCGACCTGCACCTTCAGGGACGCCCGGGCGCCGGGGCCGGCCACGACCGGCGCGCCGCCACCGCCACCGCCGCCGGCCGCCGGCTGCCAGCGGGCGGCGGGCGGCTCGGCGGGGCCCCAGTCGGGGCTCGTGCCGGTGGCGGTCAGCACGCCGGAGGAGGCCACGGAGCAGGTCCCCCCGCCGAAGCCACCGAAGCGCGCGACCTCGATGCCCTTCGAGGAGCGGAAGGCGATGCTCGTGGAGTCGGGGGACCACGACGGGTCGGAGTGGTGCGCGTCGCCGTTGCTCGTGCTGCAGGCGAGCTCCGGCTGCGCCGGGGGCGGGCCGGTGCGGAGGTCCCCGGTGACCGCGAAGAACGCGATCAGCGTGTCGTCGCCGTAGTCGTAGGTCGTGGCGAGGCGGGTGCCGTCGCGGCTCAGCTCGCCGTCGCCCTGGTCGGCGTTCGGCGTGAGCCACGCGACGTGGGAGTAGTCGCCCGGGCCGAGGTCGTCGATGGAGACCTGGCTGCCGTACCCGCCGAACACGAGGGCGCGGTCGTTGGTGACCCACTCGGGGTCGGACACGCCGAACTGGTTGCCCCACACATCGTGCGGCGTGGCGTCGGCCACGTCGGCCCGCGTGTAGAAGGTCGAGCGCTGGATCGTCCCGCAGCTCGACGCGACGGGACAGGGGTTGGAGACGTAGGAGTACGCGATCTTCGACCCGTCGGGGGAGAACGCGAGGTCGACCGGCGCGGGGGCGAAGGTGCCGCCGCTGCCGGTGCGGGCCGCCGGCGTGGTGATCGTGCGCAGCGGGCGGCCGTCGCGGGCGAGCACCTGGATGGGCCCGACGCCGTCGACCGCGGCGATGGTGCCGTCGTCGGCCTGGGTGGGGGAGTGCCAGTTACCGCCGTCGGTGAGCTGCACCTTGTGCGACCCGTCCGGCTGTGCCGACCAGACGTTGCCGCCGTCGATGTAGACGATGGAGTCGGCGAGGGCCGTGCCCGGGAGGGCGGCGCAGGCGACGCCGGTGGCGATGGCCGCGGCGCGGGCGACCCGGCGGCGGAGGGATGGGGTGCTCGGTGTGTTCGTCATGCCCGGCATGCTCGATCCCGGGGGCACCCCGGGGCGTCCGGGAGATCCCCGGTCCCGGCCCCAGCCCGTCCCTCATCGTCCCCGGGGACCCCCTGGGGACCCCGGCTCAGTCCGGGGCGGGCGCGTCCGGCGGGCGGCGCACGAGCCACCAGGTCAGGGCCGCGCCGACCAGCCCGATGACGGCCACGGCGATCATGGCGACGCTGTAGCCCCGCGCGGAGGCCGCCTCGGCCGGGAAGAGGTAGTCGTAGAGCTGCGGGTCGAAGTGCTCCGGATGGAGCCCCGTGCCCTCGCGGCCTCGATGTCCGCCTTGAACCGCGCGGCCTGCTCGGGCGTGAAGTCGGGCAGCGGCCCCCGGTCCACGCGGTCGTAGAGCTCCGAGATGTAGGTGGCGTGGAAGATCGTGAACAGCACCGCGATCCCGATGGCCCCGCCGCCCTGCTCGGCCGTCGCCGACACCCCCGATGCCTGCCCGTGGGTGCGCCCGGGGAGCATGTCGATGGTGACCGGGTCGTTGGTCGTGAGCACGAGCGCCAGGCCGC
>JBFWPT010000036.1:0-43068 GCA_050249835.1 Thermoleophilia bacterium
ACGCCCGCCACACATGCATCAGCGACACCACCAGATCCCGCCCCGCCCGGGACGTGAGGAACGCCGGATCCCGATGGGCCGCGCACAACCACACCGACACCCCACACGGCAGATGCAACTCCGCCCTCGGACCCCTGCCCTTGCCGGCGCAGATCGCACACGCCGGCAGGGACCCGAGGTTCTCCCCCTTGTAATAGCTCCACGGCATGGCCTCACCCTGCCCCACCACGAACGCCGGACTCGACACCGACCCGCCCCGAACCACGCACGCACCTGTGCCGTCCTATGTCGCACTCGACGTCGGCACCCGACGCCAAGTGGAACCCGGGGGACGGAGCGGACCCCGCGGCGGGATCGGGCAGCGAATCCCGGATCCCCGGGGACCGCCACGTCCGGGCGACCCCCGAGCCGGAACGTCAGGCCCCGGGGGCCCCTTCCTGCTGGATGACCTCGAAGCTCCAGAGCTCGCTCTGGTTGCTCACCGGGCCCTGGGAGTGGTGGGCCTTGTGCCCCCGGGTGAAGGCCGCGCTCTCCAGCCAGGCGGTGAAGGCGTCCTCGCTCTCCCACCTCGTGTAGACGAGGTAGACGCCCTTGTCGTCCGTCGGGCGGAGGAGCTCGAAGGCCTCGAAGCCGGGGGCCTTCGAGACCTCGCCGGCGCGGGCGGCGAAGCGGGCTTCGAACTCCTCCGCGCGCTCGGGGGGGACGGTGATCGCGTTGATCCTGACGACGCTCACGCCGGGCTCAGTCCTTCTTCTCGTCGTGGCCGCCGAACTGCTTGCGCATGGCGGAGAGGACCTTGTCCGCGAAGTCGGCCTCGCCACGGGAGGCGAAGCGCTCGTAGAGGGCGGCCGTCAGGACGTGGGCGGGGACGCCCTCGTCGACGGCGGCCATCACCGTCCAGCGGCCCTCGCCGGAGTCGGAGACGCGGCCGCTGAACCCGGCGAGCTGGGGGTCCTCGTGCAGCGCGATGGCCGTCAGGTCGAGCAGCCAGGACGAGATGACCGACCCGCGGCGCCACACCTCGGCGACGGCGGCCGTGTCGATGTCGTACTGGTAGTACTGCGGATCCCGCAGCGGGGTCGTCTCGGCGTCGTGCTCCTGCTCCACCTTGCCGACGCCGGCCTTGCGGAGCACCCCGAGCCCCTCGGCGTACGCGGCCATCACGCCGTACTCGATCCCGTTGTGGACCATCTTCACGAAGTGGCCGGACCCGACCGGGCCACAGTGGAGGTAGCCCCACTCCTCCTGGGCCGGCTCGCCCTCGCGGCCGGGGGTGCGCTCGGCCGCCTCGACTCCGGGGGCGAGGGCCTTCAGCACCGGGTCGATGAGAGCGACGGCCTCGTCGTCGCCGCCGATCATCATGCAGTAGCCCCGCTCCAGGCCGAAGACGCCGCCGCTCGTCCCGATGTCGACGTAGTGGATCCCCCGCGGCCTCAGCTCGGCCGCCCGGTCGACGTCGTCGCGGTAGTACGAGTTGCCGCCGTCGATCACGACGTCGCCGGCCTCCAGGCTCTCCGCGATCTCCATCACCGTCGCCCCCGCGTACGCGGCCGGCACCATCACCCACGCCGCCCGCGGCGCCTGCAGCTTCGACGCCAGGTCCGCGAGGGACGTCGCGGGGGTCGCGCCCTCGGCGGCGAGGGCCGCCACCGTGTCGGCGTTGACGTCGTAGACCACGCACTCGTGCCCGGCGCGCATCAGGCGCCGCACGATGTTGGCGCCCATGCGCCCCAGTCCGATCATCCCGAGCTGCATCAGTGCGTTCTCCCTCGTTCGGCGCGGTAACGGCGGATGAGCCTGTTCGTCGAGCTGTCGTGCCCGAGGTCCGGGAGCGCCTCGGCGGTGAGCTCGGGGGCGATGCGGGTCGCGAGCGCCTTGCCCAGCTCGACGCCCCACTGGTCGAAGGAGTTGATCCCCCAGATCGTCCCCTGCGTGAAGACCTTGTGCTCGTAGAGCGCGATCAGCTGGCCGAGCACCCCGGGGGTGAGCGACGGCGCCAGGATCACGTTCGTCGGGCGGTTGCCCGCGAAGGTGCGGTGCGGGATCAGCTCCGGGGCGATCCCCTCCGCGGCGGCCTGCTCCGGCGTCTTGCCGAAGGCCAGCGCCTCGGCCTGGGCGAGCAGGTTCGCCATCAGGAGGTCCTGGTGATCGCCCAGCTCGTGGGCCGGGCGGCAGACGCCGATCAGGTCTGCCGGCACCAGCCGGGTGCCCTGGTGGATGAGCTGGTAGAAGGCGTGCTGGCCGTTCGTGCCCGGCTCGCCCCACACGATGGGGCCGGTGTCCACGTCCACCGGCGACCCGTCCAGCCGCACCGACTTGCCGTTGCTCTCCATGTCGAGCTGCTGCAGGTAGGCGGGGAACCGCCCGAGCCGCTCCGAGTACGGCAGCACCGCGTGCGTCGCGGCGCCCAGGAAGGCGGAGTTCCACACGCCGAGCAGCCCGAGGAGCATGGGCATGTTCCGCTCCGGCGGCACCGACAGGAAGTGCTCGTCCATGGCGCGGAAGCCGGCGAGGAAGTCGCGGAACCCCTCGGGGCCGGCGGCGATCGCCACCGCCAGGCCGATCGCCGAGTCGACCGAGTAGCGGCCGCCCACCCAGTCCCAGAAGCCGAACATGTTGGCCGTGTCGATCCCGAACGCCGCGACGCCCTCCGCGTTCGTCGAGACGGCGACGAAGTGGCTCCCCACGGCGTCCTCGCCGAGGGCCGCGACCAGCCAGTCCCGCGCGGACCGGGCGTTGGTCAGCGTCTCCAGCGTCGTGAACGTCTTCGAGCTGATGATGAAGAGCGTCGAGGCCGGGTCGGCGCCGCGGACGGCGTCCTGCACGTCGGTGCCGTCGATGTTGGAGACGAAGCGGACGTCGAGGCCGGGGTCGGTCACGTCGGCCAGCGCCCGCACGGCCATCGCCGGGCCCAGGTCGGAGCCGCCGATGCCGATGTTCACGACGGTCCGGATGCGCTCGCCCGTCGCCCCCGTCCACTCGCCCGAGCGGACCCGGTGGGCCAGGTCGTACATCCGGTCGAGCACCTCGTGGACGTCCGGCACCACGTCGTGGCCGTCGACCTCGATCACGGTGCCCTTCGGCGCGCGGAGCGCCATGTGGAGCACCGGCCGGCCCTCGGTCACGTTGAGCCGCTCCCCGCGGGCCATCGCCTGCGCCCGCCCGGGCACGTCCGCCGCGCGCGCCAGGGCGGCGAGCAGCGAGAGCGTCTCCCGGCTGACCCGGTTCTTGGAGTAGTCGAGGTGCAGGTCGCCGGCGTCCAGGACGAGCTCGTCGCCGCGGCCGGGATCCTGCGCGAACAGGTCCCGCAGGTGGGCGCCGGCCGCCCCCGCCGCCGCGTGGCCGGCGAGCGCCCGCCACTCCTCGGTGCGTGAGATCACCCTCGTGCCTCCTCGTACCAGTGGACCTGCCGCTCGACGGGCAGGCTCTCGAAGTCGTCACCCGCGGCGGCGGCCAGCCGCGCCGCCTCCTCCACCCGCTCCCGGAACCGCTGGGCGGTGGCCCGCAGCGCCAGCTCCGGGTCGGCCCCCAGCGCGCGTGCCGCGCCGACCGCCGCGAACAGCACGTCGCCCAGCTCGCGGGCGCCCGGCTCGTCCCGCAGCTCCCCCACCTCCTCGTCCAGCTTCGCGAGCGCCGCCGGGACGTCGGGGAAGTCGAAGCCCACGGACGCCGCCCGCTTCTGCGCCTTGGTCGCGTAGGCCAGGGCCGGCAGGCCGGAGGGGAGGTCGTGGAAGATCCCCTGCCCCTCGCGCTCCTCGCGCTTGCGGCGCTCCCACACGTCCACGACGCCGGCGGCCGTGGCGGCCTCCGCGTCCCCGTACACGTGGGGGTGGCGGGAGATGAGCTTAGCCGCCTGCCCGCGGGCGACGTCACCGAGGTCGGCGCCGCCCTCCTCCTCGAGCAGGCGCGCGAGGAAGACGGACTGGAACAGCAGGTCGCCGAGCTCGTCGGCCAGGCCGCGGCCGGTGGCGACGGCGTCGGCCACCTCGAACGCCTCCTCGATCGTGTGGGGCACGATCGTCTCCGCGGTCTGCTCCCGGTCCCAGGGGCAGTCGCGGCGCAGGCGCAGGCCCACCTCGGCGAGGGCGGCCACCTCGGCGCCGATGGCCCGGGCGCGCAGCGCCTCGCGGGCGGGCACCGTCGCGGCGCCCGGCAGGGCGCGGGCGATGCGGTGGGCCTCGGCGTCCGGGGCGGCGATGACGGCCCCGTCCGGCGCGGAGGCCGGGTCGCCGAGCGGGCCCGGCGCGGCCGGCAGGACGGCGGCGAGCGCGGGGTCGAGGGGCGGCGCGAGGAGGAGGGCTGCGCCGGCGACGGCGTCGAGCGCCGTGGCCGGCACGGACTCGGGTGCCCCCGCCCCGAGTCCGACGACCGTGATCATGCCCGGGAGACTACGGCGTGGTGGTGGCCTGCGTGGTCGTCGTCTCCGGCTTCAGGTCGTCCGAGGCGTAGACCGTGCGGTCCTCCCACTCGGCCAGCACCTCCTGGCTCCACTCCTGGAAGGTGGTCTGACGCTTCTGCTGGAGCTGGCTGGAGATGATCTGGGCCCTGGCCTCGGCGAACGAGGTCGTCGTCTTCGGCGTGGTCTCGACCATGATGATGTGCCAGCCGAACTGGGTCTTGACCGGGTCGGAGATCTCGCCGTCCTTCAGGGCGAAGGCGACCTTCTCGAACTCGGGGACGAGCTGGCCCTTCTGGATCTGCCCGAGGTCCCCGCCCTGGGCGGCCGAGCCGGTGTCGGTCGAGTTCTCCTCCGCGAGCTCCGCGAAGTTGTCCGCCGTCACCTCGGCGCGGATCGCGTCGGCCTCGGCCTCGGTCTCCACCAGGATGTGGCGGGCCGTGCGGCCGGCGGGCGTCGTGAACTGGTCCGGGTTCTCGTCGTAGTACGTGCGCGCGTCGGCGGCGGAGAAGCGGACGCCGCGGGTGTGGTGGTCGAACAGCGCCTGCTGCTCCAGCTGGTTGCGCACGATCGCGCGGGCGTCGGCCTTGGTGATCTGACGCTCCTTCAGGAACTCGTCGAAGTCCTTCTGGTTCCCGTTGAAGTTCGTCTCCAGGATGCGGTCGAGCTCGGCGGTGACCTCCTTGGGGGTCACGGCGCAGGGCTTGCCACACTCGCGGGCCTCGAACGCGACGACCTTCTGCTGCACGAGGGCCTGGAGCGCCTGCTGGCGCACCGACTCGTAGCCCTCCTCGCCCTCCGCCGGCAGCGTGGCCCCCTGGGCCTCCGCCTCGGCGCGGCTCTGCTCGATGGACTTGTCGAGCTGGGCCTCGGTGATGGTGGCGTCGCCGACCTGGGCGACCACCCCGTCGGGGAGGTCGGAGCCGTCGTCGCCGCACCCGGAGAGGAGCAGGAGCCCCGCCGTGCCCAGGGCCGCGAGGCCGACGAGGACCCCCGCCACGAGCGGAGATCTGCGGTTGGTCTTCGTCACGACGCGGGCGATCGTAGCACTCCTTCTCCGGGCCCCCGTTAGGGGCGTCTTAAGGCTGTTCGGCGAGGTTCCGGCGCACCATGAGGCGCGCGTCAGGCGGCCAGCGCCGCCGCTCCGGCGAGGGCGTCGAGGGCCGCCTCCGCCGCCGCGAGGCGCTCGCTGGGGAGGGAGCCCGCGGGCAGGGACACGAGCCGCTCGCTGCCGGCGTAGGTGGCCGTGGGCTGCGCCTCGCGGAGGGCGCGCAGCTGTGCGCTGGTGAGGCTCACGGGCCCCACCGTGACACGTCCGGAGCGCACCGCGATCTGGCTCGCCCCCGCCGCGCGCAGCTTCACGCGCACGCGCTGCACCGTCAGGAGGGCCTCGACGGCCTCCGGGACCGGGCCGAAGCGGTCCTCCAGCTCCTCGCGCAGCTGGGCCACGTCCTCGAGCGATCCGGCCAGCGCGATGCGCCTGTGCAGGTCGATCTTGGCCGCCTCGAGCGGTACGTACGAGGTCGGGATGTACGCCGAGACGGCGATGTCGACGCGCACCTCGCGCTCCGGCGGCTCCTCGCCCTGGCCGCGCATGACGGCCTCGTTGAGCATCTCCAGGTATAGCTCGAACCCGATCGCCGCGACGTGCCCGCTCTGCTCGTCGCCGAGCAGGTTGCCCGCGCCGCGGATCTCCAGGTCGCGCATCGCGATCCGCAGTCCGCTGCCGAGCTCGGTGTAGTCGGCGAGGGCCCGCAGGCGCGAGGAGGCCTCGCGGGTGAGGGCCGCGGCGTCGGGGTAGAGCAGGTAGGCGTGGGCGGTCACGTCCGACCGGCCGACCCGCCCGCGGATCTGGTACAGCTGCGACAGGCCGAGGGCGTCGGCGCGCTCCACCACCAGCGTGTTCGCCTGGGGGATGTCGAGGCCGGACTCGATGATCGAGGTGGCCACGAGCACGTCGGCCTCGCCGCGGACGAAGGCGAGCATCACCTCCTCGAGCTCCTGCTCCCCCATCTGGCCGTGCGCGGTCACGACGCGCATGTCCGGGACGAGCGCGCGCAGCGTCTCCCCCGCCTCCTCGATCGTCTCGACCCGGTTGTGGAGGTAGAAGGACTGGCCGCCGCGGTCGTGCTCGCGCCGCAGGGCCTCCACCACCAGCGCCTCGTCGTACTCACCGACGTGCGTGGCGATCGGCCGGCGGCCGGGCGGCGGGGTCTCGATGGTGCTGATGTCGCGCAGCCCGGAGAGGGAGATCTGCAGCGTGCGCGGGATCGGGGTGGCGCTCATGGCGAGCACGTCCACGCGCAGGCGGAGCTGCCGCAGCGACTCCTTCTGGGCGACGCCGAACCGCTGCTCCTCGTCCACGATCACCAGGCCGAGGTCCTTCGGCTGGACGTCCATGGACAGCAGCCGGTGCGTCCCGATGAGGATGTCGAGACGCCCCTCGCGGTACCGGGACAGCACCTCCCGCGTCTCGGCCGGCGTGCGGAAGCGGTTGACCATGTCCACGCTCACCGGCAGCTCGCCGTACCGCTCGCGGAAGGTCGCCAGGTGCTGCTGGGCGAGGATCGTGGTCGGCACGAGGATGAGTACCTGCTTGCCGGCCGCGGCGGCCTTGAACGCGGCCCGCATGGCGATCTCCGTCTTGCCGAAGCCGACGTCACCGCAGATGAGGCGGTCCATGGGGCGCGGCCGCTCCATGTCGTCGGCCACGGCGTCGATCGCGCGCTGCTGGTCGGGCGTCTCCCGGTAGCGGAAGGTGCGCTCCAGCTCGCGGGTGAGCTCGTCGTCGGCCGGGAAGGCGAAGCCCGTCGCGGCCGCGCGCGCCTCGTAGAGCGCGATCAGCTCGCCGGCCATCTCGCGCACGGCCGCGCGGGCGCGCGACTTCATCCGGTCCCAGGCCTTGCCGCCGAGCTTCGACAGGGCGGGAGGCGAGCCGTCGGCGCCGACGTAGCGGGTGACCTTGTCGAGCTGGTCGTGCGGGACGTAGAGGCGGTCGCCGTCGGCGAACGCCAGGGCCAGGTAGTCGCGGGTGAGGCCGGCGACGGTGCGCGTCTCGAAGCCGGTGAGCCGCCCGATGCCGTGGTCCTCGTGGACGACGTGGTCGCCGACCTTCAGGTCCAGGAAGCTCGCCAGCCGCTTGCCGACCACCGGGCCGCGGCGGGCAGCGGGCGCGCGGCGGCGCAGCACCCGCTCCTCGGGCACGACGGCCACGCCGAGCCCGCGGGAGATCATCCCGGCGCGCACCCCGAGCACGGCCGCGCCCACCTGGCCCGGGTCGGGCAGGGCGCCGGGCTCCAGGTCGACCGGCCGGATGCGCTCCATCCGCGCGATCGCCCGCGACATGTCGCCGCGGCGGGCGAACGCGAGCACCACCCGCATCCCGGCCTTCGCCAGGCGGTTGAGCTCGGTCTCGGCCTCGGACGCGGAGCGGCTGGTGAAACGGGCCTCCACCGCGTCGAAGGCCGGGGCGGCCGTCCCGGCGGGCGGCGACAGGTCGAGCGCGGAGAGCGCCGCGAGCTCGGCCTCCGTGACGTCCGGCTCGGCGATGGCGCCGGCGGCGGCCTCCTCCTCCAGGCGCTCGTGGGCCTCGCGCAGCGCCGCGGGGTGCTCGGTGGGCGCCAGGCGGACGACGGACGCCCGGCCGATCGCCTCGCCGGCGAGCGGGTCGGTCATCGCGGCGCCGGGCGGCTCGGCGGCCGGCCAGGCGAGCACCCGCGTGATGGGCTGGATCGTCCGCTGGGTGAACGGCGAGAAGGCCCGGATCGACTCGATCTCGTCCCCGAACAACTCGATGCGGGCGGGGAGGTCGGCGGTCGACGGGTAGACGTCGAGGATGCCGCCGCGCACGGACATGTCGCCGCGCTCCTCCACCTGGTCGACGCGCTCGTACCCGAGGGCGGCCAGGCGGTCGAGCATCCCCTCCAGGGTCATGCGCCCGTCGACCGTCAGCTCGAGCGGCTCCCCGGGGTCGGCGGTGATCCGCTCCGCCACGGCGGGGGCGCCCGCCACGACGACGGTGCCGGCCCGCCCGAGGGTGGCGAGCGCCCGGGCGCGCTGGCCGACCAGGTGCGGCGAGGGCCCGACGGCGGCGTTCGCGGGCACGCCGCGGGTGGGCCACAGGGCCACGGCGCCGCGCCCGAGCAGGGCGACGAGCTCCGTCGCGAGGTCGCGGGCCTCGTCGTCCCCCGGGGCGACGGCGAGCAGGGAGCGGTCGCCGGCACGCGCCAGCGCCGCCAGCGCGTAGGGCCAGGAGGGGCGCGCCAGGGCCAGCGCGCCGGCGGCGGCGCCCGCGTCGAGGGCGGCCGCGGCGGCGGCGAGCGCGGGGTCGGCGGCGACGAGCCGGTCGAGCGCGGTGGGCGCGCTCACTCCCCGTCCTCCGGGCCCTCGGCCTCGGCCTCGGCGTCGGCGCGCGCGGCCTCGCGGCGCTCGCCGCGGGCCCGCGCCCGGCTGCCCGCCGGCGCGGCGTGGAAGCGCTCGATGGCGGCCTCCATCCCGTCCGCGAGAGCCGCCTCGGCCATGTCCGCGGCGCGCGCGACCATCGCCTCCACCTCGTCGCGGGGCTCGGCGAACCTGGTCAGCACCCAGTCGGCCGGGTCGCCCCGGTAGCCCTCCGGCGGGCGGCCGATGCCCAGGCGCACGCGCGCGAAGCCGGGATCGCCGAGGCCGCGCACCAAGGACCGCAGGCCGTTGTGGCCGCCGTGGCCGCCGCCCACCTTGCCGCGGACGGTGCCGAACGGCAGGTCGAGCTCGTCGTGGAGCACCAGCACGCGCCCCGGCGGCGCGTGCAGCGCGCCCGCGGCCGGGCCGACCGCGTCGCCGGAGTCGTTCATGTAGGTCGTCGGGATCAGCAGCGCCACCGGGCCGGCGGGTCCGCGGGCCTCCGCGAAGCGGCCGCCGTACCGGGAGACCCACCGCCCGGCGCCGAGCCGGCCGGCGAGGAGCTCCACGGCCATGGCGCCCGCGTTGTGACGGGTGCCCGCGTACTTCGGCCCGGGGTTGCCGAGACCCGCGACCAGGCGGATCGGTGCGTCCGGCACGCCCCGCGCGCGGCTACTCGTCGGGGGTGTCGCCGCCCGCGGCGTCCGCCTCGCCCTCGGCCTCGACGGCCTCCTCGTCGGTCGTCTCGACCTCGACGGTCGGGGCGACGACGGAGGCGACGACGGTCTCGGGCTCGCCCGTGATCGTCACGCGCTCGGGGGCGACGATGTCGGCCACGGTGAGCGCGTCGCCGATGCCGAGCTCCGAGACGTCCACCTCGATGTGGTCGGGGAGGTCGTCCGGGAGGGCGCTGACGAGCACCTCGCGGAGCGGCTGGTCGAGGACGCCGCCGTCGCGGACGCCGACCGAGTTGCCGACGAGCGAGACGGGCACGGGGGCCTCGATCTCCTGGGTGAGGTCGACCTGCTGGAAGTCGACGTGCATCACGTCGCCGCGGGTCGGGTGGAGCTGCCAGTCCTTCACGAGCACCGGCTGGGCGGTCGAGTCGCCGACGACGAGGTCGATGACGGCCGTGCGGCCCTCGGCCAGGGTGCGCTTGAGGTCGTGACCCGGGAGGGTCAGCGCGAGGGAGGGTCCGCCGTCCTGGTAGACGATCCCCGGGACGAGCCCCTCGCGGCGGAGGCGGCGAGTGGGTCCGTTGCCGAACTCCGTGCGGGGCTGAGCGGTGAGAGAGACGTGTCCCATGTGCTGATCCGTGTTCCTGGGTCGGGGCCGACGAGGGAGTGTACCGGACGGCCCGCGCCGGTCCAGCCGCCCCGCCGCCGCGCCACGGGGGCGCGGCGGACGGGGACGGGACGGGTCAACCGGAGATGACGTGCGCCGACGCGATGCAGGACGACGACGCGCCGCCCGCGAGGGCCACCTCGACCGCCGCGCCCTTCGCCGACGGCCCGCTGCCGCTCGTGATGAGGAGGGTCGCGGTCATCACGCCGCCGGTGGCGGTGTTGGTCACGGTCGGGAACCGGACGCCGGACGCGGAGGCGGTGCCGCTGCGGACGATCACCGCCCCCGGCGTGGACGCGCCGGCGGACAGGCTCACCGTCTCGAACATCGTGATCGCGGTCGCCGAGACCACGGAGTACTCCGGCGTGCCGGACGGGCAGGTGGCCTCGACGGTCGCCAGGCCGGCCACGGTGATGAGGACGGCGGACTGGTTGTTCTGCAGGCCGATCGCGCCCGCGGCGTTCTGACCGGTGAGTGCCGCGCCCGGGGCGAGGTTGGCGGCGGTGATGGTGCCATTCGCGATCTTCGGGCCGGTGATCGCGCCGGAGGCGATCTTCGAGGTCGAGACGCTGCCGTTGGCGAGCTCGTCGTTCTGCACCGCGCCGTTCGCGATGGCCCCGGTGGTGACCGAGTTGGTGGCGAGCTTGCCGGAGGTGACGGCCCGGTTGGCGATGTTGCCGGTGCCGACCGAGTTGCCGGCCAGGTCGGAGTTCGTGACGCCACCGGGGCGGATCTTCCCGGTCGCGATGGCGTTCGCCGCGATCTTCCCGTTCGTCACCGCGGCCGTCCTGATCTTGGGCGTCGTGACGGCGGAGTTCTTGATCTGCGGCGTGCCGATGGTCGCGGCCGCGTAGCCGATCCCGCTCGCGGCGATCACGAGCGCCACGATCGAGATCAGGGTCGCCGGGTGCAGCAACCGGTCCTTGCTGAGCATGACTCGCCTCCTGGTGGGTTCCCGGGGGCGAGCCTATGTCCGTCCCGGCGCGGCGGACCACCGCGCCGGACGGCCCTCAGAACAACTGGTTCTCGCCGGCGAAGATCGCCGAGACCGACTCGTCGCAGAAGACGTTGTGCACCGAGTCGGCGAGGATCCGGTCCACCGAGAGCACCCGGAAGAGCGCGGAGTCGGAGGCCTCCTCCGGCAGGGGCACCGTGTCCGAGATCACGACCTGCTCGATCACGGACTCCTCCAGCCGCTCGACCGCGCGGCCGGAGAGGAGGCCGTGGGTGGCGGCGGCGAAGATGCGGGTGGCCCCGGCGTCCTTGACCACCTTGGCGCCGGCGCAGAGCGTCCCGGCGGTGTCGATCATGTCGTCGATGAGGATCGCGGCGCGGCCCTCGACGTCGCCGATCAGCAGGGTGATCTCGGCCTCGTTGTGGTCCGGGCGCTGCTTGGTGAGGACGGCCAGCGTGGCGCCGAGGCGCTCGGCGAAGTGGTTCGCGAGCTTGGCGCGGCCGGCGTCCGGCGAGACGACGACGAGCTTCTCGGTGATCTCGCCCTGGTAGAGCCGCTCGCGGAAGTCGTCCACGAACATCGGCAGCGCGGTCATGTGGTCCACCGGGACGCCGAAGAAGCCCTGCACCTGGCCGGCGTGGAGGTCCATGGTCAGCACGCGGTCCACGCCGGAGGCCTGGAGGAGGTCCGCGATCAGCTTCGCGGTGACCGGCTCGCGGGGCGCCGACTTCTTGTCCTGGCGCGAGTAGCCGTACCACGGGATGACGGCCGTGATGCGGTGCGCGGAGGCGAGCTTGGCCGCGTTGATCATGATCAGCAGCTCCATGAGGGAGTCGTTGACCGGGCGGCTCGTGGACTGCACGAGGAATACGTCCGCCCCGCGGACGCTCTCCTCGAAGCGGACGTAGATCTCGCCGTTGGCGAAGGTCTTCAGCGTGACGGCGCCGAGGTCGATCCCGAGGCGCCCCGCGATGCGCTGCCCCAGGTCCTGGCTGGACCGCCCCGCGAAGACCATGAGGCGCTTCGAGTCCTCCCGGTCGATGCTCGTGCTGCTCACCTGCCGCCGCCCCCCGTCGTGTCGGAGGCCGCCGCGCGCGCCCGCGCCGCGGCCCTCTCGGTGAACCCCTCGACGACCGACTGGCGCGCCCGGGCGATGCCGAGCGCCCCCGCGGGCACGTCGTCGGTGATGATGGACCCCGCGCCGGTCATCGCGTCGTCGCCCACGGTGACGGGGGCCACGAAGACGCAGTCCGACCCGGTCTTCACGCGCGCCCCGATCGTGGTGCGGTGCTTGCGGAAGCCGTCGTAGTTGGCCGTGATGTTGCCGGCGCCGATGTTGGAGCCCTCGCCCACCGTGGCGTCGCCCACGTAGGACAGGTGGGGCACCTTGGCGCCGCGCCCGAGCGTGCTGTTCTTCAGCTCGACGTAGGTGCCGGCCTTGGCGCCCGGCTCCAGGACGCTCCCCGGGCGCAGGTAGGCGAACGGCCCGACCTGGGCGCCGTCGCCGAGCCGCGAGTCGACCATGTGGGCGCTCAGCACCGTGCAGCGGTCGCCGATCTCCGAGTCCGTCGCCACCACGTCCGGGCCGATGACGCAGCCCTCGCCGACCGTGGTCGCGCCGCGCAGGTGGGTGCCCGGCATGAGGACGGTGTCCCGCCCCACCCGGGCGTCGGCCGACAGGTAGACGGCGCCGGGGTCGGGCATCGTGACGCCCGACCGCATCAGGTCCTCGCGCAGCCTCCGCTGGAGCGCGGCCTCGCACTCGGCCAGGTCGACCCGGTCGTTGACGCCCGCGGCGGGCTCCGGGTCGTCGACCGTCAGCGCGGCCACCCGGCCGGCGAGCCGCTCGAGCACGTCCGTGAGGTACACCTCGCCCTGGGCGTTGCCGCGGCCGAGGCCGGCGAGCGCGCCCTCCAGGGCGGCGCGGTCGAAGACGTAGAGGCCGGCGTTGAACTCGCCGATGGCGAGCTCCTCGGGGGAGGCGTCACGCGCCTCCACGATCCGGGCGACGGACCCGTCGGCCGCGCGGACGATGCGCCCGTAGGCGGCGGCGTCCGGCACCACGGCGGTCAGGACGGTCGCCTCGCGCGGCTCGGAGGCGTGGTCCTCCACCAGGCGGCGGACGAGGCCGGCCTCCAGGAGCGGGGTGTCCCCGCACGCGACGATGACCGCGTCGCACGACGGGTCGAGCGCGGCGAGGCCCACCTGGGCCGCGTGGCCCGTCCCGAGCTGCTCCTCCTGCACCGCGATGCCGACCCCCGCCGGCAGCGCGTCGCGCACGGCCTCGGCGCCGTGTCCGACGACGACCACCGTGCGGCCGGCGCCCGCGCCCTCCAGGGCCGCGAGCACCCAGCCCACCATCGGGCGGCCCGCGAGCGGGTGGACCACCTTCGGCAGGGAGGAGCGCATCCGGGTTCCCTGACCGGCGGCGAGGACGACGGCGCCGATGCTCATGCGGTTGTCGAGTCCGTCCCGGGCTGAGGGTGTGAGGGCGTGCCTGGTTGGGGCGGGAGGATTCGAACCCCCGATCACGGGACCAAAACCCGTTGCCTTACCGCTTGGCTACGCCCCAGGGTCCGCGCCGTCCCTGGCCGGGCGAGTATAGCCGGGGCTCCCCCCGTCCCCGCCCCGCGCCTCAGTCCCCGAGGACCACCACGTCGACCACGATGGCGCGGTCCTCGTCGGACGTCTCGCCGTTCTCCAGGTTGACCATCTCGATGGTCTCCGGGCGGCAGTCGACGCGCACCCGCATGCCCTCGGCGATGACCCCGTCCTTCAGCCGGGCGGCGAGCTCGCCGGAGATCTCGAAGGTGTTCAGGCGCAGCGGCTCGTCGGTGTCGAGCGTGAGGAGCAGGACGTCGCCGGCGTAGGGGTCGACGTCCTGCCACAGCAGGCTGATCTCGCCGGTGATCGACTGGCCGGTCACGTCGACTCCGGGAGGGGCCCGCCGCCCCCGGGCCGCGGCGCCGGGGCGCCGAACAGCCGGTGCCAGCGCGCCAGCAGCCATGGGGCGATGGCGAGCGCCGCGATGTCGAAGAACACGTAGCCGCTCGCCGCGCCGCTCGGCGGGTTGCCGTCGGCGATCCCCGTCCCCGGGATCTCCGCGGCCCAGGTCCAGGTGCCGATCCAGGTGCCGTAGATCTCGAGGAAGGCGACGACGAAGAAGACGCCGGCGTACACGGCCGGTGCACGCCCGCGGATGAGGAACACCACCAGCACGGCGGCGCCGATGGCGCCGGCCACGTCGGTCCGCCCGAGCGCCGTCAGCCCGAGGAGCGCCCAGCCGGTCACGCCCACGATCGCTGCGCGCACGAGCCACTGCGGCCGGCGCCGGAACAGCGGGGTCTGGCTCAGCCGCAGGCCGGTCAGGTACACGAGGCCGTGCCCCGGCGGGACGAACAGCGGCAGGTTGCCGAGGCGGTACTCGTACACGCCCCAGATGACCGAGCCGATGATCTCGGCGCAGGTCGCGACGACGACCACGACGCTCGTCTGGGCCCGCTCCATCGGGGTCAGGTAGACGAAGGCGATCGCCAGGAAGCCCCAGGTGCAGACGGCGAGGACGGTCTGCATGCCGAGGTCCGCGTACTGGTCCAGCGCCAGCCCGAGCGTCGTGATCGCCAGGACCGCGATGCAGAAGCTCACGGGGTTGCGGTTCACCCGCTCTACGAAGCCCATGCGCGGGCCGTCCTCGTTCGCGGCGGCGGCGGTGGACACGGGCGGAGCGTAGCGGGTAGCCTCACGCCGCTTCACGGGCCGGTGCGAGGGAAGCCGGTGCGAATCCGGCGCGGTCGCGCCACTGTGACCCGGGAGCGGGACCGCTCGACGCACGCGTCGGCCACTGGGGAGACCTGGGAAGGCCGCGGGCCCCGCGCTCGACCGGGGAGCCAGGACACCTGCGACGGCCCGCATCCCGAGAACCTCCGCGAATCGAGGACCATCCGTGCGCACCACCCTCCGGGTCTCCCTGGCCGCCGCCTGCGCGGCCGGGCTCGGCGGCGCCCCCGCCGCAACCGGCGTCGACACCGTCGTCCGCGTCGAGGGGGGCACGTCCACGCTCGTCCCCGAGAGCGCGATCCCCATCGAGGGGACGGGCACGGCGACGGTCTTCGACAAGAACTTCGCGTCCGTGGACGTGGGGCGGGGCACGGCCTTCTGGCAGCTCGTCCGGGCCACCTCGACCGGGGGGATCGACCTCTCGTTCGAGTACTTCGCCGCGTTCGACGCCGTGCTCGTGCAGAAGGTCGGGCCGGACGCGAACGCGGGCTCGGCCGGCTGGCAGTACCGGGTGAACCACGTCGCGCCGCCCGTGGGCGCCAGCGCGCAGGCGCTCGCGCAGGGCGACAGCGTCCTCTGGTACTTCGGCGCGTCCGACGGCGCCCGCGAGCTGGACGTGACGCCCTCCTCCGACCGCGTGGCCACCGGCGGCACCTTCACCGTGAGGGTCACGAGCTACGCCGCCGACGGCGCCGCCGCGCCCGGGGCGGGCGCGGTGGTGCGGTACGGCAGCGCGACCGCCACCGCCGACGCGGCCGGCACGGCGACCTTCGTCGGCCAGGGCACCGGCCCGCAGCCCGTGCAGGCGACCCGCGCGGGCGACATCCGCAGCGCGTCCCGGACGGTCTGCGCCTACGGCGCCGACCCGACGGTCTGCAACCTGCCGGCCGCCCCCGCGGCGCCGTCGGCGCCGGGCGGCGGGACGGCCGCCGCGGCGGACACCGTGGCGCCGGGCAGCCGCATCATCCGCCCCGCGCTCGGCAAGCGCGCGCGGTCCGTCAGGGTCATCCGCGGCGTCGCCGGGCCGGACCGCTCGGACGTGAAGGGCGTCGAGGTGGCGCTCGCCAGGCGGGTCGGCACCCAGTGCCGCTTCCGCGTCCGCTCGGGCGGCATGACCAAGGCGCGGGCCTGCAGCCGGCCCGTCTTCGTGGCGGCCCGCTCCGTGGGGACCAATTGGGCGCTGCCCGTGGGCAAGGGCCTCGCGCCGGGCACCTGGCGGGTGTGGAGCCGCTCCACCGACGGCGCGGGCAACCGCGAGTCGCTCGGCCTGGCCCGGGTGAACACCGGCACGTTCACCGTCGGCCGCGCCCGCCGCTGATGCGCCGCGCCGCCGTCCCGGCCGCCCTCGCCGCGCTGGCCGCCGTCGCGGTCGCCGCCCCCTGCGCGGGGGCGTGCCCCGCCGACTCCCGGGCCGCGGCGCGCGCGGCGGCCTGGCTCGCCTCGGGCGCGTCCGGCACCGCCGGCGCGCCGGGGGGCCAGCAGGCCGACGCGATCGTGGCACTCCGCGCCGCGGGCCGCTCCCACGCCTCGCTGCGCCCGCGCCTGCGCGTGCTGTCCCGGGTGGCGCCCGGGTACGCCACCACCGCCGGCGGGGCCGCCAAGGTGGCGCTCGCGGCCATCGCCGCCGGCACCGACCCGCGGCGGGTGGGCGGCGTCGACTACCTCAAGCGGGTCACCTCGCGGTACGCGGCCGGCCGCTACGGCGCGACGGCGTACGACCAGGCCTATTCGATCCTCGCGGTGGTGGGAGCCCGGCGGGCGGTGCCGCTGAACGCCATCCGCGCCACCCTGCGGGCCCGCGGCCGTGGGGGCTGGGACTACGCGATGAGCGGGGCGCGCGACTCGGTCGACGCCACCGCGGTCGTGATCGAGGCGCTGCGCGCCGCCGGGCTGCCGGCGGCGAACCCCGGGCTGCGCGCCGCGGCGGCGTGGATGACCGCCCAGCGCAATGCCGAGGGCGGCTACGCCACGGCGGGGGGCGGCCGCCCGACCGACGCCAACTCCACGGCCGGGGCGATCCGCGCCCTGCGCGCGCTGGGCCGCGCGCCCGCGCCGGCCACCCGGGCGGCCCTGCGGCGCCTGCAGCAGGGGGACGGCTCCGTCCGCGCCACGCGGGCCACCGCCGGGAGCCCCCTCATCGCCACCAACGACGCCCTCGTGGCGTTCGCCGGGGGTCGCCTGCCGGAACGGTGACAGGGGGTTCACAACCTCCCGCGGCCGGGCGTGCGATGATCGGCACATGTCCACGCGACTGCACTTCCAGGCGGAGATGGAGCACTTCCGCGCCGGCCTCGTCGAGATGGCCAGCCTGGTGCTCTCCCAGGTCGAGCGCGGCGTCGCCGCGTGGGAGGACGTCGACATCGCCGGGGCGGCGGACGTCATCGCCACCGACGACCAGGTCGACATCCGCTGCGCGGAGCTGGACCAGAAGGTCTTCAGCCTGCAGCTCCTGGAGGCGCCGGTCGCCAGCGACCAGCGGCTGCTGCACGTCGGCCTCATCGCCGTCATCGCGCTGGAGCGCGTCGGCGACCTGGCCGTCGCGATCGCCGAGGCCGCCACATCCGTGCGCCCCGAGGGCGCGGTGCCGGAGATCCAGGCCCTCATCTCGCGGATGAGCGCCCGGGCGGTGGACACCCTCGCCCGCGCGGTGCAGGCCATCGCCCGCGGCGACGCCGACCTCGGCGAGCAGGCCGCCGACGAGGCCGCCGTGGTGCGTCAGATGCTGGGCGAGGTGCTCTCGGGCGTCGCCGGCGCGCCCGACGAGCCGGACACGCGCGTCTGGGCCGCCGCCGCCGTGCTGGTGGCGCGCCACCTGGAGCGGGTCGCCAACAACGGCTCCGAGCTCGGCGGCCGGGTGCGGTTCCTGGTGAGCGGGGAGGCCTTCAGCCGCGCCGTCTGACGGCGGGGCCGGCCAGGGAGTCAGTCCTCGTCGGGCTCCCCGGAGGCCGCCGCCGCGGCGGGCTCGCGCTCGTCCTGGTCCTCGGGCTCCCTCGGGGCCGCCGAGCGCTCCGCGCGCTCCAGTGACTCCAACGCGTCGAGGGCCGACGAGTCGGCCGACATCGTCCGGATGCTGTTGCGCCGCTGCCGCTTTGCCTTTGCCATCCCACCTCCCCCGGGTCGTCCGTCCATTCTACCGGCCCGGGCAAGCGTCCCCTCCCGGACGGACGTCAGGGGCCGCCGTCGGCGAGCGCGCGCACCAGCCCGGCGTCGGCCGGCGGGAACGTCAGGGAGGGCAGGTCCTCGCGGCGCACCCAGCGGAACTGGACGCTGGCGTGGGGCCGGGGCCGCTGCCCGGGCGCCCAGGGGCAGCGGAAGAAGCGGAGCTCCAGCGGCCCGGCGCGCTCGGTCCAGACGCGCGGGCCGACGGCCAGCTCCACGCCGAGCTCCTCCATCAGCTCGCGCCGCAGGGCCTGGCGGTCCCCCTCGCCCGGCTCGCGCTTGCCGCCGGGGAACTCCCAGCGGCCGGGCTGCCCGCCGCCCGGGCCGCGCTGGCTCACGAGGATCCGCCCGCCGCGCTCGATGACGGCGGCCACCACGACCTGGGTCCTCATGCGCCGGACCCCGCCCGCACCAGGCGGTCGCCGCGCGACCCGGCCAGCCCGTCGCGCAGCAACGAGGCGGCGGCCTCGGGGTCGCGGCCGGCGTCGACCTCGCCCGCCCGCGCGAGCTCGGCCAGCAGCAGGCCGCGCCGCTGGCGCATCGAGCCCTCGTAGCGGCCCTGGGCCCGGCGGGCGGGGGTGGCCTCCATCACCCTGCCGGCGTCCGCGGCCGGGCAGCCCTCGCGCATCGGGCACCCGCCGTCGCAGCGCGGGGCGCGGGCGGTGCACCACAGGCGCCCGAGGTCCATGACCGCCTGGCCGGCCTCCCACCCCCTCCCCGGCGCCCCCGGCCAGCCGCCGGGGAAGCGACGGGCCACCACGCGCGCCGCGTTGACGTCCACCGGCAGCACGTCCTCGCCGTCGGCGAAGCAGCGGATCGCCGCGGCGGTGTAGGCGCCGACGCCCGGGAGGTCGGTGAGCCGCTCGGGCCAGCCCTCCTCGGCGACGACCCGGGCGGCCGCGTGCAGGTTGCGCGCGCGCCTCGGGTACCCGAGGCCCTGCCACTCGGCGAGCACCTCGCCGAGGCCGGCCGCCGCGAGGTCGGCCGCGGTGGGCCAGAGCGTCGTGAACCGCGCGTAGTAGGGCAGCACCCGGGCCACCGGCGTCGCCTGCAGCTGGGCCTCCGCGACCAGCACGAGGTAGCGGTCACGCGTGCGGCGCCAGGGCAGGTCCGCGCCCTCGCGCAGGAACCAGTCGACCAGGCGCGCGACCGCCTCGTCCGCTGCCGCTCCCCGCACCGTCACGCGGCGCAGTCTCTCACGCCTCCCCGCCGGCAGGCCTCCACACGGGGCGGCGGACGGGTCCCGACGGCCCCGCCTCCCAGCGCACGAGCGCCGGGGCATGGGCCGTCTGGCGTCCCTCGGCGTCGACCGCGAAGGGGCCGATGAGCGTGGTGGTGCGCAGAGCCCGGGCCGCGTCCCAGAGCGCGCCGGGGTCCGCCGATCCCGCGAGGGCGAGGGCCTCCTCGGCGACGAGGGCGGCGGCGAGCGCCTGGGCGGCGGGGTAGTCGCAGCCGGCGGGGAGGGGCACCGGGCCGGGCGCGCCGTCCCACTGCACCGGGCCGACGGAGCCGGTCACGGCGGCGCCCAGCTCCCGCGCGGCCTCGGCCACGCCGTTCACGACGAGCGCGGTGCGGAGCCCGGCGCCGAGGGCGGCCCGCGCCAGCGCGAGGTCGTCGGGCATGCGGCCGCCTCCCGCGACCCATTCGGCGCCGGCCGCGACGGCGGCGGCCACGGCCTCGTCCGCGCCCCCGGGGCGAAGGGGCCGGTCGAGCACCGGGGCGCGGCCGGCGGCGCGCAGCGCGTCGCGGGCCCCGGCGGCGATCTCGGCGCCGAAGCCGCCCGGCGCCTCGACCAGCGCGACCGGCCCGCCGGCCACCGCCGGGAGCCCGCGCCAGTAGGAGCGCGCCGGGCCGAGCACGTCGACCAGGCGGCCGCGGGGACCGGTGACGGCGGCGGAGCCGTGGTTCCAGACCACCTCGGGGCGGTCCGCCATCGCGTGCGCCACCGCGCGGCCCGGCCCGCTGCCGTAGGGGCCGAACAGCAGGTCGCAGCCGCCCGCGAGGGCGGCGCAGAGGCGGGCGCTCGCCGCGGGGTCACCCGCGTCGTCCTCCAGCGTGAGGCGCGCCCCGCGGGCGTCCGCCCAGGCCCTCAGCCCCGCCGCGGCCTGACGGCCCATGGCGGCGAAGGGCCCGCTGAGGGACACTGCGCAGGCGGCGCGAACGGCACCTCGTCCGGGGGGTGGCACACGTCGAGGCTACTGCTCCGGCCCCGGTCGTCCGGGGCTTTCGCCGGGTCCGGGACCGCTGGTACGGTCCGCGCGCTCACAGTTCCCTAACAGGCCCCGGGGGCCATGGCACGCGTCCTCTACCGGATGGGCCGCTTCATCACCCGGCACCACTGGCTGGTGCTCGGGACATGGATCGCCGTCGTCGTCGCCGTGGTCGCGCTCGTCGCGACCGCCGGAGCGGACACGACGAACAACCAGAGCCTCCCCGGGACGGACAGCCAGGCGGCGACCGACCTCCTCGCCGATCGCTTCCCGCCGCAGCAGAACGGGCGCAGCCCGATCGTCTTCCACGTCGACTCCGGGACCCTGGAGGACGGCGGCACGCGGCAGAAGGCGATCAACGAGGCCGCGACCCAGATCCGGAAGATCCCGTACGTCTACAACGCGATCAACCCGTTCAGCCAGGAGGGCCAGGCGCAGCTCTCCGAGGACGGGCGCACCGCGTTCATCGGGGTCCTCCTCTCCATCGGCTCGAGCGACCTCACCGAGTCCGAGGCGCAGCGGGTGCTCGACGCGGCGCAGCCCTATGCCGACCAGGCGGGGCTCCAGCTCGCCGCGGGCGGGCCGATCGGATCGGAGCTGTCGAGCCCCGAGACGGAGAGCAGCGAGCTCGTCGGGATCCTCTGCGCGATGGTCATCCTGACCCTGACGTTCGGGTCGGTGGTCGCCATGGGGATGCCGATCATCGCCGCCATCCTGGCCCTCCTGACGGCGCTGTCGACGATCGGCCTGCTCGGCCACCTGGTGGGCATCCCGGACATCGCGCCGACCCTCGCGACGATGATCGGCCTCGGCGTCGGCATCGACTACGCCCTCTTCATGGTCACGCGGCACAAGGACCTGGTGAAGGCGGGGGTGGACGTCCAGGAGTCCGTGGCGGTCACCGTCGCGACGTCCGGCGGCGCGATCGTCTTCGCCGGCACCACGGTCGTCATCGCCCTCCTGGCGCTCGCCGTGGCCGGCATCCCGCTCGTCTCCTCGCTCGGGTACGCATCGGCCGTGGCCGTCGTGACCGCGGTGCTCGGGGCGGTGACGCTGCTGCCCGCGCTGCTGTCGGTGGTCGGCCACCGGATCAACTCGCTCCGTGTGCCGGCGTTCCTGCGGCCGAAGGAGAAGCCCGCCGGCACCGGGATGTGGGCCGCGTGGGGACGGACCGTCACGCACCGCCCGCTCATCGCCATCGCGGCCTGCCTCGCGATCCTCGCCGTCCTCATCATCCCCCTCTTCTCGCTGGAGCTCGGCCAGGAGGACGTCGGCGCGACGCCCAAGGACACCCAGGAGCGCCAGGCCTACGACCTGATCGCGTCGGGCTTCGGGCCCGGCTACAACGGCCCGCTGCTCATCGGCGTCTCGCTCGACACGCCGGCGACGGCGGATCCGGCGGTGACCGCCCAGGAGAACCAGCTCCAGCAGCTCCAGGCGGAGCTCGAGCAGGAGCAGGCGGAGGGCGAGGCGCAGCAGGCGCAGCTCGAGGCGGAGGCCGCGGCCCTCCAGGCGCAGCAGGCCGAGCTCGAGCAGGAGGCCGCCGCGCTCCAGGCCCGGCAGGCGGAGCTCGAGGCCGAGGGTGCGGACCTCCAGCGCCAGCGGGCCACGGTGGAGGCCGAGCGCGCGCGGCTGCGCCGCGAGGTGGAGGCGGCGGGCGCGGTCGTGCGGGCCATCATCAACCGCGCGGAGCAGGCCGCCCAGCGGGCCCGCACGGCCGCGGGCCGGCGCCAGACGATCGAGCGGCAGCTCCAGGCGGTGAACGCCCGCGTGCAGGCCGTGCGGGCCCAGATCGCGGCCGCCGAGGCCGACGCGCGGCCGCCGCTGCAGGCCCTCCTGACCCGGCTGGAGGCCGAAGCCCAGCGCCTGCGCGGGCAGGTCGCCGCCGAGCGGGCCGCCGAGCGCGCGGCGCTCCAGCAGGCGGCGCAGCTCCGCCGGCAGGCCGCGAGCCGGCCGGGGGTCCCGGGCACCCTCCGCGCCCAGCTCCAGCAGCTCGAGTCCGACGCCGCCGCGCTCGCCCGGGACGCGGCGGAGTTCGAGCGCCAGCGCGCCCAGCTCGCCGCCGAGGCCGCCGAGCTCGCCCGCCAGGGCGAGGCCCTGGAGGCCCAGGCCGCCGACCTGCAGGCCCAGGGGGACCAGCTCCAGGAGCTCCAGGCCGAAGCGCAGCAACAGCAGCAGCAGGCGCTCGCCCTGAAGGACCAGCTCACGCAGGAGCTGACGAAGGCGGGCGGCGACGACCGCGGCACCGACCCGCGGCTCGTGTCGATCCAGGACGCGGTCACCGCGACCCCCGGCGTCGCCCGCATGTCACCGCCGCAGATCAACGAGGACGGCAACGCGGCCGTCTTCTCGGCGGTGCCGACCACGGGGCCGGCGGACGAGGCGACCGCCGACCTGGTCGTGACGCTGCGGAGCCAGGTGCTGCCCGAGGCGACCCAGGGCGCCGACCTGGAGGCCCACGTGGGCGGCTCGACGGCCGCCAACGTCGACCTCGCCGACGAGATCACGGACCGCCTGCCGCTCGTGATCGCCGTGGTGCTCGCGCTCAGCTTCCTCGTGCTGCTGCTGGCGTTCCGCTCGCTGTTCGTCCCGCTGCAGGCGGCCTTCGTCAACCTGCTCTGCGTCGGGGCGGCGTTCGGCGTCCTGACCGCGGTGTTTCAATGGGGCTGGGGGATCGACGTCCTCGGCATCGAGACGTCGCGGGACACGGTGCCGATCGCGAGCTACGTCCCGCTCATGATGTTCGCCGTGCTCTTCGGCCTCTCGATGGACTACCAGGTGTTCCTGCTGTCCTCGATCGCCTCGCGCCGCGCCGAGGGCGACGACGACCGCCAGGCGATCGCGTCCGGCATCGCGTCGAGCGCCCGCGTCATCACCGCGGCCGCCCTCATCATGATCGGCGTGTTCGGGAGCTTCGTGCTGAACGGCGACCCGACGGTCAAGCAGTTCGGCGTCGGCCTGGCGCTCGCGGTGCTGCTCGCCGCGTCGATGGCGCTGGTGCTCACCCCGGCGCTCATGGCGCTCATGGGGCGGCACACGTGGCGCATGCCGAGGTTCCTGGAGAAGGTGCTGCCGCACCTCGACGTCGAGGGGGCGGACGTGCTGGAGGAGCACATGCCGCGCCGGGCCGAGGAGCCGGGCGCCGGCGGCGGGGACGACGGCCCGGCGGCTCAGCCCGCCTGAGGCGCCGGCCGCTCGCCGGCCGCCACGCGCTCGATGGCGCGGCCCACCCGCTCCAGGATGCGGCCGGTGCGCCAGCCGTCGCGCAGCACCATCGCCTCGCCGCCCGCGCGCAGGCGCTCGTCCACGATCGTCGCCTCGTCCAGCGCGTCGCCCGGCAGCAGCGTGACCGGGTGCCGCGACCAGCGGCGCACCACCTTCAGCCCCTCGCGCACGGGGACCGCCCAGGCGGCGTCGTCCACCACGACCCGGTGCCGCACGACGCCGCCGGCCACGAAGAACACCTCGGCGGCGCCGTCCTCGGCGGCGGGCTCCACCACCACCCCCGCGCGGGTCGCCGCCCGGCGCGACCGGGCGAGCGCCCCGAGCAGGCCGAGCAGCGCGGACGGGCCGTCGTCCTCGCCCGTCGGCACCGCGCCGACGGCGACGGCGGCCCCGAGGCGGCAGCCCAGCGCCCCGAGCGCCGCCGGCTCGCCGGCGAGGGCGGCCTCCAGCTCGGCCGTGGACGCCGCGGCGGCCGCGGGATCGGGGAGGTCGCGCGGGTAGAGGACGTCCAGGCAGGCGAGCGCGTCCGCGGTGAGGCGCGGGGAGCGCAGCGGCCCCGCGTAGGCGCACTCGTCGTCGCGGGGCGCGGGCACCACCTGAAGGCGCGGGCCGCCGGGCTCGGCGACGACGCGCAGGAAGTGGCCGGCCGCGCGCGTGCCGCGCCGGTTGCAGGGCGGCCGCAGGTCCTTGATGAGCCGGTCCTCGCGCAGCAGGGCCGCGAACTCCGACCCGCAGGTCTCGTGGTCCACCACCTCCAGGCGCTCGAGCGCCCGGCCGATGAGCCGCCCGTGCTTGCCGCCCGGCCCGAAGTAGGAGCGCACCCGGCGGCGCAGGTTGCCCGCCTTGCCGACGTAGAGCACCTCGCCCGCGCGGTCGCGCATGAGGTACACGCCGGGGCCGCTCGGCAGGTCCTCGGCCAGGGCGAGCTTGTGGGCGTACCGCAGGCCGCCGAGTCCCGCGAAGGTCACGGCGCGCTCCAGCGAGTCGATGCCGCGCTCGGCGAGCATCCCGATGAGGACGACGAGCACCTCGGCCGTCGCCTCGGCGTCGGGCAGGGCGCGGTGGTTGGGGCGCACGGAGGTGTCGGCCCACTCCGCGAGCGTCGCCAGGTCGTGGCGGCCGGCCCGCCCGTCGAGCAGGCGGCGCGCCAGGACGAGCGTGTCGAGCCACGGCTGGGTGAAGTAGCGGCCGGTCAGGCGGCGCCGCTCGTAGTTGAGGAAGCGCAGGTCGAAGGGCGCGTTGTGCGCGACGAGGACGTCCTGGCCCGCGAACTCGACGAAGCCGGGGAGCGCGACCGCGATGTCCGGGCTCCCCTGGACGAGGCGGTCGTCGATGCCCGTGAGGTCCGTGACGGCGGGCGGGATCGGCCGGCCAGGGTCCACGAGCGAGCTGTACCGGTCGACGACCTTCAGGGCTGTCACGCGCACCGCGCCGATCTCGGTGACCTTGGAGTGGCCCGGCGAGCCGCCGGTCGTCTCGAGGTCGACGACGCAGAAGGTGGCCTCGTCCAGCCGTCCCGCGGACCAGTCCGGCGGGGCCAGGCCGACCAGGTCGCGGCCGAGCCAGGCGAGCCGCGGGTCGCC
The DNA here is from genome assembly GCA_050249835.1 of Thermoleophilia bacterium. Classification (GTDB taxonomy): domain Bacteria; phylum Actinomycetota; class Thermoleophilia; order Miltoncostaeales; family Miltoncostaeaceae; genus Miltoncostaea. Next base: position 25,030 of record JBFWPT010000036.1, read on the forward strand.
CTCCACGATCTCCGCGACCAGACGCCGCTGCAGCCGCTCCGGGCACCGGCGCAGCCGCAGGAGCTGGGAGGCGACGTGCCCGACCTCGAGCGGGCGGCCGCGGCGCTCGAGCAGCGCGCACAGCTTGTCCGGCATGGAGTCGCGACCCTCGGCCCCGGGCTGGGGCGCCGGCAACGGCAGGTGGAGTTGGGTCGCGGGAGGCACCGGCGATCGACTCTAACGGCGGCCCCCGCCGTCATCGCCGGAGCCTCAAGGCGCCGGGAGATCCCCCGGGGCGATGGGCTGGGAGAGGTCGAACTGGGCCCCCGCCGGCTCGGGGACGCGCCCCTCGACGAGCACGCGCGCGGAGTCCGCGCCGGAGGCCTCGGTGGCGGTCATCACCACGGGGCCGATGACCGCCAGCTCGGCGGCGGCCCCGCCCGGCGGGTACCCCGTCTCGAACTCGGCGCTGAGGTCGACCGTCGCCACGCCGTACGCCGTGCCGGCGCCGAGCACCGTGGTCCCCTCCGGCAGCGCGGGGATGAGCGCGGGGTCGTCCGGCCCCTCGGCGAGGGCCCGCATCGCGGCCTCCAGGGGGCTGCCGCCGGCCGCGCTCCGGCGCTCCGCGACGAGGGTCCCGGAGTCGTCGCTGAACCACACCGTGACCTCGGTCTCCGCGGGGGCCGTGGTGCCGGATCCGTCGTCCCCGCCGCCGCAGCCGGCGAGCAGCGCGAGGCCCGCGACGAGGGCGGCGAGGGCCCGGAGGACGTGTATCCCGATACGCCCCGCGCCCGCGCCGCCACGGGGGCGCCGTCCCCCGAAGGGGGGATCCTCACGCGTCGCCCTTCCCAGCGGTGATAGCACCGGTGTACTCTGCCCCCGCCGGAGACGAATGTCCCCGGTCGTCCCCTCGATCGGTGGTATTGGCGGATTCACTGGTGATTTCGGGTCGTCGCGATAACGGGCTCACCGCCTCGGGCTGGCTGATCGCCGCCCTGGTGGCGCTGGTGGCCGCCCTCGCACTACCCGCCATCGCCCTCGCCGACACGGCGGTCATGGAGCCGCCGACCGCGGCCGAGCCCGCCACGCCCGGCACGGGCGAGGAGGCCCCGGCCCCCGAGGAGGAGACCCCGCCGACCACGCCGGTCGATGAGGGCGTCGTCACGCCGCCCGTCGACGAGGGCGTCGTCACCCCGCCGGTCGAGGTTCCCGCCGACGGTGGTTCCGGCGAGGCACCGGCGCCGCCACCGAGCGACGTCCCCGGCGCGGTCGCGCCGCCGGCCCCGGCCGACGAGGCCGTGCCGGTCCCGGGCGCCACCGCTCCCGACGTCGCCCGCACGACCCCGCTTCCGGTCACGCCGGACGCGCCCAGGCTGGGCGAGGCGATCAAGGTCGTCCCGGCCGTGCCGGCGACGCCCGCGGCCACGCCCGCCGGTCCCGCCACCCAGGTCCGCGCCGCGGCCCCCGACGCACCGGCCTCCGCGCCGGAGCCCCGGGTCGCCGAGGTCGCGCCTGCGGAGGCCGCCCCGCCGCCGTCGTTCGGCGACCGCCAGACGACGTTCGCCCCGCCGCTCGAGCGGCCCGAGCTCGGCACTGCCGCCGAGGCCCAGAAGGTCCCGCCGGTCACCGCCATCGTGAGCGAGGAGCCGCCCGACCCGCTGCAGTTCGCCGCCACGTGGACGGCCCCGGAGGGGTCGGCTCCGCCGGGTGCGAGCCTGCTGGAGGTGCTGGCCGGTTACATGCTGCCCGGTTCGGGTCCGCCGGCGACGAGCATCATCTTCCTGGTGCTGCTGGGGACCCTCTTGGCGGCGGTGTACGCCCCGCGGCCGCAGGCGTCGGAGCGGATCCACCTGCTCGGCCTGCTCGGTGCGTCCAGTGGCCACGGCATGGCGGTCCGCCGGCCCGGCTAGTTCGGCCCCTGCCCCGGTCGAGGTGCGCCTCGACCCGGGCATTTCGCGTCCCGCACCCCACCACCCGGTGGTGGTGCACACCTTCTTCGCGAACAGGGGTTCGAACAAATGCACCACCAGACCCAGATCCTCGTCCTCGGAAGCGACGGCGCCGGCCGGTCCGCCCTCGAGGAGACCCTCACCCGCCTCGGCTACGTCGTGCTGACCGCCGACACCGCCGGGCACCGCACCCCGCCCTCCAGTGGGGACATCGTGATGCTCGACCTGCGCGGCGACGACGCCGACTGGGGTGAGCTGACCGACGGCCTCCAGGCCGACGAGCGGCCGATGATGATCATCAGCGAGCGGCCCCGCCGCCTCGTCAGGGCCCTGTCGGGGCGTCCGGCGGGGACGATGCTGATGACCGGCGCCGAGTCCGACGCCGGCTACCGCGTCGCCCTCTCCGTCTGCGCCGCCCTCCGCCAGAGCTCCAAGGCCCGCCGCGTGCAGGCCGACGAGTCGCAGGTCCGCGTCGCCGCCCTGTAGCACCCGGGCGTAGCTCCACCCGCGCCACCGCAGACACCGCACTCCGGGGGGTCCGGACCCCCCGGAGCGGTGCGGCGGAAGGCCCGGAACCGAAGAACACGAGAAGTCCCCGCCCCCGCGCCGTCGGGGGCGTCGTGTTTCCGGGGCGAACCCGGGGCACGGAGCGCGCGCGGACGGACCCGGCGCCCGGCCGGCTCAATAGACTCCCGGCCATGAGCCTCTTCACCGGCGTCGACGTGGTCTTCTACCAGGTGTGCTCCATGGACAAGGCGGTCGAGTTCTACTCGGGCGTCCTCGGCCTGGAGGTCATCCGCAGGGAGGGCAACGACTGGACCGAGCTGCAGGCGGGCGAGGTCGTCATCGCCCTGTCCGGTGAGCTCGCCACCCGTCCCCACCAGGGGGGCGCGACCGTGATCCTGCGGACCGGGGACATCGACGCCGTCCACGCGCACCTCGGCGCGAACGACGTCCAGCGCGGCCCCGTGGAGGACATGGGCGGCGCGCGGATGCTGCAGTTCTTCGATCCCGACGGCAACGAGATCGTCGCGATCCAGCCTCCGCCGGCCTAGGGCCTCCGCGCCAGGGCGACGGCGGCCATGAAGGCCTCCGCGTCCTCGACGCCCACCGCCAGCTTGGCGGTGGTCCAGGACAGGGGCGCGCGCACCTTGCGGGGCTGGGCGAGGTCGATGACGACGAGGGTCCCCGGCGAGCCCACGAAGGCGACCATGCCCTTCGTGATGCGGACGCCGACGCCGCCCCACCAGGGCCACTCCATCGTGCCGACGCGGTCGACGGCCGCCACGGGGAACGTCGCCGAGCCGTGCCAGCCCATGCGCACGCGCACCTCGGCCTCGTCCACCTCCGCCGTGGGGTGCTGACCGCCGAGGAGCGCGAGCACCGGCCACGTCCAGGCGTTCCGGCGGAGGGGGAAGGTCGTCGGCACGGCTCCCCAAGGGTACGCGCCGCGGCCCGTCTATCATCGGAGACCGGGATACCGACGAGGGGGACGCGCGAGGGTGGCGGCACGACGCTGGTACGGGCGCGACAGCGGGCTGACGACCCGCATGACCCTGACGCTGTTCGGTCTGGGCCTCGTCTACGTCATCTTCATCGCGGCGCTCATCGCCGCGGGCGTCGGCGCGGTGGTGGTCCTGGTCATCGCCGCGGGCTTCGCCCTGGTGCAGCTCCTCTTCGGGGACCGCATCGCCCTCGCGTCGATGCGGGCGCACGTCACCGAGCCGCACGAGGCGCCCGAGCTCCACGCGGCCGTCGAGCGGCTCTGCCAGCTCGCCGACCTTCCGAAGCCGAAGGTCGCGATCGCCGACACCGAGCTCCCCAACGCCTTCGCCGCCGGGCACAGCCGCAAGACCGCGACGGTCTGCGTGACAACCGGGCTGATGGACAAGCTGGAGCCGCGCGAGCTGGAGGGCGTCATCGCCCACGAGCTGGCGCACATCGCCAACAAGGACGTCATCGTCATGACGGTGGCCGGCTTCCTGGCGACCGTCGCCGGCCTGCTCGTCCGCTTCGGCGTCTACAACGGGCTCTCGCGCGGGAGCCGTGACAGCACGGCGATGGTGTTCCTGATCGTCGTGGTCGTCTCGGTGCTCGTGTACGTCGTCTCGTTCGTCCTGCTCCGCGCCCTGTCGCGGTACCGGGAGTTCGCCGCCGACCGCGGGGCGGCGATCATGACCGGGGCGCCGGCCCAGCTCGCGTCGGCCCTCGCCCGCATCAGCGGGAACATGGACCGCATCCCCGGCGAGGATCTCCGGGCCGCCGAGGGCATGAACGCCTTCTTCATCATCCCGGCGGTCGCGAAGGGCCTCTCCCTCTCCAGCCTGGTCGCCACCCACCCGCCCGCCGAGAAGCGCATCGAGCGCCTCCTGGCGATGCAGGCGAAGCTCGACGCGAACCCCCAGGCCGAGCTCTAGCCGGGATGGGGCTGTTCGACGTGCTGCGCGGGGAGCGCACGCCCCGGCGCGCCGACCTCGACGCGCTGTTCGCCCTCGGGTCGGCCGCCCTGACGATGGAGGCGGGCATGGGCCTGCGCACCACCGGCCACGCGGGGGTGTGCTTCAAGGGCGTCGAGGCGGCCGTGTTCGAGGCCCTCATGCGCGAGACGGAGGAGCTGCTGCACGCCACGAGCAGCGACTCGGGCACCACCATCGGCCGCTCCGAGGACGAGATGGGCTTCACGTGGCTCGTCATCACCGACCCGGACCTCGAGGACCTCGTCACCACCACCCACGTCCTCAGCCGGTCGCTGGAGGAGCGGGGGTTCGGCGAGCGGCTGCTGTGCGCCGTGTTCGGCTTCGACGGCCCGCCCGGCCAGGTCGACCTGGTCTACGGCTACCGGCGCGGCTACTTCTACCCCTTCGCCCCGCGGAAGGGGCGGACACGCGACAACGCGCTGGAGCTGCGCCTGCAGGCGGCGCTCGGCACGGACCTGCGCATCGAGCCGGAGCTCGAGCGCTGGTACGCGGTCTGGGACGCGCCGGTCGGGAGGGGCTGAGCGGCAGCCCCCGTCCCGGGCTCAGCCCGGGATGAGCCCCTCGGACGACAGCAGCTCGCGGGCCTCGGCCAGCGTCGTGCCGTGGCCGGGGACGATGGCGTCGGACGGGTGGAGGTCGTCGGCCGGGAGCGCCTCGCCGCCGGCGATGATCGCGTCCACCATCTCCGTCAGGGCGGCGGCGAAGCCGTCGGTGTCGCCGGCGTCGGCGGCAGCCTGCACGCGGTCGTCGATGGCGTGGACGGCCTCGAAGGTGGCGTCGTCGAGCCGGTACTGGCCCTCGCCCAGGATGCGGACGATCACGACTGCTTCTCCCCGTCGCCGATCTGGCCGGACGGCGGGGGCGCGCCCGCGCCCAGCTCGCCGCGCAGCCGCTCCAGCTCGGCGTCCACGCCGCCCGCGAGGGAGAGCTGCTCCAGCTCGCGGTCGATGGAGTCGCGGCCGTCGGTCACGTCGGTCAGGGCGCCGGACTCCAGCAGCTCGTCGATCGCCCCGGCCCGCGCGCGCATGGTCTCGGTCTTCGCCTCGGCCCGCTCGATCGCCATGCCGACGTCGGCCATCTCCTCGGAGACGCCGCTGAAGGCCTCGCCGATCTTCGTCTGCGCCTCGGCCGCCGTGTACTGGGCCTTGATCGTCTCCTTGCGGGTCCGGAAGGCCTCGACCTTGGCGGTCAGGCGCTGCTCGGCCAGGACGAGCTTGTCCTGCTCGGCCTGGAGCGTCGCGCGCTGCTCGTCGATGCCCTGCAACTGGAGCTGGACGCCCTTCTTGCGCTCGAGCGCCACGCGCGCGAGGTCCTCGCGGTCCTGCTGCAGCGCCATCCGGGCCTGGCCGTCGAGCTTCTCGACGCTCTGCTCCAGCTTGGCGGCCTGCAGCTCCAGGCGCTTCTTGCTCGTCGCGACGTCGGCGACCCCGCGCCGGACCTTCTGCAGCAGCTCGAGCTGCTTCTCGTACGAGTAGTCGAGCGTCTCGCGCGGGTCCTCGGCCTTGTCGAGGGCCTTGTTGGCCTTGGCCTTGACGATCGTCGTGAACCGGCCCATCAGGCCCATTCCGTGGCTCCTCTCGTGCCCTCAGGGACCGGCCGAGGATAGCATCGGCCTGTGACCGGTCCCCCGTTGAGCGGCCTGCGGGTCCTGGATCTCTCGCACAACCTGGCGGGCCCCCTCACGGCGATGCACCTCGGGGACATGGGCGCCGATGTCATCAAGGTCGAGCGCCCCGAGGGCGACGAGTGGCGCCGCCACGAGCGCACGCCGGGGAGCCCCGGCCGCAGCCGCCACCACCTGCAGGCCAACCGCAACAAGCGGGCCGTCTGCCTCGACCTGCGCGCGCCCGGCGCCCGCGCCGTGCTCGACGACCTCATCGAGTGGGCCGACATCCTCGTCACCAACATGCGCCCCGGTGTCCCCGAGGAGCTCGGCTTCGGGTGGGAGGACGCGCGCGCCCGCAACCCCCGCCTCATCTACTGCGCGATCTCGGCCTTCGGGGCGGAGGGGCCGCGCGGCGGCCGGCGGGGCTACGACCTCGTCGCCGAGGCCCTCGGCGGCTTCATGCCCCCGAGCCTCGCCGTCGGCGACCGGCCCCCGGCGTCGTCTCCGATCCCGATCAACGACACCGCGCTGCCGCTGCTCGCCTGCACCGGCATCCTCGCCGCCCTCATCGAGCGGGGGCGCACCGGGCGCGGCCAGCGGCTGGAGGCGACGATCCTCGGCTCGGCCGTCGCCCTCAACGCCCACTCGCTCGTGCGGGTGGAGGGCGCCCCCGGCCACGGGACGCCGACCTTCTCCCGCGCCTTCTACCGCCCCTACCGCACCGCGGACGGCTGGATCGCCGTCGCCGCCTACGCCGAGCGCCTGGCCCACGCCCTCTGCGACGCGCTCGGGCTACCCGGCCTGCTCGGCGCCCCGCCGTGGGACGACCGCGCGGTCCGCGTCGAGCGCGAGGCCGAGCTCGTGGGGATGCTCGCCCCGCCCTTCCTCGCGCGCACGACGGCCGAGTGGGACGAGATCCTCGGCGAGGCGGGCATCCCCGCCGCCCCGGTCCGGGAACGCGACGAGCTCTTCGACGATCCGCAGGTGCGGGCGTCCGGGCTGGTGGAGGAGGTGGAGGACCCCGAGGTGGGGACCCTCACCATGACGGCGCCGGTGGTGCGCCTGTCCGACTCGCCGGGCGCCATCCGCTTCCCGGGGCGCCACCTGGGCGCCGACACCCGCGAGGTGCTCCGCGAGCTGGGCCGCGACGACGCGGCCATCGACCGGCTGGTCGCCGACGGGGCGGCCGTCTGCCGGCCGGGGCCCGGCGTGTAGGAGGGGGACATGGGCCCGGGCCGTTCCCGCCTGCTCCGGCAGGCCACGGCGGCCGGCGTGGCGACGCCGCCGTGCCTGGTCGCGGCGCTCGGCCTCCTCACCGTGGCGAACCGGTCATACCTCGCGTCCGTCGACTGGTCCCCCACCGGCTACACGGACGTCCAATGGCCGAGCATCCTGGCGACGGGCCGGTGGGGAGCGGCGGCCTCGGGGGCCTTCCTGGCGGCCGGCATCGCCGGGATGGGCCTCGCGTGGGCGGCCCGCGAGCTGCTGCCGCCCGGGCGCCCGCGGCTCGCGGCCGTCCCGATGGCCGTAGTGGGGCTCGCGACCGCCGTCGCGGCCTTCCCCACGGATCCGGTCGGGGCGGAGGGGCCGCCGTCGTGGCACGACCGCCTCCACGACCTCGCCTTCCCGTCCCTCGCGGCCGGCGCCATAGCCGCGATGGCCTGGCTCGCGCTCACCCTGCCGCGGGACGGCGACTGGCGCCGGCTCGCGCGCCTCTCCGGGGCGGCGGCCGCCGTCACGCTGGCCGCGTTCGCCCTGACCGGCACGCACGCGATCTCGCAGCTCGCGAGGTTCGCCCTCCTGGCGGCCCTGCTCCTCTGGGCCGAGGCCCTCGCCCTCCGGCTGCGGGGTGTCGCCCCCTAGCGGATGTCGAGCACCTCGCGACTGCGGAGGTGGGTCTGCACCTTGCGCTTCACGCGCTGCAGGGCGTTGTCCACCGTCTTCGGCGTGCAGTCGAGCCGCCCGGCGATCTCCTCGTAGGAGCGGCCCTCCAGGTACATCGTCAGCACGCCGCTCTCCAGCTCGGAGAGGGACTCGCCCAGGCAGCCGACCAGGCTGCGCAGCTCCTCGGACGAGATGACCTGGGTGACCGGGTCCACGACGGGGTCGCCGGCGAGCACCTCGGCGAGGGACATCTCCTGGTCGCCGCTCGCGCCCGCGCGCGTGTGGCTGAAGGAGACGTAGGTGTTGAGCGGGGCGTGCTTGTTGCGCGCCGCCGTCTTGATCGCCGTGATGATCTGGCGCGTCACGCACAGCTCGGCGAACGAGCGGAACGACGCCTCGCGGTCCACCCGGTAGTCCCGGACGGCCTTGAAGAACCCGATGAGGCCCTCCTGCACGAGGTCCTCGTTCTCCCCGCCGGCGAGGAAGTAGGCCGACGCCTTCATCCGCACGAAACCCCGGTAGCGCTCGATGAGGCGGTCCATTGCAGCCGCGTCACCGGCCCTGGCCCGCATGATCAGGGCCTGATCCTGGACCTCGATCCAAGGCTGAGGGTTCGGCGCATCGTTGCGGTCACCGCGCCCCCGGGGTGAGGTCTGTGCTCTTGAGAACGCGATGGCCATGAGGTTTCTCCCTGGTTCAGCTCACGACCTTCAAGCTGAACTCAAGCGTTGGGATGTGACGAGTTGGGCATTGTTATCGTCCGCACAATGGGGAGTCAACGGCGGAATGCCGCAAATACCGTCATTTCGGGCTGTGCAATGTTGCGTACAGCAGGACCGCCGCGGCGACCGAGATGTTGAGGGAGGCGACCCGGCCGGTCATGGGGATCGTGGCGAGGGCGTCGCACTCCTCGCGCACCCGGGGCCGCAGCCCCTCCCCCTCGGCGCCCATCACCAGCAGCACGTCGCGGGGCCAGTCGACGACGCGGAAGTCGGTGCCGCCCTCGGGGTCCGCGCCGATCGCCACCCGCCCGGTCCCGCGCGCGTCGTGGAGGAAGGCCACCATGCTCCCCACCCGCGCGATCGGCAGGTGCTCCACGGCGCCGGCGGACGCCTTCGCCACCGTCGGGGTCACCCCGGGGCTGCCGCGGCGGGGGATGACCATGCCGGACGCCCCCACCCCCTCGGCCACCCGCGCGATGGCCCCGAGGTTGCGCGGGTCCTGCGCCCCGTCGAGGCAGACGACCGGGCCCTCGCCCTCCAGCACCTCCGCCGGTTCGACGTAGGGGTACGGCCCGGCGGTCGCGACGACCCCCTGGTGGTCGCCGGTCCCCGCCAGCCGCGCCAATTGGTCGCGGCTGCGCACGACCACCCGGGCCCCCGCGAGCCAGGGCTCGCCGGCCAGGGAGTCCAGGGCGGCGACCTCCACCACCTCCCGCCGGCCGGCGGCGATGAGCTCCCGGACCGGGTTGCGGCCGTAGACCCGCTCCCGCCCGTCGCCCTCGGCGCGGCGCGGCGGGGTCATGCCGGCTCGACCTGCGGGCCCCCGGGGGTGTCGGTGATCTCGAAGCCCAGCGCCCGGACCCGCTCGCGGAGGGCGTCGGCACCGGCGAAGTCGCGGGCGGCGCGGGCCTCCTCGCGCTCGGCGACGAGCCGCAGCACCTCCTCGGGGGCCTCGGCGGACGGGCCGGGGTCGATCCCCGCGAGGCCGAGCACGTCCAGCAGCTCCACCAGCTCGCGCCGCGCCTCGCGGAGCTGGCCGGCGCCGGCCAGGCCCGCCGCGACGGCCCGGTTGGTGCCGCGCACCATCTCGAACAGGGCCGCGAACGCCTCCGGGGTGGAGAAGTCGTCCTCCAGGGCGCGGAAGAACTGGTCCCGGCCCTCGACGATCGTGCGCGAGAGGTCGGGGTCGTGCCCCTCGCCGTCGGCCGCGATGGCGCGGTCCAGGGCCCGGAGGGCGTTGGCGAGCCGCCCGACCACCGTCTCCGCCTCGGCCATCCGCTCCTCGGAGAACGGGAGCCGCGAGCGGTAGTGGCTCGTCAGGAAGTAGGCGATCACCACCTCGGCCGGCCAGCGGTCGAGCACGTCGGACAGCGGGGCGATGTTCCCGATGGACTTGCTCATCTTCTCGTCGCCGAGCTCGAGCATCTCGTTGTGCATCCAGATCTGCGCCATCGGGCCCTCGCGGGCGCCCTCGGACTGCGCGATCTCGTTCTCGTGGTGCGGGAAGACGAGGTCGATCCCCCCGCCGTGGACCGCGAAGCCGTGTCCCAGCGCGGCCTCGGCCATCGCCGAGCACTCGATGTGCCAGCCCGGCCGCCCGGGCCCCCACGGGGAGTCCCAGGAGGTGTCCTCCCCCTCCTTGTGTCCCTTCCAGAGGGCGAAGTCGAGCGGCGACTCCTTGCCGGTGCCCGGGTCGGTCGAGACCATCTCGTCCAGCCGGCGGCCCGAGAGGCTGCCGTAGCCGGGGAAGTCGCCCACCCGGTAGTAGACGTCGCCGGCCGCGGGGTAGGCCAGGCCGCGCTCCACCAGGGTCCCGATCATCGCGATGATCTCGGGGATCGAGCCGGTCACGAGGGGCTCGGCGTCCGGGCGGCCCAGGCCGAGCCGGTCCGTGTCGGCCACGTAGGCGTCCGAGTAGCGCCGGGCCAGCTCGTCGCTGGGCACGCCCTCCGCCTTCGCCGCGTCGTAGATCTTGTCGTTGACGTCCGTGAGGTTGGAGACCAGGCGGACGCGGACGCCGCTGCGCGACAGGAAGCGCTTCAGCACCGAGAAGACCACGAACGGCCGCGCGTTGCCGATGTGGATGCGCCCGTAGACCGTGGGGCCGCAGACGTAGATGCCGACGGTGCCGTCGGGCCCCGGGACGAGCTCCTCCTTGCGCTTGGTGAGCGTCGAGTGCAGGCGGACGGTCACGGCGTCTCCACGAGCGCGACGGCGGTGCAGGCGACGCCCTCGCCGCGGCCGAGGGCCCCGAGGCCGTCGGTGGTGGTGGCGTGCACGGTCACGGGCGCACCGAGGATGGCGCTCATCCCCTCCTGCATGGCGGCGCGATGGGCCGAGAGGCGCGGGCGCTCGCACATGCAGACGGCGTGCGCGTTGACCACCGTGACGCCCTCCGCCGCCAGCCGCTCCACGACGATGGTGAGCATGTTCGCGCCCGAGACGCCCTCCCACTCCGGCGTGCCCGGGAACAGGACCCCGATGTCCGGCCCGCCGGCGGCGGCGAGCAGGGCGTCGCAGACCGCATGGGCGATGGCGTCGCCGTCGGAGTGGCCCACGAGCCCCTCGGGATGGTCGATCGCCACGGTGCCCAGCATCAGCGGGCGGCCGGGGCCGAAGCGGTGGGCGTCGACGCCCGTGCCCACCCTCATGCCCACCGCAGCTCCACCTGGCGCGGCTCGCGGCCCGCGAAGCGGGTGATCGTCTCGTAGCCGGCCCCGCGCAGCGCGGCGACGGCCGTGGGGTAGTCGCGCGCCACGTCCTCGGGCGAGTGGGCGTCGCTCGACAGGGTCACCGGGACCCCGGCCCGGTGGAAGCGGGCGAGCAGGGAGGGCTCCGGGTACAGCTCGCCGACGGGCTTGCGCAGGCCGGCCGACGAGCACTCGACCGCCACGCCGGCCTCGGCCACGGCGGCGACGGCGTCGTCGAGGAGCGCGTCCAGCGCCGGGGGGATCCGGCGGCCGAAGACCTTGGGCAGGTCCGGGTGGCTCATCACGTCGTAGAGCCCCGAGCCCGCCGCCGCGGCGAACTGCTCCACGTACCCGGTCCAGAGCTCGTCGAGCGGGACGCGGTCGTGATCCGGGTCGGTGGGGTCGTCGATCGCCCGCCCGTCGATGAAGTGGACGGACCCGAGCACGATGTCGAAGGGGCGGCCGTCCAGGAAGGCCGCGATCTCGTCGCGCCGGTCCGCGAGCCAGTCCATCTCGACCCCGAGCAGCACCGGCAGGCCGTCCTCCTTCGCGGCGAGGATCGCGTCGACGTAGGCGCCGGCGTCCGCGGTGGCCTCCTCGCGCCAGAACGGGTTGTCGAGCCACTCCCGCGCCTCGGCGAAGCGGTACACGTGCTCGGTCATCGCGATCTCCGTGACCGCGCGCGAGCGGGCCCGCTCCACGTACCGGCCGATCCACGCCGGCGAGAGGTGGCCGCCGTCGGCGTCCCAGCGGTGGGCGCCGCGCTCGCGGGGCCCGATGCCGTCCGGCTGGAGGTGCATGTGGTAGTCGGTCAGCACGGCGAGCCATCCTACCCGCGGCTGCGCCCGGCCAGGATCGCCTCGGCCAGGTCGCGATCGGCGGGCGTGGTGACCTTGAGGTTGGGGCCGCGCGTCTCCACCAGCCGCACCCGGCCCCCGGCCGCCTCCACCAGGCTCGCGCAGTCGGTGGCCGCGTCGAGCGCGCCCGCGGCGGCGGCCGCCTCGACCGCCGCGCGGAGCACCGCCACCGGGAAGCCCTGGGGGGTCTGCGCGCCCCACAGGCCCGCCCGCGGGACCGTGCCGTCGATCGCCCCGTCCGCCCCCTCCTGCTTCAGCGTGTCGGCCACCGGCGCGGCGGCGATCGCGCCGTCGCCCCCGCCCGCCGCCGCCGCCACCGCCGCGACCGTCTCGGCGGAGACGAGCGGGCGGGCGGCGTCGTGGACCAGGACGGTCGCCGTCCCCGGCGGCAGGGCGGCCAGGCCCTCGCGCACGGACGCCGCCCGGCTCGCGCCGCCGGGCACGACGGCCACCGGCACCGGCAGCGGCCCCAGCGCCGCCTCCAGGTCGCCCTCCATCCCCGGCGGGGCGACCACCACCAGGGCGTCCACGACCCCGCCGGCCACCAGCGCCTCCGCGCTCCAGGCCGCCATCGGCCGGCCGGCGAGCGGCATCAGGGCCTTCGGCACCGGCGCGCCCATGCGCACGCCGGCGCCGGCGGCGACGAGGATGGCGGCGACCGGCATGGGCAAAACCTCTCCCTCTCCCTCACCGGGGCTCGGAACGGGGCGGCGGACGCCGAATGATGTCAGGACGATGATGATCGGCGTGACGGACACCGACGAGGCGCAGGCGCGGTTGTGGCGCCGCATCCGCCTGCGCGCCGAGTGGCTGCAGGACCTGGCGCCCGCCGAGCGCGAGACCCTGGCGGACGTGGCGCTGCGCGAGGTGGAGCGCCGTTTCGACGCGTGGTTGGACGCGCGCCCGCCCGTCGGCGAGCATGGGGGTGGATGAGCCTCCACGTCGGCACCTCGGGATGGGCGTACAAGGAGTGGCGGCCCGCCTTCTATCCCGACGGGCTCTCCCAGGCGCGTTTCCTCTCGCACTACGCCGCCCGCCTCACGGCCTGCGAGATCAACGCCACGCACTACCGGCTGCAGTCCGAGTCGGCGGTCGCCAACTGGGCGGCCCAGACGCCGCCGGGCTTCCTGTTCGCCGCCAAGGCCCACCGCCGCCTGACCCACACACGGGTGCTGCCGCCCCACGGCGGCGGCGACGAGTTCCTGGCGCGCTTCCTCGACTCGCTGGTGCCGCTCGGCGACCGCCTGGGCGCCGTGCTGCTGCAGTTCCCGCCCGCGCGCGAGCGCGACGACGGCGTCCTCGCCGACCTGCTCTCCTGCCTGCCGCCCGGCCTGCCGGCGGCGCTGGAGTTCCGGCACGAGTCGTGGGCCGCCCCGGCCGTGGAGGAGCGGATCGCCGCCGCGGGCTGCACGATCTGCATCTCGGAGACGACCGGCGCCGTGCTGCCGCGCCTGCCCGAGGGCCCGCTCGCCTACGTGCGCCTGCGCGCCAACGGCTACGACGACGCCGCCCGGTTCGGCTGGCGCGACCTGCTGGAGCGCGAGGCGGAGGCGCGGCCGGTGTTCGCCTTCGCCAAGCACGAGGGCGTGCCGGCGGGCGACCCGCACGTCGGGGTCGGCCTGGCGGAGTGGCTCCTGCGCGGGGAGCCGGGTCCCGTCTAGGGGGACGCCTCCGGGATCTTGGTGAAGATCATCTTGCCGGAGGGGCTCTGAAGGACGCTGGTGACCTCGACGGTCACCTCCTTGCCGACCGCGGAGCGGCCGCCCTCGATGACGATCATCGTGCCGTCCTGCAGGTAGGCGACGCCCTGGTCGTACTCCCGGCCCTCGCGGATGACCTTCACCTGCAGCGGCTCGCCGGGCAGCACGGCCGGCTTGAGGGCGTTCGCCAGCTCGTTGACGTTGAGCACCTCGACGCCCTGGATCTGCGCGACCTTGTTGAGGTTGTAGTCCGTGGTGACGATCGACGCGCCGACGTCCTGCGCCATCCGGACGAGCTTCGCGTCGACGCCCTCGATGCCGGGGTAGTCGGCCGAGCGCACGGCGAACCCGCCGTTGGCGGAGGCCTTGAGCTCCTCCACGATCTCCAGGCCGCGGCGGCCGCGGGCGCGCTTGAGGGCGTCGGCCGAGTCGGCCACCTTCTGCAGCTCCTCCAGCACGAAGTCCGGCACCACGATCGACCCGGAGAGGAAGCGGGTGCGGATGACGTCCACCAGGCGCCCGTCGATGATCGCGCTCGTGTCGATGAGCCGGGTGGCCGGCGCCGCGCCGCCGGACCGCGAGCGGAAGCCGACGAGGCGCAGGATGTCCACGTGCCGGCGGGCCGCGACCCGGCTGAACACGTAGGCCACAACGAGCACCACCGGCAGCAGCAGGTAGGGCCCGATGATGGGGAGCTGGGCGACCGCGACGCCCGCGAGGGCGGCGGCCACCAGCCCGACCACGAGGCCGAGCGCGCCGACCATGAGCTCCGCCGCGGAGCGACGGTCGGCGGCGCGGTCGATGGCGCGCAGCCGGTCGCGGAGCATGCGGCCCACGACGCCGCCGAGCAGCACCCCGATGAGCGCGCCGGCGACGGTGGCCGCCGCCCAGGCGGCGTACCGCCAGGGCGACGAGAACCACTCGTCGAGGGGGAGGGAGGCACCGGCCTGGTATGCACCGAGCCCACCGAGGACGCCGAGGACGATCCGGCTGACGACGATCAGCACTGCGAGATGGCCCCTGTGGGCTCGAGCCCCGTCATGCCGCCGTCGTTCCCCTTGTCGTCCCGGTCCTCCGACCGCCCCCCGAGTTCCTGCCTACGGTAGCCGTTTCCGCTAGTCGACCAGGGCTTCCGCACCCTTCTTCGAGGCGCTCGCCGAGCTGCCGCGGCGCTCGCCGATGTCCTCGAGCAGGTTCTCCAGGAAGTCGATCGCCTCCTGCTCCTCCATGTCCCGCGCGTACATCAGCTCGCTCGCGAGGATCTTCTTGGCCCGGCCGAACATCTGCTTCTCGCCGGTCGAGAGGCCCTTGTCGAGGTCGC
This sequence comes from Thermoleophilia bacterium, assembly GCA_050249835.1. Lineage (GTDB taxonomy): Bacteria > Actinomycetota > Thermoleophilia > Miltoncostaeales > Miltoncostaeaceae > Miltoncostaea. The sequence continues at coordinate 40,215 of JBFWPT010000036.1, forward strand.
GGATCGACAGGTTCCGCACCACCTCGGCCAGCTCGAAGATGTCGCCGGTCTTGATCTTGTCGCGGTTGTGCTTGAAGCGGCGGTTCCAGTTCTTCGGCATCTGCGTGCCGTCGTCGCGGAGCACGGCGAGCACCTCGTCCACCGTCTCCTCGCCGATCACCTTCCGCAGACCCGCGGCCTCGGCGTTCTCACACGGCACCATCACGGTCATGTCGTTGTAGAGGATCTGGATCGTGAGGTACTCGCGGCGCTGCCCGAGGATCTCCTTCAGCTCCTTCTTGACGATCTTCCCCGCACCGTGGTGCGGGTAGACGACCTTGTCTCCGACCTCGTACGACAACCGCTCCCCCTCATCACTCGTCGTCATGACAGGACAGATGCCCGCTCAGCGGGCGAAGGCGACCTCGAGGGCCTCCCGGACCCCCGTGACCGCGTGGACGTCACCCGGAGACGGCGATCCCGTCTCCCCTCCGTTCTCGCGCGGCGGTGTCACCGCCACGTCCAGGCCGTGCGCCGCCATGGCGGCCAGCCTGCGGACACCGTGACCCGACGGGCGCACCGCGCCGGTCAGGCCGAGCTCGCCGAACGCCGCCGCGCCGGGCACCAGGGGGATCCCCCGGTGGGCGCTGGTCACGGCGAGCGCGATCGCGAGGTCCGCGGCGGGGTCGAGCGCCCGCGCGCCACCCGCGACGCTCACGAACACGTCGGCGTCGCCGAGGCGCACGCCGGCGTGCCGTGACAGCACGGCGATGACCTGGGCCAGCCGCGTGCGGTCGACGCCGATGGCGACCCTCCGGGGGGGCACGATCTCGGTGGGTCCCACGAGCGCCTGCACCTCGACGAGCAGCGCGCGGCTGCCCTCGATGGCGGGGAAGACGCACGAGCCGACGCGCTCGCCCGCCTCCGCGAGGTAGAGCCGGGTCGGGTCCTCGACGGACACCAGGCCGGTGGCCCGCATCTCGAAGAGGCCGGTCTCGTTGGTGGAGCCGAAGCGGTTCTTGGTGGCGCGCAGCACGCGGTGCGCGCGCATGTCGTCGCCCTCGAAGGAGAGGACGCAGTCGACGAGGTGCTCCAGCGTCCGCGGGCCGGCGAGCCCGCCGTCCTTGGTCACCTGGCCGACGAGCAGGACGGTGACGCCCTTCTCCTTGGCCATCCTCATCAGCTCGGCCGTCACGGCGCGCACCTGGTTGGGCGCGCCGGGGGCGCCCTCGACCGCCTCCGAGTGCATCGTCTGCACCGAGTCGATCGCGCACACGTCGGGGGCGTGCGCCTCGACGGCGGCCAGCACCGCCTCCAGGCGCGTCTCGGCCAGGACCTGCACCGGGCCGCAGTCGGCGTCGAGGCGCTCGGCGCGGCCGCGCACCTGCACGGCCGACTCCTCGCCGGTCACGAGCATCGCGTTCCCGCCGGCCGCGATCGCCGCGAGGGCCTGCAGCACCAGGGTGCTCTTGCCGATGCCCGGCTCGCCGCCGAGCAGCACGAGCGACCCGGGGACCAGGCCGCCGCCCAGCACCCGGTCGAGCTCGCCGATGCCGGTGGGCAGGCGGTCCGGGGCGTCGTCGACGAGGTCGGCCAGCCGCGTGACGGCGGGCACGGGCCCGAGCGGCGCCCGGCGCGCCGCGGCGGCAGGCGCGGCCTCCTCGGCCACGGTCCCCCACTCGCCGCACGTCGCGCAGCGCCCGACCCAGCGCGGGGCCTGCGCACCGCAGGCCCCGCAGGAATAGATGATCCGAGGGCGCGTCTGCGCCACGAGAGAGCCCCGTCCCGAGGGGATTACGACTCGCTCGGTCCGGCGGGCGCCTCGTCGGAGGACGCACCGGCGGCGGCGCCGACGGTCTCGGGCTGTGCCTCCGGCTCGGTGACGACGAGCTTCATGTCGTCGCCGTCCCGGTCCACCACGACGCTGCTCCCCTCGGTGAAGCCACCGGCGAGCAGGCGGTCCGAGAGCGGGTCCTCGATCAGGCGCTGGATCGCGCGGCGCAGCGGCCGGGCGCCCATCGTCGGGTCGTAGCCCTGCTCCACCAGCAGGTCCTTCGCCTCGTCGGTGAGGCGGAGGGCCAGCCCGTGCTCCTCCATCTGGGTCTGGAGCCGGACCAGGAGCAGATCGACGATCTGGGTGATCTCCTCCTTGGTGAGCTTGTGGAAGACGATGATCTCGTCGATGCGGTTGATGAGCTCGGGCCGGAACACGCGCTTCAGCTCGCCCATGATCCGCGACTTCATGTCGTCGTAGGACAGGCCGGTCTCGTCCGTGACCGAGAAGCCGAGCGGGGTGTTCCGCGAGATCGTGGCCGCCCCGATGTTCGAGGTCATGATCAGGATCGCGTTGCGGAAGTCCACCGAGCGGCCCTGCGCGTCGGTGAGGCGCCCGTCCTCCAGGATCTGGAGGAGGATGTTGAAGACCTCGGGGTGCGCCTTCTCGACCTCGTCGAGCAGGATGACCGAGTACGGCTTGCGACGGACCTGCTCGGTGAGCTGGCCGCCCTCGTCGTACCCGATGTAGCCCGGGGGCGAGCCCACCAGCCGCGACACCGCGTGCTTCTCCATGTACTCGGACATGTCGACCTGGATCAGCGCGCTCTCGTCGCCGAACAGGAACTCGGCGAGCGTGCGGGCCAGCTCGGTCTTACCGACGCCGGACGGGCCGAGGAAGATGAACGAGCCGGAGGGCCGCTTCGGGTCCTTGATGCCGGCGCGGGCGCGGCGGATCGCGCGGGAGACGGCCGCGATGGCCTGCTCCTGCCCGATGACGCGCTTGTGGAGCTCCTCCTCCATCCGCAGCAGCTTCTGCGTCTCGGCCTCGGTGAGCTTGAACACCGGGATGCCGGTCCACATCGAGACGATGTCGGCGATC
>JBFWPT010000037.1:0-42934 GCA_050249835.1 Thermoleophilia bacterium
GGGCCGGCTTGAGGATGGAGGCGGCGTCGATCGCGCCCTCCGCGGCACCCGCGCCGACGAGATTGTGGAGCTCGTCGATGAACAGGATGATGTCGCCGCGCTGGGTGATCTCCTTCATCACCTTCTTGAGGCGCTCCTCGAACTCGCCGCGGTACTTCGACCCGGCGACGAGGGCCGCGAGGTCGAGCGTGTAGATCTGCTTGTTCCGCAGCAGCTCGGGGACCTCGTTGGAGGCGATGCGCTGAGCCAGCCCCTCGATGACGGCGGTCTTGCCCACGCCGGGCTCACCGATGAGGACCGGGTTGTTCTTGGTGCGCCGCGAGAGGATCTGCATGACCCGCTCGATCTCCGTCTGACGGCCGACGACCGGGTCGAGCTTGCCCTCGGCGGCGAGCTTGGTGAGGTTGCGGCCGAACTGGTCGAGCAGCTTGCTCGACTTCTTGTCGCCGCTCTGGCCGCCGCCCGCCTGGCCCTGCTGGCGCCGGCCGGGGCCGGACAGCATGCGGATGATCTCGTTGCGGATCTTCTCCGAGTCGGCGTCGAAGTCGGCCAGGATGCGGGCCGCGACGCCCTCGTTCTCACGCACGAGGCCGAGCAGGATGTGCTCGGTGCCGATGTAGTTGTGGCCGAGCGAGAGCGCCTCGCGCAGCGCCAGCTCGAGCACCTTCTTCGCCCGCGGCGTGAACGGGATCTGTCCGGAGGTGACCTCCTCGCCCGACCCGACGATGCGGATCACCTGGGCGCGGACCTCCTCGACCGTGATCTCGAGGCCCTCCAGCACCCGCGCCGCGAGGCCCTCCTCCTCGCGCAGGAGCCCCAGCAGGATGTGCTCGGTCCCGATGTAGTTGTGCTTGAGGGTGCGCGCCTCCTCCTGGGCCAGGACGACCACCTGACGGGCGCGCTCGGTGAACCTTTCGAACATCGGGGATTCCCCTTCCTGCTCACCCGGTCCCGGAGACGCGAAAACCGCGCCGGCGCGGTACGACGGGCGTTGGAGAGTGCGGGACTTCGAGGGACGGGACCCGCGGACGACGGACCTGTCCACGGGGTGAGACGGAGGTTCCGACGGAGGACCGCCAGACGATGATCCTAGCACGGAGGCCCTTCTCACCCCCCTCATCGGCGGACGGGCGGGCCCCCTCGAAGATCGGGGTCACCCGCCTCCTCCGCGCCCCCCGGACGGCGGGACGCGGACCCGGGGGGGAACCCCCCGGGCGCGGGGTTGCAATCGTCGCGGGCACCCCGGTCATCGGGACATGATGACCCGCGACCCGGACGCCCCGCCCGGGGCGCGGCGCGCCTAGTGGCGTACCTTGCGGTCCTGGTCGGGGTAGATCAGGAGGCCCATCGTGCGGGCCCGCTTGACCGCCTTGGCCACCAGCGTCTGCTGCCGGCGCGAGAGACCGGTGATGCGACGCGACCGGATCTTGCCCCGCTCGCTGACGAAGCGCCGCAGCGACGGGTAGTTCTTCCAGTCGATCTCCTCGGCGGTGAGCTGGGGACGGCGCTTGCGCTGGGCGGGCGCCCCGCCCTTCCGTCCCTTGGTCTTCGATCGCGCGCGGCCGCGTGGCTTGGCCATCTACTCCTCGGTCCCTTCGGTGCATCAGGTCGTGTGAACGGCGGGGGACTATAGCGCACGTCCCCCGTCGCCGGGACACGACGCAGGCTCCTAGATCGGGAGGGCCTGCCGGGCGCGGTGCGCGCGGCGCTTCATGTACCGCTTGCCGATCCTCCAGGTGACCACCCCGAGGGCGGCGTAGAGCGTCTTCCTCATGGGCTCCTCCTAGCGCTTGATGGCGTCCTTGACGTCCTCGACGGCGTCGCGGACCTTCTCGCCGGCCTGGCGCAGCTTCCCCTCGCGCTGCTCCTGCCGGCCCTCGGCCTTCTGCTCCTCGTCGCCCCGCAGGGCACCGACGGCCTCCTTGGCCCTGCCGCCGAGCTCCTTGCCCTTCCCTGAATCGCTCATGACCGACCTCCCGGTCCGGGTGTCCGTACGCGAGGAGGCGTGCCCGGTGGGGAACGCGGCCAACCCGCCGGTGTTCCCCGCTTACCGGAGGGGGAGGCTAGGAGCGCATCGCGGGGAAGAGGACGACCTCGCGGATCGTGTGCCGGTCGGTGAGCAGCATCACGAGGCGGTCGATCCCCATCCCGAGGCCGCCGGTCGGCGGCATGCCGTGCTCCAGGGCGGCGAGGAAGTCCTCGTCCATCGGCTGGGCCTCGTCGTCGCCGGCCTCGCGGTCCGCGGCGGCCATGCGGAAGCGCTCCCGCTGGTCGTCGGGGTCGTTGAGCTCGGTGAAGGCGTTGGCGATCTCCATGCCGCCCGCGAAGGCCTCGAACCGCTCGACGACGGCCGGGTCGTCCTCGCGCCGCTTGGCGAACGGCGAGAGCTCCAGGGGGTAGTCGAGCAGGATCGTGGGCTGGATGAGCGTCGGCTCGAGGCTCTGGCTCAGGATCCCGTCCACGAGCTTCGCCCAGGGCACCCCGTCAGGCGCGTCGAGGCCGGCGGCGCGCATCGCCGCCCGCAGGGAGCCCTCGTCCGCGTGTGCGCGCACGTCCACGCCGCTCGCCTCGCGCAGCGCGTCCCGGAAGTCGAGGCGGCGCCACGGCGGCGCCAGCTCGATCTCCTGTCCCTTCCAGGTCACGCGGGTCGACCCGGTCGCGGCGAGGGCGGCGGCGGCCACCATCTCCTCCAGCATCGCGGCGACGTCGCGGTAGTCCGCGTAGGCCTCGTAGGTCTCGACCATCGTGAACTCGGGGTTGTGCTTGTGGCTCACCCCCTCGTTGCGGAAGTCCTTGCCCAGCTCGTAGACCTTCTCCAGCCCGCCGACGATGCAGCGCTTGAGGTACAGCTCGGTGGCGATCCTCAGGTAGAGGTCGCGGTCGAGGGCGTTGTGGTGCGTGGTGAACGGCCGGGCCGCGGCGCCGCCGTAGATGGGCTGCAGCGTCGGCGTCTCGACCTCGATGAAGCCGCGGTCGTCCAGGAACCGGCGCACCGCGGCGATCGCCTTGGACCGCGTGATGAAGGCGTCGCGCACGCCCTCGTCGGACATGAGGTCGAGGTAGCGCTGCCGGAAGCGGATCTCGGGGTCCTTGATCCCGGCGTGCTTGTCCGGCGGCGGGCGGAGCGACTTCGCGAGCAGGGTCACCGAGTTGACCGCGACCGACAGCTCGCCCCGGCGCGTGCGCGCCACGGGGCCCTCGGCGCCGACGATGTCCCCGAGGTCGAGGTCGAGGAGGGCCTCCATCGCCGTGTCGCCCACCCGGTCGCGGGCCGCCCAGAGCTGGATGCGCCCGCTGCGGTCCTCCAGGTCGAGGAACGCGACCTTGCCCTGCCCCCGCCGGGCCGCCAGCCGGCCGGCGACGCGCACGACCTCGTCCCCGGTGTCCCCGGGCTCCAGCGCCTCGAAGGCGGCCCGCACCGCGGCGATCTCGCGGCGGCCGGGGAAGCGCGGAGGGAAGGGGTCGACGCCGGCCTCGCGCAGCGCCTGCGCCTTCGCCCTCCGCTCCCCGATCAGACCCGCGAGCCCCCCGTCGGGGCCCTGCGGCTCAGGCGCCGTGGTCACCCGCCTGGATGTCGACGATCTGGTACTGCAGGGCGCCGCGCGGAGCCGGGATGGTGACCTTCTCGCCCTTCTTCTTGCCGAGCAGGGCCTTCCCGACCGGGCTCTCGTTGGAGAGGCGGTGGTTCTTGGGGTCGGCCTCGGCGGAGCCCACGATGGAGTACTCGCGCGTGACGCCCTTGTTCTTCGTGTCCTTGAGGATCACGCGTGCGCCGATCGACACCACGTCGGTGTCCAGGTGGTCGGTGTCCACGACCCGGGCGTTGCGGAGCTTCTGCTCGAGGGACTGGATGCGGTAGAAGAGCTGCGCCTGCTCGTTCTTGGCGTCGTCGTACTCGGAGTTCTCGGAGATGTCCCCGAACTCCCGCGCCTCCTTGATCCGCTCGGCCACCTCACGACGCTTGGTCGTGGAGAGGTACTCGATCTCCTCCTTGAGCTTCGCGTAGCCCTCTTCCGTCAGGATCACTTCGCGGTCCATCGGGTGGATCTCCTTCGTGGATTGGGCGGTACGGCCCCGGGCGGCTGGGAAAGGTAGCCCCGACCGGCCGTGTAATCAAGCGGCCGCCGACGCCGCGGCCGCGTCGCGCATGCGCGCGAGGGCGGCCTCGATCGTCGGCGCGGTGACCAGCTCGCCGAGCAGCGCCGGCGGCACGTCGTGCCCGGCGAGGTACCAGGGATAGAACTTGCGCATGTAGCCGGCCGCGCGGCTCTCGCCGATCGCGAGACGGACGTCCGCGGCGAAGGCCGCGACCTCGTCGACCACCTCGTCGAGGGCCGGGCGGGGCCGCTGCACCCCGTCGCGGATCTCGCCGAACACCCACGGGTTGCCGAGCGCGGCCCGGCCGACCGCGATCGCCGCGCAGCCGGTCATGTCGAGCACCCGCGCGGCGTCGGCCGGCGTGGCGATGTCGCCGCTCGCGATGACCGGGATGCCGACGGCCTCCACCACCTCCGCGGTGATGGCGTGGTCGGCGCGGCCGCCGTACTCCTCGGCCGCGGCCCGGGGGTGGACGCAGAGGGCGGCGGCGCCGGCCTGCTCGAAGCGCCGGGCGGTCTCCACCGGCGCGGCGGTGGCCGGCGTGAGGCCGCGGCGCATCTTGACCGTGACCGGCACGTCCACCGCGCGCACCATGGCCTCCACGATCCGCGCGGCGGCCTCCGGGTCGGCCAGCAGGGCCGCGCCGGCGCCGGTCTTGCAGATCTTCGGGACGGGGCAGCCCATGTTGATGTCGATGAGGTCCGCTCCCGCGGCCTCGACGGCGCGGGCCGCCTCGGCCATGGCGTCGGCGTCGGCGCCGAAGAGCTGGACGCCCACGGGGTGCTCGTCGGGCGCGATCGTCATCATCCCGAGCGTCTTGCGGTTGGCGTACCGGATGCCGAAGCTCGCGATCATCTCGGAGACCGTGAAGCCCGCCCCGTGACGGCGCGACTGGCGCCGGAAGGCCCAGTTGGCGATGCCGGCGAGCGGCGCCTGCACGAGCCGGTTCTCCAGCCGCAGGCCCCCGATCTCCACCGGCTCGCGCACCGGCCAGCGGGCCGGCGGCGCGGCGGCGGGGGCGGTGTCCGGCGCGGCGGCGCGCCCCGCGAGCACGGCGCTCATGCGCTTCCTCACGCGCGCTCCCCCGTCCCCGCCGGTCGGCGGACGTTGAGCTCGTGGATGAGCCGCAGGCCCTCCAGCGTGAGCAGCGGGTCGTTCTCGTCGATCTCCTCGGAGAGCGGGCAGACGAGCGAGGCCAGGCCGCCGGTGGCGAGGACGACGGCATCCCCGCCCAGCTCCTCGCGCATGCGGGCGACGACCCCGTCCACCATCGCGACCGTGCCGAAGACGATGCCGGCGCGCATGCTCTCCACGGTCGACTTGCCGATGACGCGCGGCGGCGCGACCAGGTCCACGCGCACGAGCCGGGCCGCGCGGGCGGTGAGCGCGTCGAGGGAGGTCTCGATGCCGGACGCGATGGCGCCGCCGAGGTACTCGCCGGCCTCGGAGACGGCGTCGAAGGTCGTCGCCGTGCCGAAGTCCACGATGATGCAGGGGCCGCCGTGGCGCCGGTGGGCGGCGACGGCGTTGACGATGCGGTCGGCACCCAGCTCGCGCGGGTTGTCGATGGCGAGCGAGATGCCGGTGCGCACGCCCGGCCCGATCACGATCGCCTCGCTGCGCAGGTACTTGAGGGCGAGCGAGGAGTAGGCGGCGGAGAGGGTCGGGACGACCGACGCCACGATCATCTCGTCGAGCTCGCCCAGGCTGCCGCCGCGCAGGCGCAGGATCTGGTCGTGGTCGGCGGCCAGCTCGTCTGCGGTGGCGTTGCGGTCGGTCGAGAGCCGCCATTCGTGCAGCAGCTCGTCGCCGGAGTAGACCCCCGCCTGCGTCTGGGTGTTGCCGACGTCGATCGCGAGCAGCACGTCGCTACGCCTCGCCGGACGGCGCCGGGGCGGCGTCGTCGCCCTTCAGGATCTCCACCGTCACGTCCTGGGTGGTGTAGATCTCGACCCGCGGGATGATGCGCGTGGGGCGGTTCTTGTCCCACACCCAGACGTCCTCCATCGTGATGTGGAAGAACGGGTACGACGCCTGCGGCATGAAGTCGCGCTCGAACCGGTTGCAGAGGTACGTCGCCTCCTGCGTCAGCACGCAGAAGCGGAAGAGCGGGAAGACATCGGCGTACTCCCGCTTGAGCCTCAGCTCGAGCTCGGCGTCGTACTCCTCGAGCTCGTCGGTGTGGGACATGGGCGGCGCTCCTCGGTGCTACGGCGGCCGCCGATCATAGCTGACCCCCTCCTGGGCCCCGCAGCTGCCGGAGGCCCTCCGGCAGGCGCGCGGCCGGCTGCTCGGACGGGTCGATCGCGGCCGCCATCGCGGACAGGGAGCGGCCGTCCGGCAGCCTCAAGCCGGGGTCGAGGTCGAGCAGCGGCAGCAGCGCGAAGAGCCGCTCGCCCAGGCGGGGGTGGGGGATCTCCAGCCGGTCGTCGCGCCACTCCCCGCCCTCCCACAGCAGCAGGTCGCAGTCGATGGCGCGGGGGCCGAAGCGCACGCCGCCGGGAGCGCGGCCCAGTTCCCGCTCCATGGCCTTGACCTCGTCGAGCAGCGCCGGAGGGGGCTGCTCGGCGCGGACCCGCACCGCGGCGTTGAGGAACGCCGGCTGGTCCTCCAGGTCGCGCGGCGCCGTCTCGTAGAGCGAGCTGACGGCCTCGACCTCGTGGCGCGCGGCGAGGTGGTCGACGGCGGCCTGGAGGGCGGCGCGGCGGTCGCCGAGGTTCGCCCCCAGCCCGAGCCAGTACCTCACGCGATGCCGGGGGCCGCGCGGCGCAGGGTCACGGCGCTCTCGGCCACCACGTGCGGGATCGCGACGTGCGGCTTGTGCACCGTGACCGTGACCTCAGCCACGCCCGGCTCGGCCAGGCAGCGGTCGGCGATCAGCCCGGCGAGGCGCTCCAGCAGCTTCACCGGGGGGCCGGCGACAATCGCCGCAAGCGCGTCGGCCAGGGCCGCGTAGTCGACCGAGTCGCCCAGGTCGTCGGAGAGGGTGGCGGCCGAGCCGCCGAGGGTGAGCGCGACGTCCACCACGAACCGCTGCCCCAGCTCGGTCTCGGCCTCGTAGACCCCGTGGCGCCCGAACGCCTCCAGTCCGGTCAGGTGCACCGTCAGCCGGTCGTCGCTCATGCCCCCGCCTCCCCCACCGCGCGCCACACGCGCAGCGCGTCGCTCGTCTCCCGGACGTCGTGCACCCGCAGCACCGCCGCGCCCCGGGCGACCGTCGCCAGGCCGGCGCCGATCGAGCCGGGCATCCGCTCCTCCACGGCCCGTCCGCCGAGCAGGCGGTCGAACATCCCCTTGCGCGAGACCCCGATCAGGACGGGCCGCCCGAGCTCCGCCAGGGCCGGCACGCCGGCGAGCAGCGCGAGGTTGTGGGCGAGCGTCTTGCCGAACCCGATGCCCGGGTCGAGGATCACGCGCTCCTCGGGGATCCCCGCGGCGACGGCCGCCTCGAGGCGCCCCGCGAGGTGGTCGCGCACCTCGGCCACCACGTCTCCGTACGAGGGGTCGTCCTGCATGGTGCGGGGGGTGCCCCGCATGTGGACGAGGCACACCGCGGCGCCGCGCTCGGCCACCAGCGGCAGCATCCACGGGTCCCCGCGCCCCGCGGTGACGTCGTTGACGAGCACCGCCCCCGCGTCGAGCGCCGCCTCGGCCACCGCGGCCGACGAGGTGTCGATGGACAACGGGATCGGCGGGTCGTCGCGCACCGCGGCGAAGAGACCGGCGAGGCGCCGCATCTGCTCCGCGGGCGGCACCGGGTCGGACCCCGGCCGGGTCGACTCGGCCCCCACGTCGGCGATCGCCGCCCCGTCCCGCGCCATCGCGGCGAGCCGGTCGCGCGCGTCGCCCGGCGGCAGGGGCCCCGACCCTCCCCACAACGAGTCGGGGGTGAGGTTGAGGATCCCCATGACACAGGGGGCGTCGAGCCAGGCGAGCGGGTCGCTCACGCCTTCTGTCTGCTCACGCGACCGTCCGCGCCCGGACGTCGAGGACGATCTCGCGGTCGGGTGCCCCGAGCGCCGCCCGCGCGGCGACGATCAGCGCCTCGGCGTCGAGATCGAACCGCGCGGCCGCTGCGGTGAGTGGGGCCTCGACGCCCTCGTCGGGGTAGAGCAGCTCGACGCTGACGGGACGACCCGCCCGGTCCAGGGCGACGTTGCAGCGGCCGTCGATCTCGTCGGCGTGGTCGATCAGGAAGTCGGGGACCAGGTCGATGGCGAGCGCGTTCGCCTCGCTGTCGTACTCGGCGCGCATCAGGACCTCCTCGGGATCACCGTGATCACGAACCGCGGGTCGTCGCCCGCGATGATGAAGGTGAGCGTGTGACCCGCCACCTCGGCGGTCACGGCGACGTTGCCACGGTCATCTTCGCCGATCGCGCGCGGGTCGGCGAGCGCGGCGCGGGCGTCGGCTGGGCGGACGCCGAGGTGCCGCAGCCTGTTGCGCGCGTGCCGGCTGAACCTGAGCGGCTGGAGCGACGTGGACGGCCTCCGGGTCGATGCACCGAGCCCGCCCATCGTCGCGCCCGACGTCCGCCCGACTCACCGCCCAGATGTGCCAGAAGCGTCCCCGGTCCGCGCCGTCCGGCGCGATGATCGCGGGCGCTGTCCCGCGGTGGGTTATTCGGGGAGGGGTTCCCCCGCCCCCGGGTACGGCAGCCGCTTGGCCGGCTTGCCCTCACTGGGCTTCTGCTCGTCGGTTTGGCGGGCGAGCTCGGCGGCCTTGCGGTCACGCTCGGCGAACACGCTGGCCTCCTCCTCACCATCCAGGAGGGCGATGAACTCGTCCCGCTCGATCGTCTCCCGCCGCAGCAGGATCTGGGACAGGTTCTCCAGGTCCAACCGGTGCTCAGTCAAAATGTCGCGGGCCCGCTGGTGGGCCTCCTCGATGATCCGCCGGATCTCCGAATCAATCGTCCGGGCAAGGTCATCCGAGTAGTCGGGCTCGCTGTGCATGTCCCGGCCGAGGAACGGGGCGCCATGGTTATGCCCGAGGACGCGGGGGCCGAGCTTGTCCGACATGCCGAACCGCATCGTCATCTGCTTCGCCGTCCCCGTCACCTTCTCCAGGTCATTCGCCGCCCCCGTGGTGATCTCACCGAACACCAACTCCTCCGCGGCCCGGCCACCCAACGTCATGGCCATCTGGTCCTCCAGCTGGGCGCGGGTGGTGAGGAACTTGTCCTCATTCGGCATCGAGATCGTGTAGCCGAGCGCCTGCCCGCGGGAGACGACCGAGATCTTGTGGACGGGGTCCGCGTCCGGCAGGAAATGCCCCACCAGGGCATGCCCCATCTCGTGGTAGGCGGTCACCACCCGCTCCTTCTCACTGAGGAGGCGGGACTTCTTCTCCGGGCCGGCGATCACCCGCATGATCCCCTCCTCCAACTCGGCCTGCTCGATCAGCCGCTTCCCCTTACGGGCAGCAAGCAACGCAGCCTCGTTGACCAGGTTCGCCAAGTCCGCCCCGGTGAAGCCGGGGGTCTGGCCGGCGAGGGTCATCAAATCGATCGACTTGGCGATCGGCTTGCCCTTGGTGTGCACCCGCAGGATCTGCGCCCGCCCATCCCGGTCCGGGCGGTCCACCACGATCTGCCGATCAAACCGCCCGGGCCTGAGCAATGCGGGGTCGAGGATGTCGGGTCGGTTGGTCGCGGCGATCAGGATGATGTTGTCCTTCGCCTCGAACCCATCCATCTCCACCAGCAACTGGTTCAGGGTCTGCTCACGCTCATCATGGCCACCACCAAGCCCCGCCCCCCGGTGACGGCCAACCGCGTCGATCTCATCCATGAAAATGATGCACGGCGACGACTGCTTCGCCTGCTCAAACAAATCCCGCACCCGGCTGGCGCCGACGCCGACGAACATCTCCACGAAATCCGACCCACTGATGGAGAAGAACGGCACCCCCGCCTCACCCGCCACCGCCCTCGCAAGCAGGGTCTTCCCCGTCCCCGGCGGGCCGAAGAGAAGGACACCCTTCGGGATCCGGGCCCCCAGGGCCTGGAACTTCTTCGGGTTCTCCAGGAACTCCTTGATCTCATGGAGCTCCTCCACCGCCTCATCCGCCCCCGCCACATCCCGGAACGTGATCTTCGGGGCGTCCACCGCCATCCGCTTCGCCCTGGACTTCCCAAAGCTCATCACCTTCGACCCGCCACCCTGCATCCGGTTCATCAGATAAATCCAGAACCCGATGAACAAGATGAACGGCGCAAGCCAGATCAGGCTCGACCACCACGGCGACGACGGAATCCCCTTCACCTCGAACGGGACATCCGCCGCCTCCAACTGGTTCACCAACGTCGCCGAATAATCCGCCGGATACCCCGTCGTGAACTCCGACTCGTCCTTCAGGACGACATCAACCTCCTGCGACTCCACCTTCATCGTCGCCCGCTCAACCTTCCCCGCCGAGATATCCGCAAGGAACTGATTGAACGTCGGCGCCGGCGACGACGGCTCAGACGACACCACCAACCGCTGAGCCACGAACACCAACAACACAACAATCAAAATCGGGAAAGCCGCGCTCTTCAGGAACTTGCTCACCGTGCTCCAGACACGCCGGGGTGTTGGGCCGTCGATCGGCACGCGCGACGTGGGTCTTGACCGCCGGGCGGGACGCGATCCCGAGGGCCGAGGATAGCAGCGCTCCGGCGCCCGTCCGCTCCCCCGGACGGGGGGCCCGGGCCCCGGATCTCAGAGCACGAACTCGGCGATGTACGGCAGCTCGCGGTACCGCTCCGCGTGGTCCAGCCCGTACCCGATCACGAACACGTCCGGCAGGTCGAAGCCGACGTACCGGGTGGGCATCCCGAGGCGCCGGTGGCCGGGCTTGGTGAGCAGCGAGCAGATCTCCAGGGTGGCCGGCTTGCGCGAGGCCAGGTTCTTCATGAGGTAGGAGAGCGTCAGGCCCGAGTCGATGATGTCCTCGACCACGAGCACATGGCGCCCGGCGATCGGGATGTCGAGGTCCTTGAGGATCCGCACGACCCCGGAGGAGTGGGTGGAGGACCCGTAGGACGAGACGGCCATGAAGTCCAGCTCGACGGGGACCGTGAGGCGCCGGACGAGGTCGGCGATGAAGAAGATCGCCCCCTTGAGCACCCCCACCACGAGCAGGTCGCGGCCGTCGTAGTCCTCGGAGACCTGGCGGGCGATGGAGCTGATCCGCTCCTGGAGATCCTCCTCGGAGACGAGCACCCGCCCGATGGTCCCGTACTCGAACTCGCTCACACGGCCTCCATCCCGAGAAGCGTCGCCGGCGCGCCGGGCGCGGCCAGCAGGTCCTCGGCGGCGCGGTGCCCGGCCACCCACACGACGCGCTCGCCGCACGCCACCACCGGCACGGCGGCCCGCGCCCGCGCGGGCACGCCGGCGCCGGCCAGCAGCCGCCCCACCGCCACGTGCCCGCCGCCGCGCAGCGGCAGCCGGTCGCCGGGGCGCGGCCCGCGCACCGTCAGCTCGCCGTCGCAGGAGACCGCGACGCGGTCGGCCCGCGGCGCGACGCCCTCGCCGCGCCAGGCGCGGATCGCGAGCGCCCCGAAGGAGGCCCGCCCGGGGACCCCCAGGCGGGCGTCGGCGGGGGCGGGCTCCGGCGGGCCGCTCACGACCAGCGCCCCGCCCTCCACGGCGGCGCGCCCGTCGCCCGGCAGCGCCGCGGGGGCGCCGCCCTCGGCGACGGCCAGCACCCGCGCGAGGGACTCCGCCCCGAGGGCGTCCCCCGGCAGCCCGGCCGCGGCGACCAGCCGGCGCGCCAGCAGGCGGCGCATCGGGAGGGGCTCGGCGGCGAGCGCCTCCACCGAGAGGCCCTCGCCGGCGCGCGCCCGCTCCCACGCCGCGTCCACGAGCGGCTCGAGCAGGGCGGCCTCGTCGCGCAGCCGCTCGGCGAACGCGGCGACGTGGCGGGCGGCCCCGGGATGCACCGCGTCCAGCGCGGGCACCAGGCCCTCGCGAACCCGTGTGCGGGCGTAGGCGGGGTCGGCGTTGGAGGGGTCCCGGACGACGTCCAGGCCGCGGGCGGCGCACCAGGCCCGGACCTCGGCGGCGTCGAGCGCGAGCAGGGGGCGGACGAGGTCGCCCGCGCGGGGGGCGAGCCCGAGGGCCCCGGTGCGGCCGGTTCCCCGGGCCAGGCGGAAGAGCACCGTCTCGGCCTGGTCGGAGGCCGTGTGGCCGGTGGCGATGCGGGCGTACCCGTGCGCGGCGGCCACGGCCCGGGCGGCGGCCAGGCGGGCGTCGCGCGCCCGCTCCTGCACGCCCGGGCCGGGCTCCAGGCCGAGCTCGGCGCGGTGGATGCGCAGGCCGAGCCCCTCGGCGGCGCGCGCCACGGCGTCGCACTCGGCGGAGGCCTCGGGACGGAGGCCGTGATCGGCCGTCAGGACTCCGACCGGCCCGTCGTGGAGCTCCGCCAGCAGGTGCATGAGGCAGGTGGAGTCGGCCCCGCCCGAGACCATCGCCAGCACCGGCGCGCCCGCCGGGAGCAGCCCGTGGCGGCGGCAGTGGGCGGCGACGCGGGCCTCGGCGGAGGAGGGCACGCCCGGAGTATGGAGGACCGGGCTCACGGCGCGAGCAGTTCGGCGTACCCGTCGAGCTCCTCGCCGTCGATCTCGCCGGGGTGCGTGGCGGCCACGCGGCCCTCCGCGTCGATCAGCACGGTCACGGGGAGCCCCTGCACGCCGAAGTCGGCCGCGACCGCGCCGCGCCGGTCGGACCCCAGGGTGAACGGGATGCCCACCTTCTCGGCGAACCGGCGGCTGTCCTCGGGCCGGTCGGTCACCGCGACGCCCACGACGTCCACGTCGGGATTGCGCCCGCTGAACTCGACGAGGGCCGGCATCTCCCGCGTGCACGGCTCGCACCACGAGGCCCAGAAGTTCAGGACGACCGGCTTGTCGCGGCCCTCCAGGGTCACGTCGGGGCCCCCGTCGAGGGCGGGGACGGTGAGCCCGGGGGCCGGGTCGCGGTCGCCCTCCTCGACCACCGTGATCGGGAGGTCCCCGCCGAGGCCCCCGGCGCCGCCGCACCCGGCGACCGCCAGGGCGGCCATCACGACTGCGAGCAGGGCGAGGGCGCGGCGCATCCGGCGGCCGACGATAGCAACGGCCACCGGTAGCCTCCGGGGGATGCGGGCACTCCTGCGACTCGACCGCCGCCTCGGCGCGGGGGTGCGGCGCGCGGCCGCCGCGACCCCGGGCGCCCAGGCCACGGCGACCGCCCTGGCCGAGACGATGAGCCCGGCGTTCCGCATCGTGGTGGGGGCCCTGATCGTCGTCCCGGCGACCCGGGCGACCGGGGTGCGCGCCCTCGCCGCCGGCGCCGGCGCGAGCCTCGTGGCCCGCGCCCTGCGCGACCGGCTGGGGCGTCCCCGGCCGGGGGCCCGCACCGAGGGGGGCTTCCCCAGCCGCCACGCCGCGGCCTCCGCGGCGATCGCCGCCACGGTCGGGGCGGGCCTGCCCCGCGCGGGCGGGGCCCTGACAGCGGCCGCCGCGGCCGGGCTGCTCGCGCGCGTCGCCACGGCCGAGCACGAGCCGGCCGACATCCTCGCGGGCGTCGCCCTCGGTCTGGCGACCGCGGCCGCCCTGGAGCGGCTGGCACCCCCGGGATAGGGTCGGTCACCGTGAGCACGCCGCCGCCGACCACCCTCGACCCGGCCCGCGCCCGCGCCGTGACCGGCACGGCGCGCATCGTGAGCGGGGTGCTGTTCAGCCTCGGCCTGCTCGGCGTCCTCAACACCGGGGTCGACGACCTGGGCGCCGACAGCGCCGAGCAGCTCTTCCTGTTCCTGGTGCACCCGCTGACCGCCGTGGCCTGGCTCGTCCTGGGGTTCGTCGGGATCGCGATGGCGACCCGCCCCGACTGGGCCCGCCGCTACCTGATCGGCGCGGGGTCCCTGCTGCTCCTCTGGGCGCTGCTCGCGCTGCTGCTGGGCGACGACGCCACCCAGGTGCTCACCCGCGACACCCCCGTGGTCGTCCTCCACATCGTCGGCGGGGTGATGAGCCTCGCCGCCGCGCTCGCGCCGCTCCCCGAGCCGGTGGCGCGGGTGCTGGCCCCGCCTTCGACCACCGAAGGCTCGTCCTAGGACCATCCGATCGGGCGGTGGTCCGCGATCGGATCCGTGGCACAACGGATTCCATGGACGGCACTGCGACGAGCCGCGCCCTCGCGCGGCGCCTGGCGTGGGCGGGCGTCGTCATACCCCTGGTCGTGGACCTCGTGGGGGTGGCACTCGGCGCGATCCTCCCTGATCCAGGGGCCACCGGCGCTCACCCGGCGGGGACGTCCGTCGCCCTGTACGCCGTCCTCGCGTTCTACCTGGCGGGGTGGGCATGCGCGCTCGCCGCACAGAGGATCCTCGACAGGTCCGGTGACCTCGATCCGTCCGGGCGGAGGGGGACGGATCGCCTCGTGAACTGGGGGATCGCACTCGGCGCCGTCCACGTCCTGCTGGTCGCATACGGCGCCTTCCTGGACGGGCTCTACTTCGGCGCGGGCACCTGAGCTAGGAGGCGGCCGCCCAGCGGTGCTCGGGCGCGAACAGGCTCACCCGGTCCCGGCCGGAGTCCTTCGAGTGGTAGAGCGCCTTGTCGGCCTGGTCGAGCATCAGGGTGCCGTCGTCGCCCGCCCCGTTCTGGAAGTCGGCGACCCCCGCCGACACCGTCGTGCCCGCCACGTCGCCGCCCGCCACGAGCACCGTGACCTGTGAGACGGCGGCCCGGATGCGCTCGGCGGCCTCCATCGCCTCCTCGGCGGAACCGGGGATGATGAGCGCGAACTCCTCACCGCCGAAGCGGGCGGCGATGTCGGATGCCCGCTTCTGGGCGTTGATCGTCTCGCCCACGGCGGTGAGCAGGCGGTTGCCGGCGTCGTGGCCGTGCCGGTCGTTGAACGCCTTGAAGTGGTCGAGGTCCAGCACCACCAGCGACAACGACAGGCCGTAGCGCTCGGCCCGCCGGCACTCGCGGGGGAGCGCGTCGGCGAAGAAGGCGTAGTTGTGGACGCCGGTGAGCTTGTCGGTGAGCGACTCGCTGGCGATGCGGCGGGCGTCGCGCATCTGGGCGCGGTGGCCCGCGCCGACCGCGATCCCGGTGGCGACGAAGGCCGCGACGCCGAGGGCCATCGCGGCGCCGTCCGTCGAGGGCCTCCCCGACGCGTACGCCACCGTGAGGGCCGCGACGGCGCCCGTGCCGGCGATGCCGCGGCGCCCGGCGAGCGGCATGGACAGCGCGATCGGCAGCGCGAACAGCGGCCAGGCGGAGACGACGCCCGCGATCACCAGGAGGGTCGGGAGGGCCGTCGTCGCGACGAGCAGCACCGCCCGGCGGTGGGCGGCGGTGCCGTGGGACGTCAGCGTCTCGCGGTCCTCGGATGTCCGGTGTATGCGGATGGCCCTCCGGTCGTTGCGGCTGCGACGTTAGAGGCGCGGTCGGACGGAGAACCCCGACGGGCAGGGGCACACGAGGGCGGAGCACTACACTGCCCGCCCGTGGCCGACCCCTTCTTCACCCCCCACCGGGACCTGGTGGGGCGCTCGCTGCTGACCCTCCGGCACCACACGCCGGAGGGCGTCGCCGCCGTGCTCGACCTCGCGGCGCGCCTCAAGGCCACCCGCAAGGACGGCTGGCCGCCGCTGCTGGCGGGCCAGGTCGTGGCCCTGCTGTTCGAGCGCCCGTCCACGCGCACGCGCGTCTCCTTCGTGAGCGGCGTCTCGCGCCTGGGCGGCACGGCGATGGTGCTCGCGCCCGGCGACATGCAGCTCGGCCGGGGCGAGACGATCGAGGACACCGCCAAGGTGCTCGGCCGCATGGCGGAGGCCATCGTGCTGCGCACCGGGCCCCACTCCACCCTCGAGGAGCTCGACCGGCACGCCGGAGTGCCCGTCGTCAACGGGCTCACCTACGAGCACCACCCCTGCCAGGCGCTCGCGGACGCGCAGACGCTGCGGGAGCGGTTCGGGGAGCTCTCCGGCCTCCGGGTCACCTACCTCGGCGACGGCAACAACGTCTGCGTGTCGCTCATGATCGCCGGCGCCCTGACCGGCATGGACGTCACGGCCGCCTGCCCGCCCGGGTACGAGCCGCCCGCCGAGGTCGTCGCCTGGGCCGACGCGGCCGGCCGCGAGCGCGGCGGCGGCGCGCGGGTGGTGGGCGATCCCGCCGAGGCGGTCGACGGCGCCCGCGCCCTCTACGCCGACACCTGGGTCTCCATGGGCGACGAGGGCACCGAGGAGCGGCGCCGCCGGGACCTCGGCCCGTACCGCATCGACGACGCCCTGCTCGACCGCGCCGCCCCCGGCGCGATCGCCCTGCACTGCCTGCCGGCCCACGCCGGCGACGAGATCACGTACGAGGTGCTCCACGGGCCCCGCTCGGCGGTCTGGGACCAGGCGGAGAACCGCATGCACGCCCAGTCGGCCCTGCTCGCCCACGTGCTCGCCCGGTGAGGCCCGCCCCGCCGTGATCCCGATCGGGGACGTCAACCCCACCCGGCGTCCCCCGGTCCTCACGATCGGCCTGATCGTCGCGTGCGTGCTGGTGTTCCTCTACCAGCTCACGCTCCCGGACGACCTCTCGCTGGAGGGGCGCCAGGCCTTCTTCTGCGAGTTCGGGCTCGTGGCCGACCACCTGCTGGAGGGCGTCACGCGCACCGGCGACGCCTGCGTGCTGCTCAACCACGAGCACCCCCGCGGGCTCAGCCTCGTCACGAGCCAGTTCATCCACGCGGACCTCTGGCACCTGCTCTTCAACATGCTGTTCCTCTGGGTGTTCGGCAACAACGTCGAGGACCGGCTGGGCCGCGTGCGCTTCGTGCCCTTCTACCTCCTGTGCGGGGCCATCGCGGGGCTCGCCCAGGCGGCGACGGACCCGTCGAGCGGCATCCCGCTCATCGGCGCCTCGGGCGCCATCTCGGGGGTGCTGGGCGCCTACCTCGTGCTGTTCCCGAAGGTGCGGGTCTGGACCGTCGTCTTCCCGCTCGTGTTCCTGCCGTTCAAGCTGCCCGCCTGGGTCTGGCTCGCGGCGTACTTCGTGCTGCAGCTCGTCTTGCTCGGGGACATGGGACAGGGGGATGGTGGAGGGGTGGCATACCTGGCGCACATCGGGGGCTTCGTGGCGGGCGCCCTCCTCATCCGGCCCTTCCTGGCCGGGCGGCGCGATCCCGACCCGCCGTCGCCCGCCATCGGGACGGCGTGGTGATGGGGTTCCTGCGCCGGACGCCGGACGACGAGCCGCCCCCGACGCGCTGGGTGAAGGTGGCCTTCGCCCGCCACCAGCCGGAGGCCGAGATGCTCGCCGGGCTCCTCGCGGAGCTCGACATCCCCGTGCTCGTGCGGCGCACGACGATCGACGTGCCGGACATGCTCGCCGGCGGCCCGCGCGAGCTGCTCGTGCCCGCCGACCGCGAGCTGGAGGCGCGCGCCCTCCTCGACCCCCAGGAGCCGATCGAGCCTCCCGGGCCGTGAGGCCCCTCTTGCGCGGTGCGCCATGATCGGAGCATGGATGTGACCACCAGGCGCTTCGGCGCCGGGCTCTCCCGCTCCGCCGACCCGGCGGAGGCCGCGCGCGAGGCGTGCGCGCCGGTGCGCGCGGCGCTCGCGGGCGCGCCGGCGACTCTGGTCGTCGTCTTCGCCTCCCCCGACCTCTGCGAGGACGCGGAGGGCCTGCTCGCGGCGATCACCGCCGACCTGTCCCCCGAGCACCTCATCGGCGCGATGGGCGAGGGCGTGGTGGGTGGCGGCCGCGAGGTCGAGGAGGGCCCGGCGCTCGCCGTGTGGGGCGCGCACATGCCCGACGTGGAGGTCGTGCCGTTCCGCCTCGTGGCCCGCCCGCTGGGCGAGGGCATGGGGGTGCTGGGCTGGCCCGACGCGATCGCCGACGCCCCCGCGGGCAACATCGGCCCGGTCGTGATGCTGGCCGACCCGTTCACCTTCCCCGCCGACGGCCTCCTGGCGGAGCTCAACGACGAGCCGGGCGCCCCGGTCGTGGTGGGTGGCCTGGCCTCGGGCGGCCGCAAGCCGGGCGAGCACTGCCTGTTCGCCGGCGGCGACGTCCTGCGCGAGGGGGCGGTCGCGGTCGCGCTGCGCGGGGCGGACATGCGCACCGTGGTGTCGCAGGGCTGCCTGCCGATCGGCCCCGAGATGGTCGTCACGGCCGCCGACGGCTCGGCCGTGCACGAGCTCGCCGGGACGCCGGCGATGATCAAGCTCCAGGAGGTCATCGAGAACCTGGACCCCGAGGAGCGCCGGCTCGCGGCCGAGGGGCTGATGGCGGGCCTCGTCATCGACGAGAACGTCCCGGACTACGGCCGCGGCGACTACCTCGTGCGCGCCATCCACGGGGGCGACCGGGAGAGCGGCACCCTCATGGTGGGCGAGCGGGTGCGGGTGGGCCAGACGATGCGCTTCCAGGTGCGCGACGCGCGATCGGCGGACGAGGACCTGCGCCTCGCCCTGCGCGCCGCGCGCGAGGACCTGGGCCCCGGCGGCCCGGGCGGCGCGCTGCTGTTCACGTGCAACGGGCGCGGCACGCGCATGTTCGACGAGGCCGACCACGACGCCGCGGCCGTCGAGGACGAGCTGTCACGTGTGCCCACGGCGGGCATGTTGTGCAACGGCGAGCTCGGCCCGGTGGGCGGCCGCTCGTTCGTACACGGATTCACGGCCACCATGGTCCTCTTCGCCTGAACCTCACATGACCGGATTCACACCGGTCGGCGGATACGCTTGATTCACCTGTGCGGCACATGTGAATCTCGATGCATGTGCACGTCTGTGCATATACTGCCGAGGTAACTCACTTACGAGATCAGGGAGTGGTCTGGTGGCCGAGGGCGACGAGAACAACGGCGGGGACGGGCGGCGCGGCACGATCGGCGACGAGATCTTCGAGCAGGTCGAGAAGCTCATGGCCGAGGAGGGCCTCACCCGCACGGCCGCGTTCGCGCGCCTGTCCGAGCAGACCGGACGGCGCGCCGGGACCGTGGCGGCCAACTACTACCGGGTGGCCCGCCGCAAGGGCGCCACGCTCCAGCCGCGCGCGCCGCGCGGCTCGCGCAAGCGCGGTGGCGGCGGCGGCACGAGCCGGGCGGCGTCCGGCTCCGCGGAGGCGGCGCTGGCGAAGGCCTCCGAGGCCCTCGCCGAGCTGTCCGCCGTGGTGCGCAGCCAGGAGAAGGAGCTCGCCACGCTGCGCGCGCAATCCGAGCAGATGGACAAGCTGAAGAACATGCTCAACCGGATGTAGTCGTTCACGGCCTCACGGGGTGCTTCTCGCCCCGTGAGGCCGTGAGTGCGTCCGCCACCTCGCCGAGCCCGATGGGCTCGCGGATGAGGTCGGCCACGGGCAGGGCGCCGGACGCGAGGAGCGCCACGGCCCGCCCGAAGGCCTCCGGGGTGTGGTGGTAGGAGCCGCGCGCGGTCAGCTCCGCGTAGTGCAGCGGGGCCGCCGGCAGGGCGGCCTCGGTCCCGGCGGGGAGCCCGCCGTGCAGCACCACCGTCCCGCCGGGACGGGCCAGGAGCACGGCGGCGCGCCAGGCCTGCGGGCGCCCGACGGCCTCGATCACCAGGTCGGCGCCGCGGCCGCCGGGCAGCGCCCCCGCGAGGGCCCTCGCGGCGGCGTCGTCGCGGGGCGCGTCGTGGACCGCATCGGCGCCGAACCGCAGGGCCCGGGCGCGCCGCTCCGGACGCGGGTCGGCCAGGTGCACGCGGTCGCCACGGCCGGCGAGCAGCCCGGCGAGGAGCGTGCCCTGTACGCCCCCGCCCAGCACGAGCACCTCGCGCCCGCCGGCGGGCCCGCACCCGTCGGCGGTGTGCACCGCGCAGGCCAGGGGCTCGGCGGCCGCCGCCAGGGCGGGGTCCAGCCCCGGCGGCAGCCGGTGCAGGTTGCGGCGCACGATGGGCGCCGGCACCCGCACCCGCTCGGCGAACGCGCCGGTGAGGTAGGTGATGCGCCGGCACAGGGACGGGCGCCCGGCCGCGCACTCCGGGCAGTCGTCGCAGGGGGCGGAGTTCGCCACGACCACGCGGTCGCCCGTCGCGACGCCGGTGACCCCCTCCCCCGCCGCGACGACCTCGCCGGCCAGCTCGTGGCCGAGGCCCGCGGGCAGCGGGCCGAGGGCGGGATGGGCGCCGGCGGCGGCCATCTTGGCGTCGGTCGCGCACGTGAGGGCGGCCAGCGTGGCGACCACGACCTCGCCGGGCCCGGGCGCCGGGTCGGGCACCTCATCGAGCCGCACATCCCCGGGCCCATGCAGGATCACGGCGCGCACGGGGCGATCGTACCGCCCGCACGGCGCCCCGCCGCCCCCGTGGATACGATGCGGCGGTCCGCCGAGGGGGAGGGTCCCACGCCGTATCCGGAGCATCTGCGCGACGAGGTCGACGCCTACCTCGAGGCCCTCGACTTCGCCGCCGCCGACCCCCTGGAGCGCGAGGAGATGGCGGGCACGGAGGGCCTGGTGGAGGCGATGCGGCACTCGCTGCTGGCGGGGGGCAAGCGCATCCGCCCGGTGCTGGCGCTCGCCACCTGCGAGGCGCTCGGGCGGGACCCGGCCGAGCTGATGCCGGCCGCGGCGGCGATCGAGCTGGTGCACACGTACTCGCTCATCCACGACGACCTACCGGCCATGGACGACGACGACCTGCGCCGCGGCCGCCCCACCTGCCACGTCCTGTTCGGCGAGGACACGGCGATCCTGGCGGGGGACGCCCTGTTCGCGGAGGCCGTGCGGCTCGTCGCCGAGCAGCAGCCCGGCGGGCCGGAGGTGCGCGTCGGCATCCTGCTCGAGATCAGCCGCGCCACCGGCGTCGGGGGCATGGTCGGCGGCCAGTACCTCGACCTCCAGGACGCCGGGAGCGCGTCCCCCGTCGCGCTCCAGCGCGTGCACGCGCTCAAGACCGGGCGGCTGATGGCCTGCGCGGTCCACTGCGCGCTGGTGCTGGCGCGCCCGCCCGAGCCCGTCGACGCGGCGCTGCGCCTGTTCGCCCGGGAGCTGGGCCTGCTGTTCCAGATCGTCGACGACATCCTCGACGTGGCGGGCTCGGAGGAGGACCTGGGGAAGGCCGTCGGCGCCGACGCGGCCAAGGGGAAGGTCACCTACGTGAGCGTCCACGGCCTGGACGAGGCCCGGCGGCTGGCCGGCGAGGCCCACGCGCGCGCCATCGCGGCGCTCGCGACGATGCCCGGGCCGGTGGACGACCTGGTGGGCATCGCCGACCTGACCTTCGCCCGGCACCACTGATGGACGACGCGTCCTGGGGCACCCCGGAGGGGGAGGAGGTCGTCCCCGGCCGCCGGGCGGTGCGCCTGCTCGGCGGGGGGCGGCGCTACGAGGCGTACCTCGCCTGGGACGAGGCCCTCTACTCCCTGGTCGTGGTGAAGGTGCTGCGCCCGGCGCTCGCGGACGACCCGTCCACCCGGGCGGGCCTCGCCGGCGAGGTGGACGTGCTGGGCCGCCTCGCCCACCCGGTCATCGTCCGCTCGTTCGCCGCCGACCTGGACGGCGACCGCCCCTACGTCGTCCTGGAGTTCCTGGACGGCCCGCGCCTCTCGACCCTGCTGCGCCGCTACGGCGTCGTGGTGGAGCAGGTGCTGCCCCTCGCGCTCCAGATGTGCTCGGCGCTGCACTACATGGCGGGCGCGGGCGTGCTGCACCTGGACCTGAAGCCGCGCAACGTCATCATGGCCGGCCCCCCGCGGCTCATCGACCTGAGCGTCGCCCGGCGCGCCGACCAGGTGCCCGACATCACCTCGCCCATCGGGACCGACGCGTACATGGCGCCGGAGCAGTGCGACCCTGCGCGCTTCGGGACCATCGGGCCGCCCGCCGACATCTGGGGCCTCGGCGCGACCCTCTACGAGGCGCTCACCGCGCGGCAGGCGTTCCCGAGGGAGGACGGCGGCGAGCGGTTCCCCCAGCTCACGACGCGCCCGGCCCCCTTCCCGGACCGGCGCCGGGTGCCGCCGGCCGTCGGCGAGGCCGTGCTCTCCTGCCTGGCCGACGACCCCGCCGCGCGGCCCACGGCGGCCGAGCTCGCCGAGACGCTCGAGCCGCTCGTCGAAGCCCTGCCGCGCCCCAAGCTCGGCATGTTCCGGCCCGGGGGGCGCCGCCGCTGACGCGGTGAGAGCACTCTCATCGGTGGCTCACGGAAGGCTCACGAGCCATTCGTAGCCTCGCTCCCACGGTACGACGACCGGCGGGAGGAGGAGAGGATGTTGGGCAGGTTCTTCGTGGTCGGCCTCGCGGCGGCCATCGTGTTCGGAGGGTTGGCGGCCGGGTTCGCGCTGAGCGACGACGACGGCTCCGGCGACGGCCGCATCGGCGTGGTGGACCTGCGCCGGGACGATGACGCCGTCGAGCTCGTCTCGATCGACGACGACGAGGGCGCGCGCGACGACGGCGACCGGACTAAGGATCAGGACGGCACCGACGGCGGCAACAACGGCGGCCCGAACTCCAAGGATGGGGACAACACGCGGGGCAACGACGGCACCCGCGGCGGGGAGACCCGGGACAACGACCGCACCAAGGACCAGGACGGCACCGACGGCGGCAACAACGGCGGCGCCAACTCCAAGGACGGGGACAGCACCCGCGGCAACGACGGCACGCGCGGCGGCGCGACGACCGTGGCGGCTCCCGCCCCGGCGCCCGCACCGGCCCCGGCGCCGGCGTGGAACGGCGGGGGCGGCGGCTCCTGGAGCGGCGGCGGCTCCTCGGGCTGACCGGGGCACAAGAGCCCCTCGGGAGAGGGAGGGGAGGACCGGGGGTCCGCGGCCACGCCGCGGGCCCCCGGCCACGTGGTCGTCCGGGGGGGCCGCGGGCCCGGTCGTGGGCTAGAGTCGCGGGTGTCCGCCCGGAACCCGCGGAAGGCAGGAGCACCAGTGCCCAACCGTCCCCGCGCCCTCGAGCTCGGCATGGCGACGTACCTCATCAAGAAGCGCCTCATCAAGCGTGAGGAGCGCTTCCCGGTCACGCTGATGCTGGAGCCCCTGGAGATCTGCAACCTCGCGTGCCACGGATGCGGCCGCATCCGGGAGTACGAGCACGTCTTCGACAAGCGGATGCCGGTCGAGGAGTGCCTGCGGGTGGCCGAGGAGGCCGGCGCGCCGATCGTGAACATCCCCGGCGGCGAGCCGATGATCCACAAGCAGATCGACGAGATCGTCAACGGCATCATCGGCCAGGGCCGCTTCGTCTACATGTGCACCAACGGCCTGCTGATGAACCGGGCGTTCGGGCGCATCCCGCCGTCGAACCACTTCGCCTTCGTGGTGCACCTGGACGGCATGCGGGAGATCCACGACAAGGCCGTGGACCGCGACGGCGTGTTCGACAAGGCCACCGGCTACATGCGCGAGGCCATCGAGCTCGGCTACCGCGTCTGCACCAACACCACGATCTACCGGGGCGTGGACCCCGAGGAGTACGTGGAGCTGTTCGCGTTCCTCAAGGACATGGGCGTGGAGGGCTGCATCACCGCGCCGGGCTTCGACTACGAGTCGGTCACCCACGACCGCGAGCAGTTCCTCGCCAAGCGCGAGTCGCAGGAGCTCTACGCGAAGGTCCACGAGCTCTGCGACCACATGGACATCCCCTTCTACAACAACCCCCTCTTCCACGAGTTCCTGCAGGGGAAGCGCGACTACCGCTGCACGGCGTGGGCCATGCCGACCTACACGGTCGAGGGCTGGCGGAGCCCCTGCTACCTGCTGGCCGACAAGCACGTCGGCTCGCTCAAGGAGCTCTACGACGACACGGACTGGGACGCGTACGGCACCGACCGCGACCCGCGCTGCGCGAACTGCCTGATGCACTGCGGCTACGAGGCCAGCACCATCCTCGACGCGTTCTCCAAGCCCAAGGACCTGGTGGCGCTCGCCCGCTCGTGATCGCGGTGGTCTGCGCCGTCCCCGCCGAGCGACGCGCCCTGGCGGGCCTGGCGGGGCCGGAGCTCTCGCTCCACCTCGCGGGGGTCGGCGCGGCCGCCGCCACCCGCACCGCGGCGGAACTGCCGGACGGGCTCCGGGCGATCGTCTCGGCCGGGTTCTGCGGGGCCCTCGACCCCGCGCTGAAGGTGGGCGCGCTGGTGGTGGCCGACGAGGTGCTGGACCAGGCGACCGGCGACCGCTTCGCCGCCGACCCGGTCCTGCTGGACGCGGCCCCCGGCCTGCGCGGGCGGCTGGTGACGGCGGAGCGGATCGCCCGCACGCCCGCCGACCGCGCCCTGCTCGACGGCACCGCGGTGGACATGGAGAGCGCGGCCCTCGCCCGCGCGGCGGCGGAGCGCGGCACCCCCTTCCTGGCGATGCGGGCCGTGACCGACGAGACGCGTCACCGCGTCCCCGACTTCGACCGCATCATGGACTCCGCCGGCCGGCTAACCCCCGGCGCCGGCCTGGTCCACTTCGTCCTGCACCCGCGCGAGGTGCCGGCCCTGCTGCGGCTGGGCCCGGCCGCGCGCACCGCCGGCCACGCCCTGCGCGACGGCCTGGCGCGCCTGGTGGAGGCCGTGCGGTGAGCCCCGCCGCCCTGGTGACCGGGGCCACCGGCTTCGTCGGGGGGCACGTCGCCGCCGCGCTGCTCGCCGCGGGGTGGGAGGTCCGCGCCCTCGTGCGCCCCGACAGCCCGCGGGCGGCGCTCGTCCCGGACGGCTGCGAGCCGCGCCCCGGCGACATGACCGACGCCGCGGCCGTGGCCGACGCCGTGGCCGGGGCCGACGCGGTCTTCCACGTCGCGGCCCGGTACTCGTTGTCGCGCGCGAAGGGCCCGGCGGTCGAGGCGGAGAACATCGCGGGGGCGCGGGTGATGCTCGCGGCGGCCGCGCGCGAGGACGTGCCCCTCGTGCACACCTCCTCGGTGGCGACGATCGGCCTGCCGGCCGACGGCTCCCCCGGGGACGAGGACACGCCCCTCGACCCGGCCCAGGTGATGGGCGCCTACAAACGCTCCAAGGTGGCGTCCGAGCGGCTCGCCCTGGACGCCGCCGCCGCCGGGCAGTCCGTGTTCGTGGTCAACCCGACGGCGCCGGTCGGGCCCGGCGACCACGTACCCACCCCGACCGGCCGCATCATCACCGACTTCCTCGCGGGGCGGATCCCGGCCTACGTGGACACCGGGCTCAACGTCGTGGACGTGCGCGACGTCGCCGCCGGCCACCTGCTGGCGCTGGAGCGCGGCGCGCCGGGGCGCCGCTACATCCTGGGCAACGAGAACATGGCCCTGCGGGACATCCTGCGCGTGCTCGCCGGGCTCAGCGGGCGCCGCCCCCCGCGGGTGCGCATCCCCCATGCCCTCGCGATCGCCGTCGCCGCCGTCGACGAGACCGTGGAGGGGCGGATGCTCGGCCGCGAGCCGGTGGCGCCGCTCGACGGCGCCCTGATGGCGCGCAAGCGGATGTTCGCCGACGGCTCCCGCGCCGTGCGCGAGCTGGGGATGCCCCAGTCGCCGGTGCGCCTCGCCCTGGCCGACGCGGTGGACTGGTTCCGGGCCCGGAGCGCCGCGTGACCACCGGCGCCGCCCTCGACCCCGCGGTCCACGAGGCCGCGCGCGATGCCCTGGAGCGCGGCGTCGCCCACCTGCGCTCCCAGCGCGCCCCCGAGGGGTGGTGGTGGGCCGAGCTGGAGTCGAACCCGACGATCACGGCCGAGCACGTCTTCATGCTCCACGCGCTCGGGCTTGCCGACGACGACCTGCGCCGGCGGCTCGCGGCCGAGCTGCTGTCGAACCAGTACGAGGACGGCGGCTGGCGGGTCTGGCACGACGGCCCCGCCGACCTCTCCACGACCGTCGAGGCCTGGTACGCGCTGCGCCTCTGCGGCGTCCCCGCCGACGACCCCCGCATGGCGCGCGGCCGCGAGATGGCGCTGCGGCTGGGCGGCGTGAACCGGGCACGGTTCTTCACCAAGCTCTGGCTCGCCGTGCTCGGCCAGTACCCGTGGGACCCGATCCCCGTGCTGCCGCCCGAGATGATGCTGCTGCCGCCGCGCGCGCCGTTGTCGCCGTACCGCTTCGCCTGCTGGGCGCGCGGGACGTTCGTGGCCCTCATGATCGTGCTGACCCGCCGGCCGGTGTACCCGCAGGCCGTCGGGCTGCAGGAGCTCTACCTCGAGGAGCCCGGCTCCGGCCCGCCCCCGTCGCCGCGCACCCCGGGGCCCTGGACCCCGGTGCTCACCCGCCTGATGGGCCTCGCGCGGATCTACGACCGCCACCCCATCCGCCCGCTGCGCCGCCTCGCCGAGCGGAAGGTGGAGCGCTGGATCTGCGAGCGCCAGGAGGCGGACGGCTCGTGGGGCGGCATCCAGCCGCCGTGGATCTACTCCATCTTCGCCCTCCACGCGCTCGGCTACGACCTCGACCACCCGGTCGTCGCGAAGGCCCTCGCCGGGTTCGACGACACCTTCTCCCTCCCCCTGGACGGCGGCGCGCGCCTGAGGATCCAGGCCTGCCTGTCGCCGATCTGGGACACCGCGCTCGCCGTCGTCGCGCTGGAGGACGCGGGCGCCGGGGGCGACGACCCCGACGTGGCCGCGGCCTGCGCGTGGCTGCTGTCGAAGGAGGTCACCCGCATCGGCGACTGGCACGCCATCCCCCGGCGCGGCCGGGCGGGCGGCTGGTCGTTCGAGTTCGAGAACGAGTGGTACCCCGACACCGACGACACGGCCGAGGTGCTCATCGCCCTGCGCCGCGCCGGCGTGCCCCCGTCGCACCCCGCGGTGCGTCGCGGCGTCGACTGGCTGCTGACCATGCAGAGCCGCAACGGCGGCTGGGGCGCCTTCGACGTGGACAACGACCACGCGATCATGCGCCAGCTGCCGCTGTGCGACTTCGGCGAGGTCATCGACCCGCCCACCGAGGACGTCAGCGCCCACGTGGTCGAGGCCCTCGTCGAGTGCGGGCTGCCGCGCTCCCACCCGGCGGTGCGCCGCGGGGTCGCCTACCTCTGGGGGGCGCAGCGCGAGGACGGGTCCTGGTGGGGGCGCTGGGGCGTCAACCACGTCTACGGCACCGGGGCCGCGCTGCCGGCCCTGGCCGCCGCCGGCGAGGACATGGCGTCGCCGGCGGCCCGCCGGGCGGTCGCCTGGCTCGCGGCCCACCAGAACCCGGACGGCGGCTGGGGCGAGGACATACGCTCGTACGAGGAGCCCGAGTGGATCGGCCGCGGGCCGTCCACGCCGTCGCAGACCGCCTGGGCTCTGATGGCGCTGCACGCCGCCGAGCCCGCCCACCCGGCGGTCGCCGGGGGCCTGCGGTACCTGGCCTCCTCCCAGAACGCCGACGGCTCCTGGGACGAGGAGGCGTTCACCGGCACCGGGTTCCCGTCGGACTTCATGATCCGGTACCACTCGTACCGCCAGGTGTTCCCGGTCAGCGCGCTCGGGCGGCTGCTGCGATGACGGAGCACGACGAGAACTTCCCGGTCGCCTTCATGCTCGCGCCGCGCGACGTGCGCCGCGACATGGGGACGGTGTACGCGTTCTGCCGCACTACGGACGACCTCGGCGACGAGGGGCCGCGCGACCGCGGCGCCCGGCTCGCCGCGCTCGACGCGTGGGAGGAGGACCTGCGCCGGGCCGCCGCGGGCGGTGCGGCGCCGCCGATCCCGTCCGCGACCGCCGAGCTGGCCGAGCGCCGGGGCATCCCCCTCGACGTCTTCGCCCGCCTCGTCGAGGCGAACCGGATGGACCAGCGCCAGGACCGGTGGGCGACCCGCGACGACCTGATCGGCTACTGCCGCCACTCGGCGACCCCGGTGGGCGAGATGGTGCTCGGCGTGCTCGGGTACCGCGACCCCTGGCGCATCGCCATGAGCGACGAGACCTGCATCGGCCTGCAGCTCGTCAACTTCTGGCAGGACATCGCCCGGGACCTCCGGGACCGCGACCGCGTGTACCTGCCGCGGGAGGCGATGGACGCCCACGGCGTCACCGACGACGACCTGCGGGCGCCGTCCGCCTCGCCGGCCGTGCGCGCGCTGGTGGAGCAGGAGGTGGGCATCGCCCGGGCGCACCTGGAGGCCGGTGCGCCGCTGCACCGGTTCGTGCCGGCGCGCGTCTCGCTCGACATGCGGATGTTCACCGCCGGCGGCCTCGCCCTGTGCGACGCGATCGCGCGCCAGGGGTACGACACGCTCGCCGGCCGCCCGGCGCCCGGGAGGGTGGGCCGAGCGCGGATCGCGGCCGGCGCGGTGCGCCGGGCCGTGGCGGGTGCGCGATGACGCTGGACGAGGCCTACGCCCACTGCGGCGCGGTCGCCCGCGCCGAGGCGCGCAACTTCTACTACGGCTTCGTGCTGCTGCCCCCGGAGCGCCGCGCGGGCATCTACGCGGCCTACGCCTTCAGCCGCCGCGCGGACGACGCGGTGGACGAGGAGGGCACGACGGAGTCCCGGCTCGCCGCCGTCGCCGCCCTGCGCGACGAGCTGGACCTCTGCGCCCGGGGCGCCCCGCCGCCGGCCGACCCGGTGCTCGTCGCCCTCACCGACGCGATGCGCCGCTTCGGGATCCCGCGCCGCCACCTCGACGCGCTCATCGACGGCATCGAGATGGACCTCAGCGTCACCCGGTACGCCGACTGGCCCGCGCTCGAGACCTACTGCGACCGGGTGGCAGGGGCGGTCGGGCTGGTGAGCCTGCACGTCTTCGGGTTCCGCGACGCGCGGGCGCCGGCCTACGCGGAGCGCCTGGGCGTGGGCCTGCAGGTGGTCAACATCATGCGGGACGTGGCCGAGGACGCGGAGCGCGGCCGCATCTACCTGCCGGCCGGGGAGATGGCCGCGCACGGGGTCGGCGAGGACGACGTGATGGAGGGGCGGGCGACGCCGGCCTTCCGCTCCCTCATGGCCGCGCAGGGGGCGCGCGCCCACCGCCTCATCGACGAGGGCGAGCGCCTGCTGCCGCTGCTCGACCGCCGCGCCCGGATGTGCGTGGCGATGCTGTCGGGGCTCTACCGGGAGATCCTCGCGACGATCGAGGCCCGCGGGTACGACGTCTTCGGCGGCCGGGCGTCGTTGTCCACGCCGCGCAAGCTGGCGCTCATGGCGCGGCGGAGCGCCGCGAGCCTGAGGTGACCGCCGGGCCGCCCCGGGTGGTCGTGTGCGGGGGCGGGCTGGCGGGGATCGCCGCCGCCTGCGAGGCCGCGCTCCTCGGCGCCCGCGTCACGCTGGTCGAGCGGCGCCCATTCCTCGGCGGGCGGGCGTTCTCGTTCGCCGACCCGGGCACCGGGCGCGAGATCGACAACGGCCAGCACGTCTACCTGGGCTGCTGCCCGGCCTACGTCTCGCTGCTGCGGATGCTCGGCACGCTGGGCCTCACCACGCTCCAGCGCCGCCTGGACACCCCCGTCCGGGACCGCGACGGGCGGCGCGGCGCCCTGCGCGCGGGACGGCTGCCGGCGCCGCTGCACCTGGGCCCGAGCTTCCTCGCCTACCCGCACCTGACGGCCGGGGAGAAGGCCTCGGCGCTGCGCGCGCTGGCGGCCCTCGCGGCCACGACCCACGCGTCGCGGGAGCGGCTCGACGAGGTGGGCTTCGCGGACTGGCTGGGCGACCACGGCCAGGGCGAGCGCGCGATCGCGCGGTTCTGGGACCTCATCGTGCTGCCCACCTGCAACGACCGCAGCGACCGCGTGTCGGCCGGCCTGGCGGCCTTCGTGTTCCACGAGGGCTTCCTCCGAACCGCCGGGGGATCCGCGATCGGGTGGTCGCGGGTGGGGCTCACCCACCTGGTGGACCCGGCCGCGCGCGGCTGGCTCGCCGCCCGCGGCGGCGAGGTGCTCACGGGGCGCGGCGTGGCCACCGTGGAGCCGGGCGCCGTCACGCTGACCGACGGCGAGCGCCTGGAGGCCGACGCCGTGGTGCTCGCCGTGCCCCCGTCGCGGGTGCTGGAGGTGGCCCCGGGCGCCATGCCCGCCGGCGACCCCGGCCTGGGCTCCGCGCCGATCGTGAACGTCCACCTCTGGTACGACCGCCCGGTGATGGACGACCCGTTCACCGCCGTCCTCGACTCGCCGGCGCAGTGGATCTTCAACCGCTCCGCGATGGGCTCGGCCGGCGACGCCGGGGGCGCCCACCACCTCGCCGTCTCCATCTCCGGCGCCCGCGACGAGATCGACGTCCCCCGCGCCGAGCTGGCCGCCGCCCTTCGTGCCGAGGTGGAGCACCTGCTGCCCGCCGCGCGGGGCGCCGAACTGGTGGACGTCGCGGTCGTGAAGGAGCCCCAGGCGACCTTCGCCGCCGCGCCCGGGCAGGCCGCCCGGCGCCCCGGGCCCGCCACCCCGCTCGACGGCGTCGCCCTCGCCGGCGCGTGGACCGCGACGGGCTGGCCGGCGACGATGGAGGGCGCCGTCCGCAGCGGCATCCGGGCCTCCCGCACACTGCTCGGGGGGTAGCCCCGAGACGGCCCGGCGGGCCCGGATCCCCGTCCCCGTGCGGGTCGACCCGGTCGGACCTGGGCTCCAGGGCCAAGTGGACCACGAGGAACGGAGTGAACCGCCGGGGCTCCAGGCACCGACGGCGGCCGCCGATCTCGGAGGCATGGCGGATACCCGGGAACCCACGGGTCTCGACCGGTCCGGCCCGGGTCGCCTCGCAGGCCTCCTGGTGGGACTCGTCGTCCTGCTGGCGACCTGGCCGTTCATCGCCGACGCCCTCCCATGGACCGGCAGGACAGACCTGGAGCGGGTGCGGACGGCCGCGATCCTGGAGAGGCCGCCGGGTGCCGTCCTCGTCGATCGCGACGAGAGGCGGACGAAGGAGAACGTCTTCATGGTCGGGCGCCAGGGGGCGCGGGTGCAGGTGATCTGGGCGTCGGCCCTCCCGCCGGAGGCCCTCCTGGAGCACTACTGGACGCTCTACAGCGGGGAGTTCGGGCTGAGCCGGTCCGTGCTCGGCAGGTTGGGGGGCTGCGTCGACCAGGACTGCGCCATCGTCCGCGTGGGCACCGACCCGACGTTCCGCGGCACACAGCACCTGGATCACGCCCCGCCGCCGGGAGCCCGCTCCTTTGCGCTCGTGGCGGTGGCCGCCGAGCGCTGAGCGCGGCGACCCTCGCGTGAGGCGCCTCGCTGGTGACGGGTGTTACGATCGCCGTCAGTTCGACGCGTCTGGTGGTTCGGAATCGTGTGGAGGTCGTCCGGACATCGGCTCCCGCGTCGCCCGGGGGGCGGCTGGGACATCGCGGCGCTGCGCCAGATGGTCGCGCAGGACGCCGTCGTGGCCGGGCGGGCCGCGGGGCGGTGGTCGAACGCGGCGTGGCGCTCGTTCCTCACGGGTCTCGCCGTCGCCGTCGCCTGGGTGCGCGCCCGCGCGCGGCACGTCGGCCCCGGCCGCGTCGAGGCGGCCGTCATGCTCGGCGCCTACGGCGTCTACGTCATGGTGCGCGGCGTCTGGGGCGGGACGATCCCCGAGGGCACGGCCAACGCCGTCACGATCATCGACCTCGAGAAGGACCTCGGCATCTGGGTCGAGCCGGCCTGGCAGCAGTTCTTCGCCGAGAACAACCTCGGCCTGCCCGCCTGGAGCGCCTTCTACATCCTGAGCCAGGTCATCGTCCTGCCGCTGACCCTGTTCCTGGTGTTCCGGTACCGCCGCGACGCCTACGCGTTCCTCCGCGACATGGCGCTGCTGTCGTGGACCGCGGGGGTCGTCTGGTACGCGCTGCAGCCCGTGGCGCCGCCCCGGCTGGTGGAGTCCGGGCTCACGGACACCGTCAGCGCGCAGACGCCGATCGCGCTCGACTCGGACCTCGTGCGCCTGCTCTACAACCCGGTCGCCGCGATGCCCAGCCTCCACGTCGGCATGGCGCCGGTGGTGGCGTGGGCGCTCTGGAAGCTCACCCCGTGGGCGTGGTCACGGGCCCTCGGCCTGCTCTACCCCGTCATCGTCGGCGTGTCGGTCGTGGTGACCGGCAACCACTACCTGCTCGACATCGTCGGGGGCATCCTGGTGGTGCTCCCGGCGGCCGCGCTGGCCTGGTGGCTCACGCGCGCGCCGGAGGGGACGCCCGCGGGCGGGGGGGTCAGGCCGCGGGCGGCAGGGCCACCATCGGCCGGTCCGGGTCGGCCAGGGCGCGCCGGCTGAGCGTCACGATGCCGTGGAGCAGGTCCCGGTAGTTCGCCGGGCTGCCGACGCCCTCGAGGTCCATCTCCGCCGCCAGGCGGTTCGCCCAGGTGAGGATGCTCGCCTGGGGCGCCGCGGTCCCGTCGAGCAGGGCCAGCTCCAGCACCATGCCGGCGCACCCGCGGAGCTCCGACATCACCACCAGCCGGCTGCGCGGCGGCTTCGGCTTCGCCCGGCTGCGGCGGCGCGGGGGCGACGGCGGGGCGAGGGGCGGAGGGGCGAGCAGGGTGCCGGCAGGGGCCACGGGGCGATCTCCTGGGGAGGACGGGTCCGAACTGTCTCCCCCGATGTCGGCCCGATCGGGCCTCCGGAACGTCCCCCATTCGGGGGATCCGGCCTAGAGGCCGCCGGTCATCGCCTCCGGGTGGCCGTGCGTGTACTCGTGGACGATCGCGACGAGGCGCTGCGGGTCGGCGATGCCGGAGTACCGGAAATCGCTGTCGGCGGCGTCGGAGCCGGCGGTGTCGAACTCGACCGACCCGACCTTGACCATGCGGTCCATGAAGCTCTGGGAGATGTTCACGTTCTGCACGCGCTCGAAGCGGGCGGTCTGCTCCTTGCGCGACAGGATGCCGCGCCGCACCCGCAGGCGCTGCGTCGTGACCGCATAGTGGGTCGCGTAGCGCTGCACGTAGTCGAAGACGAGCACGCCCACGATCAGCGCCAGCGAGATGAGGAACCACTGCCACACCGGCAGCCCCGTCTCCTGGTCGTTCGCCGAGAGGATCGCGGCGATGATGAACGGCGCCAGGGCGAGCGGGATCCACACGATGAAGAAGGACAGGTGGGCCCGCCACGAGGGGCGCCCCTGCCAGAGGACCTTCTCGTCGCCGGACAGCTCCATGGCGCGGAATCTAACGGGGGCCCCGGCCGGATGTGCAACCTCGGTGCAACGGCTCCCCCGGGTTCGTGACGAGGGTTACCATCCTCCCCATCCCGGCGCGCACGTCAGCGAGGAGTGCGGAATGAGCACCGACGGACCCACGATCACCTCCCTGGAGCTCGAGGACCGGCGGTTCCCGCCGCCCGCCGCGCTGGTGGAGACGGCGAACGCCACGGCCGAGCTCGTCGAGCGGGCCGCGGCCGACCCCGAGGTCTTCTGGCTGGAGCAGACGAAGGAGCTGCTCAGCTGGAGCACGGAGCCCACCCAGGGGTGCGACGCGAGCAACCCGCCCTTCTTCAAATGGTTCGCCGACGGCGTCCTCAACGCCAGCGTGAACTGCGTGGACCGGCACGTCGACGCCGGCAACGGCGACCGGGTCGCGTTCCACTGGGAGGGCGAGCCGGGCGAGCAGGTGGCCGTCACCTACGCGGACCTGCGCGACCGGGTCGGGCGCCTCACCAACGGCCTGCGCGCGCGCGGCGTCTCAAAGGGCGACCGCGTCGCGATCTACATGGGCATGGTCCCGGAGATCGTCGTCGCGATGCTCGCCTGCGCCCGCATCGGCGCCCCGCACACGGTCATCTTCGGGGGCTTCTCCCCGGAGTCGGTGCGCGACCGGGTGCTCGACTGCGGCTGCACCGCGATGATCACGGCCGACGGCGGCTGGCGCGCGGGCAAGGTCATCAAGCTGAAGGACAACGTCGACGCCGCGCTCGAGGGCGCTCCCGACGTGTCCACGGTCGTCGTGGTGCGCCGGACCGAGCAGGAGATCGGCTGGGTCGAGGGCCGGGACGTCTGGTACCACGAGCTCACCGAGGGCCAGTCGCCGGACGCCGACCCCGAGCCGATGGGCGCCGAGGACCCGCTCTACATCCTCTACACGTCCGGCAGCACCGGGAAGCCGAAGGGCATCCTCCACACGACGGGCGGCTACCTCACCGGCGCCGCCGCGACCCACAAGTGGGTCTTCGACCTCAAGGACGACGACGTCTACTGGTGCGCGGCCGACGTCGGCTGGGTGACCGGCCACAGCTACATCGTCTACGGGCCCCTCACCAACGGCGCCACCAGCATCCTCTACGAGGGCGCGCCCGGCACCCCGGGCCAGGACCGATGGTGGGACATCGTGGAGCGGTACGGCGTCACGATCCTCTACTGCGCCCCCACCGCCATCCGCACCTTCATGAAGTGGGGCGACGAGCAGCCGGCCAAGCACGACATGAGCACGCTGCGGCTGCTCGGATCGGTGGGCGAGCCGATCAACCCCGAGGCCTGGATGTGGTACCGGGAGCACATCGGCGGCGACCGCTGCCCCATCGTCGACACCTGGTGGCAGACCGAGACCGGCCACATCATGATCTCGGCCCTCCCGGGCGTGAACACCCTCAAGCCCGGCTCGGCCGGCCGGCCGCTGCCCGGCATCACCGCCGACGTGGTGAACGAGGCGGGCGAGAGCGTGCCGCTCGGCCAGGGCGGCTACCTCGTGCTCACCAAGCCGTGGCCGGGGATGCTCCGCACCCTCTACGGCGACGACGACCGTTTCGTCGCGACCTACTGGAGCCAGTACCCGGGCAAGTACCTCGCCGGCGACGGCGCCCGGCGCGACGCCGACGGCGACTTCTGGCTCCTCGGACGCATCGACGACGTCATGAACGTGTCGGGGCACCGCCTCTCGACCATCGAGATCGAGTCGGCCCTCGTCGACCACCCGGCGGTCGCCGAGGCGGCCGTCGTGGGCCGCTCCGACGAGACGACCGGCCAGGCGATCGCCGCCTTCGTGACCCTCAAGGCGGGCGTCACCGGCGACGAGGCCCTCATCGGCGAGCTGCGCCAGCACGTGGCCACCAAGATCGGCGCCATCGCGCGGCCCAAGTCGATCGTCCTCACCGACGACCTGCCGAAGACGCGCTCGGGGAAGATCATGCGCCGCCTGCTGCGGGACATCAGCGAGAACCGGCAGCTCGGCGACGTCACCACCCTCGCCAACGAGGAGGTCGTCTCCGAGATCGCCGGCATGGCCGACAAGGCGCGGGCCGCGGACTCGGGCGAGTAACCCCGCCCGCGGGGGCCGCCGTCACACGAGGGCGGCGGCCACCCCGGGCTCGGTCACGCGCCGGTACGGCGCCGACAGCAGAGGGCTCGACAGCAGGAAGTCGGCCGTCGCCCGGTTGCAGGCGATCGGCGTGTCGTGGACGACCGCGATGCGCAGCAGCGCCTTCACGTCGACGTCGTGGGGCTGCGACTGCAGCGGGTCCCAGAAGAAGATGACGATGTCGAGGCGCCCCTCGGCGACGCCCGCGCCGATCTGCTGGTCGCCGCCGAGCGGCCCGCTCAGGAAGCGGTGCACCGGCACGCCCAGCTCGCGCTCCACCAGGCCGCCGGTGGTGCCGGTGCCGTAGAGCTCGTGGCGCGCGAGCGTGCCGCGGTTGAAGCGGGCCCAGTCGAGCAGGTCGAGCTTGCGGTTGTCGTGCGCGATCAGCGCGATGCGCTTGCGGTGGTCCATGCGCCCACCGTAGCGCGGGGCCGGGCGCCCGCCCGTTGCGATCGCGTGAAGCCTCAGCCGCCGGCCCCGGCCTCGCGCAGGCGCCCGTCCGCGTGCGCCGTGGCGAAGCGCAGGGCGTCGCGCGGCGGCGCGTTGCGGTCCGAGTCCCGGTACCAGGACAGGAGGCCCTCCAGGCCGAGCGCGAGGCGCAGGCGGCCGGGCTCGTCGGCCTCCGCCACGTGCAGCAGCACCGCGAGCGCGGCGACCTCCACCGCCGGGCCGGCCTCGCCCGGGCGCTTCGCCACGCGGGGCACCGGGCCCACCGGGGATCCGATGAGGTCGAACTCGACGCCCAGGCGCCCGGGGCCGTCCCACGGCACCACGGCGAGGTCGCCGCCGGGGCCGAACCCGTCGATGGGGACGATGTCCTCCGGCAGTGGTCCGCGGACCGCGGCGACGCCCGAGGCGAGCCGGGCGAGCGCGTCGCGGAACGCCTCCCAGCGCGGCGGA
Source organism: Thermoleophilia bacterium (assembly GCA_050249835.1). Lineage (GTDB taxonomy): Bacteria > Actinomycetota > Thermoleophilia > Miltoncostaeales > Miltoncostaeaceae > Miltoncostaea. Next base: position 36,086 of record JBFWPT010000037.1, read on the forward strand.
GGCGTGCTCCTCACCGCCGCCGCGGCGGACCCCACGGCGATGTCGAACCGGTCCCCCTCCTCCTGCCCGGGCCGGCGGTTGTCGGCGGGGTGCACGACCACCGCCGCGCGCGTGGGCGAGTAGAGGGCGACCTCGGCGCGGACGAGCGGACGGCGGCGGAACAAGGGTGACACGCGACCTCCTAGCCACGGCTTCCGCCGTGCGCTCGCCGCGGCTAGCCGGCGAACGCGCGCGCCGGCACCGACTTGACTTAGCAACAGGCTAAATGACTACCGTGGGGCGTCGTGGACAGGGACGCCCGCGACAACCGCGCCGTCGCCATGCTGTCGGTGGCATCCAACGCCCTCCTGACGGTCGCCAAGTTCGTGGTCGGCCTGGTCACGGGGTCGGTCGCCGTGCTGTCGGACGCCGCCAACTCGGCCGGCGACCTCGTCGCGTCCGGCATCGCGTTCGCCGGGGTGCGCGCCGCGTCCCGCCCGGCCGACGAGGACCACCCCTACGGCCACGAGAAATCCGAGAACCTGGCCGCCCTGGTCGAGGGGGTGCTCGTGCTCGCCGCCGGCGCGGCCGTGGTCGTCGAGGCGACCCGGCGGCTCGTCGACGGCTCCGCCGGCCTGGTGTCGGTCGACCTGGCCGTGGGCGTGATGGTGGCGTCCGCCCTCGTGAACCTCGCCGTGTCGGCGCGCCTGCGGCGCGTGGCCCGGCGCACCGGCTCGCCGGCCATCGCGGCCGACGCCGCGCACCTGGCCTCCGACGTGTGGACGTCGGCCGGCGCGGCCGCCGGCCTCGTCGTGGTCGCCGCCACCGGCTGGACCCGCGTGGACGCCGCGGTGGGCGTCGCGATCGCCCTCTACGTCGTGTTCGTCGGCGGCCGCATCGCCTGGACCGCCGCGCAGGTGCTCATCGACCGCGCCCTGCCGGACGAGGAGATCGCGATCGTGGAGGGCGTCCTCGCCCGCTTCGCCCGCGCCGACGGCGTCGGCTTCCACGCCGTCCGCGGCCGCCGCGCGGGCGCGAAGCGGCACATCGACCTGCACATGGTGGTCCCCCCCGACACGACCGTCAGGGACGGCCACATGCTGGGCGGCAGGGTCAAGACGGCCATCCGCCGGGAGCTGCCCGGCAGCGAGGTCCTCATCCACCTCGAGGACCACGGCCCGCTCGGCCCGGCGCCGGCAGGAGCGGCCATCACGGCGGCGAAGGGTGGGCCATGACGACGCAGACCCTCACCCACGCGGCCGACGACGACACCCTCCAGGTGTCCCGCCCGGCCGACCTCCGCTACCCGGAGCCGCCGCGCCGGCGCCTCTCGGACATGGACCTGGACCCGCCGTCGGGTCCCGTCCCCGCGGACGTCCTCGCCTACTTCGAGCGCGCGGTCGACCGCGAGCGGGGGCGACGGGCCGCCTAGCGCCTTCATCCCCGCCCGGGGGGTGCCGATGAATCAGGCGTGCGTCTCACGCCGACGGCTTCCCCCCCGCGCGCACCCGGGGCCCGCGAGGGCGGCCCGGGCGCCCCGCCCATCGCCGAGTTCGCGGTGGGCGACCGCTGGTGCGGCCCCGAGGCCATCGCCGCAGGCGAGGACGGCGCGCTCTGGTTCACCTGCCGCGGCGCGCTCGGGCGCATCACGACCTCCGGGGACGCGACGGTCGTGGCGCTCGGCGGCGATCCCACCGACGTGGCCGCGGGGCCGGACGGCGCCCTCTGGGCGACCCTCCCCGGGGCCGTCGCCCGCATCACGCTCGCGGGTGTCGTCGCGCTCCTGCCCGCGGGTCCCGGCGCCGCCGCCGACCTGACCGCGATCGCGTCGGCCGCGGGTGACGAGGTGTGGATCACCTCCGCGTCGCCGGCGGCCCTGCTGCGCGTCGGCCCGGAGGGCGAGCGGGAGCGCCACACGGCCGGCCTCGGCCGCGGCTCCCGGCCCGCGGCGGCGGTCGCCGACGGGCAGGGCGGCGTCTGGTTCGCCGACGGGCTCACGCCCGCGCGCCTCCTGCACGCCGACCGCGACGGATGGATCTCCGGCGTCGGCCTCGGCCCCGGCCGGGAGCCGGTCGCGGCCGTCGCCGCGGACCCCCAGGGAGGCGTCTGGTACGTCCACGGCGACGTCATCGGGCGCCTCGACCCGGACGGCGACGGCCAGGAGACCTGGCGCGGCCTGACCCCCGGGGGACGCCCGGCCGGCATCGCGGCGGCGCCGGGCGGCGGCGTCTGGTTCACGTCGCCGGGTGCCGGCGGCCGCATCGGCCGCATCGACGCGCGGGGGGACGTGGAGGAGACCCGCGCCGGGCTCACCCCGGACGGCGGGCCGCACGGCATCGCCATCGGCCCCGACGGCGCGGCCTGGTTCACGCTGCGGACGGCCGGCCGCGTGGGCCGGATCGCCGACCGCGGCTCAGCCGGCCCAGTCGCCCCCGGTGAGCAGGGGGGTCTCGTGGCCCGCGGCGTCGACGGCTGAGACGACCACCTCGGGTCCGCCGATCATGAAGTCGATGTGGACCTGGCTGTCGTTGACCCGGCCCGGGTCCTCGTCGGGGGCGCCCTTCGGGTACCCGGCCCCCAGCGCGATGTGGCTGGTGGCGTTCTCGTCGAGCAGGGTGTCGTAGAAGACGGTCCCGAGGGGGCCGATGCGCCCGCTGCCGTCCACGAGCGCGACCTCGCCCAGGCGGGCGCCCCCGTCGTCCACGGCGATCCGGGCCCGGAGGGTGTCCGCGCCGGCGTCGGCCGTGATCTCCACCGCGCGCCCCCGCTCGAAGCGCACGCGCAGGCCCCGCACCACCGTCCCGCCCAGGTCGAGGGGACGGGTCGAGGTGACCACGCCCTCCGTGCGCGTGGGGTCGGGGGTCGTGAAGACCTCCTCCGTGGGGATGTTCGGGAGGTGCGGCAGGCCGTCGGCCCGGTGGTCGCCGCCCCCGATCCACGTGGACCCCGGGAGAAGGCCGACGGTGAGGTCCGTGCCCGGGCCCCGGAACCGCAGCGCGTCGATCCGGCGGGCGTTGAGCCGCGCGGCGGACGCCTCCAGCTCGGCGCCCCGGCGCCGCCACGCCTCGGCGGGGTCGGGCTCGTCGAGGCGCAGGATGTGCCCGATCTCGGACCAGAGGCGCTCCAGGGCGTCCCCCGGGCCGAGGTCCGGGAAGACGAGCGCCGCCCACGCGGGGTTCGGACAGGGCACGACGGTCCAGTTGATCTTGGCCGCCATGACGATCGCGATCCCCTCCCGCACCGACGGCAGCCGGTCGCGGCCCGCCCGCTCCGGGTCGATGGCGTCGTAGAGGCCGGGCGTCGTCGGCCCGGTCAGGGCGATGGTCGCCGCGGCGGCGTCGCCGAGGCCGGTCATCCGCTGCCCGTACCACGGCGGCACGAAGCCGAGCGTGTCCGCGGCGGCGTGCTCGAGGCGCGCCAGCTTGACCCAGGGATCGAACCAGGCGAGGTCCACGAACATCGCGCCGCGCCGGTACGCCTCGCCGGCGACCGCGCGGGCGAGCTCCTCCTGCCCGGGGCGCGCGCTGACCGAGACGATCTGGCCGGGCTGCACGTTGGCGCCCACCTCGACGGCCAGGCGGGCGAGGGCGTCGATGCGGGGGTCGCCGGTCACCGCGCGACTCTATGCGACGGGAGGGACCCCGCTCAGTGGACGGCCGGCTCCGCCCGCGGCGCCCGCGCCAGCTCGAACGCCACCCTCCCCCCGGCCGAGTCCACCAGGAGCCGGTCGGCCAGCCGGTTGACGATCCAGAGCCCCCGGCCCCCCGGGGCGGCGCCCGGCGGCAGGGTGGGCGCGCCGTCCAGGGCGAAGCCGGTGCCGCAGTCGCAGACCGTGATGCGCACCACCTCGTCACCCACCCGGCCGGTGACGCGGATGGGGTCGCCGGGTTCGAGCCCGGCGTGCAGCACCGCGTTGGTGACGAGCTCGGTCAGCATCAGCCGCGCCTCGTCCGCCCGCTGCGGCGACAGGTGCCCGTCCACCCAGGACGCCCACCGCCGCGCCTGCGCGGGCGCGTCGAGCCCCGCGGCGAGCACCAGCTCTCGCTCCCGTCCCGCCCGGATCCGCGCCCTCCCGCTCACGGCCCATGAGATGCCCTCACGTCCCGGAGGCCATCACCGGGCGGTTCCGCCGCGACGTCCCCCGCTGTACGGGGGGTGCGATGCCGGAGCCGGGATTCGAACCCGGACGCCCGAGGGCCGGGGAGTTTAAGTCCCCCGCGTCTGCCAGTTCCGCCACTCCGGCATGGAGGCTCTCAGGCCGAGGGTACCCCCCGGGGACCGCCCGTCAGCGCCCGAAGGTGGCCGTGCCGGGGGTGCGGTCGACCGCGGAGAGCCGCGTCGTCTCGACGGCCTTCGCCCACCCCTCGGGGAGGATCGGCCAGCGGGCGAGGATCTCGGCGTGCCGCACGTGGCGCATGTTCGAGCCCATCGCCATCACGGTGCGCCGGCCGGACATGACGTCGCCCGCCGCGGTCGTCGGCGTGGCGGTGGCCTCGGTCGGGGAGATCGCCATGGGCGGGGATTCTAAGGAACGATCGTCACGAGCGGAACAGGCCGGACGAGGGGTCCGCCGCCGCGAGCGCCACACCGTCGAGCAGGTCGCGCTCGCTCACCCGCATCACGTCGCGCCCGGCGACCTCCAGGACCGTCGCGGCGATGAGCGCCCCCGCGGCGATGACCGGGGCGCGCGCGGGCTCCAGGCCGGGCAGCGCCCGCCGGGCCTCCAGGGGCATCGCGCACAGCTCCGCGGTGATCCGCTCGACCGTCGCGGCGGAGAGGGCGTGACCGTGGACGAGGGCCCGGTCGTAGCGCCCGATCTCGATCCCCGCCAGCGAGGTGATGGTGCCCGCGACCCCGACGACGACGGGCGCCGGCCCACCGGTGTCGCGCAGCGCCCCGGCCACGAGATCGCGCGCCTCGTCGCGGAGCGCCGCCACCTGGGCGGGCGTGGGCGGGTCGTCGTGCAGGTGGCGCTCGGTGTGCCGCACCGCGCCGAGCTGCAGGCTGACGGCCACCTCGGGCGCGGCGTGGCCGCGCACGATCTCGGTGGAGGCGCCGCCGATGTCGACGACCGTGATCTCGCCGGCGTCCGGGGCGCCGAGGCGGGCCCCGGCGAAGGAGACGGCGGCCTCCTGCCCGCCGTCGAGCACGGTCAGGGCGGCCCCCAGCCGGGCCTCCACCACCGCGGCCACCCGCGCGCGGTCCGGGGCGTCGCGCACCGCGCTCGTGCCGGTCACCACGGTCCGGTCCGGGCGGAAGACGGCGACGCGCGCCGCGTACGCCGCGAGGCACTCGTCGAGCCGCGCGATCGCGTCGTCCGCGAGGGTGCCGTCGGCGGCTGCGCCGCGCCGCAGGGCGGTGACGGTGGAGACGCGCGCGCCCTCCGGGCCGCCGGGCCCGAACGCGTCGCAGAGGAACAGCCGGACCGAGTTGGAGCCGAGATCCACCACCGCGAGGCGCGGCGGCGCGGGCGTCACCGCCCGACGAATCGCAGCGGCGCCCGCAGGACCTCGGCGGCCTGGCTCGCGGCGGAGGTGAGCGTCGAGAGCACGGCGGCGCGGCGCTGCAGGGAGTCGAGGGCCGCCTGCACCTCCGCCTGGCGCTCGGGCATGCGGGCCAGGTTCGCCTGGAGCCGGTCGTTCTCGGCGGCGAGCGCGGCGCCGGCCTCGCCGAGGCGGCCCTTGGTGCGCTTGACCACCGTCCAGAGCCGCAGGCCGGCGACGGCGAGCACGATGAGGCCCGCCAGCACGAGCAGGCCGAGCAGGATGGCCGAGAGCGGAACGGCGTTGTCCCAGATGTAGTCCACCGCGGGGCAGTATCGCAGCCGGGGTATCGTCCCGTCCCCCATGCCCCCCGACCCCACCGCGCTGCCGCGCGTCGCCCCCGGCGCGGAACTCGTGCCCGCCGAGGAGCTGGCGGGGCGCCCGCACGTGCAGGTCGACGGCGCCCTCCTGCCGGGGACCGTCCTGTCCCTGTCCCACTGGCCGGGCAGCGGCACGCCGGACGCCCTGCGCGCGGACACGAGCGCCCTCATCGTGGCCCGGTACATGGAGGCGGACGCGGCCGGGCCGGCCATCGACCTGGTCTCCACGAACCACTACGACGAGGACGGCCTCCTCGCCATCTGGCTGCTGCTGGAGCGGCCGCCGCCCGGCGACCCGGCACGCGACCTCGCGATCGCGGCGGCCGAGGCCGGGGACTTCGGCACCTGGACCGACCCGTGGGCGCCGCGGGTCGCGATCGCCGCGATGGGGATGGCCGAGCGCGGCCGCACCCCCTTCCCCGAGGTGAACCGGGTCCACGCCCGGGCGGGCGCCGGCGACCCGGCGGGGGCCCTGCACCGGGCCGTGCTGCCGCGTGTGCGCGGGCTGCTGGACGACCCAGACCGCTACGCGATGCTCTGGCGCCCCCGCTGGGAGGGCATCACCGCGGACATGGCCCTGCTCGACAGCGGTGAGGCGACGATCGAGGAGCGCGCGGCGGGCGACCTCGCCGTGCTCCGCGCCCCCCGCCCCCTGGACCCGATGGCGGTCCACCCGCGCACGCGCAGGACCCGGGTGCTCACGGCCACCCCCGACGGCACCCTGTCCCTCGCCCACCGGTACGAGACCTGGGTCGACTACGTCAGCCGGCCCCTCGCGCCCCGCGTCGACCTCACCCCGCTCGCCCACCGGCTGCAGGAGCGCGAGCGCGGCGGCGGGCGCTGGCTGTTCGAGGGCGTGGAGGCCATCACCCCCCGCCTGTTCGCCGCCGGCCCGGACGGGCGCCCCGGCCCCACGAGCGTCTCCGCCGGCGAGCTGGCCGACGCCCTCTCCGGGTTCCTGGAGGAGACCCGGTGAGCCGCGTCGCGTGGGTCGACGTCTTCGCCAC